>NZ_KV804811.1:61331-106207 GCF_001811455.1 Rothia sp. HMSC065G12
GTGCGGCCGCACGGGTACGCCTGAGTACCCGTGCGCGTGACCGATGCTGTACCTGTTTACCTTCACCCTAGAAGGCTCGGCACAGGTTAATACCCGCTCTCTCGTTGCCCTGTGGATAACCTGCCGTAGTGGGACACTTTCGCTGATTATCCACAGGTTATTTCTCCCGATTTCGTTGGATGCGCGCACTCGCATGACCGAATATGACACAGACCCACACAAGCATGGCAGACCGCACACATCCCATAAATAACGCCTTAGCGAATCACAGAAAGACGTCCAGAACCCGCAATACGCTGTGCTCAAGACAGACACGGCACGTCATCCGCCGCAGAAGACACCCAATCTGACCTTTTACGCCAAAACATGCGAAGATAGAGGTATGTCTCACCCTGAAAACACGCTCCTGCCCTCGGGAAGAATCGACCTGGGCACCAGTAATCTTGCGCTCGGTCCCCTCGATGGGCGTTATGCCCCCGTGACCGCGCCTTTAACGAACTACCTCTCCGAAGCCGCGCTGAACCGCGACCGCATTCACGTAGAAGTCGAATGGTTCATATACCTGTGCGAGCATGCCGTTCTTCCCGGGCTCACGCCGCTCACCGATGAGCAGAAGTCCGGTTTGCGCGCTATCGTGACCGAGTTCAACGCTGATTCCGTCACCGAGCTCGCCGAGATTGAGGCGGTCACTGTTCACGATGTCAAGGCCGTCGAGTACTATATCGGTCGCCGCCTCGAAGCGCTGGGGCTGGGACATCTGGTTCCGCTCGTGCATTTTGGGTGCACCTCCGAAGACATCAATAACCTCTCCTATGCCCTGGGTATTAAGGACGCGGTCGAGAATGTATGGCTTCCCGCCGCCCGCGATCTGGTGCAGGTTTTGCTGGATCTCGCAGAGACCGGCAGGGATGTTCCGATGCTCTCTCGCACGCACGGCCAACCCGCAACACCCACCACGCTGGGCAAGGAAATGGCTGTGCTGGCGTACCGTTTGAAACGCCAGATTTCCCATGTTGCCGCCACCGAATTTTTGGGCAAGATTAACGGCGCGACGGGCACCTATGCGGCGCATTACGCCTCGGTTCCGGGGGCTGACTGGCAGGCTATTTCGCGGGGTTTCGTGGAGCATCTGGGGCTTAGCTGGAACCCGCTGACCACACAGATCGAATCGCATGACTGGCAGGCGGAGCTGTACTCTGATGTGGCGCATTTCAACCGTGTGCTGCATAATCTGTGCACCGATGTGTGGAGCTATATTTCGATTGGCTTCTTCCGCCAGATTCCGGTGGCTGGTGCTACGGGCTCGTCGACGATGCCGCATAAGGTGAACCCGATCCGCTTCGAGAATGCGGAAGCTAATCTTGAACTCTCCAATGCGATCTTCGATTCGCTGGCATCCACGCTGGTGACTTCGCGTTGGCAGCGTGATTTGACCGATTCTTCGGCGCAGCGCAATATTGGCGTGGCATTTGGGCATTCGGTGCTGGCGATTTCCAATGTGATTAAGGGTCTGCAGCGCCTCGATATTGCCGCCGACGTTATTGCCGCCGATCTGGAGTCCAATTGGGAGGTTCTGGCGGAGGCCATTCAAATGGTTATGCGCGCGGAGGCAATCGCGGGCACCCCCGGCATGGAGAACCCCTATGAGCGTCTGAAGGAGCTGACGCGCGGTCATCGGGTGGATGCGGTGCGCCTCAAAGAATTTGTGGGCACTTTGGGCCTGTCGGCCGAGGCGCAGGAGCGGCTGTCGAACTTGACCCCGCATACGTACAACGGCATCGCCGCGCAGCTGGTGGATCACGCGAAGGATGCGCAGGGCTAAACTCCTTCAATCCTTATCGCCCACTCTCTACGTCCTAAAAAAGGCTCTTTATTCACATAAAGCGGTTTTTCCAATGCTTTATGTGAATAAAGAGCCTTTTTATGGTTCTGACAGGGGCTATAGAACACCCATTATTCGCCAGTTTTCCACCTCAACACAAAAAGTTGTTAGATTAAGGATGCTCTAATCTAACAACTTTTCGCACTTTGACGGAAAACTGTTAGATTAGCACCCCGCTAATCTAACATCAACTACTCCACCTACAGAAATTCAGCAGATTACCGCCCCTGATGAACCATAACGTACCTTGTGGAACGACCCTGTCCTTCCTGCCTTAGAGTACCTTCATCGACTAGAGCGTCTAAAGCCCTTTTGGCGGTACCGCGGGCTATATGCGTCAGCTCCATCAAATCTCCCGTTGTGATTGCACCGGTGAGGTCGCACCACGCCCGAATCACATCGTGCATAGCCTGCGCGGATCGTGACAGATAGGGCAGCACATAGTGGTCGTTCTCGCCCCGAGCATTCTGAGCAAGATTAAGCGCACCTTCACCCAGAACCCACACCTGTTGCTCTTTAAGACGGGCTACCAGCGGAACACCCTCAATAACGGTCTGTTCGGCAGCCCGCAGCGTGAGCGCCGCTGATTCTTCAGAAGATTGCAGCCGTTCGGCCAAAGTTTTCAATGTGATAAAAGGGTGCTGTATCAAATAGCTGAGAATAATAGCGATTCCCACGTCTTTCTGACGTGCGGTAGGAACAATCGCTGATACGACCTCTAGTACAGGCAGTACTGGTGTTCCTCCCACGAGCGTGCATTCAATATGCGGACCCGCCACTTCCGCGAAGATAGGGGGCAGATGCCCAAGAACCATCATGGACTGGTACATCCGATCAACCCCCACTCCCTGTTTCTCCACAAGGGTCAGGGCACGGAATAGGTCGGCGAGCGCGGGGTATCGTGCAGAACGATTGCTGAGCACATTATCCGCAGTAACTCCACCGTAAAATCCGCCTGGGCTTCGCACTACGAGGGTATTATCGAGTGTAATCCAGCGGATATCGGTAGGTTCAGAGCTGTTCCAGTCGCGGTGAATAATGCCGTTGAGAATAGCCTCGCGCACAGCGTTTTCGGGAACCTGCCGGACTGTGCGGTGCGCAAACCCGGTGGGAAGCGTAATTTGTGTATTCACGTTTTGCAGAGCCTGCTCGATCTGCCGTATTTGTTCCAGCAGCGGCAGGTCAGCGTCGGGTCGCACAGTATTGAGGATCGACCCGGCGGGAACGTCGAAGATAGTGAGTTCAAGCAGGGTTCGGGATGCGGGGCACAGGGTGAGCGCGGCGGCTTGCGAGAGCTTTCCATCGGAACGCAGTGCGCCCAAACGCTGCAAGACCTCGCGGTCCGTGAGGGCTGTATCGGCTCCGAGCAGGGCGCGCACATAGTTCATGGTGGAGCGTGGAATATCTTCAGGCGTGTAGCGGGTGCTTTGAGCCATTTCGTCGTATTCCCGCATATTTTCACGGTGTTCCCACCAAAGGGAACGGTCAATAGGCTTGCAGTGATCCCCAACGCGCCACCGCAGCTTATTGCCGGTATCATACACAGGCTCTTTGGCCTGGGGTACGTAGAGAACCAGCACGCGCAGACCCTGGGCTCCGCCAAGGTGGTGTTCCACAATATCGGGGGCGACCTGTACCGCCTCATCAATACGCTGGCGCAACCATTCAGTATCAAGCTCGGTTCCCAGTACCGTTCCATGGCTGTCTTCAACACCTAGGATCAGAGCGCCTCCGCCGGGTGTATTGGCAAAGCAGGCGACTTCATCTGCAAGTTTTGATGCTGCTTCAGCGTTGCGTGTTTCGCCGGGCAGAAGAATACCGCCAGCGCCTCGGCGTCCTGCTTCCTCTTTGAAATCTATGGATGCGCTCTCCCGATTCGCGTGAAGCTGCCCGTCTCGATACGAAGCAAGGATTTCGGCGACTTGTTTTTCAAGGTCTCGCCTGCGTTCTGAAAGTATCATGCCGTCTCCACAACAGTAGGTTTCAGGGCGGTTGAAGTGTTCTTCTTGACAAACGTCACCATCAAGTCTACCGAAAAACACAAAAAGTTGTTAGATTAAGGATGCTCTAATCTAACAACTTTTCGCACTTTGATGGAAAACTGTTAGATTAGCACCTCGCTAATCTAACAATCTCCCGTGTATGTCTTGTGAAAACCGCGGCAAAACGGGCACTCTTACCCGCGAAATACCGGCGGGCAGGGGCAAGGGGCTAGTTTCTTCTAGTTCCCCATCGTCTTGCGATGCTGCGCGCCAGGGTTCTGCAGCCCGTGAGCGTGCGCATCGTGGTTCTTCGTATCGGCCTTGGTGCGCTTGAACTTACTGGTCAGTGCTCGCGTAACCTTGGGTCCGTGAGAGTTTTTCTGCTCGTCAGACGTGAACTTGGGGGCGCGCGGGGTAAGCATCAGCTCAGCCGGGAAAAACGCGGGAGCATCGCCAAACGCATTACGGGCGCTCTTCACCACGTCACGCCCCAGCGCCAAGTTTGCGCCGCCGCCAACCACCGCACCCACGCCAAACGGCAGGGCACGCCCCAGCAGGGCTCCGCTCTGGCGGGTCAAGAAACGCTTGATAAACATATTGCGAATCGTGCGTTCCACACTAAAAGTCTTGCCCGCCGACTTACCGCCCAGCAGCGTTCCCCACCGGTTGGAAACGCCGCTCGCCTTCCCGGTCTGCAGCAGCACGGTATTCATCAGCTGCGAGCCTTCTTCGCCGAGCATAATCGCCATCACCATCGAACGTGCAACCTCGGGGTTCTCCACATGCACGCCGTGCAGCTCAGCCACCGCCTGGGCGAACAGTGCGGTCCTTTCCAGGTACCCGCCGACCGCGAGCGCCGAAAGGCTCATCGAGGTCACGGTTCCGATTCCGGGCACGAAGGCGGATGCGCCCGTCACCCCGCCGATCGCGGTCACGTCACGCAGATAGTTGCGTTCAAGGCGCCGCAGAATCTTTTCGGGGGTTTCATCCGGATGCGCCGCCCGCAAACTTTTCACCATCGACAGCGCTAGGGGGCGCTGAACGCGCAGAACGGTATCAAGCGTTTTGGTGAGTGCCGGGCGGGGATTGCCGTTATCGTCAAAAAGTGACTTTTTCGGGTCTAGCATAATGTCAGTAAAGCACGTTTTGACTCAAAGTAGGTACCGCATCCTGCAGAAACGGTGCTTATTCCGCCTAGCGAGTATTCCGTCGCGTTCATGACACGCCCCTGGCCTGGAATTTTAGTGCGTCAAGAACTACTTTCCCCGGCTCTACCTGTGCACACTACACATGACATAAATCTTGCCCGCTAACCCATCGGTACGGTATCTACGCCCAAGCCCAGGCCCGGTATCTCAAAGCGGCATAGCTCTTTCCGCCGTTTATCTTCGGCAGGTTTCATAATGGAGTAAATTTCACGGTATGACGTTTTAGTTCGGCTTTTCGCCCCGAGGGCTTAGAATTGAGCTAGGTTACACAACACACTCGTTCACTCAGGCGCTCCGACGCGTCTTCTGCGGTGTTCAGCAATGGCACTAACACCGGCCTTCACACAGTAAGGAACCTATATGTCTGCTCCTGCTTCGGCGCGCTCGCCACTGGCGACTCAGGGCCTCGGTATGGCGTATGCTATCGGCGCCATCATTTCGGCACAGTTCGGTTCTGCGCTCGCTAAGACGATGATGGGCGATCTGGGCGCGTGGGGCGTGGTGGCTCTGCGCATGATCACCTCGTCGCTTCTGCTGTATCTCTTTTTCCGCCCGCAAGTTCGTCAATGGACGCGCCCGCAGTGGCTTGCCGTGATCGTCTTGGGGATTGCGCTTTTCGGCGCGAACGCCTTCTTCTATGTGGCAATTCAGCAGGTTCCGCTGGCGATCGCGGTGGCTATCGAGTTTATGGGTCCGCTCGTATTGGCAACGGTTCTTTCACGAAGAAAACTCGACCTGATCTGGATTCTTCTTTCCTTTACCGGTATGGCTATTTTAACGGCAGAGTCGCAGTCAAAGCCCGAAGATTTCGCACTGATAGGTATATTTTTCGCTATTCTCACCGCCGCTTCTCGTGCCGCCTATATCCTGGCAACAGAGCGTGTGGGTGCCACAATTCCGGGGATGGGCGGTATGGTGATGGGCAATCTTGTCTCCACACTCTTGGTTATCCCTTTCCCTTTCTTCATCACGGGCAATAATTTAGGGAAAGTTATCACCGATCCCGCCTTACTGGCGCTTGGTTTTGCGATGGGTCTTCTGGCCTCTGCGCTTCCCGCACTGGGCGAGATTTCGGCGCTTCGCATGCTCCCCTCGAATGTATACAGCGTGGTGCTTTCGCTGGAACCTGCCGCGGCGGCGCTGGTGGGCGTTATTATTCTGCAAGAACCCACCGATGCGGTGCGCTGGATTGCAATTGCGCTGCTGATTACGGCAAGTATCGGGATTACGATATCGCACGCTCGGGTGGAACGCCGGGCTCTTGAGGAAGGTACAGCGGAGACAATTACGCATTTCCTGCCTGGCGCGGTTGACAGCATCGGTGCCGACCTTGTGCAGAAGACCGGGGTGATTACCCTTCCCACCACCGAGCAGATCAAGCTCGACCGGCAAGCTAAGGAAACCCGGTCAGAAGGCTCCTCCCCAACGTAGAATATACTTCGCATTTAGGGTATGCCCTAGGTTACAACAATATGCAGGCAGCGGTACCATTATTCTCACGTGGTACCGCCGCCTGTTGTCGTTGTGATCTAGGAGGTTTCTTGACCAGCCTCAGCCATCATAGTCACCGCAAGCGCCCCAGCGTCGGCATCATCTTTGTGATCATCTCGTGCCTTTCTCTGCAATTCGGCGCGGCTTTCGCGGTGCACCTTTTTCCGCTTTTTGGTCCGTGGCTCGTCACAACACTGCGTCTGATTCTCGCCGCAATCACGGTAGGAGCGGCGGTCTGGATTGCCGGGCGCTGGCGGGCGCATCGGGCAGGTGCACAAACCGCATATATGGCAGTACCCGCAAAAACATCCGACGGATTCTTAGGCTGGTCTTCCCGCCAGTGGCGTGCCATGCTCATTTTTGGTGTCACGCTCGGGCTCATGAACGGCTTCTTCTACAATGCGCTGGCGCGCATCCCGCTCGGGCTGGCGGTGGCGGTCGAGTTTACCGGTCCGCTCGTGCTGGCCTCTATCCTCACGCGGCGTAAACGCGACCTAGTGTGGGTATTCTGCGCGGCGGCAGGCATGGCGGTACTCGGTTTCGAGGCGGTACACGGGCAGGAAACTGACCTGCTGGGTGTACTATACGCCCTGATTGCGGGCGCATTCTGGGCGCTCTACATTCGCTCAAGCGCCTCAGTCGGTGAGCTCGTGCCCGGTGCAAGCGGACTCGCCATAGCAATGTCCGTGGGAGCCATCTGCGTGGTCCCCGGAGCCCTGCTTTTCCCCGGCCCCGTAGCGCTCTGGAGCGTTACGCACGATACCCAACTGGTGCTCTTCATCATCGGAACCTCCCTGCTGGCATCGGTCGTACCGTACAGCAGCGAGTTGGCAGCCCTGCGGCACCTTCCCGAACAGGTCTTCAGCGTGCTTCTCAGCCTGGAACCGGCGATTGCGGCGCTCGCGGGGTGGGCGCTGTTAGGTCAGGAAACCGGTCTGATGCGCTGGGTTGCGATTATCCTGCTGATCACGGCAAGTATCGGAATTACCCAGACAACCGGGGGTTCGGCACCTGCGGACGAAACTTCGGATTCTTACCGGAGGAACGAACCTCCCGAGCATACCTCTCCCCTACCGCTGCCGGAATAGACTGCGGGATACTACGCTGCCTGCGTGCCGGGTCGGTTCTGCGGCGGACGGCGTGGGCAGCTATTGCTCGGCCAGGTACCCCAGAAAATCCCGCAGTTCTTCGGTACCCAGCACCTCCGCCGGATGCGGTCCCCGCGCGAACAGCGCATCGGCGGTGTCCTCGTCGAGTTCACGTGCGGTTGCGATCAGCACCAGGTTCCCCTCGTGTTCACCGCTCAGCATGGAAGAATCACACAGGCACCACACATGCTCGAACGTGTCTAATAGGGCGCGCGCCTGCCCCTGGAAGAAGGGCAGCCCGGCATCATCGCCCACGTTCACGGCGAGTACCCCGCGGGCGCTCAGAAGCTCACGCAGCTCGGCGTAGTAGTCGGCGTTGGCAAGGTGGGCGGGCGCATCCATACCCGTAAAAATATCAAGAATAATAGCGTCGATCCCGCGAAAAACGCCGTCGTCGGATGCGGCATGAGCGCCGAAAAGCGCGGGAATCTCGGGGAGCACGGCGCGCGCATCCGCAACCACGAACTCGCACCGGGTACCTGCGGGCAACGGCAGCACCTCGGTCACAAACCCCATCAGCTGTGGCTCATAATCGACGGCCACTTGCGAAGACCCCGGGCGCGTGGCCTGCACATAGCGGGCGAGCGTGAGCGCCCCGGCCCCCAGGTGAAGAGCCGTCACGGGTTCGCGCGGCGGTGCGAGTACATCCAGCACATTGGCGATGCGTCGCAGATACTCGTAAAACACGACGGTCGCATCAGCAGCATCAACATGGGATTGTTCGGCACCGCCGATCTCAAGCACATAGCCGTGTTCGCTGAATCCGTCCTCAAGAATGCGACCGCGCTGACCGCTCACACTCAGGTGAACGCCCAGCGCGGCACGCTCTCGCTGTCTTTCATCCATCACGAAAGATTAGCTCAGCCCTGCGGCTTTCTTGAATTCTTTGGCCATATCCTCGGCGGAGGTCGAAGAATCCACATTCTCAAGAGGCTTGTCGTTCACCGCGAATTGGGGGGTGCCCTTCACGCCGATCTTTTGGCCGTACTCAAAATCGCCCTTGATCAAGTCGATGGTTTTTTGATCATTCATGTCGGTCTTAAATTTCTCCTCCTCCAGCCCAAGTTCCTGAGCATAGCTGAGAAGAACTCCCGCCAGATCGGTCTGGCTCACATCTTTCCAGGAATCCTGAGTTTCAAAAAGCTTATTCGCCATCTCCAGGTGCTTATCCTGAAGCTCTGCCGCCTGCACGGCCCGCGCGGCGGCAATAGCATTCTTGTGAATTTGGGACAGCGGCATATTGCGCACGGTCACATTCATGGTGCCCTCAAGGTCCTTGGCAACCTTCTCATAGGTGGGTTCGGCCTTGGCGCAGTAGGGGCACTGGTAGTCGGTGTACAGGGTCACGGTAGGCGCACCCTGCTTGGGGGTGTTGAGGTGGTATCCAACCTCGTCGCGCTCGCCAACTTTGGTAGCGGTCATTTTGGCGGAGTCACCGGAGGCCGAAGCCGAACCGGATGCGCTTGCCTCTCCCCCGGCGCTAGCGCTGCCGGAAGCATCGCCCGAGGGAGCGCCGCTTGCTGAGCCGCTTGCGCTGGCGTTAGAGCTTGAGCTACCGCTTGCGGATGCGCTTGCCCCGGAATTTGAGGTGGCGTTCGCGCATGCGGAGAATACGACTGCGAGAGCGGGTACCCCGAGTGAAAGCGCGGTACGGCGATTGAGCATAGATGTCATGAGGGTTCCTTTACCGTAAAGATAATAGATCTTCGTTTTATCCTCCCATATCTTGCGGGGGAACGCACCCCTTTCGAGTTATGGGTCATATTCGCCCTGCCCTGTAATCTCTGCTAATATTGGCGATGGTATACGCGCCATATAGCTCGTATATCGTGTGCCTCCTTAGCTCAGGGGTAGAGCATTTCCCTCGTAAAGAAAAGGTCGTGGGTTCGAATCCCACAGGGGGCTCAGCGTAACCCGTCGTCTTCTGCCAGCGGGCAGAGTGCGGCGGGTTTTGTGTTTCCCATCTACGGATTACCCTTGAAAACCCGTACAATAAGGAAAGAGTTTTACCGTTTTGTTTGCACTTCGAGAGGGGCATCATGCGTCATAAAAAACAGACCCAGCGTTTTGGGTTGGTATTCGTGCTTCTGCTGATACCGTGCTGTGCGCTGTGGTTCTTTTATCGATGGATCTTCGGTGAAGACACCATTATTGCCGTCCCCATCGTGTTGGGGGTTGTGACCTCCTATATTTGCGCCTATGCCTTTACCGGCGGCAGGACTCCGTACAACTAGCTGCTCACGACGAAGCCGTACCGTATAGAGAACACGTGAGCCGCGCATCCTGCCTCTGAGCAGGATGCGCGGCTCACATTTATACACCAAGACTTTAGACGTTGGCGCGCTGGGCGTCGCTTTCGGTCTTTCCCCACAGCCCGTAGACTTTGGCGAGTTCTTTGACCTTCTTGGCGCGCAGGTAACGCGGCAGATATGAACCGTCGTGCGGCCCGTCGATGGGAACATCAAGCATTTTATGTGCCTCGGCGATTTCGTGGTCACTCGGCGAGAATGCCTGGTTGATGGTGTCTGCCTGATCGGAGTCAAGAGTGAGTTTTCCGGTCATGCCGTGGGCCGTGGCGTAGGTGCAGGCCTCGGTGAGTGCCGCCTTGTACTTACCTACAGATGGCCCGTCGATAGGACCGGGAATACCGCCCAGAGTTGAAGCGATCACGAGTTGCGAGCGCACATAGGCGAGCGCCATGGGGGTGTCGCTGGAACCGGTATCGCGGCGGTAATCGCCTGCCCCGAAGGCGATGCGGAAGGTTCCGATAGCGCTGGCGATTTCGACGGCGTTGTGCACCCCGAGAGCCGATTCGATAAGCGCGATGATGGGCGTTCCGGCGGGCAGTTCGGAGGCGGTGCGGTCAATATCGGTCGCATGCTCTGCGGTGGCGAGCATAACGCCGCGCAGACCTTTGGTGTTTTTGAGAGCTTTAACGTCTTTCCACCAGTGCTCGGTGGTGATAGCGTTGATGCGCACCCACGCGACCACGCCGGAGTTGAGCATTTTGACGACTCGACTGCGGGCTTCGTCTTTTTCGTCTTCGGGGCACCCGTCTTCGAGGTCTAGAATAATGGAGTCTGCTTCACTGGCGAACGCTTCTTCAAAGTCTTTTTCGGCTGAATTAGGGCGTACAAGAAGCCAGGAGCGAGAGAGACTGGGGCGTAGCTGGCGCGCACGTTCATTGCGATGGAATTCGAGCATTGGTTGGTCTTTTCCCTGATGTGCTGGTGTCCGAGCTTTTAGTGTAGGCGTCTGGTCCATGATGGTTATACTAAGCTCAACCTTAGTTAAGGTTCTAGTTACCTCATATCGTGTGGGGTTTTACGCGGATTTATATGGTTTTATGTTGGATAATTCGCGACGTGAAACCCTCAAAAGACACTAAACCCCCGAAATTATCGGGGAAATTATACGGTGCCCGTAACTACACAACTATTCGCACATCGCCGCTAGTTTCACGTTTATGACGTTAAACCGAGGTTGTCTGCAGAGACAGGTTTTCATTGCGCGCCTGTGCAGCTTTTTCATCACGTGCACGGGCGATCAGGCGTTCCGCATTCTCGACATGCTCAACCACACTCTGCACGCGGCGTTCTACCGTAATCTTGCGGTGGCACTGCACACTGCACTCGCCAAAGCACCGCGCCATCGCCAGCGCCTCAGCGCAGAGGGCTACCGCATTACCAGCTTTTGAGAGCGCCCGATGCAGATCCGAGAACGTGCCTTCAGGGGAGGCAGGAATATCCATGCCATCACTGGGGGCAATACGCTGCGCTTCCATCGCGACGGCACGAACCCGCGGAATAAGATCGGCAAGAGTATTCGCATCCGGCACGATAAGTTCGATCATCTCGGTATCGGCAAGGCGTTCAAGAACCTGATGGAAACGATCAATACCGCGAATAAACCGGTCGTGCGCACGACGCCAGAGACCACGCCCAAGTTCCGCGTCATCACGCCGTGATTGCAGGAAATCTTTGAGTCCCATAGCCCCTCCTCATGCTCAGCCGGTCGTGCGTCTAGAAAGCTCTATATACTTAGGGTACCCTAAATCTCATTTTGGTGACAGGATGTCGTACAAAAAATGTTGATATGGGATTAAGCTCTCGAAAAATTCACGCATTTGACCCGGCCAAACCGGCACAACACGACTTACATCACGCGCAAAACAACCTTGCCGCGATGCTGACCCGCATCAAAATACTCATGAGCCTGCGACGCCTGCCACCACGGGAATTCACGATCAAGATTCGCCGAAAGAACGCCGCGCTCAAGCAACGGTAACACGTTCTCATGCACCCCTGCCATAATTTTTGCCTTCTCATCCGCAGACCGTGACCGCAAAGACGTACCGTGCACCGATAAGCGCTTCGTTAGCATAAGACCCAGATCGAGTTCCGCGCGGCGACCGCCCTGCACAGCAATCGTCGCCAGATGCCCACCATCGGCTAAAGACCGCAGATTATCTTCCAGGTATTTCGCGCCTACCACATCAAGAATATAATTCACGCCGTGACCGGCACTCTCACGCTGAATCACCTGACGAAAAGACTCCGTGCGGTAATTAATCGGATGCGCCCCCAACGCCCGCACCACCTGAGCCTTCTCGTCATCACCGACCGTCGCAAAAACCCGCACACCGGCGGCGCGCGCCAGCTGAATAGCATGCATACCCACGCCCCCAGTACCGCCATGCACCAGAAGCGAAGTCTGCTCATCTTCCGCCGGTTTATTCTGCGCGGGATCAAGACTCATTCCGCACAGAAGCACCAGATTCGAGTACACCGTCGCGGCGACCTCCGGGATGCACGCCGCCTCAACCATGCTCATACCCTTAGGAACGGGCAGGGTATGGCGCACATCTACCGCCGCATATTCGGCGTAACCGCCGCCAGCAAGAAGCGCCATGACGCGCTCGCCCACCAGAGCGGGATCAACGCCCTCACCCACAGCCTCTACCACGCCCGCAATCTCAAGACCGTATACGGAGCTTGCCCCCGCAGGAGGCGGATAATGCCCGCGCCGCTGCAGGGAATCCGCCCGGTTCAGCCCGGCGGCATGCACCCGCACCAAGACCTGCCCGGGTGCAGGGGCAGGAATCGGAACCTCAGAGAGCGTTAGAACCTCTGGATCTCCATGTTCTTTCTCGACAATGGCGCGCATAGTAGCCTCAACAACCTTCTTATCTGTATCTTCCTGCACCGAGATTAGCATGTGTTCTCGGGGCATACCGCAATGTTCAGATTTACAGAAAAGCATAGAACATGAGATAATCGGCGGGTACCTTTTCCGCTCAAGGGCGGAAAATACCGGGATGGTTGTCCGAGCGGCCGAAGGAGCTGGTCTTGAAAACCAGTAGGCGGTAACCCCGTCTCAAGGGTTCAAATCCCTTACCATCCGCACACTAAACCCCGCGATGCGCCTGATTTTTCAGGTGTATCGCGGGGTTTTTCGGCGTAGAATCTGCAGGTTACGAGACCAACCTTGAGAGGAACCCCAGCACAATATCAAAGGCACCGAGGATACCCCCGATAAGCGCCATAGCGGTATAGCCAGCATTCTTTCCCTTATTAGCAATAAGACCCCTAATACAGGAAACTACGGCAACAATGCCAAAACCGATGGTAAAAATCCCAATACCGAGAGCACCTAGAACAAGGGAAGTAATGGAATAGATTTTTGCGTTTTTCTCTGCCTTGACTGCTTCAGGATCAATTGTAGGTTGGTACGGCTGCTGGTAACCCTGCTGAGGGTATCCGCCCTGCGGGTTCTGCTGAGGCTGAAAGTTATAGTTTTCGGACATTACTATCCTTCTTGGGGTAGACGATCCTATCGTTGCACATAAGATCAGTTTTATTATCGGCTTTATTTACTGTACAGGGTTAAAGATAAGTACACGCTTTCCAACATGCCGTGTTAACAAATCCGTACCAACACGGCATATACGTTAAAGCGCCCAGATCATGCACAATAAAGCCCCGCTATCTTCCCGACCTCGGGATTCTGCGGGGCTGCATCTTGTAAGCTAACGGCTGCTACCGAGTGCTGGCTATAGCGGCTATCACGAACGCCACCATCGGAATAAAGAAGAACAGAGTCTCAATCGCCCCCAGCGACAGGGCAATCCAGCTGGTGGCAAGGCCGCCTCCGGCGAGAACTCCGGCACGTGAAGCCTGAGCACCTTTAACCGCGCCCCAGATCCCCAAACCCAGTGGAATCACACTCGTGACCCAGAAGAGGGCGAGCACCAAACCAACAATGCCCAGCGCTAAAGAGGTTTGTGCCGCCTGCTCACCGGCAATCTGCTGCGGGGTTTTGGGGACGACCGCCATCATGGGCACGGGCTGCACATATACCGGCTGCTGATAGTACTGTTGAGGAGCAGGCTGTTGGTAATACTGTTGAGGGGCCGACTGGTGATAGTGCTGCTGAGGAACAGTTTGTTGATAGTCCTGCTGTCTAGGAGCGGGCTGCTGTTGGCTCTGATAAAGCTTAGTGTATTCGGGCAGAGAGTCAGAGAGAGGGCGAGTTTTCTCGTAGGCGTCCTCACCCTGATGGGGGTTTTGCGACTGAGACGGTTGCTCTCCCGCGTGATGCTCAGACATAGCTATTCCTTTCGGTGACAAGAAGCGACAACTAGACCTGCCCACTGTCTACCTGCTGTAGGAAATATCTGGGGAACCGTTTTCAGCCTGCGTGAATGGGCGTGGCAATAACTCTAACTATAGCGCGTTGTTTTTCGCTCATGGGGGAAGTTTGGTCGGCAATTCCGAATTGACCAGCCTGCTTACTCCCGATATTCTTATAGGGATGCACTCGTTTCGTGCACCGTGGAGACGTGCCAGAGCGGCCGAATGGACTTCACTGCTAATGAAGGGTCGGGGTTGAACTCGACCGGGGGTTCAAATCCCCCCGTCTCCGCCAAAGAATGAACCCCCACACTGTAAAAGGTGCGGGGGTTCGCTGCGTCCTAGGGGCGTAGGGCATCAGATTTTCGCAGTCTGTCTTATGATGCAGCTTTGTCTCCGCCTGGCTAACCTTGCCCTCCCAATCGAAAAAGCGGCGGTTCAGTAAGAAAGGGCGAGGGCGCAACGTGCCGACTGCGGATAGGATTTAGAAGCTCATAAAGTCGATGAGGCGCGCATCCGCACCGTCAAGAAGCGCCCACTCCCCCGGCACTTCAAAGACCGCCACGGACGAAGGCGAGAAGCCATAGGAAGCGTCCATCAGGGAATTGTAGTCAGAGTCGGGGCTCGCAAGCTGTAAGGTCACATCTTGTACCGCAGGCAGATGCGACACCACCATAAGCGTGCGTACGCTCTCAGAAACCCCGTTAATGCGCGCCAGTACCCGGGATGCAGGAACCTCGTACAGACCCTCGTCCAGGTGCGGAGTAGGTGCCTGCTCACCGAGCGCATCCGAAATCCAGGTGGTGGTCTGCCGGGTGCGCAGCGCCGCCGAAGACATCAGCTGCTCGGGAATATAGCCCTTCTGTTTGAGCCAGGAGCCCGCATCCGCAGCCTGACGATGCCCGCGTTTAGTCAGTGGGCGATCGAAATCATCCATACCCCAGTCGGCTTCGGCATGACGCATGATAATCAGGCGCTTAACGTCTCGGAGTGAGTTCTCAACCATACCTTCATAGTACAACGTAGGCGCCCCGATATGCCGGGTTGCCGCATGATAGCGCGCCACAAAAACCGGCATGCGAAAACCCCGCGCTCTTCAGAAAGAACGCGGGGTTTCGAGCGTAAAAAGACTAGATGGAGTATTCGGGGGCTGCCCACACCACAACTTCGGGATGCTCAAAGAACCGGTACCCCTGACCGCGCACGGTACGCACGGTTCCCGAAAGACGCCCCAACTTCGAGCGCAGACGCCGAATATGCACATCAATGGTACGTTCGTGGGGATGCTCGTCCCCGGCGCTCCAGAGCGACTCCAAAAGCTCATCGCGCCCCACGGTACGGGTGGAGTTCTCAACCAGATGCGCCAGAAGCTCAAACTCTTTGAAGGTGAGCATCAATTGTTCCCCATCAAGGAAAACCTCACGACGTGCCAAATCGATCAGAACGCCATTGGAACTGGGAGTTGCGGGCTGCTCGGCTTCACGCGCCTGCTTGTGCAGCTCAGCCTGGTAGAACACGGCAGTCGGATCGCCAAGCGCATTGCGCACAACCTCAAGATCGCTGCCCTCCGCATGAACGGGAGCCAAAGCAACGGCGGCATAGGATTCGGCTTCAGGTGCCAGATGGTGTGCATAGGTTCGCAAATCCTGCACAATACGCACCAGCGATGTGCCGTTGGCTGCGGCAAGTTCTTCGTTGAGCCCCACATACAGCACAAACCCGCGCGCCTCGTTCTCCTGAGCTCCTGCCTTCTGGGTGCCCTGCTGATCCCCGGAGGAGAAGGTCATCGGGCGCAAAGTAGCTGCGGACCCTTGTGTGCGGTTCTGCTGCGGTACTTGGCGCTTTGCAGCACGACCACGCTGGGAGATGTGGACGTATCCAGGTACTGCACCTGACATTGTTCAACCTTCTCTCAAGATTTGTTGCGTACGGGTCCCTTGATTCTGCATGATGCGGAATGCTCAAACACCGCGCGGTAAGGGCGGCGTTTCCTTTGCTATCAATATTTCTATTATTTGACTCATAAATCAAGCAACTTGGGGTATCTGCGACGTTCTGCTCGCAGCTTCACACCCTCGTGAACTTTGATTCAGTGCCGGGAAACGACGCTGACAAGCACCGTTTCTCCCTCATATTATACATGGAGATTCGGAACCGATACCCCAAAAAGCCGCGCGCTCAGAGCCCCTGACCGCATACGAACCGGGCGCAATTTCCACGTTCTGGAGCGGAGGCTCCCAAGGATACCGTTAGCTCGTACACTACTAGTGTTTTTCGCCGCACTCGCAGATGCATGTGGAGAAAGGGGCACACCGCAGTATGAAGGTGACAAGGAACCGACGCCCCGCGTGCAATCTCAGAATCAAGTCCCAAAGCACATGTTTGCGGCACCCGACGTCTAAGACCGCCCGCGCAGAATCGTCAGACCCGTAAGGATGCGCTACTGCGCCAGCCCATAGAGACGGTCGCCTGCATCGCCCAAACCGGGCACAATATACGCCTTTTCGTTCAGGCGCTCATCTTTAGCGGCAAGGAACAGGTCGACATTCCGCAGACCCTCAACGCCCTTTTCGAGAGCCGCAATACCTTCGGGGGCAGCAATCAGACAGACGCAGGTGATGGATTCGGCGCCACGTTCGCGCAGGAATTTAATAGCCTCAATCAAGGTGCCGCCAGTAGCGAGCATAGGATCGAGCAGGTACACCTGACGACCGGTTAGGTCTTCGGGCAGACGCTCAGCGTACGTGACAATATCGAGAGTCTCTTCGTTACGGGCCATGCCCAAAAACCCGACTTCGGCGGTGGGAACCAGGCGGGTCATGCCTTCAAGCATGCCCAGCCCGGCGCGCAGAATCGGCACGACCAGAGGCTTCGGGTTAGCGATAACGGTTCCCATCGTGCGCGCCACCGGGGTTTCGATAGGGCGCTGCTCAACCCGAATCTCACGGGTGGCCTCATAGGCGAGCAGGGTAACGAGTTCATCGACGAGCTGGCGGAACGTGGGTGAGGGAGTGTTTTTATCGCGGAGCACACTAATCTTGTGCGCCACCAGCGGGTGATCAAGAATCTTAATACGCATACTCTCAGTTTACTCTGCCTGCCGCAGTGGGTGGTGCAGAAGCTAATAAACACTAATCAAGGCAGCAAAGTCTGTTGGGGTCTTATGGTGTAGGTTCCGGCGGGTTTTGCTATATACACTCTATCTGGGTTTATGGGAGCTTCCCCAGGAGCGGTCGAGCAAGTAGAGGAGAAAATATGGGCGGCACTGTTCGATCTTGAGAGCTTCTAAATCTTTTGTAACATTTTACGCCCGACATAAGATTACTCAGCACCCATTGAATAAACTGTAAAATACAAGCTCCTTTAAGGGCGTTCTGCTTTCTCAAACCTTGTCACAGACGTAGATCCAGAGTTAAAAATCCAAAAATTCAAAAGAATCACTTTAATAATACCCACCTACCTCCAAAGAACCTGAGTCAGAAGTCATTCATCTGAGGTGGTCTTGAAGCTATAAAAGCAACCCGCGCACTACCAAGAACACTTGACCGTAGGAACTGATGACCCTAGGAAACACGCTGAAAAGTACCAGCCGGCAACTTGATATGGACAATGACAAGCTCAACCATAGCTCGGCAATGATCCCTCTAGGTGGTTTTTGCTCGGTGCGATCAACCCCAACCCGGTATACCCTTTATCTGTTAGAGCGTTCCGACCATCCAGGCTTTACTAACAGTGCACAACTATCATAGTGTGCGCCTCAGAGACAGAGGCCGTGAGCACCAGGATCCCATCAAGAATTGACAAATAGCCTGGTGGTTGAACCCGCTTTGGCGGCATTTACCGCTAAACAGTCGCAGCATTGGGGTGGTGCGCAAATTGTAGGTAGGCGCAAGAGGTACCGTCCACGATGATTACGCTAAAAAGAGTTTAACTTGTGAGCTAGAGGACACGACCGGGCGTAGAATTATCAGTGCTGCCTTTCCGATGATGGTGATAATACAACCTTGAAGTTTTCGGCGAGGGTTCTTCGGCATGGCTTTTCCTCAGGTACAGCAGGGTGTGGCCACAAAGGCTTGCTTCAGAGTGAGCTTGTGGAGTTCAATGTTCGGTGCGTTCCAGGTCAGGCTACCGTTCAATTCAGGGTGATGAACAGTGTCTAGCTCAGTCCTGTGGTATAGCGAGGAGGCAACGATTTCTTCCGCTATGACCCAATGGATTAGTTGGCTTGATTGTAAGATTCCACAGTACCATTAGATAAGGATTCATGGTTTTACATACTGGAACATAGGGGGTGATCTATCCTAATGAATAATCACTATAGATATAAATCCTCCCTACCAATAAATACCTTTATTATAAAATAAGCTAATCCAGATTTATTTTATCCTCTCGCTCCCACATTGCACGGTAATAATTAGATATTTTTAATAATTCAGCATGCTTGCCAAAAGCTTCAATGGCTCCACTTTTCATCACCACGACGTTATCCGCATGCTGTGCTATGGATACCCTATGTGAAACAATAAGTTTAGTTTTTGTTCCCTGTAGCAGTTCTGAACTAAAGATTCGATCTTCTGACTCACCATCAAGCGCGGATGTTGGCTCATCTAGGAGTAGTATAGGTTTATTACTAGCGATAGCACGGGCTATAACAAGCCGCTGGCGCTGTCCACCAGAGAGCTGTGCCCCTGCCTCTCCAAGCACCGTATCCAACCCATTTTCTTTAAAACGTGTATCTAAACCTACATCATGGAGCGCTCTGATTAAATCTACGTCCTTAACTTTTGGATTTCCAATAAGAAGATTTTCACGCACAGTCCCAGGTATGACCATTGAATCTTGATCGACATATGCAAATAGGTCACGCAAAGCATACAAATCCATGCACGAAATATCCTGTCCTCCAATACTGATGACACCCTTTTGTGGAGTAATGATTCGTAGCAACATGGCTAATACAGTAGATTTTCCAGCTCCTGATGGACCAACAATAACAGTAGTCGACCCATGCTCCAAGTTAAGAGTGAAATCTTTTAAAAGTTTCTCTGACGCACCATAACTAAACTCAATATCTTTAAAAATAATTGATTGATTCTCCAATGTTTTCTTTACTCCATTCGTTTTCTCTAAAGGAATATCGAAAATTGGTTGAACACGCTTAAACGCACCTTCACCTTTTTGAATAAAACTGATACAGCCAAATGCTTCACCAAAAGCACTTGTTGCCACTGAAAGGTAAAGAATGAAAGATATCAAACCTTCCATAGTAATCGTATTGCCGATAACCCTCAAACCACCATATGCCAATACCACAAGCAAAGATAGTTGTAACGTGAGATTGGAAATAGAACCCAATACTGCATCGAAGGCAGCAAGCACACGACCACGACCTTCAATACCTCGAATGGAAATACTAAGATAATTACCAAATTGCTTTAGTGAGTTGGATACTTTAAGAATGCGAAATCCTTCAATAAATTGGACTATACGTTCAGAAAATAAACCCACTTCATCGTGATAATTCTTAGAGTAACCATTAAGTTTACGTGAAGATAATAAAAAAGCTGTAAATATTATTATTAGTAAAATAAAAACTACAGTAAATAATTTTATATCAATACAGGCCATACAAATTGCAGATCCAATAACCAAAATAATTGATTGAGGTAATCGAAAATATCCATCGGAAAAAGCACTTTTTACCTGGGTTATATCTGCCCCTAGACGAGATGCAATCTCACCTTTGGACCATTGTTCGACTTTAATGATATGCCCAGACAAAAGGTGTTTTATCAACTGGCGACGAAAATTAGCAGCTATATTCTCTCCAGCAATACCGAAGGTATATTGTTCCACTGCTCTAGCTATTGCACCGACTATCAACAACACTAGTAATGCAAACCCATAAGTGCTTATAGCAGGGCGATCCCCTCCTCCAAGCAGCTGATTAAGTAAATAGGGCTGAATAATTGGGGCAATAGTTGCAATTATAGAAGAAATAATAGCCAAAAAAATCACACTATTACTTATTGAAGCATAACTAAAAATACCTACCAAACGATTTCCAATATTTTTGTGAGGTTTCATTCCTTATTCCTTTGAGTATTTGATTACCATAAAACAAAACTGCAATTCGATAATACAATTTATTTCATCGAGTAAAATTGTAAAAAACATGGAATACAATAGAAGACATTAACCCATATTTTTCACGAATTTTAGTTGCCAAAAAAGCAAATAGCAACATATGTAATACTGCTTTCTCTCGACCGAGTGGATAATGCAATACACCAAACCCAGCAATTGACGTCACTCTATCAAAAGATCCATCTATATTTCCTCGCCAAATAATCTCTTCTGCTATTGCCACTGAGATAAGATTCAAATCTTTTAGCCGCTTAGTGTCTATATTCGGCGGTAGCCCTGCTACCCAACGACTAACCTGAGCAAAAGTAATCCCAGTAGCGGCACCCATAATAAAACTACTAACATTAGATTTACTTATATGCTTTTGTTTTATATCTGGAATATCTAATAATGCAAGTGCAAGTGTAGGACCATCGTAATAGAAAAATTCAGGCGCGTTAATACGCCATAAATTTTTAGGAGCTTTTAGCGTCCAAATACAATGCATTCCTCGTAATATACACTGGATCATAGTTACGCACGTTCTCCCAGTGCAATAATGTACATCGGAACATCGTCAATACCATTTATATCAGGGAGAAAACTAACAATTTCGTTATCAATGAACCCACCGAATATACGCGTTCCCAGCCCCAAATCAGTAGCAACGGTTAGCAAGTTTTGGGCTAAATGCCCAGATTCAATGCAACAAAACCGATAAGCTCGCTGAGCATATTTAAATCTACACCGCCATATACTTGCGCTAATAATGATAAATGCTGATGCTTCTTTAATTGCATCAGGCAATAGTAAAGCATCACGAAAACTGTCCAAGTCAATACCTTGAGCCATATCAGTTAGGCCATGCCGAAATGGGTCAAAGAAATAGAGGTTCTCTGAAGTAAGACCTGTAACATCACGTGTTACTATGAAAATATCCAGTGGATAAAGGGCACCACCTGATGGCGTGTTTCGACGAGTTTGCCCGCCATGCACATCGTAGGCACCATAGGAATTTTCCAATACTGATGCAAGCACTGAGAGCTTCAGTGATTTTTCTTTAAACTGCTGTGTGGATCGTCGTTGCGAAAGAGCACGCTTGAGTGCCTTAGATATCTCTGTGACCTCTTTGAATGAAGTGAATACTCTAGAGTCGTACCGGCGAGCAGAACGCATGGTTGTTCTCTGCAGGTCTTCCGATTCCATCAGAGTTGGAATCATTGGAGTCTCCCATGCTAGCCCTTCACGAGTTAACTTAGAAGCTTGAAGATAATTTTCGGCAGGATCATTAATTCCTGGAACCGGTCCCCCATGTATGAGCTCACGAATATTGGACCCATGCTTTTGTAAAAAGTTTTTATCATTCATAATGTGTACCTTACGGAAATGGATGCGGCCATTGATTAAAATCGGTTATAGTAAGTTCGGTATTCTTGAATCCCATCTCGACAGGTCGATTCCGAAGCCTCGACCCTCCAAGGAAGCGTCGTCCATAGCCACAATCGAGCTGCTGAAAACCGTGGATAATAGTTTTGAATACATGTCCTCCGACTTGGCTAATATCAGGAGTCGTCAGGTCAAAAGTGAGGACTCTACCATTTTGCTGTCGAGCTTTCTCAATCAGTTCCTTAAGTTGAATAATTTTCGAGTTAGATTTTTTTAAGTCATGTGCATTATTCAAGGGCTGTAGCTCTCCTTCGTAGAAGAACCTAGCTTTGTCTGCGGCTTCTCGCGGAATATAAAACATGATGTGGTCTTCGAAATCTTTGATGGTTTCATAGAGATCATCCGTTAGATTAATATTGCTGATTCCATCTCGCTGATTGGCTTTTACCCAATTGCGAGTTTGTAAGCTTTCTACTGAAGCCGATTTGCACGCGTCGAGTAATGATGCAGCAGATGATGCTCCAAATGCTATTGGAGCCACATCGGTCGTCCGGTTTACTGATACTGCAACAACCGTTGGAATCTCATTCACCTTTGAGACATCAATCAGCTCGACATCAATTCCAGAAGGTTCGATAAAATCTTTCCAAAAATATCGTAGCTCTTTATCGCTGTATGGATCGATGCGTGGAAAAGTTAGTCCACCATACCATGCTATACAAAATGCATCTCGTTCAGCTTGCTCATAAAGCCCAGAGATAATAGCGTCGAGAGGAGTGGAATGTGATGCCAAACCACTACTTGTGCTATATCCAATTGGTTTTCCTTCAACTTCGGCAAAATTAGTCAGCAATAATAACGCAGCTGGATAATAGATTTCAGTACTATTAGTTAGGTCAAATCCACGGACCCAGTGGATCACACTATCTTCATTGAATTCTCGAAATTCAAATCGAGAATCCTCAAACTGTGTTGGGTCAAAAAGACTAATATCATTCGGATCTATTGCTTGAAATCCATCATTAATAAGCTCACGGTATGAAGCTTGTCGTTGCAAATCAAAGTGAGGATAAGCGCCACAATAACGTTCAATAGTCTCACCGACGGCTGCAAGATAAGTTTGGGTCTCATCAATCCAGCCACCACCATTATATTTGTTGGTCGTGGTACCAAGGGTAAATTTAGATTCTGCAGCAGTTGACCCGATAGAGAAAGTATAAGCATCATCCCAATCGTGAGTACGGTCTACAGCACGTACTACGACACCATATCGCGAAGATGTAACCTTTCGTGAAAACTCTAAACCTAGTTTCGTGAGGTTAACAGGCTTATCCCATTCTTTTAAATAATCCAAGAATTCTGTATATGTCAGTTTTGAACGTTGTGTATTCATTTTTGCCCCATTTCTCCATGAAACCAAATCTGTGGATATCCAGTGTGTGCAGTTGGAGAACATTCTTCACATCGCGGTACTCGCAATATGTAATGATTCTCGGCAACGAATCCATCCATAGAATTAGAAAAATGGGTAGTATAACCATGTGGTGCCTGACCGATGTATCCATTAAGTCCTACATGCATAATAGAAGAACGTGCTATTTGAGCAGATAGGATAGTCGTTGCAAGCGAATCGTCAGCATACAATGAACGAGTTACTGGCCTAGCAATAGTATCCAAATCTGGGGCAACATAGTTATCGCTCCAGCTCACACTAGTTTTACGTAGACGATAGCAACGGTAACATGCGCTCGAATGGGGATAAATCCATGGACCAATCTGCGAAGATGTACCCATCGGTGGGGAAATAGGTAGCCATACTCGCCACTTCTCTTTTAGGGCAGTTTCATTTACATGATCAAATAGCTGATCACCATCTGCTGAACCAACGACAAGAATTAAAGATTTTTCACTGAGTGCACCAATACTCTCTAACTCATTACAAACATGCACATTCATTCCTGTACCAGTTATTTCATGCTCTATATCATTTTTAAGTTGATATGCAAAATCTTTCTCATTTGGTGCAAAAATAATAATTGTTGCAGAATCAAGGGCAGATTTTATTTCAGAAATTTCACACGTACCCTCAGAATAGTTATATAGGTTAAGAACAATATTTGGCCAAGGCTCAGCTTTATCTACTTGCACTAAAATACCTGCATCTTCTAGAAGAACCAGTGCTCTTTCCAAAGATGCCCGTTGTTCAAAGTCTTCTACTATCTCCGAATCAATAATACCACCATCTGCACACATCTGAAGAATAAAATCCAGGAGTGTATGATCTTTAATTTTCTTGAGGGACCGCTCGCCGTTGATCCAAATATTGTCTTTATTATATTGAATCGTGTGGGCAGTATTAAGGCAATATTTCATGTCCTTGTCCTTACTTCCTTTTCATTAGACCTTTTAGGTTTCCAACCCATTCGTCTATTTCTTGTACTGTATTTTGGCAAAAAAATTTGTTACTGACAGGCCCGCTGAAAAGACTTTGAAAGCTAGCGAGTCGTTCGACTGAATCTTTTTCAGCAAATTTTATTAGCGTCTCGACATACTCTGTTGGTGGAAGTTCAATGTACTCAAAAACCGATCCTGCTATATCTTTAAGTTCTTTAGGATCAAGTTCAAAATCAAGATATACATCACTTACCTCACCGATGTTTATTTGAGATAACCCATTGCAGAGAGATCTTGTTGTTGTTGCTCGAAATTTTTCATGAGGCTCCATAACTAAAAAGTAGCCAAATCTTTGTGCATTAGCAATATATGCAGTCCAATCTTCTGGTAAGGTTCCCATGTATATTGTTTTATGCTGTGGCGGTAGACAGGATTCTACATGATTAATCCACTGTGCATATGCTTGATTGCATTGTTCATAGGAGATAAACGGACGTAATACGACAAGTTCATCAATACCTTCCCAGGTAGTCGACTCAATCTTTTGTCCGACCTCCTCCCAATTCATAGTAAATAGATCAATGATCTGTCTAGTGGTTTGAAATTCGGGAAAACCTGCGATAAGCCTATTGACAAAGGGTCGTGTTCCAAGGTAATTAGCCGACATTTAGTTCCTTTCGAGTTATTCTAATAAAAAAAAGAGTAGTGAACGGCTTTTGGTTTTGAATAGAATTATAATCAATTTCCTGCGGTTCCAACCCTATATCGACAAACCATTTAATTTCTGATTCACAAGTTGCAGACAAATCTTCACACAAAATGTTAATATCAGACTCAGCCAAAGACGAGTTGTATTGATCAATCTTATACCGACTCAAGGGGGCTGCATTAAGTGGATAAGGAATTTCACACAACTTTAAAAGGTCTACAGCAATGATCTGTCCGCCTGGTGGAAGTGCATGCGCTACCTTAATAAGATCTCCAACTGGATCGTTCCAAAGCCCAAGACTCAGCACAGATGTTACTACATCAACATGTGTGTTTTGCACATAATCGATAGCAGATTCCGAATCCCCAAGATGGGCTTTACACTGTTTTGAGTGTAACTCTTGTAAAGATTCTATGCATTTTTTATCTGGATCAAAGCCTATATATGTAACCGGGATATCACGATAGTACAGAGCTTTAAACAATTCTCCATACCCACAACCAATGTCTATAAGTCGAAACGGTTTCATTCGAGAAACTTCACATGCTACCATTTTTGAATAGCGTAAGTCATAGGGTTTATCATGACCGCGAGCAATGTGCCGCAGCGATTCATTAACATACCAATCGCTAGCTGAGGTTACCCTTTGGGCTTTATTCATAATTTTTCTCTCTTACATGTGCATACCATTTCTCGACGCCCCACCACATCAGCGGCGTGAAGATGACGGCGATGACCCAGTACACGAGCCAGAAGCTGCCCCTAATCCCAGTCACCAAAATCTCAGCAACAAGCAGAACCACCGCGATTAAGCACGCCACCACGCACTTCTTCAGCTGTTGTGCACTGTTTGCCGCAAGTACCGCTGGGGTGGCACCAGAAAATTTTCTATCGAAAGTTTGAATAATGCTACGGCCAAAAACAATGGAGAACGCAATATAGAAGGCCGCGAACCCGTGCATAAATTCCGCAGTACTGGTCTGTCGTAGCGTGATGAAAGAAAACGCTAGCAACATCATATCAATCAGGGGAGTTGCCGCTAAAAGTGTGATTCCAAGTTTAGGCATTTTCAGGGTGTAACGGAATATGCTTCCTAATACTAGACATACCCAAAACATCACCTCAGTGACGATAGTTGCTATCAGCATACTCTTTCCTTTAGATAGACGAAGATAAAGACCCACACATTCTATTATGCAGGTCTTTATCTTCTTGACAGACCTTTACATTTAACTTGCGAAATGGTTAATTGCTCCAGCAGCAGCAACAAGGAACAGTGCTACAAGTGCAACGTGCAGCGGTTGGTTCGAATGCCTTTCCCGCAGTTTGAACATTTTCGACTGTAGTATCGAAGTGCTTGGGCAATGCAGCTAATAGGTCAGACATAATATTCTCCTTAAAAGAATTATTTGATTACAGGAATAATTGATGATCCAAGAAAAACCAAGTACTAAAAGGCTTAACCTGAACCTTCAAATCTATCGATATTATATATCGATAATTACACCTTAGCATTACATTGAGTAGTGTGTAAAGAATTGTTTATTTGTAAATTAATTCTTGTTTTGAAGCTTAGTGGTTGGAGCACCTTCTTGTTATCCTGTTTATGCCTTCTGTGGTGTGGGGTTTGTGGGTGTGCAGGGTCTCGTACCGGGAAATCCTGCCCGAGAAACTCATGAGGGTCAATAACCGGGGACGTAAGCAGGTGCTGCACTACTGGCAGATTGACTCTAGCTATTTCACCCTATTAGGGGATGAGAACGGGCTCTTTGAGCTCACCGATACCGCAGGGGTGGTGTATCGGTTTAAACCGCATATAGAACCGTGCCGGTATCTGGGTTCTCAGGTGGCGTTTCGGTTGGATTATGGGTATTGGGCTGATCCGAACAATACTCAGGATGCTGAAATACTTGTGCAGTATATTCGGGAAAAGTTGTGGGTGCAGCGTCTGTTGGAGGTGCCCACTGTTTCGGGGTTAGCCCTAGACGGGGTGGGGCTAGAGTATAGGCCTGCTGGTGGTCCTGGTTTCGGGCCCGAGTTCCGTAGTAGGCAGAGCGTGTCGGGGGATTTCACCTGGGCCACAAACTTCGTCCTCACCTAAGCCTATGGTTCCATAAGCGTGACATGCAGAAAACCCGTCGGGTCTTAAGAATTTTAAGATCCGACGGGCTTAGTTATGCGGTGGTGGAGGGATTTGAACCCTCGTTGGCTGTTACACCAAACATCATTTCGAGTGATGCACCTTCGGCCGCTCGGACACACCACCAATAGGATATGATTCTACCGCATCCGCCCCAAGGGGGCAAAAACTCCACCCCCTTGCTCGGTGTTCCATCCAAGGTATGGGGACACCCTTCAAATCCTTAGCGACAAGCGCATCATACCGCTTATTCTGCCTGCCGAACTTAGTTCCTCACCCAGGGGATCGACCTTCAGTCAAGAGCGAACCCATAGCGGCTGTGCACCCCAATATCGCCTGAAAGCCGCATCCGTCAGTGCCGAATATAGCCGTCAAATACCAGCATGACCGCACGGGTTGAGTCCTCGATGCTACGCTGCACCCCGTGTATCTCCCGGTCCATCGCCAGCATAAAAGTAGCACCAAAAATAGAAAGCGCCAACGCACGTGTATCCTGGGCGGTATCGATCGTGTAGCGGCTGCGCAGGGCGCGTACCTGCGACTCTATGAAATCCAGGATTTCTTGGCGGTTGTCCACCATTGAGTCGGTCCAGGCATCCAGCCCCTTCCACACTTCGCTCACCCAGAGCCTGGTGAATCCTCGGTGTTCGTGCAGATAGGTGAGCGCCGTGGAGATGCTTTTGCGCAGCCCTTCGCGCGGGTCGCTCTGAGCGACGGAAGCTTCGCTCATGCTCTCCACGAGCAGGTGCGTGCCGTATTGCAGAAGCCGGTCGATCATGGTTTTCTTCGACCCGAAGTTGTAGTACACGGTGCCTTTGGAGACCCCGGCGCGTTGGGCGACCTCTTCAATGCTCACGTGGGCGCTTCCCCGATGCTCCATGATCTCCATCGTGGCGGTGAAGAGTTTGCGTTGGGTTTTGCCGGTGCGGCCCGGTCGGCGTGCGGGGTTCGGCGTATCGGGCATGGGGATGGTTCCCTTCGTGGCGGTTGCTGTTCTCTCCATACTAAGGCCCTATACAGTGATTTCGGGGATTAGTTTTTTCAGGGACCAGATGCGGTCGCGGCGGGTTCCCAGGTACCCCAGCACCAGACCGGCGGCACCCCACAGCAGCAGGTACATCATGATCGGCATCAGGCTGGATTCGTTGATGCCGTAGCTGAGCCTGCGCATACCGGTGACGGCGTAGCCCATGGGGAAGAAGTCGTGCATCCATCTCATGGCGTGCGGCAGGGTTTCGTAGGGCATGGTGCCGCCCGCCGTGATGAGCTGCAGGATCATGATAATTAGGGCTATGAGCTTGCCGGGCGAGCCGAAGAACACCACCACGCCGTGAATGAACAGGGTGAAGATCGTTGCGACAAAGCAGAGGAAGAAGAAGGCAAGCCACGGATGCGCCATCTGGAATCCGAGCCCGAATTTCACTGCCGCGAACATGAGTACTGCCTGGGCGATACCGATCAGTCCGAACGGCAGCCAGCTTCCTAGGATGATGCGCGCTGTCGGTGCCTTTGAGGCCAGTGCACGGTTGTTGAGCGGGCGCAGGGTTTGCACGAGCATCAGACCGCCGATCCACAGGGCTAGGCACATGAAGAACGGTCCCATACCCTCGCCGTAATTACGTCCGTTGGCTAGGGAACTGTGTTCGAGGTCCACGGGTGAGGACATGACGGAGGCTACGTCTTTTTGCTGTTCTTCGTTCAAGTTGGGGATTTGGCGGGTGCCGTTGTGCAGTCCGGTGGAGAGCTGCCCGGTTCCGTCTTTGAGCTGCCCCGTGCCGTCGGCGATTTGGCCGGTGCTGCTGTTGAGTTTTCCGGTGCCATCGGCAAGCTGGGACGACCCATCCTGCAGTGTGGTTGCGCCGTCGTGCAGTTTATTTTGGCCGTCTACGGCTTCTTTTTCGCCATCGGCAAGCTGCTGTGCGCCGTTGTGCAGGTTTCCGGTACCGTTTTTGAGTTCGCCGGTGCCCTCGGCCAGTTGGGATGCTCCGTTATTGAGGGTGGAGGCACCATCGGCAACTTTCCCGGTGCCGTCGGCGAGTTTAGCTGAACCGTCCGCTAGGGTGGTTGCCCCGGAATCGAGTTTGGTGATGCCGTCGCGCAGTGTTCCGGCACCCTGCGCTACCGCCGTGGCGCCGGAGTCGAGCTTATCCACCCCGTCAATCAAGGTACTGAGTTTTTGCGCTGCAGCGGATTCCCCGGTGGCCACACAGTTGTCATTTTTGAGGGTTTGCAGCTTCGCCAACACATCTGAACCGGCTTGTCCGTGCTGCGCCAGATGGTTTTTGAGTGCCTGATCGTTCGCGGATGCTACAGCCGATTTCGTCTGTTCGGAATTGATGTTGGCGACGATCGCGTCGGCGGTTTCCTGGCTGATGGAGCCGGATTCGACGAGAGGCGCTAGTTTCTGCCGGGTATCTTCGGCAACCTTAGACACCACCGTATTTGACAGATCTGTGCCAAAATCCCCGCTTGGGGCGGAGGTGTCGATTGAGTTCAGGTTTTGGCACATGGCGGTGAGCGTTCCGGGAAGTTGACGCACTCCGTCCTGATCCAGTGCATTCTTGAGCGAATGCGTTCCGTCGGCGACCTGCTGGGCACCTTGGGCGAGGTCGTTCGCGCCTTTCTTAAGGCTGCCGGTGCCGTTTGCGAGGGCTGCGGAGCCATCCGCCAACTGGGAAGCGCCGTTATGCGTGTCAGAGGCACCGTTGGCCAGGGTTGATGATCCGTCAGCGAGCTTGACCGCACCGTCATTGACTTTTCCGGCACCCTGGTTGAGGGTGCCTGCGCCGTCAGCCAACTGGGACGAACCGTCGGCGAGCTTATTTTGCCCTTCGATGAGCCTACTGGAACCATTCACCAGCTGCTCAGACCCGTCCGCGAGCTTGACGGCACCATCGTTGAGGGTTCCGGTTCCGTCAGCGAGTTGGGTCATCGCATCGGAAAGTTTGACGGTGTTCGCGTTGATTTTGTCGGCGCCGTCGGCTGCCTCATTCATTTTGCCGTGAATGGTCGTGAAGCTTGCCAGCAGAGTGTTCGCCGTCTTATCCCCCACCTTGGAGGCCACGGAATCCCGCACGGCTGTTCCCGCCTTCGTCACGATGTTGGTGAGCACATAGTTATTGGCGTCGTTCGTGATAATTTCCAGCCCGGCGGCCTGCGGGTTAATGGGACCGGTGTTGCCTTTCTCATCAGGTTTGAACGAGCCGGTACTCACGAGCCTGGCCGAGAAGTCTTTCGGAATCACGAGCGCAAAATCATAGGTCCCGTCGCTGACGCCTTGGACGGCCTTATCACGGGTCTCTACGCTCTTCCAGTCGAAGGTTCCCGCATCCAGCAGGCTCTTTTTGACATCCGCACCGGTGTTCAGATCGTTGCCGGAGGCATCTTTCGCGCCCTCGTCTTCCACCACGAGTGCGCCCACAATACCGTTCACATTCCCGTAGGCATCCCAGTTGCCGTACAGGTACAGTGAACCGTACAGCAGCGGAATACACGACATAGCAAGAAGCACCAGTACCGGAAGCACCCCGGAGGTTAGACGCTTAAGTTCGACAAGCGCAACACGAACTACACTCACAGTTACTGTTCCTTCTCTGCTGGGTTCTTCGGGTTTGATAATTCTTCGAGCTGTTCTTCGTGGTCTTCGAGGAGAGCCTCGGGTACTTCGGATGCGTTCACCGCCGAGTCTTCCTGCGGTGACCGAACGGTCTGTACCTTCGCGCCCGGATCCTCGCTCTCTAGCGTCTCGCGATCGTTCGGGTCGCTATGATCGTCGTCGTGGTGGTGGTCGCTGCCGAGCAGGTCATCCAGGGACGAGTCGGTTTCCTCCCGCGCGACGGTGAGGCGGATACTCTCGCGCGCATCCTGCGGGGTTTCTTCAAGGTCTTCGTGGGCGTCACCAACCACGGCAGTTTTGCCGTCCCAGCTTTCGGAAATATGCGGAACTACGGCGATCACGGCACGAGGATCGTCTTCGTTTTCGGCGAGTTCCTGCAGATACGGCAGCCACATGCGGGTGTGGTCCAGATGCCGTGACGGAGTATCAAATACCAGAAGATCGGAGCGGGTATGCGCCGCTAACGCGCTCATCAGACGGATGTTCTGCTCACCTGTAAGCTGTTCGGTCCAGAGCCTATCGAGCTCGCCTAAATCGTTCTGCTCCAGCCAGTGGCTTGCTCGGGGCCGACCGAAGAACGGCAGAGAGTACGAGAGCATTTCGGAGACGTAATCATGCACGCGCATATGCACTTCGGGGGCGGTAACTTCTGGGGAATCAATAATGTCAGAGATACTGCGCAGGTGGCGCAAACTGACGGGGCTTCGGTGGTCCCAGCTGAGGGTTCCGCCGCTGAGCTTCAGCCGCCCGGTAAGGCCTAAGCTTAGGGAGGTGCGTTCAATCTGGCTGTCGGCCTGTATCAGGATGACTTCGCCGCGTTCCACCGTGAAGCTGGTACGACCGAAGAGTGCCTTATGGCGGCCCCGAGCCCAAATATCGTCTGCGGTTAACATGTGTGCTGAACCTTTAAATGAATACGTGTCAGGATTCTTGGCGCGTCCCCGCGTTAAGTGGCACGCAGGACCCTGAATTACCTCATCTATCGTAGATCCGCAGAAACAGTGCACATGACCATTTTTTGACGATTTCCGATATTATTTTTGAAATTTATGGATTATTTTTCAAAGAAAAAGCGATTTTCGTTCAAATAAGGGGGGAGGAAGTCGTACCGGTCCCTTTCGCTTCCTCTCTCCCCTATCGTCCTCTTTGTCTTCTCCGAACAAAAGGCTCGTGATGTGAATAAAACGTTGGAAACCGTTTGATCACATCACGAGCCTTTTATGAAGGCACAAGGATTTTAGGCAAAAATACCCAGCGGCTTAGACCCCTTGCTGCGGGCGGCGGACTTCAAAAAATGTGCGCATCAGCCCAGCACATTCCTCGCGCAGCACCCCGGCGTAAACCTGCACATCAAGCCCTAAACGACGGTCACGGAGAACATCATATTGACTCCCCACCGCACCCGTTTTTTCTTCCCAAGCACCCATCACCACCGTGGGTATGCGCGCCATCAGAATCGCCCCGGCACACATGAGGCATGGTTCAACGGTCACTACGAGCGTGCACTCTTCCAATCGCCAGGTCTTAAGATGCTGTGCCGCCTGGCGGATCGCGTGGATCTCAGCGTGCCCGGTGGGGTCATGATCGTGTTCGCGGCTATTGTGCCCCGAACCGATAATCTCACCTTCGGCATTTACCACCACTGCGCCGACAGGTATCTCACCGGCGCATGCTGCGCGCTTTCCTTCGTCGAGAGCCAGGCGCATCCAGCGTTCATGCTCAGCCAATGTCGCAATGGTGCTGAGGGCTTCACCGTCACCGGCGTGAGCACCACTATTGTTGTATTCCATATCGTCTATATGTCCTTGTCAAAAGCTATATATTCCTCATGAGAAATACAATTCTCAGTGTGTCACAGCCAGCGCGAAGGGGTATACGGCGGATGCTCCACCCGCCCGCAGCCGCTGCGCCAACACGGTGATGCTCCAGCGAGAATCCACAATATCGCTCACTAAAAGCACAGGCCCCGGATGCTCACGCAGCCTCTCGATCACCTCAGGCGGAATCTGGTAGGAACGCATAACATCGGCGCATCGGAAAACACTGTTACCGCCGAAGAAACGCGGTTCGGCAGCCAGCTCAGCCTTGCCCAAATACACGAGTTTACCGACATGAGCCAGCCCCTCCCCCAACGAGCGCGCTAACGTGGGACGCACCGGAGACGGTACCGTGAGTACGGTTTCGGGGCGGCCGGTTTCGCCCCAGTCCCATGCCGCAAGAACCCGCACGCAGGCCTGCCCGAGAGCTTGGGGGACGGGCGTATCGAGAGGTTCTCCGGATTCGTCGGTCGCCAAAAGTTCACGCACACGGCTGCCCCACCCCACATCGCTGAGGCGTGCCAGCGCGTAACCCGGTTCGGCGCGCTCTGACACCGGAATCTTACCCTTCGGCGCGTTCTCTCCCGCGAGCTCCTGCAGCCCGGTAGGCCACATGCCGCGCGGGGATATTTCTACGCCGACCGCGTTGAGTGTTCCTTGGGCCTGCTGCACGGCGCGCTCAGAGACCTGTTCGGGGTACCAGGGGCCCGCGCACCTATCGCATTTTCCGCACGGAGCCGCCGTGGTATCGTCCAGCTCGCGTGCCAGAAAGACCATGCGGCACCCTTCGGTACTTTCGTAGGCGAGCATGGCCTCTTGCTCCCGAACACGCGCCTGCGTCACGGCACGGTATCGCGGTGCATCGTAGCTCCAGGGAGTACCGGTGGAGTACCAGCGTGAGCCGATTTTGCGCACCGCATCCTCAACATCAAGTACTTTGAGCAGAAGCTCTAAGGTGCTTCGGCGTAACTGTACACGTGCCTCCAGCGCGGGTATAGAAAGCCCATCAGGCTCATCCGCCAGCGCCTCACACACGGCGTAGGCGTTCTGTTCGTCGGGCATGGATGCGGTCGCAAAGTACTCCCAGATCGCGCGGTCTTCACGCCCGGGCAGCAGAAGCACATCCGCATGGTCGGTGCCACGGCCGGCACGACCCACCTGCTGGTAGTAGCTCACCGCCGAAGAAGGTGCCCCAAGATGCACCACAAACCCTAGATCGGGTTTGTCGAATCCCATACCGAGGGCACTTGTGGCAACAAGCGCCTTAACCCGGTTGGCTTTGAGGGCTTCTTCGGCTTCGCGGCGTTCATCGGGATCGGTTTTTCCGGTGTACGCAAGAACCTTGTGCCCGGCGGTTTGCAGCAGTCGTGCGGTATCTTCGGCGGCGGATACTGTCAGGGTATAGATAATCCCCGACCCCGGCAGCGTATCAAGGTGTTCAACCAGCCAGCCTAGACGCTGCGCTTCGTCGGGCAGCTGCAGCACGCCCAGCCTCAGCGAATCGCGGGTGAGCGAACCGCGCAGCACCACAACATCCTCGGGGCTGGCGCCTGCGGCAAGCTGCTCGGCAATATCGCGGCTTACACGTTCGTTCGCGGTTGCAGTCGTCGCGAGTACGGTAATGTTCGTATCGAGCTCACGAATAAGCGCCCCGATGCGCCGGTAATCGGGGCGAAAATCGTGCCCCCAATCGGATATACAATGCGCTTCATCAACCACCAGAAGACCAAGCCGCGGCTGAAGATAAGGCATCCACTCTTCACGAAATGCGGGGTTATTGAGTCGTTCGGGTCCAATGAGGAGAACGTCCAGATCGTTTGCATCAAGGCGGGCGCGTATTGCCTCCCATTCGGTCACGTTAGCGGAGTTCACCATAGCGGCACGAACCCCGGCGCGTTCGGCTGCCTGCACCTGGTCGCGCATGAGCGAAAGCAGCGGGGAAATAATGAGGGCAACCCCGGAACCTTGGGCGCGCATCAGCAGCGCCGAAATAAAATACACGGCAGATTTTCCCCAGCCTGTACGCTGTACCACGAGGGTGCGGCGGCGGTTGGTGACAAGCGCCTCGATAGCCTCAAACTGCCCGGGGTGAAAGCTCGCATTCGGGTTTGCGGTGAGCTTTCTGAGCAGGGTTTGGGCGTTTTCATGGAGTGTTGGCATGGGGTTCCTTTGTGAGGGGTTTCTCCCATCATGGCAGATTTCAAGGCTCCGCACATGCTGTACGGTTACCTCGTGCATACAGGTTTGGGAATACTATCACGGTCACGGAATATATGGGCACGGGCTTCACCATCCTTATATTCCTCATTGGGCATAAACGCCATGATTCCATCAGTTAGCCAAGCTCGTGAGGCAGGTTCACACTCTTAATCGTTTCTCACAAAGAATCCCGGTAGAATATTGCGAGACACTTCATAGCTTCCACATATTTTTGCCTTAGTGGTCTCTCAGGCAGACCGCATAGGATTGTGTGCAAGCACCGCGCGTGCCTTGTGTTCGACTACTTCAGGATTTTTCTATGGCTTTTTTTATCCCCGTACTTCTTGCTCATCTTCCGCTGGGGCTCCTCGGTTTCAAGCTTGAAGATGTGCTGATCAGCACCGGTCCGTGGGTTCTGGTGGTTTCGGCCATCATCGTTTTTATCGAATCGGGCGTGCTGTTTCCGGTGCTTCCGGGCGACTCTTTGATCTTCGCTCTGGGTATGCTCCACGACCGCATGGGGCTGTCGCTCTGGTTAGCGTTCCCGGTTCTTATCATTGCGGCGGTAGCTGGCGGCGAGGTCGGGTATCAGCTGGGTGCCCGCTATGGCCGTAATCTTTTCAAAGACGATGCAAAAATCCTGAGCACCAAGAACCTGCACGCTGCGGAAGAATTTTTTGCTAAACGAGGCGGTTTCGCGCTTGTTGTAGGTCGCTTCGTACCGATCGTTCGTACCTTTGTTTCGCTGGCGGCGGGTATTTCTTCGTATCCCCGCCGCAGGTTCAACCTCTGGAACATCCTGGGTGCCGTCCTGTGGATTGGTTCTATTGGTATGGCAGGCGTGCTGTTGGGTGGTGTCGAGTTCATCCACAACAATATTGAGATGCTTGCGGTCATTATTGTGTTGGTTTCGGTTCTGCCCGTGACTTTTGAATACCTGCGCGGCCGTTCCAAAGCCAAGAACGAGGCAGCCGAGTAGGGGCGCCTAAATCTCAAACTTCTGCGTATGCATAAGGGGGCGGCGAATACAGTCTGTATTCGCCGCCCCCTGCTATATGCTTATATTCTTATCGAAGCATATATCCTAATGGTTATAGGGTTGGCTACCCTGCTGCTGGTAGGGATTTACGCCACTCTGATTCTGCTGGTACATACGCCAGATGCGGCTCTGAGCGGTATACTGCGTAGCATCACGCAGCACCATGAACACGATAATGGCGCCCTGCAGAACCGTTGAGAAGATTGTCATACCAATTGACACAGGGTCGTTCATCGTGGAATACGGGGAATAACTTACCGACCCTGTACCAGCACCCGCGAGGATCATAATCAGGGTAATCACACCGAATGCAGTACCAATACTACTTAAGACCAAAGCTGTAATACGCGCCCAAGTGTGCCCTTTGGCGTAAAAATAACCGATAACGACCGTAAGAGCGACTATGATGACGGCTATCAGAATGCCAACAACAATACTCGTTGTTATCAACGAGTCTGAAAAGTTGACGCTACTGTAGTTCCCATACGGAGAGTACTGGTTCTTCTGCTGTTCGAGCAGGGCATTCATCCTGTCTCGAAGGGTTACCGAGTTGTAAATACTTGATACCAGGGCATAAAGCGCATACCCAAAGATCAGGTAAATACCTGTTTTTACTACCGTGCTGGGTTCGGGTTTTTTCTCTGGAACGGGCGCATAAGCCCCTGACTGGTATGGCTGGCTATAAGGTCCTTGAGGTTGTTGGGTGTATGAGGGCTGATACTGCGGATCTTGATAATAGGGATTTTGGCTCATGATGTGTCCTGGTGACTCTTATCGTGTGTACCGGTGCTATATCTATGGCGGTCGTATGCATGCCAGCAACACTTTTATATGGTGCAAAAACGCAAAACGCTCGCCATACTTCAATGGTAGTGTACGGCGAACGTTTCTGCGCTGTTGAGGGCGCATCCGAGTGTTTATAGGCTAGTTCAAACGGTACCCATCACCATTGTCGTACCGGTTATTAGGATTCTGCGGTGCGGGGTTTGGTTGTGATTGCGGGTTCTGTGCCTGCGGGTTTTGTGCAGCCTGACCGAATCCTTGTTGAGGCTGGGATTCTGTGGGCTGTTGAACGGGCTGCGGGCCCTGATCCTGCCGGTAGTTGCGCCAGAGGCGGCTATCGCTCGTGTACCGAGCGGCATCACCACGAAGCATGAAAACCACTACCGCAATCTGCAAAATAATGCCCAATATAAGAACTATGTATACTGCAGGGCTTATAGATACCTGCTGCACCCCATCCATCTGAGATGTAACGGACTGTACCAGCGACTGGGCGAGTAGGGTGAGCAAGAAGTAGAGCAGATCACGAATGGTACCAATAATCCCCAGGACAAGGGCGGTAATGCGTGCCCACCCGTGACCCTTAGAGTAGAAGAATCCGAGGAGAATAGTAAACGCAGCAAAAATTGCACTGATGACATAGCCGAGTCCCATCGAAGAGTTTACTTCGGTCGTCTTGCCGTTCTCCGTGTGGTATGTCTGGAACCCGAAATCATCCAAACCAACGATGGCTCGCATGATCATGTACAGTGCCACGGCGTAAATCAGGTAGGTGCCGATCTTGACGACGGTAGTGGGCTCGGGTTTCTGCGTTGGCACGGGTGCGTATTGAATCGCCGGGTGCATGGGCGCGTTGGGATGCGGCGGCTGGTATGGGGGTTGTTGACCATAAGGATCTTGACTCATGGCTCCTCCTCAACAATGTTTTTTGTGGTTGGGCTGCGGAATTCTCACTTCGATTGTTGAGAGTTCCTTAAAAAATGTTCGTCGTGCCCCCGTCTGAGGTGCACGACGAACATTGTTAGGCATGCACGAAGTGCATCAAACCTATGAAATTTTCAATCTCTAATTCAGATTGTACCCGCTATTGCCCTGATGGTCTTGGGGATTTTGCGGGTTTTGCGGCACATTATTCTGCTGAGCCTGCGGATTCTGAGGAGCTTGCGGGTCATATCCATACCCCTGCTGCTGAGCCTGCTGGGTATTATGCTGTGCAGCGGGCACCTGTCCTTCGGATGCGGGCACGGCGAGGGCGCTGGCATCGACGGGCTGATTTTCCTGCTGTTGTGCAGCTACCGCGCCGTAATATTCCCGAGCCTTCTTCATGTATTTAAGAGTGGTTGGCAGCCAGATCAGGATAATCAGAAGAACCTGGATCACGATAGAAGCTAGTTCGAGATAAACCCCAAACTTTATAGCGGAAAAGAATCCTTTGTACTTCTCTGGGAAAAGGGGATCGCTTATAATTTCGTCAAAGCTATTAACGTTATCCAGAGCCTCTGGCATTCCATTAGCATAGATCACTGTAAAGATACCGGCTACAGCAGTAAGACCGATAGCAGATCCTAGACCGCCTTTCTTCATATTTCTTGCTAGTGTAAAGAAAAGAAGGGCAATTACGATGCCAAAGATAATTCCTCGGGGGCTAGAATCAGTAATTCCAAGTTCACTTTCGCTGATGTTATATTCTTGGGCGAAATTTTTTGCCTGCGGATGTAGGTAAAGCCCCATAATAATATCGATAATCCGCAAAAGAGCCGCGATAATACCCACGATGAGAACGGCGACAACGGTTCCTCGGTACGCGGGCTTCTCAGGAAGATCTGCGGCGGGAGCGGGGGCGTTCCCATACATGGGCTGACCGGCGGGTGCGGGTTGTTGGGGGTAGCCTTGGTTTCCGGAAGGCTGAGGGTTTTGAGGCAGAGCCGGGTCAGGTCTATGCTGCTCGCTCATCGGTGGTACTCCTTTGTTCTCGGTTACCGTGTTAAACGGCTGTATTACGAGCATAGCGGAGCCTTAGTTTCAGGTCATACATTATTGACCGATGTCGTGAAATATTTTTTAATCACGCCGAGCTCAACCTGATATTTCGTCATATACGACGAATTTTTGAACACGCCCGATCTCGAATTTTATTCGGGAAAAACCCATCATCAACCGCAAACCATCGCTCCCGAATTCAGAAAAGCTGACGCGCCGCCATTGGCTCAGGAACATAGCCCGGATTTATCTTGTAAATAGGCTCCCAGAACCTATGGCTAACAGTGGGCGCATGCCTGACGGTAGGCGTTGCTCTCACGCATATACAGGGTAACGCTGGCGGGGAACATCAAAAATCCTAACAGCACCAGGTGCGTCAGTGCCGCCATGCTCAGCACCACAACTGACAAATATGACCCCGGAATATCGGGAACGGCAGGGCGCAGCCAGCTCAGAGTCAGCAGGGAGGTTCCCAAGGTCAGCAGCGCGAGTGAAACCAGCAGAGCACGCGCCAGCGCATACCCCCGAAGAATAAAAATTCCTAGAATAACGTGCAAGAAAACGTTAGCAATAGTCAGAGCGTTACCCAGAGCAAAATTTTCAAAATGCCATGATGCTGTCAGGTATATGGTGCGAAGAATAGCAATCATCATGCTGGCGCATGCGGATATCTTCACCGCACGGGGTACATAGGGGTGCTCTAAAGAGGCTCTCGGTATGGGCGAATAATTCACCATATTCTTTTCGCCCATATACCCAGAGGCCAGTGTTGTTTTGGAGTATTCAGAGCGTACAGCACTGTCATAGCTCATCGGCGGTATTCCTCCTAGAGGGCTGCGGCATTGTACGAAAGCACCTAAGGTCTTAGCTGAGTGTTACGAAGAACCTCCACAACCCTTAAAGCACACGTTACAGGTTCATCAAGTAATATGACAATATCTCTAGGTTTTTGGACTGTGTTTTAATATTGAAAAGCGTCGATTTAAGGCGCTTATAGTTTCATTATTTATCGGTCAGATACCCAGAAATAAAGGCTTTATGGACATACAAGAAATTATTTACGCGCAACGAGATCAGTTATAAAAAGGGTGCTGCAGCATATATGTTAAATATATGCCGCAGCACCTTCACGAAGTAAAACCCTTATATCCTCAGGGAGCTAAAGCTGCTGCCCTCCAGAGGAAGGCTGGTTCCCTGGTGCCTGCCCCGGATGCGGCGCGGGTGCCGGATATGCATAGGGCTGCGGCATTCCGTAGGGGCTATTGGCCTGGTTCCGCGCCCGCCGCACCGAAGTACGCTGGCGAACATACCTATTCGCGGGCGGCAGCCACATCAGAATCAGGGGCAGAAGACCCACCACCAAAATGGAGATATAGATGATGACAAGTCCGAAAGCTTGACCCCGAAGATCCACCAAATCCGTAAAATTGGCAAACTCGTTGTAGCCTACGATCGAGTCCATCAGGAAAAGCATGACTAAGAGCGTATTCAACACTGTAAAAACCGTCAGAACAATACGCGCCCAGTTGTATCCCAGGAAAATAAAAATTCCGAAAAAAATGTAGATGATGCTGAAGAAGATACCAAAAACAAAACGGCCTACTAGACCGACCTGCATATCTCGAAGTTCATAAAATTCCGGTTTAGCAATGAACTGTTGATAAGCGCTCTCCCCCAACGATTGACGGAGCGCTTCTATCAGGGTGTTCACCATAGAGGCCATAACGCCGTATTCGATGACGCGCAAGATGGGCATCAAGATCGCCAGGATGAGGACAGACAGCAGCAGAATCGACATTTTCGGTTTTACGGCTGATTCCGGCGGCGTGGAAGGTGACGGCGCCGCCTGATGCACCGGATTCTGCATATAAGGCTGCGAGATCTGTGAGTTTACGGGCTGGTTCTGCCCATACTGATTCTGCGGCTGGTTTGGGTATGCACCCGATGTCTGTGGAGCTTGCGGCAGCTGGGGGTCTGGGCCGGTTGGCCTGGGGTATTCATTCATCGACAATAGTCCTTACGGTTATAACGGGGGGGGTGAAGCACCGCTTTGGGCTTCCTTTCGAGAATAGCGGAAAGTACTCACGCTACCTAGCATTCGGGCTTATTTAATGACAACCAGGCTATGAGCTTGTACCTTTAGCCTGCTCTTTCGAGGCTGATTCCGTCTGAGCCGCCGACTGAGCGATGTAACGCTTACTACCCGCCTCAAGCGCCTTTTTAGCTTTCCAGTAGGCTTTAGTATTCCGCATATACACATTCACGGGCGGCATCCACACGAGAACAACCAGGCAGATGTTCGTCAGGAAAAGTAGCATATATATGGCCACCAGAGCCCCTAAATACCCCTGCGCATTCGCAAAAGCCGGCGCCTCTGGGTTAGACATCGTATAAGCCTGCCCCAAAGCGCTCATACCGCTCATTAGCATGCCCAAGGAAGCAAGAATAGTCAGCAGAATGCGACCCCAGTTTTTCCCACTATTCACGACGAGCCCAAAAAGAATATAAAGCAGAGCAGATGTCAGCACGGAAAGAAAATGGAATGTGAGCGTTGAGTTTAGCTGCGCCTGTGCAAACATTCCAGATTTCATCTGCTCAAGAGACATATCACCATACGCAGGTACGTGCGTGCGTGATTGATGCCATTTAAGAGCCTCGCTCAAATATGAAGACGTTAGGACATACTCCACAAAACGCAGGATTGGGCACACGGTAGCGGTAAAAATTGCGAAGACAAAAACAAAAGTAGGTCTTTTAGGCTCCTTAAAGGCGGCAGCGAGACCTCCTGGATTCGGTGCTGCCTGATACGAGGGCGTGCCTTCCGGCATGGGGGCGACAGAATATGTCATGATGCAGTCCTTACACGGGTTTTATAAAATTTATAGTGTTGCATGAATACTCTTTTGAGCATACTAAAAAGTTCTTTGAACACCAGCATTGTGGTTCTCTTATGAACCGAACCTTGGCGGCTTAGATTCTGCCGCCGCCCTAGCTGCCGATCACAATCTGCTCGTCTACGACTGCCGCCCGGTATTGGGGTTGTAACCTCCTGGCTGCTGACCCGCATAGTAACCTGGCTGAACAACGTGATATGCATATACCTGCTGATATTGAGTCTGTTCCATTAAACGCGCCAGCCGATATGCCTTGAGTTTGCGTACATAACGATTAGCCGGACGAAGCCACATCACAATTATCGTAAGTAGGTTAACCGCGCAGAGGGCAGCGTATAGAATCACGAGCACCCTCATATACCCCTGTACCTGTGGATTTTGTGAGATCCCTTCAATACCTGTCTGTGCGGTATTAAAAGCCCAGCATTTGAAGGCGCTCATAATAATCCCGATAACGGCAAGAATTGTCAGCATAATACGCGCCCAATTCCGCCCCACATATGCGAAACAGCCGAAGAGCAGATAAAGACACGAAGACACAAAAACAGATACCAGCAAAAGGGCTGCCTGGGCGCCCGAGAGTAAAAATGCGGGAACCGCAATGGCCTCGCGATCAATATTCTCTGCATACTGTTGGGAGCTTACCCAGCGTGCCGCCTCGTTCATTAACGATGCACTGACCAGATACTCTATGATCCGTAACGCGATACATGCCAAAGCACCCACAAGAACCAGTGTCAGTACGAATGTTCGTGCAGGTTTTTCAATCTTAACCGCGTTATTGCCATATGTGCCCTGAGGGGCAGTTTGAAGGGGAACTGTAGGATTCTGCCCCTGCCCCACCGCCATATGCTGCTGTAAATGCTGCACATAAGGGTTTGTAGGTTGCTGGGGTGAGGGGTCTCCTGAAGCCGGGTTTGGGTGGTTGGTCATCGGCGATTCTCCTTGAGGTTTTAGCTCAATAGAACTGTGAACTTATTTCTGAGAGTAGCCGACCTCAAGGGCGGTTTGCAGTATTTACACCCGTATTCCATATGTGGAATATTTCTCAGCAGGTTTTCTGCGATATACAAAAGGGACTGTACCAGCTCGGAAAATACCTGGCACAGCACCCTCAAAATACCCTCTCACCTGTATATATTCCAAATAGAGAATATACCGTGGGGTGGTTTAGAACATCAGGGAATCCTCACGCTGCTCGGCACGCCATAAACTTCGCGCATGCATGTATTCGCGGGCGGCACGGCTCCAGATCAGTCCAAGAGCAATAACGCTCATCACAAGATACGGCATACCCACATAAAGAGGCACATAAAGCGGCGACGAGTTGGAATCCAAGAGGAACTCTACTTCCTCCATAGGAGCCCCATTAAGACCGGCCATGATAACGCCCACCAGCAAGAGCACAATAAAGGTACAGAGCATTCCCAACAGCAAGGAGGCAGTCAGCACATACGCAGCCCACCTATGCCCGCGTAAATACGCAAATAACACCACCACATGAAGCGCCATCAGCACGAAGGTAGCCATCATGAAAAATACGAGGGGAAGCTGGTCTTTGAGCGTCAGAAAAGTTTCTGATTCCCAGAGCGACACGCCCTGCAGCGGCACCGTAACAACCCAGACGATATACGAGATCAGAATGTACGCCCACATCCCTATAAATATCGTCATGATGAGGGTTGCCAGAGACACTTGAAGGGGCCTTATAGGCTTGCCCGATATCTTCGACACTAATACCGTGGCCCGATCGTCATGCGGATGCTCTGGCTGGTTTTCCACCCGGGTTTTCCCCTCTCGTACTGGTTTCTAGTGTTAGATTAGCAAGGTTTGCCAGCAAGAGACAGAAACAACGCCGCCGCGCATGTCATATCATGTCGCGCAACCACACAGTGAGTCCCGTACAGATGTTTACGAAGACTAGCGAATACTCAATGTTGGACGAGCAAGTATCGCGCGCAGAGTATTGAACTTATACAGGGTTACACTCAGCAATGCGATTTCAAGAAGCCATAAAGCACCCAGCGCGCAGAGCACAATCATGGGGTCAAGACCCAGTGAAATACCATCCCAGTTCAAGACGAGAAGTAGGAATGTGATGGGTGAAAGTACCAGTCCAACACCGATAAAGCAGATCAGCGAAAATATTCCCCATACGGAATATACGGAAGCGTCCGAAGCGTCTTTGGGCGGACGCGCTAACGGCCATACCTGAACAACGGTGTAGATTGTGATAATCAGCCAGAATCCCCACCCCATATTGGTGGTGTAACGTGCAATAATAGCGCCTTCAAAAATCCCCAAGAGAGTGAGCACTGCTAACCGGATACCGATGATGATGTTCAGGGAACGTCGTCGTGCATTTATTGTTTCAATGCCTACCTGCATTTGAGAGAATGCGCGGCTCAGATTCTTCGGCGTATATGCCTGATGTGGAATACTATTCCGTCGCGGCGATACATCCTGCTCAACCTCTTGTGAGGTTTGTGATGGGGCAGGTTCTGATGTAGCGGATACATCCGAAGAACTAGACGTAGGCGGCGTTGATGCGGGTGCGGGAATAAAACGTGGGGCAGGCGCATCTTGAGGTGCCTGAGGCTCGGCAGTTTTCGGTTTCGTAGCTGCCCGAAGCGCCTGACGAACCGCGCCCTGTTTCTTGGGCTGCGGTGGCTGTGGGGCTGGTTCCGGCTCCCCAGAATTCTGTCGTGCATGCTCAAGGGCGTATGCGGGCGGCGCTGCCGGAACCGCGTGGCGAATCGGTGCCGTGTAGCGGGTGGGCACCGCATCCTGACCGGCCGGCGGGGCTTCGCCCCGAGGCGAAGCATCTTCGGCGTTCATGCGGGCAGAAGGAAACGCATCGGCATCATGCACGCGAGATTCGTGATCCACAGCAGTTTCCTCCTCCCCATATATCCTAATCCTAAGGATTTATACGGATTTTCCGACGTATAAATTCCCGAAGCCGCATGAGTTTTTTATCTACGCATACCCTATCACGGTTGGTAGGTATTCTTCGGGGAATATATACCTCGTTTCATGCGCGATGCATACACAACAAATACGATCGAGAAAGCTAAATCAACCGCAGGTGCAACTGTCGCCAGGAGGGCGACTAATGCCCCTCTACCCCCGTTATGTCCCCAGGTCGCCATACTTCCAACTGCTATGAGTAAAACTAGGGCTCCTCCCATAGTTCCCAAGGCTGAAAGTACAATCCCAATAATGTTGATAACGCGCACCATCAGATAATGGCGGTTATTTTTAACGGCTAACCAGCCAAAAATATTGCAGATCATAAAGGCCGCGATAAATATTACTAAAATATACCCAGGTGCAACGACTATACGTTCACGTGAAAGGCATTTATCCTGATCCAATGCCCCTTGGCACGAATCAAACGTGTCATTAATACCTGAATTGACTTCCTCTACCCCGTGAACGGGGTAAATT
>NZ_KV804812.1:0-212 GCF_001811455.1 Rothia sp. HMSC065G12
GTGCGGGTGCGTGTTCGGGATTGTGTGTATTGGGGTTGGGGTCCGTTTTGGGCTTTGGTGGTGCAGGTGTTGATTTGGTGGCCTATTGTGGGGTTGGTGGTGCGGGTTGCGCCGTCGCATCCTATGATGGGTCCTCATTTGCCGTTTTATGTGGTGTTGTTTTCTTTGCCGTTTGTAGGTATTGCGGTTAATTTTTGTTTGTTTCGGTTTTT
>NZ_KV804813.1:0-120167 GCF_001811455.1 Rothia sp. HMSC065G12
TGTGGTTTTTACTCAACAACCCCAACCCGGTAGCAGCATCCCCTTGACCATGAGTGCGGTTGGGGTCTTGGTAAGCTATTCCGGGGGAGGGTCGGTTGCCCTCTTCTAATGTGTTCTGGTTGAACGGGTTTTCTTAGAACACACAAAGGTAACGGAGTATAAGACATATTGTGTCTGCCCTGAACCATCTCGCCCTGTCATGACAGCGAACCATCCTATCTAAGGTACGGATCAAAGGCTTGTAGGTAAAATTGTGTGTCTGCTACCGGGTACTTTGCCCTGTCACCACAACGGATACAGCCTTGAATAACCACTCAATTAGTGGTTAACTCCGGTACAACACCCAAGAATGGTCCTCAAAACCTCCGCTACCGATGCCCTACCTCTGACGGACCTCTGAAGAAAAACGGTACCACCAGCGCAGGAAAACCCGATAACGATGCACCAACTGCGGGGTCTCAACAACCATTCAACACCTCAAATTCACCCAACGGAATTAGCTATGCTTTTATCGCCTGGAATACCAGCATTAGCTTTCAACACGCAAAGCCCCGTAAAAGTACCCGCCAATTCCAGCTGTATATGTAAGCCGGTACTGGGACGTCATGTATTCATACTCCCGTTCACCCCTGTTACGAAGTACAGCTCGACGGGATCTACTTTGGTGCAGATTATGGCATATGTCGCCATAGCCGCGTCGTTCTTATATCGTCTATACAGACAGGAAATTGGGTTACGGAATAGAATGTTGCCTGTTCTAATGTTCCTAACCTGAAGTGTGGGTGGGGCTAAGCCGTATTCTGTTGAAGCTCTTACACAGTATCCCTTACCCACTAGAAACCCTGAACAAGTCAGAATTGTAGGATGATTACTCTGAATATCTATAGCGGTTCTGGAGGTTTTGAAGGTGCCGATACTCTGCTAGAAACTCGCTGAGGAGCACTGCTTGCGGCGTGTGTAGCCATAAAGTACTGCGAGGCTTGTCCACTATTACTGTCCACTAGCAGGGTGCTCATGAAGGAGAACGGCTGGATTACAACGTAGATAACCGCTAAGTGCACAGGGGGACTATAGGATAAAGGGATAGGCGATGTCCCAAGGCGCCCGTGATAAGGTTCGTCAAATTGTGGCTAAGCAAGTAAGATACTGTCAGCCTGAGACATTGACATCGCCAATGAAACTAATTGGTTAAAAGCTGCTCTAGTTTAACAGGGTTTAAATGTAGGGTTATCGCTAATCTCGCCTTCTAACCCGGTCTGCGGTCGAAGCTGTCCTACGACCTTTCCTTGGTAGCGCAGTCTTGCAGTAGGAAGGCCTTATCCGTGGAACTTATGAGTTGTAAACGGGAGCCTCTGGAAAGGTACGTTTTCATATACATACATACATGTCACCCAGAGAATAAGGGAACGAGGCAATTTATAAGGCACCAAGTCTGCTTTTGCTCATACCGCCAGGTTTATCCTGAGATGCTATCCCGCAGAATAACGAGTCTTATAACGGTACGTGTGCGACTTATAGTCAGCGCAGATGACTGTGGTTGCCCCGTAAAATAAGCTGTGAGCGTGAGAACGCGACACAAAGTGTAGAAAACCCGGCTATGACTGGCAGCTACCACCAACCTTCGGTAGGCTAGAACGGGTTAGCGGTAGGCGCATCCACCGCGTCGATCACAAGATAAAGGAGCAGGCAATGTCCCAGGACGCCCGCGAGAAGGCCCGCCAAATTGCGGCTAAACAATCAAAACGCGGCAATGTCGCGATGAACCGTCGATGGATACAACTTACCGTACTCGGCGTAGTCGTTGTTATTGTTTTTGTTATTGGTTTTGTTTATATCAACGGTCAGAACAATAAAGTACCCGAATCGGGTCCTGTGCCTGCGAGTTCGAATGAGTACGGCGGAATTGTGCTGACTAAGGACGGAATCGTCCAAAACTCCTCAACACGAGATACCCGTAACTATAAGGAACTAGGGGACTCTAACGCCTCCTACACTCCCTCGGTGAACGGTACCCCGCAGGCGGGCAAGAAGCTGCCACTCGGTGTGCAGTCGGCAGATGAAGCCTCTAAGAACGGCAAACCGGTGCGCGTGACGATCTTCCAGGACTACAATTGCGTGCACTGCCATGAGTTTGAGGATCAGTACGGCGAGGAACTGAAGAAACAGGTTCAAGAGGGCAATATCGAACTCGAAATCCGTAACCTGACTTTCCTCGATCAGAATTCGCCCACCCAGTACTCGGCACGTACCGCTAATGCCGCATACGCCGTTGCTAACCAGGTGAGTGCAGATAAATTCTTGGATTTCCAGAAAGAACTGTTTAGTCACCAGGGAACCGGTGACCTGAACAACCAGCAGATCGCCGATATGGCCTCTAAATACGGTGCAAATATCGGTTCGGATATGAACGATAACAAGTGGCGTTCTCTTGTGGATGTCGTGACCGCAGAATCCTCGAAGAACGATATTGGGGGCACCCCGACCGTTTTTGTGGACGGTGAACAATACACCAGCAATGACTTCACTGGCTTCCTGCAGGGGAAGATCGACGCCAAGAAGAATAACAATAACCCGCAGCAGTAATATAAAAGGATTTGCCCACAAGCGCTAAGCCTGCGGGCGAATCCTTTTTCTATCGTGCTTTAGCCTCAAAGGATACTGACACAATAGTCTAAGATTCCAATGCATGATTCTGCATGAGAGGGCATCTCTGTTAAGGTTCATCGACCGTCTAACATTTTCTGAGCCGTATGAACATAGTTCGAAATCTAAAAGACTCAAAAAGTATAGTGATACGGGAAAATAGCGTTTAAGTAGACACATATAAAAACAGTGAACACGATAAACTTTCATAACATCCACTTTTGAATTAGCATACCTGTGCGTTTGCTGTACACTAGAAGACGTTGCCTCCTTAGCTCAGCTGGCCAGAGCATCGGTCTTGTAAACCGAGGGTCACCGGTTCGAATCCGGTAGGGGGCTCCACGAAAGTCCTGATTCATGCGTTACGCAGCTGATGCGTTGAATCGGGACTTTCCCCTTACAGGTCGTTAGCATTACATGAGACCACACACACCGATTTACAGAGCAGCACAGGACACGCGATATTATGGCAGCAGGTCAACCCGCAATGCATCAGCAAGCGGCGCAAACCCCGACTGTATCATCACCCTCAAACTCTTACCCCCTCGAAAACTTTATTGAAACTCGGGGATTCCGCCCCGAAATTCAGGGTCTGCGTGCATTCGCAGTACTCCTGGTAGTGCTATACCATGTCTGGTTTGGCAGGGTATCCGGCGGCGTGGACGTCTTTCTATTCATCTCGGCGTTCCTGCTCTCACTCTCGAATATGCGCAAAATCAACGAGGGCAGGCCGCTTAACCTCTTCACATACTGGCTACACGTGTTCCAACGCTTGCTTCCGGTAGCGACCGTAACCATCGCGGGAACGACCATCGCATCATTTTTTATCCTACCGCCAAGCCGCTGGGCCGATATGCTCGCGGATGCGAAGGGATCCCTCTTCTACTACCAGAACTGGCATCTTGCTTTTAACTCGGTAGATTACTATGCGCAAAACGCAGCATCGAAAACCCCGTTCCAGCACTTCTGGTCGCTGTCTATTCAGGGACAGATTTTTATTCTGTGGCCGTTGCTCTTCGCGCTGGTCGCATACCTTGTGCATCGTTTCCGCTGGAATCTGTTCACGACAACCATTTTGGTTTTCGATACGGTTTTGTGGCATCTTTGACGTTTTCGATTATTGAAACCGAGACAAACCAGGGGTTCGCATACTTCGATACCCGCACCCGTCTCTGGGAGTTTGCTGTCGGGACGCTGCTCGCCATGGTAACCCTCAAATGGAAGGCCCCTGAGAAGGCGCGCGTCATCATGGGGTGGATCGGCGTTTTTGGGCTTGTGACCTGTGGCGCCTTCCTGCCCGTGCAGCGCTCCTTTCCTGGATTCTTAGCGCTGTATCCAGTAGTTTCAGGTGCTCTCGTCATTATGGCGGGCCGTACCAACAGCCGGTGGGGTGTAGACCGCTGGCTGGTCTCTAAACCTCTGCAGAGTCTCGGCAATATCTCCTACGCCCTGTACCTAGTACACTGGCCCATCCTGATCCTGTACAGCACTGCTGTAGAGAAACCCCACGTGAACTTTCTCGAAGGAACCGCCATTATTGCGGTATCTATTGGCTTAGCCTGGGTTCTGATCCAGTTCGTGGAGAAACCGCTGCGTTACCGTAAAGACCCTTTCATTCCCTGGCTGATGAAAATACTGCGGTTTAAGAGGGTTTTCGCGGTCAAAACGTGGGCCGATCAGCTTGCCTTCCTGGCCGCAACCTTTTTACTGGCAGGAATACCTCTTGCCGGTGCGCAGGCGTGGGTAAACTACTCCAATACTCAGGCAAGTATTCAGGCAGAAACACAGACCCAGACTGCAACCGATAATCACCTAGGTGCTCGCGCCATCGGCACAGATCAGGCACTCATGCACGACGACCCTATCCCCAATGGTGATTTGAAGAATCAATACGAGATGTTGAGCGACGGCAAATGCGAAGGCAATTTTGCCCTCTCTCATGACTCACTCAAGAAGTACTGCTCTTCGCAGAAGAACGGAACAGATGATTCGCCGCTTATGATGGTCGTCGGTAACTCCCACGCGGAACAGGCAATGGCCATGTTCAAACCCGTTGCCGAGCAGTCCAAAGTTAATATGCAGTCGATCCTCTTAGGCGGATGCCAGTATCCGCAGCAGGATGCATCATCCTCGAACGAGTGCGCCGAGTTTAACCGAGACGTCACCGAAGAAATTCTGCAGCGTAAGCCGCAGACCGTGGTGATTATCGCAACCATCGCGGAGGCGCGGTCTAATGAGGAGCGCATCGACCCGGCCTTGGAGGAAACGGTCAAGAAATTCACGGACGCCGGAATACAGGTGGTTGGTGTGCGCGATAACCCGCGGTACGACTACAACGTATACGAATGCGCACAGAAGGCGGGAGACGACCTGGAATCCTGCGCGCGCCCGGTCTCTGAGAAACTGGCTGAAAAGAACCCCGCCCAAGAGGTCTTTGACAAATACAAGGATAAGGGCGCGGTGCTGGTAGATATGACTGACCTGTACTGCCCGGAAGGAATGTGCCAACCGGTTGTCGGGAACGTCTACGTGTACATAGACGAGAACCATGTGAGCAAGGCATACGGGCGTACTATGGCGAAAACTATGCTTGAACGCGCCGCCAAGGGTGGCTGGATACCCACTGGCATGCTCTCGCTCTAAACACGTGCCAAGAATATACGATGCCGTGTCTTCTTACCGGAAGGCACGGCATCGGTACGTCCGGAGTCTTGAGCCTCGGTGAACGGCAGCCGTAAACCTAGTCCGGCATATAAAATTTCTGTAGGCATTTTTATGGCGTCTTCAGTACCCTCATACTTATCTGGTTGCTCGTGCAGAACCGAAAGGAAGGTAAATCATGAAAACCGTAACTGAGCGTACTCTGCGCGTAGACAACGTGAGCCTAGGATACGGCGCACAGCCTATCGTCAAAGACCTGAGCTTAGAATTCCCGCAGGGCAAGGTCACCGCCATTATCGGCCCCAACGGATGCGGTAAATCCACGCTTCTGCGGGGTGTTTCGCGACTCTTGCATCCCCTTGACGGCGAGTTTTTGCTCGATGGTAAGCCTACGCATCGGTACTCCATGAAGGGGTTCGCACGCATGGTCGGGCTTATGCCGCAGCATCCTATTGCGCCTGAAGGCATTACTGTTGCCGATTTGGTTTCGCGGGGACGCTATCCCTATCAAGGGCTTTTCAAACGTAATAGTGCCGAAGATGATGAGGCGGTAGCCTGGGCTCTGGAAGCCACCGATACGATGTCGCTCGCCGAATGCCAAGTAACCGAGCTTTCCGGCGGTCAGCGCCAGCGTGTGTGGATTGCGATGGCGCTTGCGCAGGAGACCGATATTCTGCTGTTGGATGAGCCGACCACGTACCTTGACCTGGCGCATCAGGTGGAGCTGCTGGATTTACTGGCGGACCTGAACGAAGAACGCGGCACCACCATGATTATGGTGCTGCACGAGCTGAATCTCGCCGCTCGCGTTGCAGACTATCTAATCGCCATGAAGGACGGGCAGATCGTCAGTCGCGGATCTGCTCACGAGGTGCTGACCTCCAGAAATCTTAACGATATTTTTGGGCTCAAGGCCGAGGTTGCCGATCCGTTTAGTGACGGGAGCGTGGTGGTGGTGCCGCATCATCGGTCTGCGCACGCTTCGCAGAAGATACTGGACGACGTGAACCCGTGAAATAAGACTTAATAAAACAGGAGCGAGAAACCCGAACAAAACGCGGTTACGGTATGTTTGAGTTTGCTGCACGATTGGTTTGTCCTGCCTGAAACCGCAAGCAGCTGGATGTCTGCGGTCGGTACCTAAGACAGACATATTATTCATGGGATACTGGCGGGTAGATAAAACCGAAAGTTAGGAAAAACCTACTATGCTCAAACTCGATAAAAATGCCAGACTGCACGGCGAATCTGTGCGTTATGTGGCAATGGGTGACTCGTTTACCGAAGGTGTGGGCGATGTCGATATAGACCGTCCCAACCAGGTGCGCGGCTGGGCAGATCGCGTTGCGGAAACTATCGGCTCGGTTGATGCTCAGGCGCAGTACGCTAACTTGGCGATCCGCGGGCTTTTGATGCACCAGATCGTCGAGCAGCAGCTGGAGGCCGCCCTAGAGCTGAGACCGAACCTTGTTAGCTTCTACGGCGGCGGCAACGATATTATTAGCCTAAACGTGAATATAGATGAGATTATCTCGCACGCAGAGCGAGCCTTTGCGGCTCTGCGCGCGGAAGGAATCGAGGTTCTGACGATTACGGGTTTGGACGTGAAGGGAGAGGGACCCTTTGCTCGGACCCGTCCGCGTACCGCCCTGTATAACGAGCTTCTGCGTACGGTGGCGGATGAATACGGTGTGCACATTATCGATTACTGGCGTATGGACGATTTTCTGGACTGGCGGCTGTGGGCTGACGACCGCCTGCATATGAATGAGTTGGGGCATCAGCGCTTCGCATACCATGTGCTGACGCAGCTTGGGCTGGGGCATCTGGCGCAGGATGTGGACCTTATCGCCGGTGAAGAAGAGCCTCCGCCGCTGCGTGAGAGAGTTGCCGAAAGTGCGTATTGGGTAAGAACGCATGCTCTGCCTTGGATGGGCCGGCAGCTGACTGGGCGCAGTTTGGGGGATGGACTAAGCGCGAGGTACCCGAATTTGGTTCCTGCCGCTGGTCTTGGCGAGCCGGTAGAACTCGAAGAATAACCTGCCGTATGCCGTAAAATACGGGTTTCTACGAGTTAAGATGTTAATCTCACATTTAAAATTTCAACGATGTAATTAGACGTTTGTCACATGGATATCGACAAGGGATGAAAACTTCGTCATGAACTACCTTAAACTCCCTTGTGACTTGAGGAAACAGCGAGAACTGGTAGAATAAGCGGGTAACTCTATCGCGGCCTTTCGGCGTGCCCGGAAGAAGTCTGTATCAAATGGTTACCCCTCAAAATCCAAAAAATCCTTGGTTTTTAAGGGGAGTTTCTGGCGTGCAGGCTTGCGTGAGTTGCTGGATTTACCTAGAATTTAACGCTGTTCGTAGTGGTGGAAACGCCTCTCGACACTAAATTATGCTTCACCGTTTTTCCCGCGGCGGGGATTGACATCTGGATCTCACCCAGATGCCGGTCTCAAACACTCTAGCCCGGAGAATAACCCGGTGCTTCTACATTGGTGACGGGACGTACGAGTAACATCGACTGCGCATCCGTCAGAAAAGTCAATCAATAAGGAGTGAAACATGGCAGCAGTCTGCCAGGTGACCGGAGCTGTTCCCGGCTTTGGACACAGCATTTCGCACTCGCATCGCCGCAATAAGCGTCGATTCGATCCGAACGTTCAGAAGAAGACCTATTGGGTTCCTTCGCTTCGCCGTAAGGTGACCCTGAACGTGTCCGCTAAGGGCATTAAGGTTATCGATGCTCGTGGCATTGATGCCGTGGTCGCAGAAATCATCGCACGCGGGGAGAAGATCTAGTACATGGCATCAAAGGCTAAGGACCTGCGTCCTATTATCAAACTCAAGTCCACTGCAGGCACCGGGTACACCTATGTAACCCGTAAGAATCGCCGCAATAATCCTGACCGTATGGTGCTAAAGAAGTACGATCCCGTGGTTCGCAAGCACGTTGACTTCCGAGAGGAGCGCTAAGAATGGCTAAGAAGTCAAAGATCGCTCGTAACGAGCAGCGCAAGGTCATCGTCGCTCGCTACGACGAGAAGCGTCGAGAACTGAAGAAGACGCTGGTGAACGAGAACGCTACCCCCGAGGAGCGCGAAGCAGCACGTGTAGCTTTGCAGAAGCTACCCCGCAACGCATCTCCCGTCCGCGTTCGCAACCGTGACCAGATCGACGGTCGTCCGCGCGGTACCTTCCAGAAGTTTGGTATCTCCCGCGTACGCTTCCGCGAGATGGCACACCGTGGCGAATTGCCCGGTATTACTAAGTCAAGCTGGTAATTTCTGGTATTTTGTACCTAGGCGAGTTATTTTTCCTCGTGAAAAGCAGCTCGACTTAGTCTGAAAAAGATAAGTCTCAGGAAGGGGCACCCCAAATGGCTAAGAACCGTACCGAACTTGTTGCAGAGGTAGCAGAGAAGTCTGGCAAGAGCCAGGCAACCGTGAACGCAGTGCTCGACGCAGTGTTCCAGGCTTTCGAGACCTCCGTCTCTAAGGGCGAGAAGATCACCATCCCCGGCTGGTTGGCTATCGAGCGTACCGACCGTGCAGCTCGTACTGGTCGCAACCCGCAGACCGGTGAAACCATCCAGATTCCCGCTGGTCACGGTGTGAAGCTGACCGCAGGCTCCAAGCTGAAGGCAGCAGTCGCTACCAAGAAGAAGGCCACCAAGGCCACCTCCAAGAAGAAGAAGTAACTTCTTGAGACTTCTAGGACCTGATAGGGGCTCCCACCACACGGTGGGAGCCCCTATGTTTATGGTTTGTTTTCTCTGTCTGAGAGCTTCTGCCCCCGATACCAAACTCCGTTTGAAAAGGTTGTCAGGACGGGATAAACTACCGGGGACGGAATCTTATTTTTCTAAAAACTTCACGTTGAACATACGCGTCGCAACATTACGCTGTAATGCCTTTCGCCCCAAGAAAAGTGGACAACACCTTGTCGCCTAAAAGTCTCAATCAGGTTAGCTAAAATAGTAGTAAGTAATGTTGCAGCCTGAAAATATATCCTGTTATGACTCAGAAAGACATACCGTGACCATCGTACCGAGAAAGTATAGCGCTCTTCCGTTAGCTCTTGCAGGGCTTGGTCTGTTGAGTGCGTGTGCATCCTCCGAACCTCAAGATCCGGTGACTCCCGCCGTGGTGACAGTGACGGCATCCCCCTCAACACATGGTACGGCTGCGGAATCTTCGGCAACCTCTAACCCCTCGGCAGATCCCGCCCATGCCCCCGCCGCGACCCAGGGTAATGGGGGAGGAAATACCTCCGGCGGCTCGGTGAATGGTGATACTAATCAGAATCAGCCCGGAACCGGCGGGAACAATACGCCCGCGCAACGTAACAATGGTGGATCTCCAACCGAACCCAAGGTGAATGTGAATGGCTCCTGGACCCACACGAACTCCGAAGGCGATAAAATCACCGTTGAGACGAGCGGTGCGTGGGAAGTTATTAAGAGCGACGGTGAGGCTATTAGAGTGAGCGCAAGCGGCGCATGGACCCAGACCGACCATGATGGCGAGGTTATTACGGTTAACGCCGACGGTTCGTGGTCAGTCTCCGAGAATGGCATTGTTGAGGATGAAGAAGACCGGCCTGAAATCCCTGCAATTCCTGGAAAACCCAATAATCCGGAGGCGGCAACTCCGGTAGCCCCTGCAACTCCGCGTTAAGACGCGGTTCTGTGCGGAAAACTTATATACACAACATATAACTATGAACGATATAAATATATAAGTATTATTAAATACTTTATATGTAAACTTTATAAGTATTTCACCCTGTTCTCAAAATATCTATAAATCAAATGGTCCTTGCACAAAGGTCTCTGCGGTCGGCAGCTCGGGTGATACTCTACTAAGCTGAGCTTTCTTGTGTTCCGGTATTTCTTGTTGTTGGGTGTATGCCTCTTGATACACGAATAAAGTTTTGCCTTGTAGGATAGGGGGGTGTATGTCGTGGGATAGGGGGGTGTATGTCGGGAGGATAAAGACCTTCACATAGAACTCTCGTAAGTATAAAGAAAATATATATAAAAATGCTGATTAACTTTAATTCGTAGTTTCATGTCCGAGATTTTGAAGTGTTTCCCAAGATATTCTTGAAGGTACCCGCAGAAATTAACGTGATATTTTTCAAGAAACGTGTTAATGGATAGCTTCAAGAAGCGGAACACCTTTAGAATAGATGTATCCCTCCTTCCGGAAGGACTATTTATCCCGCAACGATGCTCTTCAGTGTGAATTGCTATAACACCATGTTTTTCGGTGCTGTGGTGCGCTCATGCTGAACGTCTGGGTGGTCGCAACGGGACGTCATCACCGGTTTATAGAAAGAAATGCAATGAGCATGAAGAGAACCTACGCCGTTGTATCGGTGGCTGTGGCGAGTATTCTTGCCCTGAGCGCCTGCGGCTCCTCAAATGAGGCGTCTTCCTCCGTAACATTATCGCCCAACAGCAGCTCCTCAAGCTCAAAATCTTCCCCCACGAAATCTAAGTCTCCAAGTCCCAGTTCCTCGGCGAGTTCATCCCCTTCTGCGACGGCTACTGAAACCGCAACCTCCGAGCCTGCGGATGTTACTCCCTCTTCAACCGCCGAGAGTAATACTACAGGTGAAGCCGTGAATGCTCCCACGCTCACGGACGCGGCAACAGCCCCCGAATCTCCGGCTGCTAATTCTCCTGAGGAAAGCGCAACAGCTGGTGGTGCAGATGCGAATAAAAATGTCGATGAAGCGGCGAAGCCAGCTGACGACTCTGGTGGAAGCAACTCCGGGCAGCAGGGAAATTCTGGAGGTCAGGGAGGATCAGGATCCGCAAATAAAAATGGCGGTTCGCAAGGATCTACCGGCAACAAGGGAAATGGTGGTGCTTCTAGTATCAAGGTGAACCGCGATGGTTCGTGGTCTCAGACCGCTGCGGATGGAAGCACTATCAAAGTTGATTCCGATGGCTCGTGGAAACGCAAGAATGCCGATGGAACCCGAATTCGTGTGTACGACGACGGATCGTGGGTGCAAAAGTATCCGAATGGAAGCGAATTCGGCGTCACCGATAACGGCGAATGGTACTCCTCTAATGGATGGCGAATCTCGTCCTACACGCCCCCAGCGCCCACGCATCCTGGGCGGGGGACGGCTCGTCCAGCACAGCCTAAGCGCGCTGTTTGGCAGGGACGCGGGTAATAAAAACGGCTGACTGTCTGCCCTGAGATGGGAAAATACGTGAAAACTGTAAAAATTATAGCGAGTCTTGCTCTGGCATTTGCTTCTGCTCTGACGCTAAGCGCTTGCGTTGCTCATAGCTCCAGCGGTTCGGCCGCCTCTCCATCGGTGTCGAAAACCCCTAAGCCTTTTCCGTCCGTAACGGTACGCAGTATGGAGGAACAAACCACACAGGTTTCCTCGGATGGTTCATGGTCTTATGTGTCCAATGATGGTTTGCAGGTGAAAGTCAATGCTGACGGTTCTTGGACTAAAACCGGGATTATGGGCGAGGAAACTGCGGTGTCGGCAGATGGGTCATGGACCCATAAAGCTCGAATCGAGATTGCAGAGCAGGGAACAGTGCAAGGCTCCCAGGCTAAGGTGCAGGCGGATGGCGGCTACACGACTGTGAAGAAAGGCGGGCAGCCCGGAACCGCGAAACCTACGGTTCCTCAGATGCCTGAAAAACCTGCAAACCCTCAGGCGGTAACGCCTAAGACCCCGGTTGAGCCCTCGTATGCTCTGCAATAGTTTGTGACTGCGACCTCTGTCGTGAGGACTTTCAGGAACCGAAGCGCCGCATCCACAAGGCTAGGATGCGGCGCTTCGGCTTTTCATCTGCCTGCGATAAGAGCCTGTGGTACGGGGGGGTATACCCCACCCCTTTACTTCGCGGGAATTCGGAGGCCTGAAATAGGTATAAAAAACCTTAAGATAATTTTTAAGTTTCTTAGGTTAAACACAGGTTTACATAGGCTCAACATAGCTAGAACCAGTAGAATAAAGGTATTCCCGGTAGGGTATAGCTCCTGTAATTTCAGTCTTGTGACGCGAAATTTTCGGGTACTGAACAGTAATTCATCATCAGAAAGACTACGCACATGATCACCAAGAAAACTTCCGCCCTTCTTTCTCTGGCTGTAGCAGGCGTTGTAGCCCTCAGCGCATGCGGTGCCAATAACTCCAATAACGCTTCGAACTCTTCATCGGCATCCGCTTCTGCATCTGCGACTCCCAAGGTCTCCGCCTCTGACGGTTCGGTCACTGTGAATAATGGTGATACCTCTGTTACCGCTGGGGCTGACGGTAATATGCAGATGAAGAACGGCGATTCCACGGTATCTGCTGGTACTAACGGCGGAATGCAAGCGGATAACGGCTCGGGGTCGAGCGCATCCGCATCTACTAGCAATAATGGCGGCGGGGCCGGTTCGCATACTGTTGTATCTGATGGGTCGTGGACTTACACTGAGGCTGATGGTGATAATATCGCCGTGGCTTCTGACGGCTCATGGGTTCGCACCGAGACTGATGGCGATATTACCACTGTGAGTTCCGATGGCTCATGGACCGTTAAAGATGGTGGTGATGTAACAGCTGTAAGCGCTGATGGCAGCTACACCGTTCAGGAAGATGGCAAGCCGTCCACGAAGAAGCCAAGCCTTCCGGATCTGCCCAATAAACCAAGCGACTCTAAAGCTGTAACTCCTAAGTCCCCAGTTCAGCCAACCACTGCCGGCTAGATTATTCTAGATAGAGAGTCGATATGCCGTGCGTTGCCTCTGACGCGCTACGGTAACTACTGGTCTAGAAGGCTCCACCCGGACGTAGCATCACGGTATACGGCGCGATAATTCAAGCGGTGCGCATCCTTATGATAAGGATGCGCACCGCTTTGGTGTGTGGATAAAGGGTGGCAAAATAAAACCCCGAAACCATAAGAGACGCTTGTATAAGTGCGAGGTATGTTCTAAGTTTTCTGAGGTCTAAGAGAAGGGTAAATATTTTAAAATATTAATTAATTTTAATAACACAAGGAAATACAGTTAATTGTTTGGGTTAGAAATGAGTATGCGTTAAAGGGTCTATTTATTGCTCTTAGCATAAAAAGAGCCACAGGGAGGGGAAAATTCCTGAAAAATACCGTCAGTGTGTGAGAGAGTTGAAAACCAGTCAATAATCACCGGCAGAAAGGATAGGCGTATGATCGCCAAGAAGACTTCCGCTTTTGTATCTCTGGCTGTTGCGGGCATGGTGGCGCTGAGCGCCTGTGGCTCGGACAATTCTAACGGCTCCTCCTCAAGCTCTTCCGCGGGAAGCGGTGCGTCCGGTTCCGCATCGGCAAACTCTTCAGCTTCCGCTTCCGGCGGCTCAGACTCCTCGAACGCTAGCGGTGGCGCCAGCGGCGATGCTTCGGCAAACTCCAGTGCCGGTTCTGATGCTAGCGGCGGTGCAGACTCGGAGAAGGGGTCTGGTAGCGGATCTAGCGACGGCGCGGGGTCGGAGGATAAATCTGGTTCCGATTCTGGCTCACAATCAGGCAACGAGGGCGGCTCCGGTGGAGGCTCGGGTGCTGAAGGCGGTGGCGGCGCTCAGGGTGGCGCACAATCGGGCAGCGGTGATGGATCAGGCGGCGGAGCGAACGGTTCTGGCGCTGAGGGTGGCGGTGGTGCCCAGGGTGGCACCGCTCCTAACTCTGGTGGCGGTGCTGCTGGCGCTGACGGTAGCGGCGCACAGGGTGGTGGCGCCAATGGCGCTCCCGGATCTGAGGGATACGTTCTGGTCTCGGAAGACGGCTCTTGGACTGCTACTGAACCCGACGGCGATACGGTTACGGTCTACTACGATGGCTCTTGGACTAGGACCGACGCTTCCGATGGTCACACCGATCTGGTGGGCATCGACGGCTCCTGGGTTAAGAACGAAGGCAATACGGTGACGGCTGTGCAGTACAACGGCGCCTACAATGTGATGGTTAACGGTCAGGCTACGTCCGAAAAACCCACCGACCTGCCGGATCTTCCCGTGGTTCCCAATACTCCGGGAGCGGCAACTCCTAAAACGCCTCTCAACCCGACCACTGCGGGCTAGTACCTGCGGGCAGCTGTGAGGCGGCTGTGTAATCTGGCGCGCATCCTTAGTTTTTGAGGATGCGCGCCTTATTTCTGCTAAAAATACGGAAGATATAAATATGATGGGGGAATTTAACCGTTGGATATGCAATTAAACTACATAATTTTATGCACGCCATTTCGCAAATATTTATGGAAATGCAATGTATTTACGGCTCATAGCATAAAAACGTTCCGTACCTGGGATAAATCCCTGAAAAATAGTTTAGGTGTGTGAGAGGGTGGGTTTTGAACCAACAATTACCGGCAGAAAGGATAGGCGTATGATCGCCAAGAAGACTTCTGTTTTTGTGTCCCTGGCTGTTGCTGGTGTGGTGGCGCTGAGTGCATGTGGCTCTGGCAGCTCTGGTGGTGACTCCTCCTCAAGCTCATCCTCAGCATCTACATCGTCAAGTTCGTCAGCCTCGCAGGGATCCGTGACCACGGACAACGGCGGCACATCAGGCGACTCCGGTTCAGGCGGTGGCGCTGGCGGCGGCTCAGGCGCAGAAAATAATTCTGGCGGCGGCTCACAGATGGAGAATGGCGGCGGATCCGGCGGCGGCACTGGTTCAGAGCCTTCAGCGGGCGGCAACATGCAGACTGGTGAGAGCGGAACCGGTGGCCACATGCAGACGAAGCCCGGCAGTGAAGGTGGAGCCCGTATGGATAACCCGCCGGAGGAACAACAGCAACAACAGCCCCAGCAAGGGCAGCAACAGCAGCAGCCTCAGCAGGGACAGCAGCAGCCTCAGCAACAGCAAAAGCAGTAACCTGAGGCATTCGCCCCTCTGCGGCGGTATGCTGCCGCCGAAACAGGCGAGTTTCGGCGTATCTGTGCATATGGCGCGCATCCTTGAACGTGAGGATGCGCGCCATTGTGGCGTTCAAAACGTTAACCAGCCGAACATGTCACATCTTCGCCGTGAAATACCTGGTCAGCTGACAAACCGGTAGAATGTGGGATATTGACAGGTTGCGGGTACGCCCGCATATGACGACTACGAGCGAGGGGGCGGAACATGCACACACGCGCAAAGACGCGCCATCATGCCCGCCTTTTCGCCGTCAAAGACTGTGCCGAGCGGAAATCATCGTTGCGTGAGGTACAGTCAGCAACCGTTGCCGCCCGAGGTGCCCGTGTGATGCGTGCCTGGCTTATCTCGGCATCTGCGGTTCTGCTGGGTTCGGCAGGGCATACTCTCGCCGGAGGCGGTGCCGCGCATCCGATGATTCTTGCGCTTTGCACCGCGTTAGGGGCGCTCGCCGCTCTGGGACTTCTAGCGCTACTCGAACGTATAACGCGCTCACGGCAGCGAGCCCTCTACCTGGGCACTGCAGCAGGCGCTCTCACGGTACAAACCCTGCTCCACGGTGTTTTCAACCTATCCCACGGATCCGCTCAGGCGGTGCATCGTGTGGCGGCACTGCAAGGAAACCACGCGCACGGTCATGCACATGCGCCCGGAACATCCCTCGCCCTTGAACACGGGAATGGGCTCAGTCACGCCGTCGCCCAGCACGCTACCGGCACTATGATCGGGGTGCACGCTCTTGCAGCCCTGCTAAGCCTTATACTTTTGCACCGTGGTGAACGTGCCCTCGCGCAGGCATTGTGGGCTCTGCACTGTTATCTGAATACACGTTTGCAGTCCGCTCTGCGCATTCCGGTGCTGGCACCGCTTCCTGTCTTTCCCCGTATATACGGACGTTTTGTCATATCCGTTTATCTTCGTCGGCTGATGCTGGCGTTCTCCCGCGTGGAGCGAGGACCGCCTGCAGTCCTGGGAAACCCCGCGTAACCCCAACCATCGCCCGTGCTACGAGTCTGCCCACCGGCTGGCTTGTGTGAGTGTTATACACCTTCCTCGACTAAAACCGAGCGTGAAGGTGCATGCGGCATGGGCAATCGATGCAGATAAAGGATTTACACATATGCGCACCATGATGCGTACCCTGACAGCGGTTTTGCTCGCCAGCCTGATGCTTTTCGGCGGTGCCGCAGCGCAGGCGCATGACGAACTGGTTTCTTCCGACCCCGCCGCGAACGCAACTTTGACGCAGGCACCTACCGAGCTGAACCTGACCTACAGCGCGAACCTCATGAATATTGAGGGCGGAAACCGCGTGCGCGTGGTCGATTCGACCGGCGCATCCGTAGCTGAAGGCGAACCACAGGTGAAGGGAACGACCGTCACCCAGCCGCTCAAGATCAAGGATGCGAGCGCCGACGAGACTTATACCGTCACCTGGCGCGTAGTCTCCTCGGACGGGCACCCTATTCAGGGAACCTATACGTTCAGCGTTGGCGCAGGTAAAGCCGCAGCACCCTCGCAGGATGCGGGCACTGGCGAATCTTCGCAGGCTGCAGCTGATACCCAGAACTCCACTAAGTCAGATTCCGGTTCCGGGGTGAATTGGTGGTTGATTGGCGGCGGTGTAGGTGTCTTCGTCGTGCTGGCCGTGGGGATTCTCGCCCTGCTCAAAAAACGTTCCGCATAATACCTTGTACGTTCGTGACGTACTGGGCAGCTTCCGGACGTCACGCCCATTGGCAGGCGCCGCATCGGGATCTTCCCGCAGATTGCGGCACGTGCGATTAAAAGTCGCAGAATAATCGAACGCCGCGAACTGTCGCATGTGCCTGCCGAAGAATTATTCGCACACACAGGCGGGTTTTACCGCCAGAAAAGAGTAAAAGATCATGAAAAAATTTCAGGCTCACCACAAGCTGATGGCTTTGAGCTCCGTAGCTCTCGCCGGGATTCTTACCCTGAACGCTTGTGGCTCTACCAACACGAACTCTGATTCGAGCGCATCCGCAACGAGCTCTTCCAGCGCAGCGGCAAGCGGTTCGGCACAGTCGTCTTCAGGCCCGATCAAGATTGAGAACACCTGGGCTAAGGCAACCGACGGTGGTATGACCGGCGTTTTCGGCAAGATTACCAATACCAGCGATCACGATGTGAAGGTCGTCTCAGCAACCTCGACTGCGACCGATGAAGTGCAGCTGCACACCACGGTTAAGGATACCAACGGAAGCACCAAGATGCAGCAGGTGCAGGAATTTACGGTGAAAGCGGGGGAGACCCTGGAACTGAAGCCCGGAGGCAACCACATTATGCTGATGGGTCTGAACTGCTCGCTCTCGGCGGGTGCCAGCACCACGGTAAACCTCAAGACTGAGGACGGCGCAACCCTGGAGTTCAAGCCTGAGGCACGCGACTACTCTGGCGCTAAGGAAGAATATCAGGGCGATGCACAGTCCACCGGCTCGGCTTCTGCGGATGCATCTGCATCAGCTTCGGGTGACTCCCATGACGGACACGAGCACAGCCACGAGCATGGTCACGGGGATGGCGAGCACTCTGATCATGAGCATAGTCATGGGGATGGTGAACACTCCGATCATGAACATGGTACGCATGAACACGGTGAGCACAGCGACCACGACCATATGAGCGGCGAAGCCTCGGGGAGCGCATCCGCAAAACCGCAGTGTAAGTAGCCGCAGCGCTCGGCAACGGATGTTTTGAACACATCCACCGAGCCTATGCAGGATGCGCGGTGTACAAAACCGCAACATTTGGGGGACTGGCACCGCGCATCCTGCCCCACTCAACTGAGGCGCCGATAGCGCGCATGAGAGATAGCCGCAGGCATAGAGGAATGAAAGATTATGACGGCGGAGAATGACAAGATGGGTACCCCGCAGCCTCCGCATGAGCCTTCTTCGACGGAGGCCAACGAGCCGCAGGAGGGTACCGCCGGGATGTCTGAAGGATCGGCAGTTACGGACTCTGAACGGCATCAAGACACCCGGTCTGCGGAATCCCCCGGGGTGCGTCGCCGTACCGCGCTCGCCGGTGCTTTCCTGGGGATGGGCGCCGGTGTTGCCGTTGGGGCTGGCGCGCGCGGTCTGATAGCGCCGGGGCATGAAACGGGTGCGCACGAGACTGTACCAGCGCAGCAGGCGCTGACCACTCAAACCGTAAATTTTTACGGCGATAAGCAGGCCGGGATTATGACCCCGGCACAGGCTCATGCGCGTTTTATTGCTCTTGATCTGAACGATGGGCTGGATGCTTCCGGGGTGCAGCGTCTGTTGAGGATCTTGACCTCCGATGCGGCCGCCCTGACTATGGGGGTGACTCCGCTGACGGATCAGGAACCTGAGCTTGTGCAGGCTCCCGCACATTTGACTATCACATTCGGGTTTGGCGAAAAGATTTTTGATATTGTGGCACCCGCCAAAAAACCGGCGTGGCTTAAACCTCTCCCAGCGTTCCCGAAGATCGACCAACTGCAGCAGAAGTGGAACGGCGGTGATCTGCTCCTGCAGATTTGTGGAGATAATCTGCTGACGGTCTCGCATGCCCAGCGGATGCTCACCAAAGACACCCGCTCCTTTGGGCGTATCCGTTGGGTGCAAGAGGGCTTTCTGAGCGCCTTCGGTACCGGTCAGGGCACTCCGCGTAATCTCTTCGGCCAGGTAGACGGCACCGTGAACCCGGTCGAAGACCCTCACGAGACACCCGGGCGCGGCGGCGGGTCGGCACACGAGATCGTGTGGGGCGAGGGGAGCGCTGAGCAGAACTTCCCGCAGGCCTGGGAAGCGGGCGGTACCTCCGTGGTGATTAGGCGCATCCATATGAATCTGGATACCTGGGATGAGGTCGATACCCCCGCTCGCGAAGACGCTATCGGGCGTAAACTCTCTAACGGCGCGCCTTTGACTGGCAATGATGAATTTGATGATCCCGACTTTGATAAGCTCGATAACCTGGGCTTTGAGGTCATTGCCCCGTATGCGCATATTCGCCGGGCGCACGGCACAGAGCTTGAGAAGAAGCCGTGGGAGCGCATCCTGCGGCGCGGCTATAACTATGACGAACCGGTCTTCAACGCCTCAGGGTTCTCAGAACACGGGCAGATCAGCGGCGGCATTTCGGATGCGGGGCTGATTTTCGTGGCCTACCAGGCAGACCCGGTGGCGCAGTTTGTGCCTATTCAGAAACGGCTTGAACAACTGGATATGCTTAACACATGGACGGTTCCGGTGGGATCAGCCGTGTTCGCAATTCCTGCCGGGGTACGTGAGGAAGGCGGGTATATCGGCGAAAGCCTCTTCACTTAGCCGCCCAAGATTTACGCGCATACTTAATATGCACCATATATGCACCATCGCACGCACCACAGATGAAAAAGAACTATGGCTACTACGTCTTCACAACCGCAGAAAACCGAGGCTGGCCCTCAGCGCGCCTCCGTGCGCCCCGGGCTGTCCGCGCCCTGGATTACCGCCTATGTAGGGGTCGGTCTGCTGACTCTGCTGGTCTCGTTAAGGCTAACCCTGGCGAACTCGGCGACTGAACTTGCCGATGCTGGTGGTTTTGTACGCTGGGCGCTGCCTATTTCCGAGGTTATTCATAATTTCTCGATGGCGACGACCATGGGTGCGCTGATCTTCGCGATGGGCATTATTCCCCGCTATGCAGCCGATGCCGCCGGAACACGCCGTGGCAAGCGCACCACGAAAAACGCCGTCGATAAAGAGTACAAACCATTTGCCGATGTGCTGAACCTTGCCGCCGCCTCCGCCGTGCTGTGGACTCTCGCAGCGCTTGCCGTTCTGATTCTTTCCTATGCCGATATTTCGGGGCGACCCATTGGCTCTGGCACCGATTACGCTAGTGAGCTCATCAGTTATATCACCACCTTAGATGCGGGCAAAGAAAAAGGTATGACCGTCGTGGTCGCCGTCGTGGTCGCCACCGCCTGTTTCGGGGTGCGCTCGCTTATGGGACTGTTTTTCATCTTCATGATCTCGCTCGTCGGTATCGCGGATATGGCGCTTTCGGGGCATTCCTCAGGCGGGCAGGACCATATGGGCGCTGTCAACTCCCTGGGATTGCACCTGTTAGGGGTGAGTATCTGGTGCGGTGGGCTGATCGCGCTGGCGTTTATCTCGCGCGGTATTTCGGGTAAGGATGCGGGCACCGGCACCATTGTTGAGGCACACCGTGGCGAACAAACGGCGGCGTCTCGTCGCGTGCCGATGGCCCAGGCGGTACTGCGCCGCTACTCGCTGCTTGCCCTCATCGGGTTCATTCTCGTGCTGCTCTCGGGTATTACGAACGCCGGGGTGCGCATGTCGTCGTGGCGGGATTTAGGTACCGACTACGGCAAGATTGTGCTGCTTAAACTGGGGTTAACGCTTCTGCTCGGGGTAATCGGGGCAGCGCATCGGCTTTATCTGATTCCCGCGCTCTCTGCCGGTAAGATGAGCGGCACGCGTGCCCTGTGGAGCGCCATCTCTGCTGAGCTCGTGATCATGGGGGCAGCCTCCGGACTGGGGGCTTCGCTCTCACGTACACCGCCGCCGGTTCCGGAAACTCTCGCGCCGGATGCCACGCCGGTGCGCATTATCACCTGGTACGATATGCCGCCCGAACCGCATTTTCAGCGCTGGTTCACCGAGTGGCGCTGGGACTGGTTCTGGGTTGCCGTGCTCGGGTATTTGGCGATTGTATATCTGTGGGCGTTCGTGAAAGTACGTCGTGCGGGTGACTCTTGGCCCGTGATGCGCGCCGTCTCCTGGATGTTAGGGCTGCTCGTGCTGAACTACATCACCTCCGGTCCGCCCGCCGTATATTCGCGTGTGCTGTTTTCGGTGCACATGTTTGAGCATATGGTGCTCACCATGATCGTGCCGATTCTGCTCGTATTGGGCGCGCCCGTAACGCTGCTGCTTAAGGCGCTGGAGCCGCGCCAAGACGGTACGCGAGGCCCTCGTGAGTGGATTTTGCGCATCGTGCATTCGGGGTGGTCGAAAGTTGTTACACACCCTATTTTTGCCGCTGTCAACTTTGCAGGGTCGATTATTATCGTTTATTTCACGCCGCTTTTCGGGGTGATGCTGCGGTACCATATCGGGCACGAATTCATGATGATTCACTTTACGCTCACGGGCTATGCCTTCATGCTGGTGCTTATTGGTATTGACCCGATTCCACACCGCCCTCAGTACCCTATGCGTCTGATTATGCTGATCGCCACCCTGGGGTACCACGCCTTCGTAGGTATTTCGATCATGAACTCCAAGGCGCTCTTGGAAGCTTCTTGGTTCGGCAATCTGGGGCGCACCTGGGGTCTGTCGGCGTTGGATGATCAAAAGATGGGCGGCGCGCTCATGTGGGGTATCGGCGAAATCCCAACCATGATCGTGGCGATCGCGGTGGGTTTCCAATGGTCTATGGCAGATAAGAAACTTGCCGCACGCATTGACCGGCAGGCCGACCGCGACGGGGATGCCGAGCTGACCGCCTACAACGAGATGTTTGAGCGCCTGCATGAAGAGGACGCGCGCCACGGCTCCTAAACGGCTCTCATTCATTTGCTCTTCCAAGCCCCTCGCGAACGCGGTCAAGCTACCTTCGTAGTTAAGCTTTGTCACCGTGGCCGCGTGTGGTGTACCCGCAGCAAAGCTTTTGAACCCGGCCGTTGCCGAACATACTCGTGGTGTAAAAATAAAGGGCGTAGGGGATCCCCAGAGGGACACCCCTACGCCACATAAGACAGGGTATCGGCAGATGAAGCCGTTCGTTATGACTTGAGCGAGTATTCGATGCCGTCGAGCAGAATGGTCATTTTATGCCGCAGCCACTCTAAGGGATCCGAGGTCACCGAATCCCGCAGAATAGTCCGAATCTCTTGACGCTCGGCGGAAGCACCTGGGTCTTGGAAAGACTGCAGGTCGGTTGAGGTGCGCTGCATCTGGTGCTGAATTTCTTCACGTCCAGCGCCGGTTTCAGCAATAAACGCATCGCTGTGTTCAACGCTTCGTCTGCTGTCGATAACCATATCCAGCAGCATATCGCAGGTGAGAACGGCCTTCTTTGCCGAAAAACCTTGTTTGATGAGAATCACACAAAGCTCTTCGAAAAAGTATGTAGCAATGGGGGGAACGATGCCGCGTGCCACTTCGGTTGCCGCGCCCGGGTATTTCTCAAGGCTGTGCCACGTATTGAGGGCATGTGCAGTCAGAACCTCACGCCAGGGACCTTCAAAGGAAGGAACCTCAATACCGGAATAGGCATATTCGAGTCCCATACGTACCAGTTCGTCGCGGTCCGGTGCGTAGCGATATAGGGTGGTTTCCCCTACCCCTAGACGGTCACGAACGGCGGCAAACGTGAGATTGGCAAAGCCTACGTCTAAAACGGTTTTGGCAATCTGCTCACGGGTTAGGCTTGGGGGACGTCCACGGCGGGCTTTGGGTTGGGTCATGGTTGGTTTCCTTGCACGGTGATTGCATATTCATATCTGATAATAGGTCTTTACGAGGCGGAATAAAAATAGCAGTTTGCCCGGGTATCTCAGGGTGAGACAAGAATGAAAATTCTTGTCACCTGATCAAAAAGTCGCAGATGCACTCGCCTCGCAGCGTCGCGAGAGCAAGGTTTGCGGGTCCTTCCCCCGAAAAACCGCCTCAAAAACGGTGTGTAGCACTCGGCGCTGGTTAATAAATCAAGCCTTGCCTTATTTATTAGTATGGGTTAGCTTAAGATTACGGGCATTGTGTGGTCCGACCATAACTGTGAATGAACACACACCATACTTTTGCGTTATATCGCGGTATATGACGCTTTGAACCTCGTATAGCAATGAAGCGGCAACCCCGCAGAAAGAAGGCGCCCCATGGTACAACGTCAGTTCCCCAAGCCCAGCGAACTCAAAGAATTTATGACGTTCAAGAAGCCCAGCCTGGACTTCGCCGGGAACCGCCTCGAAAAAGCCCTCACCATTTATGATCTGCGCAAGATCGCCAAACGCCGCACCCCAGCTGCCGCTTTTGACTATACCGATGGCGCTGCCGAAGGCGAGTTCTCTATGAACCGCGCACGCCAGGCCTTCGAGGATATCGAGTTTCACCCCGGCGTGCTCACAGATGTTTCGACCGTAGACACCACTACCGAGGTCTTAGGCGGTACCTCTGCCATGCCTTTCGGTATCGCTCCCACCGGCTTCACCCGCCTCATGCAGACCGAGGGTGAGATCGCTGGCGCCGGTGCAGCAGGTGCCGCGGGCATCCCCTTCACCCTGTCTACTCTAGGCACTACCAGCATTGAGGATGTGCGCGCCGCAGACCCTAACGGCCGCCTCTGGTTCCAGCTGTATGTCATGCGTGAGCGCGAAATCTCCTACGGGCTGGTAGAACGCGCCGCCAAGGCAGGATTCGATACGCTCTTCTTCACCGTGGATACACCCGTTGCTGGCGCTCGCCTGCGCGATAAGCGCAATGGTTTCTCTATTCCTCCGCATCTGACGATGAAGACCCTGCTGAACGCGATTCCGCGCCCCTGGTGGTGGTTTGACTTCCTGACCACGCCCAAGCTGGAATTCGCCTCGCTCTCCTCGACCGGCGGCACCGTGGGCGAGCTTCTGGATAACGCGATGGACCCCTCCATCAACTATGAAGACCTGAAGATTATCCGTGAAATGTGGCCCGGCAAGATCGTGATTAAGGGCGTGCAGAACCTCGAAGATTCTAAGAAACTCGCCGATCTGGGTGTGGACGGCATTCTGCTCTCTAACCACGGCGGTCGTCAGCTGGACCGTGCGCCCGTACCTTTCCACCTGCTCCCGGAGGTTGTGCGCGAGGTCGGTAACGACGTTGAGGTGATGGTCGATACCGGCATTATGAACGGTGCCGATATTGTCGCCTCTATGGCGCTGGGCGCGAAGTTCACCCTGATCGGGCGCGCCTACCTGTACGGGCTTATGGCCGGTGGCCGCCGCGGCGTGGACCGGACCATTGAGATTCTTTCCGACGAGGTGCGCCGCACCATGAAGCTGCTTCAGGTGCACAACATTGCCGAACTTGAGCCCAAGCACGTGACCCAGCTGCGCCGCCTGCAGCCGATCCCGAAGGCGTAAGTTCTAAACCTGATAACCTCCCTTTCGCTAGGGGATGATAAAAGGCTCTTGAGGTGAATACGGCGGAGTTTCTAACACTTCGTTCACCTCAAGGGCTTTTTAGTATGCGCATGGGGTAAAACCTAGGGTGATGTCTTCGCTTCTATGACAGAATATGACGGCGTATTGCGGGACGAGTTCATAAACTTTTACCGCCCGGTGAACATGCCCGCACCGCTGGCATAATAGGGTGAAACGAGCGCACCCTGTTACTAAGCGGGGTCTGGGCGCGAAACCATAGGGGAGAGAATCGTGATCGAAACCAGCAACCAGCATACCGGGCAGAAAACCGTGCGCGTGCGCGCCAGCGAACTGATCGGACGATCCTGGCTCAACACCGGCGAGAAGAGCCTAGACCTGCAGACTCTTCGCGGCAAAATCGTGATCCTCGACTTCTGGACCCTGTGCTGCATTAACTGCCTGCACGTACTCGACGAGCTGCGCCCCCTCGAAGAAGAATTCTCGGATGTGCTCGTCACCGTGGGCGTGCACAGCCCCAAATTCGAGCATGAGGCAGACCCGGTAGCGCTCGCCGCAGCCGTAGACCGCTACGACATCAAACACCCCGTACTCGACGACCCCGAACTCACCACCTGGCAGGCCTACACCGCCCGCGCCTGGCCCACGCTCGTGGTCATCGACCCCGAAGGTTATATTGTGGCGCATCTATCCGGGGAGGGACACGTGCAGGGGCTTACCTCACTCGTGCGTGAGCTCGTTGCCGAACACGAGAAAAAAGGTACCCTGCACCGTGGCGACGGCCCCTATGTACCCCGACCCAAAACCGAGGGAACATTCGCTTTCCCGGGGAAGGCTATTGAACTCCCCACAGAGTTCGGGCCCAAAAACCTGTTCGGCACCGGCTCACGCACCTACCTGGTGTCCGATACCGCTAGGCACCGCATCCTGCAGGTCGCCGAAGACCTCAACACGGTGCTGGCAACCTACGGCGGGGGAGAGGGTGGCGATAAAGGCTACGCCGACGGAATCGGAACCACCGCACGCTTTAACGAACCGCAAGGGCTTGCCCTGGTACCCGCCGAACTCCGCGAAAAACTTGGGTACGATGTGCTGATTACTGACACTGTGAATCACCGGCTGCGCTCGCTGAACCTGCGCACGGGCGAGGTTCGTACCCTTGCGGGCAACGGCGTGCAGCGCGTTATTGATGGAGATAATGCCGTCACGGGCAACGCAAACCATATCCCCGCAGATGCGCCCGCCACCGCTGTAGCCCTCTCATCCCCGTGGGATGCGGTCTACTCGCGTGAAGCCGGGCAGTTCGTGATCGCGATGGCTGGCACCCACCAGCTCTTCGGCTACGACCCCGTTTCTGAAACCATCAGCATTTTTGCGGGCGCCGGGGTTGAAGGGCTGCAGGACGGTACCGCCGAGGATGCATGGTTTGCCCAACCCTCCGGCATTATCGAGGCGCGTGACGGCAGTCTGTGGGTAGCCTGCTCGGAAACCAGCGGGCTGCGCCACGTAACCTTTACGCGGGATGAGCACGGGCACCAGAGCGTACAGGTGACTTCTGCCGTAGGGCTGGGTCTGTTCGATTTCGGGTTCGTGGACGGCGACTCGCAGACCTCTCGTATGCAGCATCCGCTGGGACTTGCAGAGCTTCCCGACGGTTCTATCGCAGTGGCAGACACCTATAACGGTGCGATTCGCCGCTGGGATCCTGCCGCGAAGGAACTGAGCACCTTGCAGCGCGGACTCGCCGAACCTGCCGACCTCCTGGTGGAGCATAGTCCGGGCGAGGACCCCCGCCTGATAATCGTGGAAACCAATGCGCACCAGTTAGTGCGTGCCGCAATTCCGGCGCAGGCGCAAAAAGTGGACGAAGGCGCGATCACAACCGCCCGACCCGCCACGAAACTCACCGGCGGAACCCTTAAATTCACCTCGCGGTTTACCGTGCCGACCGGGCAGAAACTCGATACCCGCTGGGGAGACCCGACCCAGCTGAAAATCTCATCCACCCCCGAAAACTTCCTGCTGGACGGTGCCGGTACCTCCCAAGGGCTCAGCCGTACCCTCGTGCTCAACCCCGAAATTCAGGAGGCGGTGCTGCACATTACCGCCCGCGCCGCCGCCTGCGACGGCACCCCCGACGGCGATATTCCCGAGCACGCCGCATGCCACCTATACCAGCAGGACTGGGGTATTCCGGTCATCGTCACCGGTGATGCAGCGGATGAGAGCGAACTCGTGCTGGATTTGCGAGGGATTAACTAAGCTAGGGTAAGAGCTTTCAGAAGCTCACGTGCACCGCCGTGCCGTTGCTGACGTTCACTGTCGGTTTGATGGTAAACGGAACTTCCTTCTCAAAGGGCTGCCGCTCGCCCGTGTACAGGTCAAGCTGCGTGAAGGAGACCTTGACCTTGCCCTGCGCCTGGTCAGCGCTCCATTCGCCATTCGCGGTGACCGTCACGTGTGGATGCGGATATTCCGTGACCGACCAGGTCACCTCGCCATCCACGCGCCCGGGGAAAGTGTACTCGAAGGGGCAGCCGCTCGGGTAGAGAGTCTTTTGCTCGGTGCAGGAATTTACGTAATCCTCCACCTGATGCTGCACGGATTCTCGGGCCTGATCGCTCGCCTTCAAATCGAGCGTGACCTGCGAATTTGCGTCCGCTGAGAGTACCTTTTGCGAGTACGGCTGTGCGGTATACACCGTCGAATCATAAGAAATGGAATAGTTTCCGGGGTAGAGTACCGGGAACGTTGCCTCACCGTCATCAACCGCAACCTTGCGGGTGTTCACGGTCGCCGCCTGCACGCCCTTAATCGAAACCTTCAGCTCGGGCAACTCGCCGGGTTCAATCTCCCACCGCGGAAAAAGACCCCAGTGATCGCCCACATGACGCAGTCTGAAATCGGTGTGTTCCTGTGCGCCGTCCAAGGTGTAGGAGGCTCGCACCGTCGCATGCTCGCCGTCACCGCTGCTTTCCACTACCTCATAGGTAATATTAGACAGCCCCGAAACCGACTTCTTCAGAACCTCACCATCGAGAAGAGAACCGTCGCCCTCAGGTACCCGCGCCCCCAAAATACCGAGCGCATGCGAACCATTACCGTCCTGCAGCGCTCTAAAATACTCCTGAACTTGACCCGTGGGGGTGTACACCAGCCGATTCAGAGCAAAGAGCGCGCCAAAAGCAAGGGTTACCGACACGAAAACGCCGATAACCCAGGTAGCTAGAACCCGTTCCACGGGAGAAAATTTATGCATGATTACAGCGTACCGCACCGCGCGGGCGCACCTGACACCGGGCAGAATTATGTACCCGCACGAACCCTCAGGTTTGACACTGCGGGGCGAAAATCTTAGCGTCGAGCAGGTGCGCCCGCTAAAGTGGTGTGTATGGCAGAACGCGCACACGAAATTCCCGCCAAATATGGCGATGTTCTAGAACTCTTTCACCCCCGCATGCGATCCTACGGCAGGCGCATCGAGGCGGCGCTTCCGGGAACCATCACCCTCGTCGCCGCGATCGCATTCTTAGCGTATAAACGCCCCGCCTTGCCATACCTGGTGCTGGTGCTTATTATCTGTTTTTTCGCGGGTCTAAGCCTGTATTCGGTGCTTAAACCCACGATCGTGGCAATCACCAAAACCCATGTACTCCGCGCCCGAATCTTCGGCTGGCATGCGGTAGAACGTAAAGATATGGACCACACGATCTTCGTGGAAAAGCTCTACGGCAAGAAAGCACATGGGCAAGACCTCAGCAACGTTGTTGCCAAGCTCAAGTACCGCAGCTTCCCGAGCATGTGGGCGCTGGATAAGCAGGGAAAGTCTCTTCTTCGCCTCGACGGTCGCGTGTGGGATGCCAAGACTATGTCTACGGTGGCCTCGAAACTTTCCGACCAGACCACGGTCTATAAAAAAGCGAACGTTCTCGATATTGACCGGCTGCACCACGGTCTGATTACCTTCACCGAACTGCACCCCGGCTGGAAATCCGCCACTATGGCAATTCTCGCAGTACTTATCGTGGCTATATTGGGCGGCGCCGCAATCCTGCCCGAAGACATGGCACGTTCAATCCACCTGATCCCCTAGAGGCTATGATTCCCGCGTTCTGCACGGGGCGGAAAGAGAAAAAATGCGGTGGTGCGCATCCTACACAAAACCAGGATGCGCACCACCGCTTTTACAAGCCATAAAGCGTGCCGCCTGAGCGCCGCCTACCGCGAAAGAACCGCCACAATAAACTCGGAACCCTCGGCAAACGGACGCAAATCCCAGGAACTAAACGTCGAATCAACATTCAGCCCGACATCGCGCGCATCCTCAAGAAACTGCGCAAACGCATAGTCACGACCGGGACCGGAACCGTACCCAATCACGGCACGCCCACCCGGAGCCAGCACCTTCCGGAAATTCTCCAACACCGGCTTACGGGTTGAACGCGCAAGAAAACCCATCACATTCCCGGCACATACGATCAGCTCAAAACCATCCTCACCGGCATCAGACTCGATCCCGAGAGCCTGCGGCAAATCCACCAGATCAGCCGTAACCCAGGTGGCTTCCGGGCATACGCGGCGCGCCTCATCAATAAGCTCAGGGTCAATATCAACGCCGGTCACCCGATGCCCCAGCGCATGCAGCTGCTTACCCACGCGGCCCGGGCCGGAACCAGCATCCAGAATCTTTGCCCCGCGCGAGGCCAAAGCATTCACCAGGCGAGACTCACCCGCCATATCCTTACCCTCAGCCTCCATAGCCTTAAAACGGTCGATATACCATTGCGAATGTGCCGGATCGTTCTCTTTCTTGATGAGCCAGAGCGACTTTTCGCGCTCGCCGGGGGTGTTAAAACTCAATGCTGACACCGTATTCTCCTCGGTGGTAGATGAATAGATAGCGTGTGTGCAAACGTAGGGGTATCGTACCGCATACGGGTAAGAACGCGCCTCCTAGGGCATCTGCCCGACGGTATTCTGCTCGCTGTGTTCATCCGAGTTTTCGGTGCCGGTGAATTCCTCAATCAACTGGTCCATAACATCGGATACATCGGATGCGCCCCGCACCGGCCCGCCCGCCAACAGTCCGTCAGAGCCCAGTACTACCGCCAGTGGGGTGCCGCGGCCGAAAGCGTGCATAGCCGCAAATTTTGGGTCTATCAGCGGGGTAATGCTCTCGGGTACAGACGCAGTCTTTGCGTTGCTCACACTGCTGAAAACAGGATGCAGCTCAAGCTGCGGCAGTTTGTGCGCCCAGCCCGCCAGCTTGTCGAAGATCGACAGGCAGGCGCCGCATGTGGGGGAGACGAAGAACAGCACCCGCGCCTTGAGCTCGGCGAGCTCGCGGATCGAAAAATTCTTGCCGTCGAGCGTATGCAGGGTTGCGTACGGAATGGGCATGCGCACGTATTCTTCGCCGTCGCCGCGATCCTCATAGACGGGAAGCAGAAGATGGTTATCGTCGCTTTCGCCGAAATCTGGCTCAGCCAATGCCTCGCCGCGCTGTACCGCCCACATGGTGAGGGCGATCAGGGCGGCGCCGAGCACCCAGCCCCAATCAGCGGCGTTGAGGCTGTACAGCTCGTAGATAAGCGCCCGACCTGAACCCAACGATGCGGCAAAAACGGCAGCCGCGGCGGCGGCCAACGCGATATTGCGGATGAGCGTATAGCGGCTCACAGGTGCGGCGGATTTTGAGCCGAAACAATTGCACCCCGCGGTGCGGCCTGTGGCAAGCGCCCGCGCAATAACGATCAGGTAGAACAGCATGAGCATCACAGAGATGCCCGATACTGCGGTGAAGAGAAGGCCCGGCGCTGCGAGCATCCCTAACGCCAGAAGCAGCTCGGCCCAGGGGAGTGTGCGCGCGGTGAGCTTCAGCGGAGCAATTTTTTCAAGCCCCAGGTTGAGAATACCCGTGACGGTACTGGAAGGGTCCTTAGCCTTGGCGAACCCGCTCACCGCCAGGGTAACCGTGATCAGCGCCGTACAGAGAAGAAAAGATACGTTCGGAAAAGCAGACATGATTCCTTGAAAGTTTGAGTGAGTTTGTGTCTACCACAGATTTTACGCCTGGTGAGGGTCTGCACGGCGGATATGGGGGCGCATCCGGCGGCATAAATTTTGGGAGGGAAGCACATTCTATCGTGTTCGGAGTCGGAATAATACCGGGGTAGAATAGCTCATGAAGGTGTTAGGTGACTGGCAGAGTCAGTGCCGGATGCCCAGGCCGTGCGCCGGGTCGCGCCTTCGTCACCGTGATAAAAAATAGGGAGTTAAGTGTATGCCTATCGCGTTGCCTGAGCCCGTGTCTTTAGCTGTTGAAGCACTCGACCTTGAGGTCGCTATTACCGCAGCAGAAACCCAGGATGCGACTGCAGAGTTACCGCATGAAGAACTTTTTGACGTAAGCACCGAAGATGGTGTTATCCAGATTGTTCAGCGGGAACGCTACTGGAAATCCAAGTTTGCCAAGCGCACCTCGTTTTTATCCTTTGGGGGACCGAAGATCGTTATCAGCCTTCCACACGATTCTTTTCTTGACGTTCTGCGGGTTCAGACAAACTCAACATGCCGCCTTGAGGGTGTGCGCACCACGCACGCGGATTTGGCGGCGACCACGGGCACTATTCGCTGTTTGAACGCATCGTTTACACATGCGAAGGTGACCGCGAAATCTTCGTCCGTGAAGATGGTAGACAGTACGGTTGCTGAGGATGCGACTCTCACGGTCACGGGCGGCTCGGTGACGACGACCGGAACTTTCACCGAGATGCCGGGATACCGTATCGAGGATGTTTCGGGCAAGGTGCAGATTTTGGATCAGCCGTGCGAACCGGGCGACTCACACAATGCGAAGGGGCAACCCAGCGTGTTTATCAACTGCATCGGCGGGTCCGTAACGCTGGCGTAGGCGCTGTACGCTTCTTTGCCGGATCTCTTTCTGGTCGCATAAAAAGGCTCTTTAGTCCACTAAAGCGGGTTTCCACCGTTTTATAGGAATAAAGAGCCTTTTTAGCATCTATCCATCTGGCATGATGCTCAGCGGTAGAACGTTAACCGACGTACTGGTTGATTTCGTTCTGGAGTCCTTGAATGATCTGAGACGGACCAGGCAGAACACCACCTTCGGAGATTCCGTAGTGCTTGCCTAGCCACCAAATCTGTAAAGAAGCAAAAATAGCTGGGCGACCTGAAGGTCCTTCATCTCGTTTAGCTGGTACCAGCCATTTTGTCATCCAAGATATTGTGGGTGAGCCCTGAGCTTCCTCACGCGGCACCCATTCCCAACCTCCAACAAGTCCGGGACATTTATATGCATATTTAGAAATCTGAGAGCTGATTACCCCATCAACAACGAGGTTTGCTTGAGGGAACATGGCATTCATAAACCGCTGCAGTCCAGCTGAGGTTTCTTCGCCCCACCAGCCGTCGGCGGAGATGGCGTTAGCGGAGGTTGCGGTGACCAGGGTAGAGCCGAAGGCTGCAAGGCCTGCGGCGGGAACGCCTATGGCACCTGCCTTGAGCAGCTTGCGGCGGGAAAGGTTAGTGCTTTCGAGGGACATAAAAATATCCTTTCATCGGTGATGCAGATTGATCCTGCATTTTCACTGTAAAAGGATTCATCGACAAATATCAAGCCTAAATTTATTCTTCTATAAAGTTAAATAAAAACTTTTTAAATTTTTTCTGGGTATATTCATGAGCGAAATATTATTATATACGAATAAAATTTTAAGCATTTTAAAGAGTAGTAAAATACATTTATTTAATGAATGCTGTACGAAAAATAAAATATTATGCCCCAGTGGTGTTATAGTCCTTGAACTCGTCTATTGCGGATAGATAGTCTAAAGAGACCGCATTAGAACGCAGGGAGAGATAACGATGAAAGCCAGTTTTATCACCGGAATCCGAAGCATCGAAGCGCGCGAGATTGAAGATGCTCAGACCCAACAACCCGATGAGGCTCTCATTCGAGTTGCCTATGTGGGCATCTGCGGGACCGATCTTGAGCTGTACGACGGCACCTCAAACTATCTGCGGCGCGGTCTGACCGAGTATCCGCACCATTACGGGCATGAGTGGGTGGGCGTGATCGAAACCCCGCCGCAGACTGCCCACGGCACTCAGCTGAAACCCGGTGCGGTGGTCACCGGAAGCACCATGATTCCCTGCCTGATATGCAATTTCTGTCAGTGCGGGCGGCGGAACCTCTGCACAAACCTGCGCGAAGTTGGTCTTTATGAGCACGGTGGGGCGGCGGCGCAAAAGCTTGTGATGCCAGCGCACGTGCTGACCGTCATTGACGACGGTTCGGGTGCAGAGCCGCATCCCGAATATATTCTGGCCGAACCCCTCGTGACGGTCCTGGAAGGTCTAGCGAAAGCCACCCCGGAACCTGGCGATAGGGTACTCGTGCTGGGTGGTGGCACGATCGGCACCCTCGCGGCGCTGGTGCTGGAGCAGTACCCCATTGAGGTTGCGGTGGTTGATCCCTCACAGCCCGTGCATCTTGCCGAGCTTGGGATTACGGCCTATAAAACGGTGGACGCGCTCCCTGCCGGAGACTGGGATGCCGTGTGGGAGTGCTCCGGCTCCGGTACGGCGCTACAGGCCACGCCGTCCCTGCTGAGGAACGGGGGCGCGGCGGTGCTGATCGGCTTCCCGCCAGCGCAGACCGGCCTTGATGCCTCAGAGCTTGCCCTGCGGGGGCAGTACCTGGTGGGTGTGCGCCACGGCATCGACCACTACGCGGCTGGTGCGCAGTTCGTGCGGGAGCACCGGGCTGAGCTGGGGGTACTGATCGATCGCAGCTATAGCCTCGACGATGCACAAGCCGCCTTCGAGCGATTGGAAGCGGGGGAGCGGGAGCGCCCCAAGGTGATGCTGAGTATCGATAAATAGTCCTCTAATTTTTCGCCAGAAAAAGGCTCTTTATTTCAATAAAACATTAGAAAATCCGCTTTATTGAAATAAAGAGCCTTTTTGGCATCGACCCTAACAGCCGATACCTGGCGCGGCTTGGGGACTAGTTAATTTACCCAACCCACTGGTTGATTTCGTTCTGCAGGGCCATGATGGTCTGGGACGGACCGTCGAGCGAGCCATCTACGGAGACACCGTAGTGCTTCTGAAGCGCAGCAATGTCAGTCGGAGAAAACTTGCCGTCCGTAGCTTTGTTACCCAGCCATTTATGCATGCAAGTTATAGTGGGTGAACCCGTGGCCTGATAGTAGGGAACCCATTCCCAACCACCGACGATTCCGGGGCACCAGGTCTGCATAACTGCATCCTGACCGCTGATGATCCCATCAACCTCAAGGCTGGTTCCCGTGACAGCAATCATAAACCGTTGGAAACCTGCAGTCGTTTCTTCGCCCCACCAGCCGTCAGCGGAGATGGCGTTTGCGGAGGTTGCGGTTACGAGGGTGGAGCCGAAGGCGAGTACGCCTGCTGCGGGGACGCCCAGTGCACCGGCGCGCAGAAGGTTACGGCGGGAAAGGCTAGTGTTTTCAAGAGACATAAAAATATCCTTTCATCGGTGATGCAGCTTAGTTCTGCATTTCCACCTTAAAATTAATTATCGGAGGATATCAACCTTAATTTTTCCAAAGATATTTGTTTATACTTGCAAAAAAGACTCTTTATTCCAATGAAGCATGAGAAAATCCGCTTTAGTGGAATAAAGAGTCTTCTTATTATCGACTCCCAGTAGTCGACCGTTATATGGCTAGAAGGTGTTAGCCGACGTACTGGTTGATTTCGTTCTGTAGAGCCATGATGGTCTGAGAAGGCGCATCAAGGCGACCGTCCTGTGTGATGCCGTAGTGTTCTTGGAGAGAAGTGATAAGTCCTGTATTTAACTTCGTCTTGGCTGAAACTGGAGTCTGATCTACTTTATTTAGCCAGTCGAACATTAGCCTAAGTGTACGTGAGCCTTTCGCCTGGTCGTCAGGTACCCATTCCCAACCGCCAACAATTCCTGGGCAGGAAGGTGCCATACTCGAAGGTTGAGATTCAATCCTGCCGACCTCAGGAGCGCGACCTGTAGATACTACAGCGTTTAAAAACCGCTGCAGACCCGCACTAGTTTCTTCGCCCCACCAGCCGTCGGCCGAGATGGCGTTCGCGGAGGTTGCGGTCACGAGGGTGGAGCCGAAGGCGAGTACGCCTGCGGCAGGGACGCCCAGCGCACCGGCGCGCAGAAGGTTACGGCGAGAAAGATTGGTGTTTTCGAGTGACATAATGCATCCTTTCGTCTGCACTGCGGATAATTCCTGCATTTCCACCCTAAAATTAATTATCTAAGGATTGCAACCATAGTTTTATTCCACTAAAGCATGCATGAAAGCTATATATAATTTATTCAATATTGTTATATACTTAAAAGATTCTTGATGGTAAATAAATTAGGATTACTGATTATTTGCTTTGAAAAGTATTTTTAGCAAAAGAAAATATAAACACTAAATTCCAAGCAGCGTTATATTGTATTCTTCCGCAACCGCATCCCAATCCTTTCTAAACTTCGCTGCGCGTGCCCCGGACTTACAAAACACGCCTACGCGTTCCCCGGCAAGCGGGTTCAACATGGCGCGCACCGCATCCTCGGTAGCTGCAGACAGCGGAAGGTGTAAAGAATCCGGGTACTTCACCTGGGTTTCGCGTTCGCTCTGCTCGCGCACATCCAGCAGAATCTTCGGCAGTTTGTAGGCGCTCAAATCCGTCACGGGCGTTCGTTCCGGGTCTGGGGAGAGCGCAAAATTCTGGAAGGTTCCGCTCAACGCCTCGTAGGTGAGCAGCCGACCCTCAAGCGTCGGCAGCCCCGCCAGGAACTTGAGTGTTTCCGTCGCCATGAGCGATCCGATAACCGCCGTGGTAGCGCCCAGTACCCCGGCCTCGGCGCAGGATTCCAGCGTCTTTGGGGTTGTGGGGAACAGATCGCGCAGATGTGCTGACCCCGTGCGGAAGACGCTCACGCTGCCCTGATAACGCAGCACCGACCCCCACACCAGCGGAATACCGGTTATCTCGGCGGCATCGGCAATCAGATATTTAGTCGCAAAGGTATCGGTACAATCGACGATCACCGCAGGGTTCTCCTCGGCGAGCAGGTCAAGAATCCAGGATTCCTCCAGGTACTGCCGATACACCGTCACCCTCAGCGCCGGGGCAATCTCGCGGGCACGATGCGCGGCAACCTCAGCCTTTGCCCGGCCGCAATCGGCGGCACCGAACAACGGTTGGCGCTGCAGATTCGACAGCTCAATCACATCGTGATCGACGAGCGCAATCGATCCGACCCCGGCGGCGGCGAGCGCCTGCACTACGGGGCAGCCTAGGCCGCCCGCGCCGATAACGAGCACATGCGCATTGGCGACCGCCTGTTGGTCGAAACCGGGCAGACGGTTCTGCCGCGATACGCGTTCCGCTTCGAGAGCCTGCGCCTGCGCGGGGTCCTGTGGTGCTAGAATCTGCGGTGCGTCAGGCGCCGAAGAGCGATCATGTGAGGTCACATCCATGACACTAAACCCTCCGCCGGGGAGGAAGCCTTCGCGTGCTCGCGCTGGGGAATCCTGCCTGCGCTTCGCGCCAGATAGCCTGCCTCAACGGCGGCTTTCATGGCTCGCGCCATCGCCACCGGATCCTGCGCACGGTTGACCGCCGAGGCCAGTAGCACGCCCGAGCAGCCGAGTTCTATAGCAAGTGCGGCGTCCGATGCGGTGCCAACCCCCGCATCCAGCAGCACCGGAACCGTGGCGCGGGAGCAAATCAGCTCAATATTGTGCGGGTTCAAAATGCCCAGCCCCGTGCCGATGGGTGAGCCGAGCGGCATGACCGCCGCGACGCCCACATCCTCCAGACGCTTGGCGATCACCGGGTCATCAGAGGTGTACGCCATGACCGTGAACCCTTCTGCCACCAGCGTTTCACAGGCGGTCACGGTCTCGCACACATCCGGCAGCAGGGTGTCTTCGTCGCTAATCACCTCAACCTTAACCCAGTTCGTGCCCAGGGCTTCGCGCGCGAGCCGGGCGGTGATAACGGTGTCGCGCGCGGTACGGCACCCCGCCGTATTGGGTAGAGGCGCAATATTTAGCCTGGTCAGAAGCGGAAAAATAGGGGTACCCGAGGCGTGCCTGCGCATCGCGACCGTGGTCATCTCGGTGCCGGATGCGACCAGCGCTTTTTCGAGCAGGTCCATGCTGGTGGCGCCCCCAGAACCCATAATGAGCCGGGATGAGAACTCTTTCTCAGCAATAATCATGGTCACTACCCGCCCTGAACTGCGGTCAGCGCATCGACCCTAGCGCCCTCGGGCACTTCGGTACTCGCCCACCGTGAACGCGGCACCACAGCACCATCGAGTGCGACAGCGACACCCTGATCGGTGCCCGCCTGCTGAAGAATCAGCGCCTCAAGATTCGGGGTCGAAATATCTAATAGTTCGCCGTTATAGGTTATTTTCATGGATTATTCCTCTCGTTGTTAGTGCACAAACTGGCGGTATGGAGTAGCAAATCGCGTATCAGCGCTCAAACCTCTTCGGCGAGCAGGGCGCGAACTCCGGCGGAATATCCCCGCCCAAAAACACCTCCGCACCGGCTTTCCCAGCGAGTGCCGCCAGTAAAATTCCGTGCCGAAAATACCCGTTCGAGATCAGCTGCCGCCGCCCGGTCGCCGTGGTACGGTCACCAAAGATTGGCAGGTCATCCGGGGTTCCGGGGCGCACCCCCACATTCGACTCGATAAGCTCACATTCCTCCACCGCAGGAACCACCCGAATCGCATCTTTGAGCAGCTGATACACGCCGTCCACACCGGGGCGGGTACGCGTGTCCTCGCGGCTTGTCGCACCGATACACACCTCACCGCCAGGCCGTGGAATCACATAAACGGGCCGCCCGTTCACGAACCCCCGTACTACATGCTCCACCAGCGGATGCGGCGCCTGTAAACGCAGAATATCACCGTAAACCGGTCGCAGCGGATACTGCCCCGCCGCGCCCAAACCGGTGCACACAATATCCCCAAAATCCGGGTTCGTCACGCGCTCACGCACAAACTCGACCCCGCGCGCCCTCAACGCCTTCACGAGAGCCTGCAAAAACAGCCGAGGTGCCACCTGATGATCGCCCTCAATCAGCGCCGCACCCGCCAAATCCGGGGCAAGTGCGGGTTCCAGGGCACGCGCCCGGCTCACGGGAATCGCCTCGGCACTGCGGTTGAGCGAACGGTAATACTCAGAAACATCGCGCAGATGCGCCGCATCCGCACGGTCACCCGCCACCACCAACGTGCCGGTCGTATCGTAGCCGGTGGGTGCGTCCGTCACCGCAGCGAGCCTGCGCATGAGTGAAGGGTACGCGTTCGCGCTGGCAACCATGAGCGGGAAAAGCGCATCCTGCTGAAACTGCACTTCGGCAATAGGCGCGAGCATTCCGCCCGCAAAATAGCTGGCACCCGTGCCGCGCTCGCCGGGGGTTGGGTCATAGACGCGCACCCGCTGGTCGCGTTCGGTGAGTTCAAAGGCGGTGGTCAGCCCAATAATTCCGCCGCCCACCACGGTAATAACTTCTGCCATGATTATGCCTGCAATTCCGGGTTTTCCACGAAGGCGCGTGCCATTGCAACCCCGGCAACCCCTGTTACGCGGATGCTCGGGCAGTCTTGCGGCCAAATATCGCCGATAGCGACCACCGGAACCTTCGAGAGTTCGGCAAGTTCGCGCAGCCCTTCAATACCCAGCGGCGGGCGGTTTGAGGCTTTGGTCGGGGAGGGGCGGAACGGTCCGGCACCAATGTAGTCGATCAGGTGCGCAACGGTGTTAGCGCGCTCAACAAGCTCGCGGGTGCCGGTCGTGAGACCAATAATGGCGTGCTCGCCCAGCAGACGGCGTGCATCGGCGACGGGCAGATCGTCTTGGCCGATATGTACCCCATCAATGCGCACCTCGCGAGCGCGCAGGGCAAGGGCAACATCCACCCGATCATCAATCAGTATCTTCTGGTGGGGGAGTGCGATGCGCGCAATCTCTTCGGCAAGAGCATACAGATCGCGAGTGCTGATGGGCTTGGAACGTACCTGTATGCAGGTGGCATGCCGTGCCCGCCGCACCGTTTCGACGGGGTTTTTGCCGGTGACCAGATACAGCGAAAGGTCTAAAGGCGTGGCGGTTCCGGCGGTGTTACTGGTTGTCATGGGACCACGATTCGACTGTGAAAGTAGCGTTTCCTGCGCGCTCATGCGGGCGTTGCGGTGATTTTGCGACGATGCGGCACACGCAGATGTTTCCCACTCAGGCTAGCACACAACCTTTATCGCGGTTCTTGGCGGCGTTTTTATTGCTGTGACATGCTGCCAAAAACCACCTGCTCGCGGGGCTAGCTGGGGAAAATAAAAAAAGCCCTGGTAAACACCAGAGCATTTAAGAGCGGCTGATGAGCTGGAGGTAAAAAATCGTCCCTGATGGGGCGATTTTTTAGCGTAAGCGATTCCCGGAAGCCTAAAAAAGAGGTCTCCAGCCGTTAGGCTGGAGACACAAGTGGAGCGGCTGACGGGAATCGAACCCGCGTATCAGGCTTGGGAAGCGTGCGCTCTACCATTGAGCTACAGCCGCGCATCCGTGATCGGACTTAACCTAGTGTAGCGTGTGCTGCCTCGGTTCGCACACTTTGCCGCAGATTTTTATTTTTGACTTGTCGGCTGTTCTTTTTGAGCAATGGTGAAGTATGGAGTCTGGAGTCGGTATCCTTAGAGTGTGCTTATTTCAGACCGCGATATTCGACGAGAAATTGCTGACGGCCGTATCGTACTTGAGCCGTTTGACGATTCGATGATTCAGCCGGCGAGCGTCGATGTGCGCATCGACCGCTTTTTCCGTCTGTTTGACAACCATAAGTACCCGCATATTGACCCGTCGCAGGAGCAGGAGGAACTGACTCGTCTGGTGGAAGTTGCCCCCGATGAGCCTTTTATTCTGCATCCTGGCGAGTTCGTGCTCGGTTCCACCTACGAACAGGTGACCCTGCCTGCGGATGTGGCGGCTCGCCTGGAAGGTAAGTCTTCACTCGGGCGTTTGGGGCTTTTGACTCACTCAACCGCAGGGTTCATTGACCCCGGTTTTTCAGGGCACGTGACCCTGGAACTGTCTAATATGGCGACCCTGCCGGTCATGCTGTGGCCCGGGTCTAAGGTCGGTCAGCTGTGTTTCTTCCGGCTCACAAGCGAGGCTGAGCATCCGTATGGTTCCGGCGCATACGGAAACCGCTACCAGGGGCAGCGCGGACCAACCGCATCGCGCAGCTACCTGAACTTTCACCGTACAGAGATCCCCGTTGAGAAATCTGGCGACTAGTCGCCGTCCGCATGATTTTTTCAAGGAGATACCTTGTCGTTCAAGACAATGGCTTTAAGCCCTGCCGGTGCCGATCTGAAGGTTATTTTTGGTCCCGGTGTTCCCGATGCGCTGCGCGAGCAGATCGTACAGACCTGGGGGAGTCTATCCCCGCGCCTCTTCGATAGTGTGTATGATGCCCTTGAGGCTACCCAGTCTGTGGCGCACGCGATTGTGCTCACGGATGGGAGCGTGAATCTGTTTGACGAGCACCCCGACCTGGTGAACCCGTTCGGGATTCTGCAGATTCTTAATATTCAGAACGAGAAGCAGGCGTTGGAGACCCTGACGTCTAATCTGACGGTTGCTATGATTCAGCAGTTGGCGGGTAAGCGCACTATGCTGCATGCCGCCGCCATTGGGGATCCGGCTACGAAGCGCGCACTGGTGCTGGTGGGTGCTTCGGGGCGGGGGAAGACGACCGCCGCGCAGTATTTGGGGAAGAAGTTCACCTATCTGACGGACGAAACCACGATCGTGGGTGCTGACCGGGAGATTTACCCCTACCCAAAGCCGCTGTCGCTGGTAGTCTCTGATGACGAGCCGAAGGAACAGCGCAACCCTGTGGATCTGGGTCTGAACGCGGCGGACTGTGAGGATACGAGCTATACAGCCGCTCGCGTCGTCATGGTGGGGCGCACCGATGAGCCCACGAAACCCTATCTTGAGCGTGTGAGCCTGGGGGATGCGCTCATGTCGATTGCCGAGCAGACCTCCGGCGTGGCGCTCAACCCCGAGGGGGTGCTCTCGATTATTCGCCTGTTTGAGCAGTGCGGCGGCGTATGGCGGCTGGTGTATTCCGAGGTTGAAGATATTGAGCCGCTCGTGCGTGAACTTCTCGCCGAGGATGCTGTGCTCCCGAACTCCGAGAGAGTGGACGAGTACGAGACCTTTGAGGTGCCCGACCGCTTGCCGAACGTATACCCTAACGGCACGCAGGTTCTTCAGCGCATGTTTGGTACCGCCGGGTACTTGGTGGATGGAGAAAGATTCCTGCTGCATCACGGAGATTCACTGGATGAGCTTTCCGCATTCGCGGCGGAGTGTTGGATTAACGCCGCTCACGAACTGACGGTGCGGGATCACTACGGAGTCATGCGTGAGTTGTTTGAGGGGTTGCCCGAGGACGCGCATCGCCAGGTTGTTGAGCAGCTGTCTGAAAGCGGCATACTCACGATGCGCACCGTAGACGACCCGCTGTATACCGAAGAAGACTCGAACTAAAAACCCAATAAATACGCGAGCAGATAGCAATCCGCTATCTGCTCGCGGGTTAAGACTCGTAGGTCGAGGGGCGCAGGTCAAGGGGGGGCGAGTAAAGAACTACCGCTGCACCGCTTTGGCCGCTTTCTTTTCGGCGCGGCGTGCCTTGCGCAGGTGAAGCGCTTGTGGCGATTCTAACGGCAGGGCCAGCAGCAGGCCCGCCAGCACCACGACCATAATGCCGAGAATACCCCACACCTGAGCATTAAAAATCGTGACGAACAGACCGAAGAGCAAGGGGGACAAGAAGCTAGTTGCGCGACCTGTTGTCGAATACAGCCCGAAGAGCTCACCTTCCGTACCGGGATCGGCGATACGCGCCAAGAAGGTACGCGACGAGGACTGCGCGGGTCCCACGAAAAGGGCGAGAATGAGCGCGCAAATCCAGAAGGTCATAGGGTAGGGGAACAAGAGCAGGGGCACGGCAGCAATCAGGATGCCTACCAGCGAGAAAATAATAATCTTTTTGGGGCCCAGATAGTCATCCAGGTACCCGCCCAGCACCGCGCCTACGGCAGCAACACCATTGGCGGCAACACCAAAAATAATGACATCCGAAGTACTGAATCCGAAGGAACCAGCCGCCAGCACACCGCCGAAGGTGAAGATACCGGCTAAACCATCGCGGAAGATAGCGCTGGCACACAGGAAATAAAGGGTTTGCGGTGCCGTGGTGCGCAGCCGCATAATGGTGCGCCACAGCTCCTTGTAGGCTGCAAAAAGACCGCCTTGGCGTGCCGGAGAAAGCCTGGCTAGGCCGCGTTCTAAGAACCTGAGTTCACCTGTGGGAAGGACCTCCGGAAGCACCCGTTCGCGGCGGCGCATCCGAATTAGCAAAGGCGTGCAGAAGATCAGGCACCACAGGGCGGAGAACAGTGCCACTGCGCGAATATTGAAGGCGTTGTCGGTGCTCAGGTGCAGCCCGTTAGGCTCAAGTACGAAGCCCCACAACACGATAATTAGGGCCACTAGGCCGCCCACATACCCCGCCGACCAACCGATCCCCGAGATTTTACCGATATTATTCGGGGTTGAAATGCGTGGAAGTATAGCGTTGTAATTCACGACCGCAAATTCGCTGAATACGCTCGCCGCAGATACGAGAATCACGCCCAGCCACAGATGCGCTTCATCGGGAAATACGAAAAAACACAGTCCAGAGAACGCCACCAGAGAAAGCGTATTAACACCTAACCAGAAAATACCTTTACCGGATTTATCGGCGCGCTGGCCCGAAACCGGAGCGAAAAAGGCAATACAGAACCCGGCAATGGTCAATCCCAGTGACAGTGCCGCCGATGCATCCTCGGTTGAGCCGAAGTAAGAGCTGGTGAGGTAGACCGTAAAAATGAAGGTCATCATGATGGTGTCGAAGCTCGACGAGCCGACATCCCACAGCACCCAAGATGCAACCGAACGGCGACTGGTACTGTGGTCGGGAACGCGTCTAGTCATAACGGATGTGTTCACTTTCGTGTAAGACGCAGCTAGGCGCCCTCAATCTGGTGCTGGTCTTGTAGCTTACCCGGCGACACTGCCGTAGGCATCGCCTCCCAGCGTGCCGAGCGCCGTGTTCTTTTCTGAGCAGGAACATGATCAGCACATCGGAAAGGATGCGCACACCGCTGCAGCGTGAAGGCCGCGGGGGCGGCGCATCCACCCAAAATACACCGTGAAATTATGAGAAGAAACGGCGCTGTGCGCGGGCAATACCGACGCTTACCAGAGCACCCACCACGGAGGTGATGACGGTCCACACAATAACATTGCGCAGGGTATCTTCGGACTCGGGACCGATGGTAGGAGGTTCGTTACCGGTCACACGCTTCCACGCTGCGCCAAGACCTTTGCTTGTCAGGGCGGCGGCGGCCATATTGGCACCAGTGATAGCAATCTTTGCTACGGGGTTCATATCTTCTCCTCAAAAATCAGAAGTGACTATCCCTAGCCTATCGGCTTTACGGCTCAGATGCAGAGAACATGACCTGTTTTAACGCGCGCATACACGAAAAATCGGGGTAAAAACTCTAGAACGTGAGAAAAAGCACAGTATTGCGGGTCTGAAAGGCGTATACCAGCGGCAAATCAAGGAATCATATTACCGACCTGCCACACGTTCTTGTCATAAACCGATTCAAAAACTCAACGAACTCACAGAAAACGACTCATACAGCATAGAATGTAAACGTTTATAGGCTTCGAACTCTCGAAGCAACACGACAGGGGAGCGCCGCAGACGGGCGCTGAGAGTGCAACGCAGACCCTCGAACCTGATCCGGTTAGTACCGGCGTAGGGAGTCGAAATATGTTTTCTCAACACCTCACCCGCAACGGGTGTGGATGTTCCCCTTCCAATCATGGGAGGAAAATATGTCTCAAAAATCTCGCCTCAGCTGGCGGGTCAATGAAATCGTCATCGTCTCTGTGGTCGCCGCCGCCTGCGCGGTAATCTTCTGGATCTGGGATATTGCCGTAGACCCCGCCACTAAAACGCTCTTCGCGGCGGTTCCCGAATACCGCCCCATCGTCGCCGGTATGTGGTTGCTCGCCGGTGTGCTCGGCGGGTACCTTATCCGCAAGCCCGGCGCCGCGCTCTACTGCGAAATCGTTGCCGCCGTCATCTCCGTATTCCTCACCGGAGGCGCCTGGAGCCAATCAATCCTCATCGCCGGATTCTTCCAGGGAATTGGCGCCGAGATCGCCTTCGCCGTGTTCGGGTACCGCGTCTGGAACCTCAGCACAGCAGCCTTCGCGGGCGCACTGAGCGGGCTCTTCATGGGTGTCAACGAAATCATCATCTACTACCCAGACATGGAAATCTTCAAAGCCGTCATCTACGTGGTATGCGCGGTCGTCTCAGGAATTGTGCTCGCCGGGGTACTCTCCTGGGGACTCACGAAAGCGCTCGCTAAAACCGGGGTACTCGCCTCGCTAGCCTCCGGCGTGCAGGCACGTACCGCACGCGGATAACGGGCAGGCGGCGTATGTCACAGCCTATCTCAACGCTCAAACCCTCAAACACGGAACATTCTGAACCATCCGCAACCCAGGATGCAACCATGACCGAACCCCACAGTAGCGCCCCCGATACGCGTGCCCGCGGTGCCGCAATCGACCTTCACAACTTCGGTTGGCACCACCCCGGGCGCGAAAAACCCGCGTTCTCGAACGTGAACCTGCGCATCGAGCCCGGGCAGAAAGTACTGCTGCTGGGGCCCTCCGGCGCAGGAAAATCAACGCTCCTGCACGCTATCGCCGGGGTGCTGCACGATCACGACGGGCAGAGCCAAAGCGGTAGCGCGCGCATCGACGGCGTAGACCCCGAAGACGCACGCGGACTCATCGGGCTCATGCAGCAAGACCCCGAATCATCGGTCGTGCTTGCCCGCGTGGGCGATGACGTAGCCTTCGGCCCCGAAAATCTTGCGGTCGCACGTGAAGAAATCTGGGCGCGTGTTGACGATGCGCTCGCTGCCGTCGGGCTCGACTACCTGCCGCATGAGCATCCTACAAATGCGCTTTCGGGCGGGCAGAAACAACGCCTGGGGCTCGCCGGAATCCTGGCGATGCACCCGCGTGCCATTCTGCTGGACGAACCCACCGCGAACCTCGACCCCGAGGGCGTTCAGCAGGTGCGCGATGCCGTAGTGCAGGCGGTCACGGCAACCGGTGCCACCCTGATCGTCGTCGAACACCGGGTGGGCGTGTGGGCGCAGCATATGGACCGCGTCATCGTGCTTGGTGCCGACGGAGGTATCACCCACGACGGCGCACCCGAAACCGTGCTCGCCCAAGCCCGCGAAACCCTCATCGCCAACGGCGTATGGGTACCCGGGTATGTTCCCGAACCCGCCGCCGCAGCGGCACCGAGTGGGCGCATACTCCTGAGCGCCGAAAACCTTGCGATCACGCGGGAATTTCCGAGCAAAAAACAGTTACGGGCACGCCGACGGCAGCTCAAAACCATGCCGGAACCCGCACCCGTGCCCCTGGATATTCCCGCCCTGCGCGGGGGCATTAACCTGAGCATTCGAGAAGGCGAGCACCTGAGCATCCTCGGCCCCAACGGCGCCGGAAAATCAACCCTCGCACTCACTCTCGCCGGGCTCCTCTACGCCCCCAATGGAACCCTGCACGCGCACGAGGCACTGCGCGAGTTCGACCAAAACCCAATGGCAGAAAGCTCCCTCACCCGCGAGAAAAAAGCCGCCAGCTGGGATATTCCCTCCTGGAGTCCCGCTCAGCTGCTGGGGCGCATCGGCTACGTTTTCCAAGAGCCCGAATACCAATTCGTGCGTGGCAGCGTGCGCGAAGAACTCGAACTCGGGCCGCGCCGCCTCGCCGCCCTGCGCCGCGAAAAAATTGATGAGGATGCGCTCGCCGCCGCCACCGCATCCCTCGCCGAACGCTTGCATTTAGACGGACTCTTAGACGCCAACCCATTCACGCTTTCAGGCGGGCAAAAACGCCGACTGTCGGTCGCATCCGCTTTGGCGACGGCGCCGCGCGTGCTGGTTCTTGACGAACCGACCTTCGGGCAGGATGCGAGCACCTGGGGCGAACTGGTGCGCTTGATTCGCGGGCTTCTTACTGAGGGGGTTGCGGTGATCTCGGTGACTCACGACCTCGAATTTACGGCGGCTTTGGGCGGGCGGAGCATCACGCTCGAAAGTCTGCCGCATGAGCCCGCAGGCCGGAGTCTTCAGGAAGGGAAGTAGCGCATGAATACCGATTTTTTCGGGCCGAGTGCCGAGCGCAACAGCTGGTTTGGCGGGCTTAACGCGGGCGTCAAATTAGTGGTTGCGGGCGTGCTGGTTCTTGCGGCAATCCTCATTCAAGACCCGGTAACCGCGGCTATCATATTTGGGCTGGAACTGCTGGGGTTCATCGCGGTCGGGTTTCGGCCTGTGAATCTGCTGGCGCGCAGCTGGCCTATCCTGATCGCGGTGCTGACCACCGGCTGGAGTGTGGCAATTCTTGTCAATAAAACCGGTGCCGTTCTGCTCGATTTTGGGCTGAACACCATCACGGAAGGGTCGCTCGCGGCGGCGTTTTCGATGATGATTCGTTCCTTGGCGATGATTCTGCCGACCTTCGCGTTTGTGCTTTCAACAGACCCAACTGACCTGGGCGATTCGCTTGCCCAAACTTTCCGCCTGCCCGCCCGTTTTGTACTTGCCGCGTTGGCGGCGTTACGTCTTGTCGGCATCCTATTTGGGGAGTGGAATACGCTGGGGCAGGCGCGGCGCGCACGCGGGCTGGGCGCGGGTCAGGGCCCGATCGGGCGCATCAAAACCGGTGCCGGGCAGGCCTTCGCACTCATGGTACAGGCAATTCGCCGTGGTTCGCGCCTTGCGGTCACAATGGAGGCGCGTGGTTTCGGCACCGGCAAACGCTCCTGGGCACGCGTGCCCGCCTATTCCCGGCGTGATGCGTATGTTGCGGTTGCCGCCGCCGTGATCGTAGTGTGCGCTTACGGGGTTTCGTTGGGGCTAGGAACTCTGCGTTTCTTGTGGCAGTAGCCGCACCGAAGCTGCCGCTAAGTACTCGGTTCTGAAAAAACCGGGGTAAAGGCGCGGCGCAAATATCAGCCTTGCGCCGCTACCCCTGTACCTTAGCCCTGTGCCAGGTATTCCAAGAACCGGTGCGTGAGCTGCGCATCGTGCGCTAACGCCGTACCGTTCAGGTGTGTGACGGGGGCGAGCAGACGCACCGAGGAGGCGAGCCAAACCCCATCTGACTCGAAAAGATCCTGCGGGTACAGCGGGCCGTAGCCCAGTTCCCAGCCGTCGCGCCGCGCCGCCTCAAAAATAGCGCCCTGCGTGGTACCGGGCAGGATTCCGTGGTTCGGTTCGGGGGTGTACAGCGTCTTTACACCGTTTTCGATACGCGCCATCAGCACCGACGAGGTTGCCCCTTCCAGAATGCGGCGGTTGTCGGTCATAAAAATCGCGTCATCCGCACCCCGGCTGTGCACATACCGCAAAACCGCCATATTGACCGCGTACGACAGTGTTTTCGCGCCCGCCAACAGCCACGGGTATGCGGTGTTGTCGGCGGGGTCGTGCCCGCGCGGCAGCAGCATGGCCTTCACGCCGTTCTGCCGCTGATTCACAGTAGTTTCGGGCACCGGGGATGCGATGAGCAGGGTGTATGGTCCGGCGGGCATTCCCGCAGAGGCATTCGGCAGCCCGCGCGAGATAATGATTTTGACAATATGCTCTTCGCCGAGTTCCGTGTGAGCGCCGGGCACGGCCTGGGCGAGGAGGTTTGCCAGCGCATCCCGAAGCTGGTGCAGGTCGGGTTCGGGCAGGTCGAGCATACGCGCCGAAGATTCGAGTCGGGCGAGGTGCATATCAAGTTTTCGCACCCGCCGATCAACGGCGAGCATGGTCTCAAAAACGCCGTCGCCACGGGTAAATCCTTGGTCTTCCACGCCGATAAGCGGTTGGGTGGGGTCTACGGCAACGCCTTGCGGGTTCTCTGAATTTAGGAGCATTACGGAACTAGTCATGTTTCCAGTGTAGTGGCTCACGTGCCCTCACAGCAGTGAACGCCGAGCGGACCCAGCTCCCAGGTGGCGCTTTCGGCGATAAAGTATATGTCTGCCTCGGCGATGTCCTCGAAGGTTTCGGGGTTGTCATTGTACCCTTCGATGTCGAGCCCGATTTTGCCGTCCCGTTCGAGAGTATGAACTCCGCTGCATATGCTGATGAACGGGCCTTGCACCCGGTAGTCCGAAATATTTTTCAGGGTTACGGTGACGTTCCGCCATACATCGTCGTTAGCGGCCTTCTCCCAGCCGCCGTCTACATGGTTCCAGTCCACCGCGCAGAATCGCAGACGAACAGCTGTTCCACTTGCATAGGTTACGGTGATCGAATCCAGCCAGCAGTCGTAGAAGTGATTGAACCGTTTAATGATCTCTGCACTTGTGAGGTTTTCGTCGGGGCTCACGGTCAGCCTCCTTAAAATCTTAGGATTTATCAGAATACCAGCAGCTAGGGCGATTACGAGAAGAAGCGAGTTTCTGCTCGAAAATGATGATATTTTTTCATCTTTTCGGCAAAAACCCGCTTCTTGGGTATCAACGTCTTAACACGCTCGATGCGAAGCGTTAGCGCCCACCTTCGCCGCCGTCTGCCGCATAGTCGGCATCCTTACGCGGGGTTGTGAAGAGCACAAACGCGGTCATCAGTGCGAAGCCCAGAATTGAGAACGCCATCGGCATATAGGAACCCTCGCCGCCCATCGAAACCAAGGGGGCTGCAAGTCCGCCCAGAAGCGCCTGAATCGTGCCCATGACGGCGGATGCGCGCATCCGGCGTAAGTGGCGTGGGTGCTAAACTTTTTTGCCGCCGCTGGGCACATAAAAAGCCTTGTTCGTGAATAAAGCGGGATTTATAACTCTTTATTCACGAACAAGTCTCTTTATCTCAGGGAGGGTAAGCACGGGGTATAGCAAACGGCAGTGCAGAGGGCTACGCCGTGCGGTAGGTAAAATCTGCCTGCGCATACTTGGCGGAGTAGGTGGCGAAGAGGGCTTCTTCCTGCGCCGCCCAGCGTTCCCAATGCGGGCGGTACATCTCGCCGTCGCGGTCTATTGCCCGCCTGTATCGCAGCTCGTCGGGTGCCTTCACCACGATGCGCACATCGCAGGTACCGGCGATCGCCCCCACACCCTCACAGATAATCACGGTTTCCTGGGCGGGGTTGATCGTGTGTTTGGGGCCGGGCGCATCCGCGTGCCAGTCCCATTCTCGGTAGCTGGCGGGCTTGCCGTTGCGCAGGTTCCGCGAGATTTTCTGCCACGTTTTCGTGCCTTCTTCCAGCCCGTCCCAGCCGGGGTAGATGGAGTCGAGGTTGAGCACGCGCACACCGATTCCTTCGGCGGATAAGGACTGCTCTAGGAGCTCGGAGAGCCTTGTTTTGCCGCTTCCGCTGCGCCCGTCGATGCCGATGATCATCGGTAATGCGGTGGCGTTGAAGACGTTGGTATCGAGCGACCTCCCGTCTTCGTCGGTGGACGGCAGGGCGAGTTCGTGGCATGTTTTCAGGCAGAATTCCAAGATTTCTTCAACGTCGTTGGTCTCGTAGCCGTTGCCGAAACCTGTGCTCCACACACCCATGCGCTAGTTTTCCTGCGGGGTCGCGCTCAGCTCGGCGATCAGCGCCCGCGCCGCGGTGTCGATAAGCTCGGTCGTGTATTCGAAGTCGCGCATCTGCCCGTACCAGGGGTCGTAGATGCCCAGTTCGTCCAGGTTTTTACCCGCCATCGCGGGGTCGAAGGAGCGCATCATGCGGATTTTGGCTTTGTCGTCCTCGGTGCGCGCAAGCTGTTTCAGGTGCATGTAGTGCGGGGTGTCCATCGCCAGAATCAGGTCGTAGCGGTCGAAGTCTTCGGCAACGAATCTGGATGCGCGGTGCCCGCTGGGGTCGATACCGCGCGCGGTGAGTATGCGCCCGGCGCGGGTGTCGATAGGGTTGCCGATTTCGTAGTCCGTGATGGCGGAGGACGCGACCTCAACCTCAAGCCCCGCCTGGCGCGCGTGCTCACGAATCAGGTACTCGCCCACGGGGGAGCGGCAAATATTTCCGGTGCAGACAGTCATGATGCGGTACATGGTGTTAAGTGTAAATCAGCGGTACTGGAAAGACGCGGCGATGCGTCACGGTACTGCTGACTAGGGGCATCATCGTGGGTTTTAGCTAAATAATGCAGCCTCAGCTGTATTCCGCATATTTCCCAAGGGGCGGAATACAGCTTATGCGTTATTCAGATGCGGACTGTGAGGAGCCTGAGGATTTCTGCGTGGAGGCGGATTCCTGCAGGGACTTGGGCCAGAAAATGTAGGTGAATGTGGCGCAGATGATTGCAACAGCCATGCCCGCTGCAAACCCCCGCCCGGAGCCAAAACCGTCGAACAGGAGAGTACCAATGGGCAGGGCGAACATAAAGACAAGAACAGAGGTGAAATAACGTGTAAAGGAGCGAGACATGACGGACCCTTTCGTGGTCTGTGTGTAAACGCATCTTGAACGATGTTATTTAATCGGTAGTACTAGATCCCCAACTATGTTGGCCAGATCTCACTCCCTAACACGCCGTAACAGGAAGCCTTCCTATGTCCCTGTATAGGGGTGCAGCCGGTTCATATTTTTACATGTGCAGACCGTAGCTATCGATAGCTATCGATGCTTATAAACATTTACCTATTTCTTCCGATATGAAAATGAAAAACTCTTCATCTCATAACTGTGCATATGTGCGCTGAAAATTTACAGTACATAATCATAAAATCTAGAGAATAATATTATATTCCTACTGACATATCCGTAGGACAATCGCATATTTGAAATCTCTGATTAATCTTTGAGTCATAGCATTTTATTCATTAAATAATTTTCTAGTTTCAGGATCAAAGACAATGCATCCCTTTGGAATAGTAGTAATGGTTCCATCTGGGCTACGGTGCTCTTCAGTTTCTATAATGGAACTACCTTTAGCAACGCTAAATTCATTTTCTGAGCCACATGCAAACCGTGAGGTATATTCCATTACTGTTAGATCACCAAATTTAGGTTCTTGTGCAAATTGCGCGCCAGTAAATTTTGCACCTCCATTAAAATAAAAATCTTTCTTATTGAATACTGCTTCGGCAAAAATGGCATTTTTATTGAAAGCTGATTCAGTAAAGTCAGCTCTACCATTAAATGTTGCGTTTTTAAACGTTACATCTTTAAGAAAATCTGATTGGGTAAATGGTATATCTCTGTAATTAATACCAGCAGAGAAGGATGTACAATCAAAGGTGGCGTTTTCAATAAATTTTGTTTTAGTAAAATTAACTCTGCTTTTGAAGCTTGCTCCAGAGAATATAGTTATTTCATTAAACTTTGCGTCGGTAAAATTAGCTTCACCGGTGAATCTTGTTCCACGGAGGTCAAGTTCGTAGAAGAATATAGCATTTGTAAAGTTGTAATCAAAGTTTGACCAAGGCCCGGAGTCTTTCTCTTTGCTGTGGAGGCGATTACGTAGGCGGTCTCGTATTTCCTGCATAAGCGCTAGGCGTATATTTTGTTCTTCGTGAAATCTTCCTTGGTCTTCGTTGAACTGCTTTGTTCCTCCCTCATAGTTTTCAGGAGCTTGGTCTTGGGAGAACTCTTGATGCCTGATGGCAAGATCAAAGGATGAGCGGATATAAGCGCAAAGGTTGTTGATAATTATCTGCCCTTCTTTTTGACGCTCATCTTCCTTAAGCGATTCGTCTGCTAGCCATTCATCAATAAGTCCAACAAGTGCATAGACTCCACCGAGACGAATAGAAGCCTTGTTGCTGGATAGTTGCTCAATTGCTGTGGTGTACCTACTGCGTCGCCCAGAGTGTACTTGGCGTATATGATCCTGGTTGTTTTTGATCCTATCGGATTCGATTTTCTCGCGTTCTTGATCCATCGTCGCGTTGAACTGGCGCTGTTGCTCTTCCAAAATACTGGCTTGGTGAGTCTGTGTTTTCTTGTAGTTCTCTTTTTCTACTTCTGCTTTTTCACGGTCTACAGTGTTCTTACGATGTGTTTCGACTAGTCCCAGAACTGCAATAACCCCGCCTATCATATATAGAATGTGAAGGCGGAGCGTTGAATCGGTGCTATCAGTACAGCCGAGCATATAGAGTATCCAAGGTCCCAAAATCGCCAAAGCTCCGCCGCCAACTGCGAGGCTAACTAATAGTCGTACAAAGTACTTGCTAACAAATCTTTCAGTTTTACTAGTAGGATTAGTGGCGTTAGCTTCTTCATGTTCTCTTGACGTTTCTGCCATATTGGATTTTCTCCTTTGCTGTGGTGGACAGGTTTTTGTTTAGATGGAAATATAATTTGTTATATTTTTATGCACAAAATTTTAGCTTTCATCATCATTTTCAGGCTCAGAAGATTTATGTGGGTCAAAGAGCTCTGCGTCCTTAGGAATTATGAAATTCCTTCCATCGTGCCTCTCTTCCCTAGTTGTAATTTTAAAGGGGCTATCGGGGGCGAAATTGAAGTTGTAGGATTTCGGATCAACTTTGTAAGAGAAGTTTGCTCTGGTGAAATGAATTTCTTGTTCAATTATTGCTTCAGAGAGATTTATCCCTTTTTCAAAGGTGGCGTCGGAGAAGTTTGTGTATTGTTTGAAGGTCGTTGTTCCAGAGAAGTCAGCTAATCCATTGAACTTTACCCCAGAGAAATTAGCATTATGTTTGAAGGTTGTTCCGGAGAAGCTAGCTAGTTTCTTGAAGGTAGTTGTTTTAGAGAAGTCAGTGAATTCTTCGAAGGTTACTCCTGAGAAATAGGTATCCTGTTTGAACTTTGCTCCAGAGAAGTTAGTGGATTTTTCGAAGGTTGCTTTTGAGAAATAGGTATCCTGTTTGAATTTTACTCCAGAGAAGTCAGAGAATCCCTTGAACTTTGCTCCAGAGAAGTTAGTGGATTTTTCGAAGGTTGCTCCTGAGAAATAGGTATCCTGTTTGAACTTTGCTCCAGAGAAGTCAGCATCATGTTTGAAATTTGTTTCGGCAAAATCAGATTTGTAGTTGAACTCCGTATTGGCAAAAAAAGCCTTTTCAAGAAACACTGATCCCGAAAAAGAACAAGAAAATATAATATCTTTACAAACTACATCGTAGAAAAATATAGAGTTCCTGAAATCGTAATCAAAACATGACCAGTCACCAGGCTTAATCTTTGTCCCTTTTTTGAAGATCATTGTGGTTATTTCACCAAGTCTGTTAGTTATTTCTTCAAGAATTGCTATACGTACTTCCCTCTCTTCGCGGAAAAGAGCTTGGTATTTCATAAATTTTTTTCGAGGGTATATTGGTTTTTTAGTGTCTTGATTTTTCTTATATTCCTTGTAGGTAAGTTTTAGTTTATCGTATTGTTCTGATAGTGGGAAAGGGGAACGGATATAGGCGCAGAGGTTGTTGATAATAATTTGCCCTTCTTTATAACGCTCAGCTCCGTTAAGTGATTCATCTGCAAGCCACTCATCAGCGAGTCCGACGAGGGTGTATACGCCCCCCATACGTATTGGTGCCTGAATACTGGCCAGTTGTGCTACCGCTTGGGTGTACCGAGACCGACGCTCGGCATGAACTTGACGTTCATGGTCTCGATTGTTCTTTTGCTTCTCTTGAGTGTTCTTTCGGTGAGTCTCCCCCAGGGTAATGGCAGCAAGAATGCCACCTGTTACATAGATTAACAGCTGGCGTAAGACGGGACCGTCATCATCTTTATTAAATCCTGAATTTATAGCTATTGGAAATAAGAAAGCCCAGAACCCACCTAACACCATTAGTGTAAAAATACAAATATAGAAAAAAATATTCCACTTTTTCTTTAGAAGTTTTATGATATATCCTATAATTAGAAGTATAATGGAAATTGCTGTGACTAATATAATTATGTACAGTGCATTTTTATTTATCGAGACCCAAGTGATGAACTCTTGAATCTTGGCTGTAGATTGCTCGATTATATTATTAACATTTTCTAAAGCTTGTTGCATCACAATATTTAATCCTTTCCTTGATTAAAAATAAAGAACTTCTTATATGTTAAGGGTAGGAGAGGTAAAAGTGTGGGATTTATTGGCGCTCAACATCAAGATAAAGCAGATTTTCTGAGGTATTGTGTTATGGAGCCTGTAAAGTTGGTAATATTTGTCCACCTCGGAATTCTCTTACTCCGGGGCTAACTTTAGAAGGTGGCTCGTGTTGGTTCTCCACAAACCTGCTGGCATAAATTGATTTCACTTTGCCTGCAGGGGTGTGGAACATAATTTTCTCGCTTCCTTAATCTCTAATCTTTGGCAAGCTGCGTATATACATAAGCCGCTCCTCGCACTACTTACGCACGTATCCACCCTGTCCAAACTAACCCTTCGCCCACCCTGCGAAAAAAAGTTGAGTCTTTTTCACTCAAGTCTGTTGACATCCATCCAAACATGTGTAAAACTTGAGTACATGAGGCTCAAGGGGTCACTCACCGGGCAGCATCCCAGCACATCTTCACCGTGCATGCGCTCGGCCTAAACCCCCTTACGCCCCGAAGATTTAACCAAGGAACCCGCCTCGCCAAGAAGCGGGGCATAACACTAAGGAGTACAAAACATGGCACGTGCAGTTGGTATTGACCTCGGCACCACTAACTCGGTCGTATCCACCCTTGAAGGTGGCGAACCGGAAGTTATCCCTAACGCTGAAGGCGCCCGCACCACCCCCTCCGTGGTCGCATTCTCCAAGGATGGCGACGTTCTGGTGGGCAGCGTAGCAAAGCGCCAGGCGGTCACTAACGTTGATCGCACCATCTCGTCCGTCAAGCGCCACATGGGCACCGACTGGACGACGGAAATTGACGGCAAGAAATACACCCCGCAGGAAATTTCCGCACGTATTCTGCAGAAGCTCAAGAATGATGCTGAAGCATACCTAAACGACAAGGTGACTGATGCGGTTATCACCGTTCCCGCATACTTCAACGACGCTGAGCGCCAGGCCACCAAGGAAGCCGGCGAAATCGCAGGTCTGAACGTTCTGCGTATCGTGAACGAGCCAACCGCAGCTGCACTGGCATACGGTCTGGACAAGGGTAAAGAAGACGAACTGATTCTTGTCTTCGACCTTGGTGGCGGTACCTTCGACGTCTCCCTGCTTGAAGTTGGCAAGGACGAAGATGGCTTCTCCACCATTCAGGTGCGCGCAACCAGCGGCGACAACCGTCTGGGTGGCGACGACTGGGATCAGCGCATTGTGAATTGGCTGCTTGAGCAGGTCAAGTCCAAGACCGGTGCAGACCTCTCCAAAGACAAGATTGCTCTGCAGCGTCTGCAGGAGGCAGCTGAGCAGGCTAAGAAGGAGCTCTCCAGCGCATCCAGCACCAACATTTCGCTGCAGTACCTCTCGGTAACCCCCGAAGGTCCGATTCACTTGGACGAGAAGCTCTCTCGCGCAAAGTTTGAGGACCTCACCAGCGACCTGCTCGAACGCACCAAGAAGCCCTTCCAGGACGTTATCAAGGAAGCAGGCATCAAGGTTTCGGATATTTCCGAGGTTGTGCTCGTGGGTGGTTCCACCCGTATGCCCGCCGTGGCTAACCTGGTGAAGGAACTCACCGGCCGCGAACCCAACAAGGGTGTTAACCCCGATGAGGTTGTGGCAATGGGTGCAGCCCTGCAGGCAGGCGTACTCAAAGGCGACCGTAAGGACGTTCTGCTAATCGACGTGACCCCGCTGTCCCTCGGTATCGAAACTAAGGGCGGTGTGATGACCAAGCTGATCGAGCGCAACACCGCTATTCCGACCAAGCGTTCTGAGACCTTCACGACCGCTGAAGACAACCAGCCTTCCGTGTCGATTCAGGTGTTCCAGGGTGAGCGCGAATTCACCCGCGACAACAAGAACCTGGGTACCTTCGAGCTGACCGGTATCGCCCCCGCACCGCGCGGCGTACCCCAGATTGAGGTCACCTTCGATATTGACGCCAACGGCATTGTGCACGTCTCCGCAAAGGACAAGGGTACCGGTGCTGAGCAGTCCATGACCATCACCGGCGGTACCTCCCTCTCGAAGGAAGACATTGACCGCATGGTCAAGGATGCTGAGGCTCACGCAGAGCAGGATAAGGCACGCCGTGAGGCAGCCGACACCCGTAACGCAGCCGAGTCTGTGGCATACTCCGTCGATAAGCTCCTGAAGGAGAACGGCGAGAAGCTGCCCGAAGACGTCAAGACTGAGGTTCAGGGCGATGTCGATGAGCTCAAGAAGGCTCTTGAAGGCGATGATGACGATGCCGTGAAGTCTGCTCTTGAGAAGCTGCAGGCATCCCAGACCAAGCTGGGCGAGGCTCTGTACGCTTCCGCACAGGCAGAGGCTAACGCAGACTCCGCTTCTTCCTCTAAGGAAGATGACGAAGATGTGGTAGATGCCGAGGTTATCGACGAGGACGAAGACGAGAAGAAGTAATCATGGCTGAACACGAGAACACTGCGGGAGACCCACTGGAGGAGGCATTCAACGCCCCCGCCGCCGAGGGTCACCCCGAGGCTGAGGAAGCCCCTGCCGTAGCCGATGCTGCGGCGGGGGAAACCCCCGAGCCGAGTGAGGAAGCACCCTCAGAGGATGCGAAACTCGCGGCAGAACGCCTGGACAGCCTGCTTCGCCTGCAGGCGGAGTTCACAAACTTTAAGAACCGTGCCGCCCGCGAGAAGGAGCAGCTGCGGGAGTTTGTGGCGAGCGATATTGTGAGCCTGCTTCTGCCGGTGCTCGACGATATTGACGCCGCACGCAAGCACGGTGACCTGCAGGAAGGTCCCTTCGCTGCAATCGCTGCCAAACTTGAGGAGTCTCTCAAGAAGGAAGGCGTGGAACGCTTCGGCGAGGTGGGCGAGCCCTTCGACCCGAATATTCACGAGGCGGTGCTCCAGCAGCCAACCGGAGAGGTAGAACCGGACCATATTTCGATGGTTCTGCGATACGGGTACCGCGTGAATGATCGCGTGGTGCGCACCGCCCAAGTTGCGGTGGCTGTCGCCGAGTAAACGCTCCGTAGAGCACACAACGGGCGGGTTCTTGAGAAATTGAGAACCCGCCCGTTTACCGTATATTTCCGCGGTTTTCTACGGGATTTCTCTTCCAAAATTGAGTCTAGTAGACTAAACTTTATATAGGATTAAAAACTAAGGTTGTGCCCCTTTGGACGGGGCGTTACAAGAACCCCGGACGACGGGGAAGGAGAACTTACATGGCAAGCGAAAACTGGCTGTCAGAAGACTTTTACAAAACCCTCGGCGTGAAAGAAGACGCCTCTGAATCTGATATTAAAAAGGCTTACCGCAAACTCTCGCGCAAATATCACCCCGACCTAAACCCCGGGAACGAGACAGCCGAGAAGAAATTCAAGGAAGTCTCCGAAGCCTACGATGTACTCTCGGATAAGAAACAGCGCGAAGAATACGACCAGATTCGTAAATACGGTGCCGCAGGGTTCGCTAATGGCGGCTTCGGAGGCGGCGCTGGCGGATTTGGTGGTGCCGGTGGGTTCGGCGGATTTAACGGCCAAAACGTGCATTTCACGACCAGCGGCGGTGGCGAAGGTATCAACATTGAAGACCTGCTCGGTGGACTCTTCGGTGGTGGCGTTGGCGGCGCGGGTGGTTCACGCCGTACCGCCGGGTTCACGAGTGCCGATTTTGGGGATGCCACCGGGTTCGGGGGAGCTCAAGGCTTCGGCGGCAGGCAGCAGCGTGCCCCGCAGGATAATAACCTCTCCACCAGCACACGTATTACCCTGCCGCAGTCGTACACGGGCACCAAGGCGACCGTGTTCCTGCCGGACGGCACGAGTACTGAGGCGCGCATCCCGGCGGGTGTGAAGGACGGGCAGAAAGTGCGTGTGCGTGGTAAGGGACGCCCCGGCACCGGCGGCGATCTGATGGTGACCGTGCGCGTTTCGGATGACCCGCACTACAGCCGCGAGGGAAACAACCTAGTGTTGCGCGCCCCCGTGACCCTAGAGGAAGCCGTCAATGGCGGTGTGCTGGAAGTGCCCGTACCCGGCGGTAAAACCGTCAAATTGCGACTAACCCCCGGCAGTGTGGGTCGTAAACTGCGTGCGAAAGGACGCGGGTTCAAAACCAAGTCGGGCACCGGCGACCTGCTGGTGATCCCTGAGGTGCACCTGCCTCAGAACCTGAGCGATGAAGCGAAGGAAGCCTTCGAGAAGTTCATTGCCCTGGCGCCGCAGGAGAACCCCCGTGAGGACCTTTTGAAGAAAGTTAGGTAGCTTATGAGTGCCCATAGTAAGCAATCATCGGCGTCTGCCTACAGCACCGACAGGCCGGTTTTTGTGATTTCGGTGGCGGCGGAGCTGGCGGGTATGCACCCGCAGACGCTCCGCCAATACGACCGCCTGGGGCTGGTGCAGCCTTCGCGTGCGCCGGGTAAGGCCAGGCGCTATTCGCAGCGCGATGTGGATTTACTTCAGCGTATTCAGCAGCTCTCGCAGGAAGGCGTTTCGCTTGAGGGAATCCGCCGAATTATTGAGCTTGAAGAGATGGTGGAAGAACACCAGGAGCACATCGCCCGCCTGCAGGCTCAGCTTGAGGATGCACACGCCAAGCTGGGGCTGGCGGAACGGGTGTTCGCAGCCAGCACCCGCGGGGATGTGGTGAACATCCAGCGGGGGCAGCGCCCGGCACCGCGCAAACGCTCCTCGGCGGTGGTGCTGTACCGGCAGAAATAGGGGCGGACAGCCAGTGTGGTACGGTTGATATAGCTCATCAGCCAAGATGCTGAAAGAGCATCTGGAACCGTTTGCTAGGCAAGCGGTTCTTGCTTTATCTCCCTAGCTTTATTCGATGGCGTCGCCGGAAGGTATCGTTACCCTTTCCCCAGCAGATAACTTATTTACGCCTATACGTCAGGTCGTGGGCACAGCGGCCCGCCTCACGAGCCTTCCGTTCAAAGCTGGTGAGGATGCGCCCCTCCCAGCGCGGCGCCCACCCGCCGACGGGGTCGTCCTCGGTAGCGCCTTCACCGGCATGCAGATTCTCGAAGTCGGGGTGTGCCTCCATGACATCGCGCATCACGTGAGCGTATTCTTCCCAGTCGGTAGCAAGGCGCCAGATTCCGCCGGGTTTGAGCACGCGCGCAACCTTGTCGGCAAAAGCGGGGGAGACCAGGCGGCGTTTGTGGTGGCGTGACTTGTGCCAAGGGTCGGGGAAGAAAACCCAGAGCTCATCGACCGAATTTTCTTCCAGCATGTTATCGAGCAGTTCGGGGGCGTTAGCCTGAGCGACGCGCACATTCTCAACCCCGGCTTGCCCCATCTTGAGCAGCAGATCCGCAATGCCGGGGGTGTAGACTTCAACGGCAAGGAAGTTTGCCTCGGGCATTTCGGAGGCGCGGTGCACGATTGCTTCGCCCAGCCCGGAACCGATCTCGACAACCTGGTAGGCTTCGCGCCCGTAGATTGTGACCGGGTCGAAGGTGGCTTCGGGGGCTACAGAGGTATCTGCCCGCAGCCGGGGTATGTCGAGCACATGGGTTTGGGAGTAGGTGTCCCACGCTTTTTGGCGGCGCGAGGTCAGGCGGTCGCCGCGGCGCACGAAGGAGTAGGGCTGGCGGAAGAACTCGGGTGGTACCGTTTTCTTCTCGGGCGTCTGGGGTGCATCGGCGTTGGTCGATGCGGTGGTCTGCGCGTTCTGCTCTTGAGATGACATACCTATCAGGATAACGTAGCGGCGCGTGGAGGGAGGCACTGTTAAAAATTTCGGGAGCAGTTTTTCATTGTACTGAAGAAACTGCCCCCGTTTGGCCTTTGCGACCGCAAATTCGCCGTGCAGGCTACTTCTTCTTGTCGGAGAACAGCAACGCCAGACCCGCGCCGAGAATCACGATGTTGTTGGCGAGCTGCTGCCCATCCTGAGTGGGCCGGAATGCGCCGTCATGCATATCGGGGTTGCGGAAGTACATGGTCATGAGGTTCGCGCCGAAGGCTGTCAGCCCCGCGCCCGCGAGGCGGGCAGGAATAAAGGGGGTCAGCAGGGTGGCGCCGAGTGCGGTTTCTGAGTATGAAATAAGTTTGCCGAAGGTTTTCGGCTCCAGCTTGGCGACGGCGGGAACGCCGGTTGCTGCCATCTGCTGCAGATATGCGTAGGTACCTTCGTCGGCGCCGAGTTTCTTGACTCCCGCATCGAGCACAAGCGCGCCAGCGGTGAGACGCAGTGCAGCATTTGATAGTTTACCCATGAGTGAGTGTCCTCCTGATGTTTTGTGATGAGATGAGTGATGCGGTATTTCCACATCGGGCATTGCAATTGTAGCGGCAAACCTCAGGAAAGTTTATTTAATCGTAAAGTTTTAACATAATTTTTGCGGTAAGCATTATTTTTCAGCGTTTTAGCGGGAGAGTAGAGATGCGCCCTCGGCGTGTTGCCGCGCTCCCAGTGCCTAAGACGTAATCGGTGCAGGCGCCTTTTGCGGGTAGAATTCTGTGTAGTCATGGCGTAACGATGCGATTTTCCGTGAGCCGTGCTCGTGCGAAAATCTGAACTGCATCGTGATGCCCCGAAGGTCGGGGCTTCCTGTCGAGGTTGTAGCCCGCAGGGCAGAGCACACACAGAAAAGAGGAATAGTGACACAGCGGCCTTCCAAGCATACAGTTACCGAGAATGAGAGTTCCACGGGTGAAGAGAGCCTGCAGCGTGGCTTAAGTTACAGGCATATCCAGCTCATCGCTATCGGCGGTGCAATTGGTACGGGGTTATTTCTAGGATCGGCGAAGACTATTTCGCTCACGGGACCTTCCATCGTATTTGTCTATGCGATTATTGGCATCATTATCTATTTTGTGCTGCGTGCGATGGGCGAGATTCTGCTGTCGAACCCTAAGTACAAGTCATTTACCGATTTCGTATCTGATATTTTGGGTACTCGCGCGGGCTTTTTCGTCGGCTGGTCGTACTGGTTCTTCTGGGTGACCACGGGTATTGCGGATGTGCTGGCGATTACGGATTACACGCATTACTGGTTCCCCGAGCTGCCCTCATTTATTCCTGCACTTATTGTGATCGGGGCGCTGTTGGCACTGAACCTGCCGTCGGTGAAAAACTTCGGGGAGATCGAGTTCTGGTTCGCCATGGTTAAGATCGTGTCGATTCTGGCGCTTATCGCCGTGGGTGCCGTGATGGTCGTGTTCGGGTTTACGAGCCCGGATGGAACGGTCTCCTCGATCACGCACCTGTGGGATCGTCCGGGACCATCGGGCAACGGGGTGTTTATTCACGGTCTGACGGGGTTCTTAGGTGCGTTCCAGATTGCGTTGTTCGCGTTCGTGGGCGCTGAGCTGGTGGGTACCGCCGTGGCAGAGACAAAGAACCCCGAACGTACCCTGCCGCGCGCAATTAACGCCGTGCCGCTGCGCATGGTGCTGTTCTATGTGCTGCCGCTGTCGGCGATTCTTGCGGTGACTCCCTGGGATAAACTCGACCTTAATATGAGTCCTTTCGTGGGGATGTTCTCACTGGCGGGTGTGTCAATTGCCGCATCGCTCATTAACTTTGTGGTGCTGACGTCGGCAACGTCTTCGGCGAACTCAGGTATTTTTTCGACCTCGCGCATGGTGTATGGGCTGGCGGAGGATGGGAATGCGCCTTCCTTCCTGAAGAAGCTCTCGAAGAACGGCGTGCCCACGAACGCCCTGTACCTAACGACGGTTCTTCTGCTCTTCAGTCTGGTGATGCTGGCGTTTGGGCGTGAGCTTCTGGAAGCGTTTACAGTCGTGACTTCGGTGGCCTCAATTATGGGTATTTTCACGTGGTCGATGATTCTGGTGTCGTACCTGGTATACCGCAAGAAGTTCTCTAAACGGCATGAAGCCTCGCAGTATAAAATGCCGTTTGGCCGCACGATGAGCTGGGTTGGTTTGGTGTTCTTCGCTCTGATGATCTACGCCCTGAGCTTGCAGCCAGAAACCGGGTTAGCTCTGGCGCTTAGCCCTATCTGGTTTATCGGGGTTGAGCTTGGGTACGAGATTATGGTGCGCCGTCATGCGCGTAAGCGCCTTCTTGCGGAGTCGGCGCGGGTGGAATCTGAGTAGCGAGTTTATTTTTCCTCATTAGCGGGCGGGATGCGGTGCGTAGAGAAAACGTTCGGCATCCCGCCCGCTGTGTCTTTGGGGGCGATGACATACGGCATGTACCAGAACATACCCCAATATGTATAGATATTCTTAAATTTGTATAGAAATCATATATGATGAGAATTTTTCTTTTGAGGATGTGGCGAGTTGGGCAATAAAGGGACGTACCTCACGCGTGCCGTGTTTTCCGAAAGTAAGGCTTATTGTCAAGGGTTTTTCGTAGATTTCTTCCGAAATTTTTTTGCGCTTCGACATAAAGAATTTATTATTCGTGACGCATGCTATAGATACGCGACACACTTCCTGGAGATAATTACACAATACCGTCCCTGTTATGTAGAATATATATTCAAAAGTTGTGATAGCTCACCGTATCTTACGGGCTGAGTGCTGCACTTGCCGCCCCGAAAGCCGGGGCTGTCCCGCTTGGCTGCGGGACCCAACCACGAAAGAGGAACTGTCATGCAGCAACCTCACGATAATGCCGCATCGGCGGCAGACACGACAGATAATGCTGAAGAACTGCACCGCGGGCTGAGCAACCGACACATCCAGCTCATCGCTATTGGCGGTGCTATTGGTACCGGGCTCTTCATGGGTTCCGGTAAAGCAATTTCTAAAGCTGGTCCATCTATCCTCTTGGTCTACATGGTTATCGGCGCCGCAATCTTCTTGGTGCTGCGTGCGATGGGTGAGATCCTTCTATCAAACCTGAAATATAAGTCATTCTCAGACTTTGCTACCGACCTGATCGGGCGCCCCGCAGGGTTTTTCCTCGGATGGTCGTACTGGTTCATGTGGGTGGTCACCGCAGTCGCAGATATTATCGCGATCGTGGGCTATACCGAGCTGTGGTGGCCCGATTTACCGAAAGCGGTTCCAGCACTCGTCGTGATTATTGCGCTGCTGGCGCTGAACCTGCCCTCGGTGAAGAACTTCGGTGAGATCGAGTTCTGGTTCGCCATGATTAAGATTGTTGCCATCTGCGCCCTTATTATCGTGGGTGCCATTATGGTTGCCACAAGCTTCACGACACCCAGCGGTGCTCATGCTCAGGTAGCCAACCTGTGGAACGATGGCGGATTCTTCCCTAACGGTGCCACCGGATTCTTAGGCGCCTTCCAGATCGCGGTCTTTGCCTTTATGGGGTCCGAGCTGGTAGGTACTACCGCCGCCGAAACCCAGAACCCTACGGTGACCCTGCCGAAGGCTATCAACTCCGTGCCGGTTCGTATTCTCATCTTCTACGTGGGCGCCCTGGTCGTTATTCTGATGGTAAACCCCTGGCGTGAAATTGATCCGGCCAAGAGCCCCTTCGTGACCATGTTTACCCTCGCCGGTATTGCTATTGCCGCGCATATCGTGAACATTGTGGTGCTGACCTCGGCAACATCATCGGCGAACTCGGGTATCTTCTCGACCTCGCGCATGGTGTACGGTCTCTCCCAAGAAGGTTACGCCCCGAAGTTCCTCGGTAACCTTTCCGGGAGCGGTGTGCCCCGCAACGCACTGTTCCTCACCTCGATTCTGCTGCTCTCCAGTATTGCCCTGCTCTATGCTGGCGACTCGATTATTGAGGCGTTCACGCTGGTCACCACGATGGCGGCAGTACTTGTGATCTTCGTATGGTCGATGATCCTCGTCAGCTACCTGTGCTACCGTGCAAAGCGCCCCAACCTGCACCGGGAGACCACCTACCCCATGCCCGGCGGCGTGGTAGCATGCTGGATCGTGCTTGCGTTCTTTGCTTTCATCATTGGGATTCTTGCTACCGATAAAGACACTCTCACCGGTTTGATGCTCATGCCCATCTGGTTCATTCTGCTGACTATCGGGTGGTTTGTGAAGAACAGCATCAACCCCGAAATCCCGGAGACCAGTATTACGCAGTCGCATCCGGTGGTGGATATGAAGGCACCGAAGAACAACAAGTAAGGATACTCCGGCGGATATCTGTTCCGCATTACTTCCGGTATAAAAAGGCTCTTGATGTGAATGGGGCGGCGTTACTAGCGCTTTTTCACATCAAGAGCCTTTTAGCGTGATAGGGGAGGAGAAACGGAAGAATTCGCGCCCCGGCTTAACCGGCTTCGGTGCCCGAGGTATCCTCGGCATCCAACACCAGGTCATCCGTGCGGTAGTAGTCCCAGCGGGAACAGCCCATACCCCAGCGCATTGCCTGCACCACATCCTGCGCGGCCTCATGAGGGTCAAAAACATTCCGGTTCCACATAGGCTGCATGGGGGTCGGCGCCGCCCACCCGTGCGAACGCAGGTAGTCGGTACTGAACTTGGGCAAAACCTCAGCCTCCATCGCAATTTCGCACAGGAACCCGGCGGGGGAGCGGTAGATGCACACAAGCGGCATTGCGTTAGCATTCGCGGCACCCGTGAGCACATAGTAGGTGCGCAGATGCCTGCTCCAGGGCAGGCTCGCCAAACGCTGACCGAGTGAGTTCGTCACCTCGTCCCAACGGTCGCGGGCAGAAACCGTCTGCTCAGATTTCACAACCCCAATACCCTGCACCGCAAGCTGCTCGGGCGAAATACTTGGCGGATGCGGCGGCACCCGCACCGGTGCGACCTCTCTCTTCGTCATCTGCAGGGCATCGGTCACCATTGTGCGGCCCACCTGCAAGGCGGTACGCCACGATCCATATTTCGCGCGCACCGCCGCCAGAAACGGCACCCGGCCCAGATTACTGCGCATGGTAGACCAGGTTCCGTAGGCAAGCACCGTCGGCTGCCGATCATACCGAATACAGTAACTCATGAAACTGCCCAGTTGGTTGCGGAACTCCATATCCGTGAGCGAAGTACCGCCCAGCTGCCAGTTGTAGTCCGCATAATCGGGCGGACACACACCGGTGCGCAGCATGGCGGTTGACCACCCGCCATCGCCCAGCTGATCACGAATGCTCTCGCAGGAGGGCGGCCATACAAACGAACCGTGCGCTACGTCTTGGGACTCAGTCGGAAGATGCTGGCATACATCGCGGTAGGTAAGCTCATCAAGCTGCGTATACGGATGCAGCGCCAGGTACTTGAGCCCAGCGCCCACCTTCCCTAAAATCAGGGCGATATTCTGCGGTGAAACCCGTGCACTCTCCAATAAGCGCAGCATATCCGCCATGACCGTTGCATCCAGAGTTGTTGCGGCGTAGGAACCATCCGGTGCCAGACCGTAAGCCTCTGCCACCGCATACCAGACGGCGGTCGCCAGCAAAACATGGGTGGGAGTCTGCTCGCCGTGCGAACCAAACTCCCACATGCCAGAATCTAAAGCAAAATCAAGATGTTCCCGGTTAACCTGCGGAAAAAGAACACGAATACGCCGGTGCGTTTCGCTCGGAGTCCAGCCTTGCGCAGCCAAGGCGGTAATCAGCGTGCCAAACTGCTGATGAAATTCCGCGTACCCCGGCGGCAAAGACGAACGTGAAGGCGCCTGTGCGCGATCGTCAGCACGACCATACATGCGAAACCTTCTTTCAGCCATTCCACCGTGAACCGGCTACCGTCATGTCATCTTCTATGCCCCGGCGCATAACTTCTGCACAATCGCCGGACTATCTGAAAAATAGCGATGTGATGTTATTACCTATTCTAGATGCGGGACCATAGCTGTAAAATTTATTACGCTCCGATGCGCAACATACCCTGCGCCGCACGCCCCACAAGACTGGCACAGCACACCCGAGAATGCGAAACTGAGAGAATGAGCGAAAAACACGAGCGCACCGAAGCTACGAACACCCGCATCCTGACGATGCTCTCTAACGAACTAGACCTCAAACCCACGCGTGTTCGTGCCGCCGTAAACCTGCTCGACTCCGGGTCTTCGGTTCCGTTTATCGCTCGATACCGCAAAGAAGCTACGGGCGCGCTCACCGACACCCACCTGCGTGCTATTAGCACCCGGCTCGATGCCCTGCGCGCGCTCGAAACTCGCCGCGAGAATATTCTCAGCTCGCTCGCCCAACGCCGCGAAGACGGGCTGATCGATCCGCTCACCTACGAACAGCTCATCACGGGGGTGGGGGCGGCATCCAGTAAACAAGACCTCGAAGCGCTCTACACACCCTACCGGAGTGAGCGCATTACCAAGGCGCAGCGTGCCCGCGCGGCAGGTCTGGAGGCGCTCGTTGAAGACCTGCTCGAAGTTCCCCTTGCCGGGGTCTACGATATTGCCGCAGCCTATGTGGACGGACCGGATGAAACCGACGATAAACAAGTGGCAGATACCGGAAAATCCGAAGACGCCCGAATTACAACGGTGGAGGAAGCCCTCGACGGCGCCCGCGCTATCCTGATCGACCGGGCACTCACCGACCCAACGCTCGCCGAACGTCTTCACGAAAGAATGGTTGCCACCGGAACGATCTCTAGTCGAGTTATCGCCGGGCGGGAAGCCGAAGGGGCAAAATTTGCCGACTATTTCGACTTCTCCGATAGTATCAGGCGTATTCGTCCGCACCGGGTTCTCGCCCTGCTTCGCGCCAAAGAAGCCGGAATCGTGCGGCTCAGTATTGACGGTGCCACACCAGCTCCGCCCCTGAGCAAACTCCGCGGTGAGGCACGTGCCGCCGCACTTGCCCTTGCCGAAAATTACGAGAACGTTCGTTCGGGATACGAGCGTGAAGTCGCCGCCGCGCTGCGCATACCCGTGCAGGTTCTCAACACCGTCGACAGCGAAGACCGTGTGCTCGGCTGGCTCGCCGCAACCGTGCGCACCGCATGGCGTAAACGGCTGCACCCCCGCCTGGCAGACCGCATACGCAACGCCCTCTTCGAGATGGCAGAACGCGAAGCCATCACCGTTTTCGCCTCGAACCTGCGCGACCTTCTGCTTGCCGCGCCCGCCGGGCAAAAAGTCACCCTCGGGCTTGACCCAGGGCTGCGTAACGGCGTGAAATGCGCGGTTATTGACGGCACCGGGCACGTGCTGAAAACCTTCACGGTGTACCCGCACGCGCCTCGATACGACCGTGCCGATGCGCTCGCTGCCCTTGAGGATGCGGTTCTCACCCACGGCGTGGAACTTATCGCTATCGGCAACGGCACCGCCTCACGTGAGACCGATAAACTTGCCGCCGAGCTGCTGGCGAAGCTGCGTTCTCAAGGGTATAAGGCGGCACAGAAGGTTACCGTATCAGAGGCGGGGGCATCCGTATATTCGGCCTCTGAACTCGCCAGCGAAGAGCTGCCCGATCTTGACGTAACGGTACGCGGGGCGGTCTCGATCGCTCGGCGGCTGCAAGACCCGCTCGCCGAACTCGTCAAAATTGATCCCCAGTCTTTAGGCGTGGGGCAGTACCAGCATGACGTTAGCGTGACCGCTTTAAGACGCGCCCTCGATAATACGGTTGAGGACTGCGTAAACGCGGTGGGGGTTCACCTGAACAGCGCATCCGCCGCACTGCTTGCGCGTGTTGCCGGTTTTAACCGCACGATTGCCGAAAATATCGTGGCGTACCGGGACGAACATGGGGCTTTCACCACCCGGGAAGAGCTTCTGAACGTGCCTCGGTTAGGGGCTAAAGCCTATGAACAGGCGGCGGGATTCGTGCGAATTCTGCACGGTACCGAACCGCTGGATGCCTCTGCCGTGCACCCCGAATCGTACCCTGTGGCGCGGCGTATTATCGCCGATGCGCAGCGGAATCACGGGGCACTCTGGCAATCCGGGCGGCTTATCGGCAGTGACGGGGAAGACCCGCTCACCGCGCTTGACCCCGCCGACTACGTGAACGGGAGCATCGGCGAATACACCGTGCGCGATATTTTTGAGGAATTGCGCCGCCCCGGGCGTGACCCGCGCCCCGAATTTCGTACCGCACACTTCTCTGAGGATATCTCTCGCTTTGAGGACGTAACCGTTGGGATGGTGCTTGAGGGAACCGTCTCGAATGTGGCGGCTTTCGGTGCCTTCGTCGATATCGGAGTGCACCAAGACGGGCTGATTCATATCTCGCAGATGAGCCGCGAGTATGTTGCGAACCCGCACGATATTGTACGAAACGGCGATATCGTGACCGTGAGGGTTGTTGAGGTGGATGCGTCTCGCCGCCGTATTTCGCTCTCACTGCTGTTAGATGAGGGCGACTCGGGTCGCTCGGAGACGGCGCATAAGAAAACGAATAAACGTTCTTGATAGGGGTGGCAGCATGCTTCACCGGGCGGAGGCGGATACAACGATGCGTGCTCAAACAACTGACAGCATTATGTCTGCGACCGTGGGCGGTCTTGCCAGTCATGCTGTCAGAACTGCGCCGCTATCGTATATCCGCCTCCGCACGAAATATGGTTAAAAATTTTCCGGCTTCGAGCCCCAACAACTCACGGCAAAGCTTCGCGGTACGTTGCGCCTAGAATTTAGGATTCTCAGGGTCCGGACCTATGCGACCATCCTTCCGCGTAAGCCCATCAATCGCCGCAATGTCTGCCGCATCCAGGGTGACATTAGCGGCCGCAAAGTTCTCGGCAATGCGCGCAGGAGTAACCGACTTCGGAATCGCCACGATCCCCTTCGCCAGATGCCAGGCGAGCACAACCTGCGCCGGAGAGATACCGTGCTTACCCGCAATCTCAACGATCACCGGGTCTTTCAGAATCTCGCCACCCTGACCGAGCGGCGACCAAGCCTCAGTCACAATACCAAACTCACTGTGCACCGCGCGCATATCTTCTTGCGAGAAATATGGGTGCAGCTCAATCTGGTGAATCGCCGGGGTCACGCTGGTATCGGCGATAATTTCGCGCAGCTGAGCCTGCGGAAAGTTAGAGACACCAATCGAACGCACCTTACCTTGCTTTTTCAACTCAATGAGCGCCCGCCACGACTCGAGATAGGTACCCTGCTGCGGCATAGCCCAGTGAATCAGATACAAATCCACGTAATCGGTGCCGAGCCGCTCTAGCGATGCATCAAGCGCGGCAATAGCCTTCTCAAAACCCTGATCCGAGTTCCAGAGCTTGGTGGTGAGAAAAATATCCTCGCGCGGCACGGAGCTGGCGGCAATACCGCGACCTACCCCAACCTCGTTCCCATAAATGGATGCAGTATCGATGTGGCGGTAACCTGCTTCGAGAGCCGTACCGACAGCATCGGCGGCACCATTATCCTCAATCTGCCACACACCATACCCAAGCTGAGGGATGCTGTTGCCGTCATTGAACGTGATGTTTTTGACCATTACTTCTCCTGAAAGTTGATGGGGACTGACGTTTTCAACGGTACCCCTGGATGCGCTCGCACGCTAGGGTGACGGGCGCATCCAGCCCAGCGCGAAACCGGTAAGCCCCTCCCAGGCGCGGAAAAAGAGCCTTGATTTATATAAAGCGTGAAGAATCCCGATTTATTCGTATAAAGAGCCTTTTTAGATTCAGAAAGTACAAAAAGTATGAGCTGTAGAGATAAACGGGATTTGAATTCTGCCGATCAGAAAGTCACATGACTATAGTCATACATTCTTACTGACGTTACGGCACTGCCTGTAAAGAGTTTTCTTCGAGAGACTGGAATAGCCGGGATAGAAAAGGCTTCTATCCAATCGGTGTTCTAAGGAGAATATGATGACTGCACTAGTCACCACTAAAGTCAATGCTCTTGCAGCCGCACGTACTTTCGGGACGGCAGCGGGTAGCCCCGCTCACCGCCGTGCACTTGTGGCAAATCCCAGCGAGGTTTTGGCTGAAGCAGGCGTTGTTCCCTCAGGAACTCAGGTCCGCCTGGTAGAAGATGAAACCCTAACTCTGGGGCACCACAAGGTTGTTGATGACGGGGAAGAACTCGTCATCGCAATCGCTCCCGCAGTCGAAGAAGAGCTTGATACCACCGAATCCCCTGAAGACGGTATTTGCTGGTGCTGCTGCTGCCCTTGCTAAGTTCTGAAGGGCTATAAACAACGATGGGAACCAGGCTATTAAAGCTTGAGTACTAGCCTGGTTCCCACTCTGGATACACAGTGAAGGAAAATCATGAAAAAGCGTTCAACAGGTCGTTGGGTTTTTCGTGGAGCGTTACTCGTCGGATTTTTGCTTATTAACGCTTCAGCCAATCATTGGTGGCCGTTCCTATGACTTTTACATATGACAACGGATTAGTTCAGATGCCTGAACCCCCGCATCTTTTTACATCCGCTTGGTACGAATCTCCTATTTCGAGTGCTCTAGCCTGGCAGAGCCACGCTCCTGAGGGTATTGGGGCATCAGATATTTCTGGCGTTTTGTTGGCCACTCGGTTTGAGAGTGTCAAAACGGTTTTGCATGATGACCAAAGGTTCTCTGCTGTGGGACAAAAACATTTGAGTCAAATGCAGTCCCAGGCACACTACGCGAAACCTGAGCCTGCAGATTTTCAGATTCCTCAAACTCAGCAAAGGTTCTTAGCGCATATGGATGGATCCCCTCTTCGCCAGATGCGCAAAAGGCTACGTACTCCTTTTACCGCTGCGAATTCTAAGAAAGCGGTCGAACGTTGTCGAGATGCTATCGAGCAGTCCGTCACGATGCTCACGCAGTCGAAAAAGCTAGATCTTGCAGGGTGGTGTGATGATCTCGCGGTATCCCTGATTAGTGTTCTTATCGGGTATGAAGGAGATATTATCGAGCTTTCTCGATGGTGCCGAAAACGGGGTACTGTCCCGAGCAAACGAGAGGGGAAACTCTCTGCTCCAGACGCGCATCAGCTCTTCGCCGAAGACGTTATGGGTGCAGGAGGGTTCTACCATCAGTATCGTCACGACGGTATGCCCCACGATGCAGCAGTCGAAATTGTCAGTATGCTCGCCTCAATCACCCATGAGAGCCTGCAATGGGCTATGACTAACGTTTTGACCGTACTGACACAGCGTAACCTTTGGGAAACAGTAAATTACGAGAACTCTATCGCTATGGTTGATGAGGCACTGCGCCTATACACGCCTACCGCAGCGTTAGGACGCCTCGCTACTGTTGATACCAAAATAGGTGGAACGTCCATTCGTGCGGGGGAATTAATCGTGTGTTTACTTCATGCCGCACAACACGATTCCAGAATGTTCCCAAACCACGATGAGTTTACGCTCGGCAGGCCGCATGCGTCAGAAGTAACCTTTGGGATGGGACCTCACGCATGCCTCGGATTCCCCATCGCCCGTCCTCTCATGGGGGCAGTTACCCATAAAATCGCAGAATCTGCGTGTACTTTACGGCTTGGTGAAAATCCTGAACCACTACCGGAGATGATCAACTCTACGTGGATCCAAATGCCGGTACACCTTATACCTTCAATCTCTGGGGAGAATCTTTATGCAGGGATATGAGCAATACAGCGTTATCGCTGAGGACATTCACCAAAATTATAGTGATGTGAAGGTGCTTAAAGGCGTCAACCTCGCGGTCGAAAGGGGAGCAGTTCACGGTATTCTCGGACCTAACGGCGCGGGGAAAAGCACCTTTGTAGATTTGTGCACCGGATCTTCTAAACCTACAAGCGGTACGGTGCAGGTCCTCGGCGTTGATCCGCATCGCAACTCTGCCCTTGTGCGTTCACATATGGGTATTGTGATGCAGGAAGCGGCATTCCCGACTGGACTCAAAGTCAAAGATGCTGTCACCTGCTGGCAGCGTTATATGTCTGCAACAGAATACACAGTGCCTGAGTTTTTCGATCTTGAGAAACTAGCGGATCGCAGAATCCATGAGCTTTCCGGTGGCGAAAGGCGCAAACTTGACCTGTATCTGGCTATGATGGGCAATCCTTCTCTGCTTATTCTTGACGAACCCACAACTGGACTTGATCCGTTAGCTCGTAGAGATGTGTGGGAGGTTATACAGAACCTTGCCGAAACAGGTACTACCATATTGCTTACTTCTCACTATCTTGATGAAGTTTCGGCTCTTTGCCAGCAACTTTCTATTCTCCTTAACGGGCAGATTGTTGCGAGCGGAACCCCAGCGCATATTGCTAAAGAATACAGTCACACACGGCAAGGCTGGGTAGAACTCTCGGACTGCCAGAACGCCCAAGCTCTTGGCGGAGACCTTTCTTCGCAGAGCGGGTACAAGAATATACGTGTTCATGATGCCACGGTTTCATTCGATGTAGAGTCCCCAACAGGGTTACAAAACTTATTTGCAACATCCGCATATCGTGATGCTGTCCTTGATTTTGCGCTCAGCGACTATTCACTTGAAAACGCGTACGGCAGCATTGTGCGATCTACGGATGCCCCACAGGGTATAGGTAGTACCCGCACAGACTAGGAAGGCCACTTACGTGAGTGCCACAATCTCAAACTTCACACGAAGTCTGTATGCGCAAATAGCCATGCAGCTGACCGTCTTTATCCGTAATATGCGGAGTGTTTTTTTCACTTTAGCCTTCCCCATTATGATGATCGTGCTCTTCGCCAGTGGATCTTCAGGACAGGCTAATATTCCCGCTCAGCAGGGAGTTGATGTGACAATGGCAAGCTGGACTATTGTGGGCTTGTGCTGTTATACGCTTCTGATGGGTACATTTGTGCGTGTAGCAGGTGATATGGCGGCGCAGCGCTCGACCTCTCTCCTGAAACGTCTGCGACTTCGGAGCACATCGGATGCCGCAGTAATCGCTGGTTACATTGTGACTGCATCCATCATTGCCCTAGCGTGTACTTTAATCCTTATTGTCTTTGGCATGGCGGTGTATCACCTGCCTATGCCTAAAAATATTCCATTGACAGTATTGGTTATTCTGCTGACTACGGTGGTGCTCTCGCTCATCGGTGCTGCGTACGCATCGTTTATTCCCAGTGCAGAAGCAACTCAGATTATGCTGCTGCCGCCCGCTCTAGTTTTGATGTTCCTCTCAGGTATCTTCCAACCTGTATGGACTATCCCAGCTGGGCTACGAGACTTCGCAGGATGGTTTCCCCTTGTGCACTTAACGGATGCATTACGTTCCGCGTGGTTCGGGCTCGATGTAGCACACGCGCAGGTAAGTGATACTGGATTAACCATCCCTTCAGGAACTCAGTTCATCAGTACTCAAGGGATGCTTGTTATCGGTTTATGGTGTGCAGTTTCACTTATTTTTGCGATTACTAAATTCCGGTGGGATCCCCGACAACACTAGGAGAGAACTATGATAACCGCATCGTTAGATAACCATTCTGAGACCGCTGAGCTATATCCCCAAGGAACTGAACGATATGTAAGGAACCCACAATTCCACTTTACTCAGCAGACCCGGGAAAATCGCACGACAGTTGTTGCTTCTTCGCCCGAAACAACAGTGCTGCTTGAAGGGCGTGAGGCTGAATTTATCACTGAAGTTGACGGGAAAACCTTGGAAGATATGATGCGTTTACCCCGCTGGGCAGCGGATCTTCCACTCATGTTTGCTCTTGCGGCTCAGCTGCAGTATCGCGGGCTTATTATGACTGAGACTCAACTTTCAGACCATACTACGCAGGGAAATATTGAGATTATTGACGTTACTCGTGCCCGAGTTCTTGAGTCTTTCTCTGCCTCGCCTCAAGACGGCATACGAGTTATTGATGGGCACACAGTTCCTAGGGTGAATTCGGGTTTGCCAGCGGTGATTGTCTGCGAAGATATGATTTCTCCCGCTGCCGAAAAGCTGTCTCGGAAGTATGAAGCGGCGGGGCATCTGTACTGCCTAGTGCAATTACAGGGAGCGGATGCTCTCATAAGCCCAGTGCTGGGGACTTCGTCGAGCGTACCTTATGACCAGCTCAAGCATAGTCTTCAAGTTAACGCACAGTATGCTCTTTCGGGCGGTAAACTTCTAGACAATGTTATGGGGGCGGCCTCAGTAACTCCGCGTTCCGTGGTGCGCTCACTTATCTGGTTGGCAATTCAGCGAATGAAGACATCAGAGCCCGCAGAGCGTACAGTCTTACGTTTTAAAAACGGTCTCTTTGAAGGGGAGCACTACGTCATGACGGGTGCCAAGACTACTAAAGCTCAACCGTTGAACCTTGACGCGCAGGCTAAAAAAATTGACCTGAGCTTCAATCCCGTCAACGACGCTGGACGCGCAAAATCTACCCGAGAGACCTGGGAAACCTATCGACATCTTGTATCTGATGTAACAGGAGTCGTCTCAAGCCTTAAACGTTTGGTACCAGAGGACGAAGAACTCTTGGTACACGTTTATGGGGCGGGACATAACTGGGCACTCAATCACGGTAGCTCTGAAGAATTCACACGTAGCTTACGCGGTCGTTCTTCGGGTAAAGGAACCACCGATTTAGGTGCCCGAGTATCCGGTTTGGCAGAAGCTATTGAACGTCATAGTGCGATCTCTGACGGCACTGAAGCCCGTTTACACACCAGCTATAAAGACTTGGGGGAGCACGCTCTAGACCCTCGAACCCTGACACAGTTCTCTCAGGATCAATACGAGCAACGGGATGTTCTCAACCAAGTGAAGGATCCATATCACTGGGTTCCAGAAAAATTCGATCCCACAGCAGAGATTGATTGGATGCCTGTTTGGCGGCCCGCATGTGATGAAACTGCCTGGATTCCTGCAGCATACTCGTTGTTCATGTTTGATCATGGAGCGATGCTGCCAGGTGCAAAATGCCCGCTTGGACAGAAAATGATGCGCTCAGATTCAAACGGTCTCGCAAGCGGTTCTACCCCAGGCGATGCCGCCGCGCAGGCTCTGCTTGAACTTATTGAGCGCGATGCCGTTGCTATTTGGTGGTACAACAAAATTCCCCGCCAGATAATGGCACCAGAGTTTACGGATACCCCTTTTATTCAGCGTACCCGAGAATGGCTGCGAAGTATTGGCCGCAACCTAGAGATTCTAGATATCACAACAGACATAGGTATTCCTGTAGCTGCCGCTGTAGCCCCTAAACCTGGGGATGCGTCCGATCAGATCATTCTGGGGTTCGGCGCGCATCCTAACCCTGAAATTGCCGCAACCCGTGCAGTAACAGAGGCTCTGCAGTTTATGTGTGCCCTGCCAGCGCAATTTAGGACCGCAGAAGGTATGGATCTAGACCTCCTTAAAATTTCGGTAGATGATGCTGCTAGTCATTGGCTTCAAAACGCTAAACTAGCCGATAATCCTCATCTTGTACCTGATCCACAGGCACTTAACGTAGAGCATGTACCGTGGAAGCAAGCCGACCCCCAACGTATTATTGCGCGTCTGGAAGATGTCGGTTTACCTGTGTACCTTCAAGAGCTTACACGTCCGTATATTGGGCTTCCTGTAGTACGTGCTCTAGTCCCGGGGCTGCGTCCGTGGTGGAGGCGCTTAGCAACGGGACGACTCTACGATGTGCCGGTTCAATGCGGATGGCTTGCCCAGCCCACCCAAGAAACTGACCTCAATCCGACCTCCATGTTCTTCTAGAGGGAGTTACCCCGTGACAAAGACCCACCTGAATCCACACAAAATACCTTTGATTCATTGTGAATATCAGCTGAAACAGACGCATCCTCAAAACAATGGAAAGTTCGGAACTTTAGAAGACTGGGCTCAGAACTTAGACGTATCTGCACAGCAGGCCGCTCTGATATTGACTCGGCAGAGCTCGTCAAGAAACCTTATACAACGTCTTATCAACCCTGAAACCGGAGCAAGCATAGAGATTTCTGGCTTTGAGCTCCTGCTGACTGAAGACGCGCTGGAACCTGTTCTTGACGAGGCAAATTATCCGCTTGGTCATACTGACTGCACTCTTACGCCGGGCGTTGTTATTTACGGGATGAATGGAAATACTCGCCTTGAAATAGCGCATCGGCCTTTACGAATAACTCTCAATGCCCAAGCCTGGTTAGATGCTATGACGGGTGGCGTAACCCATAAAATTCTGGAGTTTATAGGGATTTTTGCGCCTGAAGCACAGCATCATAAATATGGTCCTTGGGACTGTTGGGAACCTCATGACTATTTTATGTACCGACGTTCCAGGTTTGATACGGCAACCGGAGGGTATGGCGCTACTCGAACACGTGAGCACAACACAACCTTGCTCAAAGGCTTGGCTTCTCTTCGACAAGTTTCCTTCCCCAAAGTTGATTCTCGCCGCCACCAACTTCTTCTAGATCAGGCGCTTCTACAACGAACATCCCGGCGCATACCGCAAAAACCTTCGTTAAGTCTTGAATCTCTGACAACACTGTTGGAAGAAAGCCTGCGTGAAACTTCCCATAAGAGTGAAAATATAACACGGCTGCCTTTTCCCAGCGGTGGCGCTCTTCACGAGCTTTACCCCTTCATCATTGCTCAGAATATCGAAGGGCTGGAACAAGGGCTATGGTATGCAAACCTGCATACTCGTCAGTATGAACAGGTTGCGGCTGTTGAGGAGAAAACTCAGAGCGCGTACATGCGTCTATTGCGTACCTATGCAAGTTCGGCAAGGCTAAAGACTGAAGATGTACAGGGGCTTGTTTTATTAGCTGCTGATTTTGACCTTGTGACTTCAACGTATGAAGGAGTCGCATATTCTCTTACCCTCAAACACGTAGGAGCATGGATGCAAACGGCCTGCCTGCTTGCGGAAGAAATACCACTCAACGTATGCCCTTTAGGCGGTGGTGATGCCCGCGCGTTTGAAACACTCACAGGCGTTTCATCCGATAGACTGGTTCCTGTGGGCGAGATTCTCGTGAGTTCCTAGCTTCTACGGTAAGGTTTTACACCCATGTTTGATACTTACGGTATATGGACCGCTCTGGCTTGGTGTGCTCTTGTGCTTGCTGCGGTCTGGATTGGGTACCTCAGAATCCAGCGTCCTACCGTAGGGAAGATCCATAGTATTGTTTCTATCATTATTATTATCTTTTCCTTAGTAGGTATTCTAGGCATTAAGCAATCTATGCTCCCAGTGGGGATTTTATGTTGTGCTATAGCAGTTACCGGAGTAAGGAATACAAAAATAGCGGCTATTACAACCCTGGCAGTTGTTGTGGCTCTTAACTATTTGCAGACTTTAGAACCTAGCTGGGAGATCAATACCAGTTCCCATGATCCGGCTATTGTTGCCATCGTGGGGTTTCTCTTCATGAATCTTCGGATTAGCCGAGTATCACACCGGCGGCTTCAAGAAGAACTTTATATTGCTGAACAGAACCAAGAGTTACGTGAACAGAACCTACAGGCAGAGTTTAGGACCCAGATTGCGGCGAACCTTCATGATCTTATTGGGCATGATTTAACAGTTATTAATATTCGTTTGCAACAATTGGTACGTACCTTAAAACCTCTTGATTCAGATGTGGCACATGAAGCGCGTGCGATACAGAAAATGACGCGTTCTTCTATAGCCCATTTACGCGACGTTGTAGAAGGCTTTAATACAGTTGATTTCTCGCATCAACTCAATGCTGTACCGTCATTACTGTCATATCGTGGTATTCAAGCCCACATGGATATTCAGCAGAATGTTCTCAAGGTCCTTAACCCAAGTACCCTCACAGCACTGTATTGGGTGCTTCTTGAAGCTATCACCAATGTTCTTAAACATAGCGGTGCAAAAAATTGCTGGGTGAGTCTAAAACAACATTCTTCGGGTGACTATATGCTTATTATCGCGGATGATGGTATAGGACTGAAGGAAAGTTCTATGCGGAACACCGGTGCCGGTTTAGCAGATATGAATACCCGCATTCAACATATAGGTGGAGAGACAACTCTTGGTGCCGCACCTGAGGGTGGAACCCAAGTCAGAGCTAGGATCCCAGCTTCTAACATCATTACTGGAGGGGCATAAAATTATGATTACTGTTCTTATAGCTGATGATCAGACGATGTTCGGTAGCGCGCTCGCCAGTCTCATTGATGAAGAAGAAGATTTGGAAATTGTGTGTGTTTGTCGAGATGGACAGGAAGCTCTGGATAGTATTGTCACATATATTCCAAATGTAGCGCTTCTTGATATTGAAATGCCAAAACTTAACGGTCTAGATGTTCTTGATGAAGTTCAGAAGCAAGGCATAAACACGAAAATAGCTATTCTGACAACTTTTCAATCTCCTGGTTACGTTCGTCGTGCTCTTGAAAGCGGTGCTTGTGCTTTTATAACAAAAGATCAAGATGCTGAAGAAGTATCAAACATTATTCGGGATATACATTCTGGAAAGGTAGTGGTTGATTCTGCACTGCTTCTTAGTGGTGCTACGCTGCCAGCTAATCCACTCAAACCCAGACATCAGGATGTTCTAAAACTGACTATGGAAGGAAAAACCGTCAATCAAATTGCACGGGAACTATACCTTTCTCACGGTACTGTGAAGAATTACCTATCTGAAGCCATTCAACTTCTTCACTGTACTTCACGTGTAGAGGCCGCTCACACGGCGCGTACTAACGGCTGGATTTGACCTGACGACGTATAAGGCGGCGGTGGGCTTATAAAGAGCCTTTTCAGCAGGGAAAGTAGGGAAAGTTATGAAAAAGTTATGAATCAGTCGGGGTGAAAAGCTCACGAATCTGTTCCGCATCCACTCGGGACGAGGCGAAGGAGCCGTCGTTGACGACCGCATCAAACAGCGCCGCTTTCGATGCCTTCAAATCCATGACCTTCTCTTCAATGGTGCCCTCAGCCACCAGCCGGTACACGTGCACATCGCGTTCCTGCCCCAGCCTATGGATGCGGTCCACCGCCTGCTGTTCAGCCGCCGGGTTCCACCACGGATCCATGATGAAACAGTGATCTGCCTCCGTCAGGTTCAGCCCGAACCCGCCCGCCTTGAGCGAAATAAGGAACACCGGCGCCGCACCCTCGGCGAAATCTTTCAGAACCTGTGGGCGGTTGCGGGTCGTGCCGTCCAAGTACAGATAGTCGATGCCTTCAGCCTGCAGCCGTTCAGCAATTGTGCGCAGATACCCCGTGAACTGGCTGAACACCAGCACCCGGTGCCCGTCGCCTAAGAGCGAGGGCAGATGCTCCACCAAATATTCGAGCTTGGCGGAAGCCACCCCGGCGTATTCGTCCGGGTCGATAAGCGTGGCGTCAAGCGCTAGACGCCGCAGAAGCGTGAGCGACTGGAAAATCGTGAACCGGTTCTTATCCATATCTTCTAAAAGCCCGAGCACCTTTTGCCGCTCGCGCTGCAGATGCATATCGTAAATATGTCGATGCGCCGTCGTGAGTGGCACGTTTACCCGCACATCGTTCTTTTCGGGGAGATCGGCGGCGACCACATCCTTCGTGCGGCGCAGCATCAGAGGACGAACCCGGCGGCGTAGCTTCTCAATAACCTGCGGGTCTTCACCGGACTCGGCGGGGCGCGCATATAGGTCGCGGAACATGCGCGCCGAGGGGAACAGCCCATCCGCCACAATCACCAAGAGCGCCCAAAGCTCCATGAGGTTGTTCTCCATTGGGGTGCCCGTAATGGCGAGTTTTACCTGCGCGTTTAGGGCACGTGCCACCTTCCATGCGCGAGTTTTCGTGTTCTTCACGAACTGCGCTTCGTCTAAAATCAACGCACCCCACCCTGCATGCGGGGAAGCACCGTTCTCTGTGTTTTTGGGAACATGGTTACCGAATTCGGTGTATCCATCCTCGTCGAGGCGGAACAGCGCATAGCTTGTGAGCACCAGATGCGCACCCTGTACCAGCTCCGCGATGCTCTTGCCGCTTTTGCCCGTAGACTCGGTGATAGTCACCACCTTCGCACCCGGCACGAATCGTGCGGCCTCCTGCGCCCAGTTACCCACCACGGATGTTGGCGCAACCACGAGGAAAGGCTCAAACTCGGTGTGATCGGCGCGTTGCTCATGCTCGGCGATCGCTTGGGCAAGCAGAGCGAGCACCTGCACGGTTTTACCCAAACCCATATCGTCGGCAAGAATCCCGCCCAGCCGGTGCTGCCTCAAGAACGCGAGCCAGCGGAAACCCTCAAGCTGATAAGGTCGCAGAACTGCGGTAAGACCCGGGGGAGAGGGCAAGTGATTCGCCGAAAATACGCCGGAAGAAACAGATAAAGAATCGGAATGTTCGTTCTCTAAAACTTCTTCGGAACCGGCAGTCTCACCCGCCCGGTCAGCGGCCTCCACGAGGGCGAGCAGACTCTTAACCTGCGCATCCCAAGAAGCCACGGTTTCCACACTCGAAGCGAGCGATTCCAGTTCAGAAAACAGCCCCGCCTGATGCCGGTTAATGCGCAGCTCACCACCGGTCTCGTTGAGTGTGCGAGCCTCCTCAATGAGGGTTCTCAACGCCGAAAACTCCGGGCGATTGAGTGAAAAATAGGTGCCGTTACCCAGCAGAATACGGTCTTGATTCCGATCGAGCGCCTCAAAAACCTGGGCGAAAGGCACAGTCCAGTTATTGACCTTAATAGCGATACCCAGCCCGAACCAGTCACGCGAATTACCCTCGGTCACCTTGACCTCAATCATGGCGTCGGTTGCCTCGGTAAACTCAGGCACGGAACCGAGCAGTCGCACGCGAACCCCGGAAATACACCGCAGGGCGGGCAACACATGGGCGAGAATATCGCGGGTTTCCCATCCCTGAGAGCGGCGTTCACCGAACCCGCCTGCCAACACCGGGTTGGATGCGGTTGCCGACCGTACTGCGCGCAGCACCCGCGCCTCAAAACGTTCGTCGCGTTCTGTGCCCAAGCCCAGCGCCGGCAGGCGGCGAACCCCCGAGTCCGTGCCTTCTTCATCGAGTGGGTTCTTCGGGTATTCCCAATACCAATTCAGGAGTGCGTCATGCGAAATCTCATCATCAAAATGCGCCTCAAACACCAAATAGGGCGAACGAACCTTCGGCAGCGCCAAAGCCGGGTCTGGGGTAAGGAATGGGACGGCCCGCGTGAGGGTGGGCAAGAACTCGCGGTGAAAAGCCTCGCGCTCGCCCGCCGGAATACGCATTTCGCCGCGAGATACCAACGATTCTGCGACTGCGTCCAAAGGCTCGGCAAGCGGAATAAACGCCAGGTTAAGACCTTCCGGCAGGTCTGGAATAGTCGGCATCGCGGCGTTTTCGAGTGAAAGCTCGGGAATGAGCCCGCCCGTCTGCGTTTCAGAATTTTCGTTTTCGCCCGCGCTCTCCTCCGCCTGCTGCGAAGATTGAGCCTGAAAAACATCGCGATGCGGCGCGTCTAAGGCGCCCTTGCGCGTGCTCTTCCAATGCACTCGATGCGCCTGTTCCTCGTAAATACGCTGCACAAGAGAACCGAGCGCGAAAACCCCCGAGCGTGGCGAGCCGATGGGGTGGCGTGCCCGGCATCAAACCAGAGCTGCCGCACCCGGTTATCTTCGCGGGTTTCCCACCCCAAGGCGGCATGAAGAGCCAAGTCAGGGGCGGAATCTTCGCTCATGGCAGCCTCTGCGTTCTGTCGGGACTCGGCCTCAACAGCTCCGGCATGCACCCTCACCTGGGCGGGTGGCAGAACCGCCGTAGTCACCTCAAACCCTTCGAGAAGAATCGGCAGGCCAATCTGCTCTGCGCGCGCTAGAACATCCCACAGCAGCGTGGAATTCGTGGCGGTGAGCGAGATCCAGTCCCGATGCGAAGAGTACATATTCTGCCACGGGCGCGCGATAGCGTATATTTCAGCGAAGAACCGTTCGTGCTCGGGGTACACTTCGTGACGACCGACCGGCCCACCAACGCTGGACGCGAAGGTCTCCCAGCTGAGTCCGCCCTTGATCCAGCGCCCGGTTTTGGACTGCATCAGCGGTCGCGCCAGCAGGTTGATAGGCGGGGTTGCACCGGGAATATTGCGCCCGCGCGCATATGAACCCGAAATGCTGAAGGAAAGGTCGAGCGCCCCCGGAACCCGTGCCGAATCAATACCGGATGCTTCGCCCCGGGCAGCGAGAACTTGCGCCATATCGCGCCGCCACACCGAAATTTTCGAGGGCGAAGAATGCGTATTCTCGTGGTCGTTCAGGGGGAGAGGTTTGGGATCGGTGGTGAGCGAGCTTGCCGAACGAATCGCCCCGGATGCGCGCAACGCCGCCAGGGGATCGTCGGCTGCCTCCGCAACCTGTCGCGCGGTATCTTCTGGGCTCTCCGGGTTCATAGACTGGCGGATGCGGCCGCCGGGCGTATTGTCGAGGGCTTTCCGCGCGGTTTTGGCACGGTCGAGTGCAGTGAGCATGAGGGCGACGGCGTGCTTGCAGTCGGCGGCGACCGGGCATGTGCATCGTGCGTTGAAAAGATTGGAATCGGCGTCCGAACCCGGGAAGAAGCGAATACCTACCTCATAGGGGATAGGGGTACTCCCGTTCACCAGACCTTCCAGCGTATTTTCGTCTTCGTCGTAGGTGTATCGCACCACTTCACGCTGACGGGCATAAGCAAGCCCGCGCTGGTATGCCTTATGCCCCGCCTGCCGAATAATCTGCGCAACGGTGACGGGGATATCGGGGAAAGGGTTTGGCGCGCTCACCGTTCCATTATCTCAAGGGTGTCAAAGAATCGCGCGGTAATTCGTTATGAGGTCTGTCCATGATGCGCTGAGCGTTTTTTACATGTATTTTTGATGGATATTGTGAAGAACATAATAAAAGTGATAATGCCGGTGAGGAAGCCAACGCATAAGACACTCATGGCGAGGGTAGCGGCTGCCTGTGTGAGAGGACTCGACCCCTTGGGCTGGACGCCCCTCCACTCGAAGGCATGGTACTCAACGACTGATCCCCCGCCGGCTAGGATGAACAATCCAATACCGAGAATGAGGAGTAGTGCAGCTATTGCCCCGACCATACGTGCAGTTTTCATGCTTTCCCCTTGAGTAACTGACTTTATGGATTCATCTGGTCCCGTTCTTTTGCCAAGGGTGTTTTATTCTGCTCAACATGCTTATTTTGTGCCTTGCGTGCCTTCTTGGTCGCCGTTGTGAAGAGCAGAATAAAGGTGATAATGCCGGTGAGGAAACCAATGCCTAGGAACCATAGGCTCAGATTATTAGTCGCCATGACGAGCGGACTTGCTCCTGCGGGATCGACACCCCTCCACTCGAAGGCGTGGTATTCCACGAGTGAACCCCAGCCGGCTAGGATGAGCAATCCAAACCCGATAACCAGAAGTACTGCGGCTACTGCTCCAACTATGTAGATAGCTTTTTTCATGAGCGCTCCTTAGATACTGGCTCTATAAATCGATCTGGTTCTGACCTTCTTCCAAGAGGTTTTGAACCTGTACAGGATGCTTTTTGTGCGTCTTGCGGGAGTTCCTGACCGCCGTGGTGAAGAACGGAATCAAGGCGATAAAGCCAGTAAGAAAGCCGGTGCCTAAGAACCAGTAGCTGAGGTTGCCGGTTGCTCGCGTTAGGGGACTTGCTCCTTTATGCTGTACACCCCTCCATTCGAGGGCATGATACTCCACGAGTGAGCCCCAGCCTGCCAGGATGAACAAGCCAAACCCAATGATCAGAAAAATTGCGGCCACTATCCCCATGATCTGTACAGTCTTTTTCACAGTTATCACTCTTTCTTTCCGGAAGCGTAAAGCAGGCGTGACATGGTGATATATCAGAGGCAAGATAAATTTCTGTACATTACCCAGTGTGCCGTGATTCTTCTCGAATGTGTAGACCTGCTCTGAAGACCCAAAACTTCACACTACGCCGCCATGAGGCGGCTATATACAGGTATGCATTCATAATCGCGTTATGTAAATCACAAGAGTTTGACGGGTTCGCACGTTTACAGATTCCTGAAAGCTGTTGTAACCTGGATTCAGCTTCAAGAGTTTCGACTGATAAGCTCCGACTATGGTCGAACGCCAACCCCATGTTCACGGGTGGCTCGGATGACGAAGCGGTTTGTATTCGCCGCCTCAGGTGGCACTTGGTACAGGCAAGAGCAACGCGAAAGGAACGCGCATTCGGCGCATGGTTGTCAATGTACAACAGCTCTTCATCTCCAGCATCCCCCCTTACTCCTGCACGCTCTTATCAGGAAAATCTGCGTGCCGCATCTGTGCCCGCACGCGGCGGTTACCAGGCAGTAAGTATTCAGGACTACGCACGTATTTCTTCTAAGCGCGACGAATTCCTCAATTTTCTGCTTCTTCCCAACCCCGAGGGTATTCCTGCCGTCGAATATGCCGGTCTGCGCGTAGCATAGGGGTATGAGCGCCTCAGGACTGCTTCTCGACTCGGATGTTCTCGCCGAGATTCGTAAAGCTACACCAGATTCCAAAGTTGTTGCCTTTCTGCGCCGCCGCGCCTATAAACACCTCTACATTTCGGTATTGAGTGTAGGCGAGCTCAAAGGACTCTACCCCTACCCAGAGACCGACCGTTGGATTGCCGAACTTCTCGACAGATTCGCCGACCACATCATCAACGTGGATGCCCGCGTAAGCCTCGAATGGGCGGGACGCAGCGCCCCGCGCGGCATCCACAGTCACGGACGTAAAGATGCCGAGCCCCTGCCCACCGCCGCCCTCGAAGGTCTGATGGCGGCGAGCGCCCAAGCTCACGACCTCGAAATTGTTTCTTCAAAGGCTGAGGTGTACCGGTCCTGGGGCGTGCCCGCGGTGAATCCGTGGATTGAAGACTAAATCTTCCGCACAGTATTTTCACCGTAAGCGCCGGGGAAGTACCTGCGTGTTCGAGAAAGCCGTGAGAAATGCTCGGCACAGTTAGCTGTACGCGCTGCCGCATCGGTGAGAGCGCATCAGTAACGTTCGTGTAACCCCTATGTTCACGGTGAGCGGTTAACGAAGGTTAGCCGCCATTTAACCGGAACTATTTCCCCGAAAGCCCAGCAGGCTCACACGCGCTGACAGGTTTCATGGCATGATGGAAGAACGATGAAAAGTAGCTCTTCTACATCCCGGTATTCTGCCCCTATGCCACTCTGGCTGCAGGGCATCGTTGAATTAGTTTTTACCGCCGCGCTTTCTTTCGGGCTTGTGCTCGTTCTGCTCATGGCGGTGTGGTTTACCAACGGTTTTAACCGCATGGATTTTCCCGCACTCGCAACTCTTGCCTCCCACCTGTGGCTGCTCATGCACGGTGTGCCGCTGAATATTCCGAATGCTTTCGGCATTATTCTGCCGCACGGCATGCTCACACTGGTACCCATGGGGCTGAGCATTATTCCGGTGCTCTTATGCTTTAGGTCTGGGCGAAAACTGGCGCGCGCATCCTATGAGGGGGAATTCTTCAAGCCCGTACTATTAGGGTGCGCTGCCTACGGTATTTTTGCTGCCGTCGCCTTTGCGTGGGCGAGTACCGAACGGCATCTGCTGGGTATTGTTGGTGCGGCGTTGATTCCGCAGATAGTGGTGCTGGTCGGGTTGATCTGGGGCGGCTACTATGAATCGCGTTCGCTCGCCCGTATGGTGGGCGTGAACACCGCCGAACAGATTTCGCAGATGAGCCAGTACTCGCGATGGGCGAGCTCCTATGTGTGGTCGATTGTGCGTGCCTCCATGGTGGCGATTTTCTCGCTCATTATGGGCGGTGCTCTGGTGCTGGTGGTTGCCATGATGATGCGTTGGTCGCAAATCGCAACAATTTACCAGGAACTTCACGCCGGGCCGGTGGGGGCGCTCGCCGTGACCCTGCTGCAGCTTGGTTACCTTCCGAACTTGGTGATCTACGCGATGTCGTGGACTACCGGCGCCGGGTTTGCGTTCGGCGTGGATACACATGTGGGTTGGTCGCAGACGACGATGGGCGATCTTCCGCTCTTTCCGGTGCTGGGTGCTATCCCTGAGAGCCTGGGCTGGATAGGGTATGCGGGTCTGGCGGTTTCGCTGGGCGCCGGAGCCGTTGCCGGTTGGTGGTTCTTGCGTGAAGGTGAAGACCACGTGGAGGAGTGGATCACCATGAAGGTACGTTACCGGGTGATTGCGCTGCCGCTTTCTTCGCTCGTGTTGGGTTCGCTGGTGGGTGTGCTCTGCGGCGTGTGGGCTTATATTTTGGGTTGGATTTCCAGCGGATCGTTGGGTGTGGGGCGTTTTACCGAGGTAGGCGCATCGCCCGCAGCTTTCGCCGTGGCGACCGCAATAACCCTGGGTGCGGGTACCGCGTTGGGTAACCTGCTGTGCCATGTGCTTCTTCCCGACAGCAGTCGTGAGCTGCCGCGTTTTGCCGATGAACGTCCCAATCTGGGCAGTCGCATGAGCGAGATGCTGCAGCAGCGTCGCGCGGCGCGGGCAGAGCGTGAACAGCTCAGGAACGATGAGCAGGAACGCGAGGCACAAGAACGTGAAGAGCAGGCGCGTGAGCGGGCTCAGCAGCGGCGCGAACGAGTCAAACAGGTGCACGCCCGCCGTGCAGAACTCAATAAATTTGCTGAGCAAGAAGAAGCACAGCGAGCGCATAGTTTAGGTATCAAAACGGAGCAAGAATCCTTGCGTGAGGATAGTTCTGCCGAAGCTGCAGACTCGAAGGATGCGGCATCTGACGAACAAACCATCGAGCTGTCGGGAGCGGATGAACCCACCGTGGAACTTGATACCTCTGAGAAATCCGGTGGGGGTACCGAGGACGCGCCGCGCACGGTCAAGCCCGGTAAGCGTGAGAAAGCCCCGGGGAAGCCGGTCTTTAACCGCGTTCCGCGCCCCGAAACCTCGGGTAATGGCGGTGATACTAAGGTCGAGCGGGAAACACGAGAGCAGAGCGCTCGTACAGGGGAGTCTGGGCCGCAGAAAGCCCCTTCGTCAGTGGAGTTTCACGAGTCCGGGTATAAACGTTTTGGTGTGCCGCGCCCGGTTGCCGCATCGCCCGCATCCGATCAGGAGAATACGGAAGGTTCGGCGCAGTCTCACGAGACTACCGTTCAGGAGAAGCGTCAGCTCACGCCCACTCAGGCGATGGCTGTTATCTTCGGAGCCTCTGAGCCGACCAAGGACGAATCTTCGGAGGAAGGGCCCTCCACGGGGCAGGATTCCTCGCATAAGAAGAGGAAGAAATAACTTTCGCGCCCTATATGGTGATATATCGGGAACACCTAGAGGGCTGGGAGCACAGCGGAATATAGCAATTGTGCCGAGTGAATCCTTAAGATTCACTCGGCACAATTATTTGAAAAGCTCCCCCAAGAAGAAATTAAGGAGCAGGTTCGCCAATCGACACAGAAGTATTGGCGCGCACTGTACGGTCGAAGGACTCTTGACACTGCTTCACATCGGTATCCGTCAGGGCGTGGGAGTAACATTGCCGATAGTTTTGCGCATCCGGGTTCAACGCCATGACAAGCCCCGAAAGAAGCGTCCACCCCGCAAAAAGAAGGCTTAGTCCAGCGGCAACGTAGAGAATCCACGGTCCCCGCCCTTGGGCATTGCGCACTATCGCCATAATGGTCAGCCCAATCCCCAGAAGTACCAAGACAAAAAGCAGAAGAAACAGGGGGAAGGGACTCAGCAAGAAGGGGGTTCCCGATAGGGTCAGCATAGAACCCGCAAGCAACAGCCATAAACTGCGCATCAGCTTGCGGCGGCGCTCCTTAGGGGTGAGCTGCGGACGCTTCGGCGCAGGCGGTATCGGCTGCTGCGGCGGCACTTGGGGGTAAGACGGGGGCATATTTGACATAGGTTAAGGGTACCTCCCTGCGGCGGTCTGCGGGCATGAGAATCACCGTGAAACCCTGAAAATCTAGACTGGGCGAGGGCCGCCAGCTTATCGTTTCGGAATTGGCTTAACTACAAGAATTTCTGGTGCGGTGCCCGTGGCATAGGTGCTACCCAGCCGCTATGTGATGCGATAAACTATTGCTGTGCGAATTGTGATAATGGTCTCCGGGTCCGGTACTAACCTGCAAGCTATTCTCGACTCCGTAAAGGCTGGCGAGCTGAACGCAGAGATCGCCGCCGTAGGCGCAGATAAGCCCTGCACCGGTCTTGATCGAGCCGCCGCAGCCGGGGTTGAAACCTTTCTGATCGAACCGGCAGACTATGCTGACCGCGAGCAATGGAACCGCGCTCTCGAAGAGAAAATCGCCTCCTACACCCCCGATTACGTTGTATTCGCCGGGTTCATGCGCATTGTGGATGCGCAGCTGGTCGCCCGCTTCGAGAACCGGATTATCAACACTCACCCCGCGTTGCTGCCCTCATTCCCCGGGGCACACGGTGTGCGGGATGCGCTCGCCCACGGCGTTAAAATCACCGGGTTGACGGTTCATTTCGTGGATTCCGGGGTCGATACCGGCACGATTATCGCCCAGGCCGCGGTGCCCGTCGAGGACGGTGACACCGAAGAAAGCCTGCATGAGCGCATCAAGGTGCAAGAACGTCAGCTCTTGGTGCGGATCCTCGCAGAATTTGCTGCCCTCCCCAAAACTCAAAACCCCTAGAACTTCCTGCCCGCACGGCGCCGCATCCTGGTGCATGCGGGCAGTATCAATACCCCGCCACGGGGTACCACCCATTCACCGAGCAAGAAGCAACGGAGTAATTAGTGTCTATGAAGAAGCTCGATCGTCTGCCCCTGCGCCGCGCCCTCATTTCCGTGTACGACAAGACTAATCTGGCGGAGTTCGCCCGCGGTCTGCACGAGGCAGGCGTGAAGCTGGTGTCTACCGGTTCGACCGCATCCACGATCGCCGCCGCCGGTGTGCCCGTCACAGAAGTTACCGAGGTTACCGAGTTCCCCGAGTGCCTGGAAGGCCGCGTGAAGACCCTGCACCCGCGCATCCACGCCGGTATTTTGGCCGACCGCCGCAAGCAGGAGCATATCGACACCCTTAACGAACTCGACGTTGAGCCCTTCGACCTGGTGGTCGTGAACCTATACCCCTTCGCAGAGACCGTGGCATCCGGTGCTGACCAAGACGCTATTATCGAGAAAATTGATATCGGCGGTCCCTCAATGGTGCGTGCCGCCGCGAAGAATCACGATGCGGTCGCTGTCGTGGTAGACCCCAAAGACTACGAACGGACCGTGACCGCCGCCCAGGATGGCGGGTTTTCCCTGGAGGAGCGTCGCCGTCTGGCCGCCGGTGCCTTCGCCCATACCGCCGCTTACGATACCGCCGTCGCTACCTGGACCGCCGCGCAGTTCCAGCAGGATGAAGACGCTAACTTCTGGCCCCCGTACGCTGGTTTGGGCTTTGAACGCAGCGAGACCCTGCGTTACGGCGAGAATCCGCATCAGCGCGCGGCTCTGTATGTGGATCCCGCAGCAGCCCCCGGTATCGCCCAGGCTGAGCAGATTCACGGCAAGGCGATGAGCTACAACAACTATGTGGATGCCGATGCCGCCCTGCGCGCAGCCTACGATTTTGATGAGCCTGCGGTCGCCATCATCAAGCACAACAACCCCTGCGGTATTGCAATTGCAAGCCCTAATGTCGCAGATCCAATTGCCGATGCGTACGCTAAGGCTCATGCTTGCGATCCGCTGTCCGCCTATGGCAGCGTGATCGCGGCAAACCGCCCGGTCACCAAGGATATGGCGCAGGCCGTTAAAGATATTTTCACCGAGGTTATTGTGGCGCCCGGATACGAGCCGGAAGCCCTCGAAATCCTGGAAACCAAGAAAAATCTCCGCCTGCTGGTGCTTCCCGAGGGATTCGGGCGTGAGACTATCGAGTACCGCTCGATTTCTGGCGGTGCGCTCTTCCAGGAAGCCGACCGCCTTAACGCCGAGGGTGATAACCCGCAGAATTGGCAGCTGGTCGCCGGTGAACCTGCCGACGAAGCCACTCTGCGCGATCTTGAATTCGCGTGGCGTGCCCTGCGTGCCCCCAAATCGAACGCGATTATGCTCGCCCATAATGGTGCCGCCGTGGGTATCGGCATGGGGCAGGTTAACCGCGTGGATTCGTGCAAACTCTCGGTTGAACGCGCCAATACACTCGGCGGAGAAGGCCACGAGCGTGCCCGCGGTGCGGTTGCCGCATCCGACGCTTTCTTCCCCTTCGCGGACGGCCTGCAGGTTCTTCTCGACGCCGGTATCCGTGCGGTCGTGCACCCCGGCGGCTCGATCCGTGATGACGAAGTTATTCAGGCCGCGAAGGATGCGGGCGTCACCATGTACCTGACTGGAACCCGCCACTTCTTCCACTAAATTCCGGCATTGTCTCAACAATCGAATGCGCCAGCCAGGTAGGCTGATGCACGGTGAATATTGCCAACCCAATCCGGCTGCAAAAGTTATGGTGTGCACGGGTTGGGTTGGCACGCATACGGGGTAAATATTCGATAGGATTAAGACGTGCCTAAAGTCAGTGAAGAATACAAAAAGAACAGGCGTATACAGATTATCGATGTCGCCCGTGAATGCTTTATTAAAGGCGGGTATCAAAAGACCTCGATGAACGAGATTATTGCCGCCACCGGGCTCTCCGCAGGAGCTATCTACAACCACTTTTCCTCGAAAGAAGAGATCATGGTAGAGGCCGCACGCCTTGACATGGCTCCCTTCGAGAAAGTGCGTGCGGATTCTCCATGGGATTATGTTCTGGGGTTCTTGAAGATTCTTGATACGGCAAAAACCCGCCGCTTTCTGCTCGCCACCTGGGGCGAGGCTGTCTCAATGCCCGCTATCAACGCCGTAGTGGGGGAGCAAATGCATCAACTGCGCGCCATGGCAATGGAACGTTACCGTGCCTGGGGCGAACGCGAACTCGATGTAACCGCTGAAGAGCTTGAGCAGTGGCTTAATGTCATGGGCGCGGCGGTGCTTTCGGTGCTTAGCGGGTATGTGGTGCAGACTCAGCTTCTCGGAAAAGAAAACCGTGAAGCCTATTTCGCATATGCAACCGCTATTTTGACTCAGGAATAACCCGGTGTATATGCGCCGCCTGCGCGCGTCTGCCTCCTTCGGGACAATACTCACGGTTCGGCATGGAAAACTCGCTGCAAGGATCGCCGCGAACATGCCAAAGAGCCCTTGGTATGGCCATCTCATACGGTGGGCGTCATATCTGTGCAGGCACTAACCTATACGGTAAGATGAGAGTCACATCATAAGCTCTCATCACATTTTATGCAGAATCACACTTTGAGGAGTGGTATGACCGAGCAGACTCGAACCGTGCTTGAGGCTCCCCTCGCGGAGCTTGACCCCGAGGTCGCCGAAGCACTCGATCTGGAACGTAAGCGCCAGCAAAACACCCTGGAAATGATCGCTTCCGAAAACTTCGTGCCGCGTGCCGTACTCCAGGGGCAGGGGTCAGTGCTGACCAATAAATATGCGGAAGGCTACCCGGGTCGCCGCTACTATGGTGGCTGCGAATTCGTCGATATCGTTGAAGACCTGGCTATTAAACGGGTTAAGGAGCTCTTCGGCGCCGAACACGCCAACGTACAGCCTCACTCCGGTGCCCAGGCGAATAACGCCGTCATGCACGCCCTGCTGACCCCCGGTGAGAAGATCATGGGTCTTTCACTGGCTCACGGTGGGCACCTCTCGCACGGTATGAAGCTGAACGTCTCGGGTAAGCTCTACGAGGTTGTTGCCTACGAGGTAGGCGAAGACGGTCGGATCGATATGGAACAGGTTCGGCAGCTCGCACTCGCTGAGCGTCCCAAGGTTATTATTGCCGGATGGTCGGCATACCCCCGTCAGCTGGATTTCGCGAAATTCCGTGAGATTGCCGATGAAGTTGGTGCCTACCTGTGGGTTGATATGGCCCATTTTGCCGGTCTAGTAGCGGCGGGTCTGCACCCCAACCCGGTACCGCACGCCCACGTGGTTTCGTCGACCGTGCACAAGACCTTAGGCGGACCCCGCTCCGGGTTTATCCTGTGCACCGAAGAGCTCAAGAAAAAGATCGACTCAGCGGTATTCCCCGGGCAGCAGGGCGGACCGCTCATGCACGTGATTGCCGCGAAAGCGACCGCGTTCAAGGTTGCCGCGACCGAAGAGTTTAAAGACCGTCAGAAGCGCACAATCGAGGGGGCGCGCATCCTAGCAGAGCGCCTGACCCACCAGGATATGCGCGATGCGGGCGTTTCCATCGCCACCGACGGTACCGACGTGCACCTGGTACTGGTCGATCTGCGCCACCACGAGCTCACCGGTAAAGAGGCTGAAGACCTGCTGCACGACGCGGGTATTACCGTTAACCGCAACGCGGTGCCGAACGATCCCCGCCCGCCGATGGTGACCTCCGGGCTGCGCATCGGTACCTCGGCCCTGGCAACCCGCGGTTTCGATGCCGAAGGCTTTACCGAGGTCGCCGATATTATCGCTTCGGTGCTGTTGCCGCAGCACGATATCGCCGCCTTGCGCGAGCGCGTGAATAAGCTCTGCGATAAGTACCCGCTCTATGTGGGAAGTGAGAGCTGGTAAAACTTATGAAGACCCCGTTGTACGCTTCGTAAAGCGTCTGCGGGGTCTTTTGCCCAGTGTAAACCTCTCACGGATGAATCCATGACATGAACAGAAAGGAAAACTGCTATGCCGCAGATTCTTGATGGTAAGGCAACCGCCGCCGCCATTAAATCCGAGCTGACTGAGCGCGTTGAGGCGCTCAAAGCACGGGGCATTACCCCCGGTTTGGGAACGGTACTCGTGGGGGATGATCCCGCCTCACACTCCTATGTGGGCGCTAAACACCGCGACTGCGCGGAGATTGGCATTAATTCGATCCGTGTAGATCTGCCCGCCGATATCACCCAGGAAGAGCTTGAAGCCGAGATTGATAAGCTCAATCACGACCCTGCCTGCACGAGCTACATTGTGCAGCTTCCCTTGCCCAAGCACCTGGATACTAACCGTATTTTGGAGAAGATTGTGCCTGAGAAGGACGCTGACGGTTTGCACCCCACTAACCTTGGCAAGCTGGTGCTGAACGTTTCGGAGCCGTTAGATTCACCCCTGCCGTGCACCCCGAACGGCGTGATTGAGTTGGTGAAACGCCACGGTATCGACTGGAACGGTAAGAATGTGGTTGTGCTCGGTCGCGGTATTACCGTGGGTCGTCCTCTAGGGCTGCTGCTGACCCGCCGTGAGATCAATGCAACCGCGACCTTGGCGCATACCGGTACCCAGAACCTTGACGAGGTTCTGCGCCAGGCGGATGTTATTGTCGCCGCCGTGGGTGTGCCGCATGTGCTCAAAGCGGATCAGGTGAAGGATGGCGCAATTCTGCTGGACGTGGGCGTCTCCCGTGCCGAAGACCCCGAAACCGGTAAGAAGAAACTCTTCGGTGACGTTTCCCCCGAGGCGGCCGCGAAGGCATCTTGGGTGTCCCCGAACCCCGGCGGTGTGGGCCCCATGACCCGCGCGGAGCTGCTGGTGAATGTTGTGGAGACCGCAGAACGTCAGGTAGCGAAGAACTAGCCTGGCCGTCAGCTCAACGTTCTGTGCCGCAGCACGCGAGAGGGCTCTGAGGATAACCGCGCGCCATTGTGAAACACGCTAGGTACGACAATGCCCGGGTGCATACTGTTGTCGCACTCGGGCACCGGTATCGCATGTCATATGTCTGCTGTGGAGTTTTTTACAGCAGCATCTCGTAAAAATAGGCATCCCCTTTATAGAGCGTCACGCTGTGCTCAACGGGTGAACCCTGCGAGGTATAGCTGGTGGTGGTCACCTTGAACGCGGCGGCACCCACGGTTGGCAGATGATTGAAGGCTTCCGCATCCGCCTCGGTCATCAGGGTTGCTTCCATGCGCATCATGCCGTGTTCGATTGTGTACTCGCAATGGTCGTGAGGATCTTTGCGTGAACCGCCAGAGGCCATCGTTTCAAGCAGGCATGTTGCAACCTCAGGTGTCAAATAGGCGAGCTCAAAACCGATAGGCTCACCCTCAGCCAAGCGCAAACGCTTAACCAAAAGCACCGAAGAATCTATGGTGACACTCAAATAACGTGAAATTTCTTCTGTCACCTCAACCCACTGGGTTGAAAGCATTCTGGTTGAAGCCTGCAGCCCGCGCCGCTCCATATCTTCGGCGAACGAGCATACTCGCGGAATGTAGCTTCCCTGAGAACGATCGGCAACGTATGTTCCAGAACCCTGAACGTTATAGATAAGACCGCGCTCCAGTAGAGCCTTGATAGCATTGCGCACCGTCTGGCGGCTTACCTTGAACTTCTCCTGAATAGCGCGTTCAGTCGGGAGTTTATCTCCGGGAGAACCCGGGATTACATATTTTTGTTCCAGGTAGCGGATAACCTGCTCATATTTAGGGCCAGGAACCGGCGGTAGCATGGTGGGATCGTCGTGAAGTTCCTCGGCGTTCTCCATCATAGAACCACGTGCAGAAGCCTCGGGTGCCTCGTGGGAACCCGAGTTAGAGACAGAACCTGAAAAGTTGAGTGAATGAGTCATCACAGATAGTTTACGCCTATCCGACCCTAAAAGCGTTGCACTACGTGTATGTCGAGGCATTTATCCTGGCATAATTGATGTTATGCACACACGCGAGCAAAATTCTGTAACCACCGCCGACTCCGATAACGCCTCCGTGCGTAAAGCCATTATTGGGTCCTGCATCGGCGTTGGGCTCCTTGTACTTCTTCTCGTTCTGGCAATTTTCAACGCCAACAGCGTGCTCGGTTGGATCCTGGCAGGCCTTATTCTTGGATGGCTGGCGCTCGCCGTCTACTTAGTGCGTATCGTGCTGGTATCCATCAAACAGGATCGTGCCGAATTTAGCCGCATCCACCGCGAAGAATCGGATGCGATGCTCGCCGATAAACTTGCCCACAGCTTTCAGATCGTGCTTGTGCAGTCCCGCGAAATTGCCAACCACCTCACGGACGACAGCGAAGAATCTCGCGCCATGATCGAGCGGGCTTTAGATACTATTAACACCACAGCGTCCAATGGGATGGGAATGGTCAACGACGAAATGAGGGGTGAAGAATGAGCCGCGCCGCTAAAACTCTGCGCGTCGCCAGCGTGAACGTCAACGGTATTCGTGCCGCCTACAGGAAAGATATGGCCACGTGGCTCGCTGGCCGCGACGTTGATATTCTCTGCCTGCAGGAGGTTCGTGCCCCCGATAAGATCGTGCGCGAACTTCTCAACGAAGACGACTGGAATATTCTGCACGCCGAAGCCGCCGCCAAAGGACGCGCCGGGGTACTGGTGGCAACCCGCAAGCACCCCAATGCGAACGGTGAGCTTCTGAAAAACCAGCCTGTCGCTACCCGCTCCACGATCGGCGAAGACTATTTCGCAGACGCTGGCCGCTGGGTTGAGGCGGACTACACCCTGCCCACCGGCGAAACCCTGACCGTCGTAAGCGCTTACGTGCACTCCGGCGAGGTTGGAACGCCCCGCCAGGATGACAAGTACCGCTTTCTCGACCGCATGCTCGTGCGCCTGCCCGAACTCGCTCAGCATTCAGATCACGTGCTCATTGTGGGAGACCTCAACGTGGGGCACACCGAGCTCGACATTAAAAACTGGAAGGCAAACCAGAAACGCGCCGGTTTCCTGCCCGAAGAACGTGCATACTTCGATAAATTCTTTGGCGAAATCGGCTATGAAGACGTGGCGCGCAAACTCGCAGGTGAGGTGCCCGGGCCCTATACCTGGTGGTCCTACCGCGGCAAAGCCTTCGATAACGACGCCGGGTGGCGCATTGACTACCATATGGCTACCCCAGCGCTCGCTGCGAAAGCCGTGGAAGCAACGGTCGATCGTGCCGCCTCCTATGATGAACGGTTCAGCGATCACGCGCCGCTCGTCGTCGATTATCAGTTCTAGAATTCACCTGCCGATAAGATGCCGGATGCGCTGGCTAACCGGCCGTCCGCATCGTGCGCCCCTTGAAGAAAGTATCTATCATGTCTGACGAAAAGAAACAGGATAAATCACTCATTCCCAATGCGTCTTTGGATCGTGTGCGTGTCTACTCCGGTGCGCAGCCTTCCGCAGATTCGATGCACCTGGGCAACTATATTGGCGCGGTGAACAACTGGGTTGCCCTGCAGGAGAACCCCGCCAACGAGTGCCTGTTCTTTATCCCCGATATGCACGCTATTACCGTGCCCCAAGACCCACAGTCCCTGCGCGAACGCACCCGCCTGACCGCCGCCCAGTATATTGCCGCCGGTATTGACCCTGCGCGTTCCCCGTTCTTTGTGCAGTCGCAGGTGCCTGAGCACGCGCAGCTTGCCTGGGTACTGAACTGCTTCACGGGTTTTGGTGAGGCCTCACGCATGACCCAGTTCAAGGACAAATCGCAGAAGCAGGGTGCTGATAACGCCTCGGTGGGGTTATTTACCTACCCGGTGCTGATGGCGGCGGATATTCTGCTGTATCAGGTCGATGGCGTACCGGTGGGCGAGGATCAGCGCCAGCACCTAGAGCTTACCCGCAACCTGGCGCAACGGTTCAACTCGCGCTTTGGCGAAACCTTCGTGGTGCCCGAACCCATTATTATGAAGGAAACCGCCAAGATTTATGATTTGCAGGAGCCGACCTCGAAGATGTCGAAATCTGCCACCTCCGATAAGGGGCTTATCAAACTTTTGGATGAGCCGAAGGCGACTGTGAAGAAGATTAAGTCTGCCGTGACTGACGACGGCTCCGTTATTGCTTATGATCGTGAGGCGAAACCTGGCGTCTCTAATCTGCTCTCGATCTATTCCGCGATGACTGGTGAGAGCATCGACTCTCTCGTCAAACGTTATGAGGGTAAGATGTACGGTCATCTCAAGGTTGATTTGGCGGATGTTGTGGTCGAGAAACTTTCGCCCCTGCGTGAGCGTACCCTAGAGCTTATGGCGGACCCCGCCGAGCTTGACCGCTTGCTGGCATTGGGTGCTCGGAAAGCTCGTGAAATAGCGACTGTTACTATCGAGAATGTCTACGATAAAGTGGGTTTTTTGCCCGCACAGCGCGGCTAGACCGAAGGAGGTACGCTGTGACTGTTAAGAACACCTGCGAGAATCTATCACACACTGAGGAATCGCCCACTCTTCACCCCGGGCAGCGTTATTTGAGTCTGATTGCTCACGTGAACGGACCGCTGGGGCAGCGTCTTGTGGACTGGAAGAAGAGAACCGGCATGACTCTTCCCACTGATTTGAGTAATCATGTGACTGTGTATGTTAGCGAGCTGACCGAGCAGAATGAGAACGACTGGCGTTCGGATGCACTGGCGCATTCACTCGCCGCAATTGGTACGGCGCAGGCGCGCGCTGGGGGAGTGTGCACCTTCCGCCCAAACTCTGAGATCGAGTATCTGGACGTTATCTTAGGTGCCGATACTTTTGCCGAACTTCATGGCGCGTGCGTGCAGGAGTTAGGGCAGTGGGCATCGCCTTTCCCTTACGTTCCGCATATTACCTTGGGGCGTTCTTTGACGCCGGATCAGGTGCGGCAAGCGCATCGGATTTTCGACGATTTACCAGAACAAGAACGCTCGTTCACTGTAGATACTCTGCACGTATATGCCTATGATGGCTCGGATTGGGAACCTCTGGGAGCACTATCTCTTAAGCCATAACTGCGCTCCACAATCTTGATATATGTACCTACAGCGCAAGCCCCGATACCGGTTCAGGTATCGGGGCTTGCGCTCTCTAACTTCTTCCTAGTGGGAGTCCGCAGTTACGGGCGCCGCATTCGCGGAAGACACACCGCTGAGTTCATTAGGAACCTGCGGCAGATCAATGCTCATGAGGGTCTTTGGATGAGAAGCATCCGAGAGTGATACCGCGTGAAGCTTCTTCGTCTCAGGGTCGGTCACATAGGCAGTTTTACCGTCTACCCACAATGCCGGGCGAGGATCCTGCCAAGTTTCTGACTCGGTCCACGTATTCATTAGCTGTACAGACCCAAGCTCGGTGCCGTTTGCCGGGTCGTAGATACGCAGCTTACCGTCCGTGGTGAGCAGCAGAGCCTCACCGTTAGGTCCGCGGCCCATGGAACGGAAGGTGTAGCTGACTCCTTTGGGGAGTGAGTATACCTCTCGCGTGCGGGCGACCGTATCAATGATGGCAAACTTCTCGGGACGCTCAAGTTTGGCGTCCTTATCCGTCTTATAATCCGCCAGAACGTAAGGGGAGTCTGCCGTTCCTGCCTGGTTGCCCGAGCGTGAGTAGGGATCTTGGGGGTTTGTCACCTTCGTGAAAGTGCCGTCCCGGTAGATGAGTACGCCGTCGGTGCATCCGATCGTGAAGGTATTATCCCGCGCGATAGCTTCGCCGTGTACACCGGGGCATTCCTTGTTCTCTGTTATGGTCTTACCGTTAGCGTCTACCACGGCTGCGCCCGTGCGGGTTTTGGAATCCCCGACTGCTACGAGGTACTGGTCATTCGGCAGGGGAATAGCGAATCCGTGGTGAGGATTGGGGAGCTTAACCTGCTTGGTTTCAAGGTTAGTTGCCGTGCGCTTATTGGATACCAGGTTTGCGGGGTCGTATACGTCGAAGGTGCCGGTACCGTCTGCGAATGCCGCAACCTTACCGTTATCGGCAATAACATGCCCGGTGTGGTCGGCCTGAAGCGACAGTGTCGAGAGGCTGGGAGCGGTGGTGTAGTAGTGTGAGTGGTCACCGTGTGCTACCGACCATACGCCGGTGTCGAGGAAGGTGTAGCTGGATCCATCGGCTACGATCAGATGGCGGTTATCACCCGCATCGTTCAGGCGCAGGAAACCATCTTTGTGAATATCCTGCAGAAGCTTCATATCTTTACCGTCGTACACCATCACGCCGCCGTCATAAGTGATGGCTAGGCGGGTTGACGCGCCTTTGCCTTCAACGATGGGAGACTGCGAGGCGCTTGCGTTTGAATCCCCTGAGGACGCTCCTGCGGAAGGCTCTGAGGAGCCTGCAGAGGATGTGCCGCCCGCGCATCCTGCAAGGAGCAGGGAGGATACGAGACCGAGTGAACTTAGTGACGTCAAAAATGATTTTCGTGTGTTGGACATACACAGAGACTATCACACATGAGAATCATTATTGAATAAGTAAGAGCCGGGATATAAATAATGGGTGGATCAGCGCGAATATCATGCCGATCCACCCGATGAGTGAGTGTTGAGAATGTTATAAACGCCATACGGCGTGGTTATTTAAGCGATGGCCGCTTTTAGAGAAGATCAGCCAAGCCGCGATCTTTGAGCTCGGCAACTGTGTCTTTCACGGCCTGAGCCTGCTCACGCGGTGCGACGAGGAGCGCATCGGGGGTATCAACCACCACAATATCGTCAAGGCCAATCACCGAGATCTTGCGGTTGCTATTCGCGACAACAATACCGCTGCAGCCTTGATTGATCACATTGTCTTCGTCACCGAGAATTGTGAGGCCTTCACCATGCTTCTCTTGGTTAAGACGAGCAACGGCATCAAAGTCTCCCACGTCGTCCCAGCTGAAGGAGCCGGGGACCATTGCAACATCGCCAGCAGCAGCGGCAGGCTCAGCAACGGCGTAGTCGATTGCGGTCTTGGGGAGAGTGCCCCAAGTCTGTTCCATAATGCTCTCACGCTCGGGAGTATCCCAAGCCTTGGCGATCTTCATAACCCCGGCGTAAAGCTCGGGCTCGTTCTTTTCAAGATGCTGCAGCATCAGGGATACGGGCGCCACGAACATGCCAGCGTTCCAGGTGTAGTCCCCGGAGTCTAGGTATTTTTGCGCGGTTTCGCTATCGGGTTTTTCAACAAAAGACTCGACCGCAAGGGCGTTCGGTGCGTGAGCAAGCCCCAGTGGAGTGCACGCTCTGATATATCCGAACGCGCTCGACGGCTCGGTGGGGGTAATGCCGATGGTGACAATCTTTCCTGAAGCTGCCGTGATAACCGCCTCAGTCACCACGCGTTGAAATTCATCAACGGGGTTGATGACGTGATCAGCGGCGAAGGAACCAATAATCGCATCCGGTTCACGCTCATGAATAATAGCGCACGCTAAACCAATAGCGGCTGCAGAATCCTTCGGGGAGGGCTCCAAGACGAGGTCGGAGGCTCGCAATTCGGGAATCTGCTGGGTTACAGCGTTGGCATGAGAAGTGCCGGTCACGACCATGACGGAGCCGTTGCTCAAATCAATGAGACGGTCGTAAGTATCGCGCAAGAGCGATTTACCTGAGTCTGTGAGGTCGAGAAGGAACTTCGGCGCCTGAGCACGCGAAAGCGGCCACAAACGCGAACCAACACCGCCAGCTGGAATAAGCGGGCGGAAACGGGTTAATGCAGTATTCATCAGTTCCAGAATACCGGGGGCTTTTGTAATATGCCGAATTCTTAGAGTGATTTCCAGGAAAGTCTCAGATAAAAAATATCAAGAGATGCATCACATTAGGTAAAGGTTAGTTCCGCATGAACTCAGCTCACGGAGGGGTATCGCAAAATAACTATTTCGTAATTAACCTTGTAGTTTCTTGTGAAATAAGGAGACGAGGTGTCAATAAGCCTGTGAATTACCTGGTATCTTGAAACTAACAATATGAAATCACAGGAGTTGCTGAGCGCGCTTCCCGCCGAGGTTAAACACACAGACCCCGACGTCGTCTCAGCGGCGACAGGAGGTTATTCAGTGCTGAATAGTTCAAAGGGGACCCTGTACCGCGGCCGATGGGGCATGTGGTCTTGGGTCGCTCATCGTGTGACAGGTATCGCTATATTCTTCTTCCTACTGGTTCACGTACTTGATACCGCCGTTGTCCGTATCTCTCCCGAGGCATACAACAGCGTTCTCGGTCTCTACAAAAACCCCGTGATGGGTCTGGGAGAGACTGCGCTTGTGGCAGCCATCGTGTACCATGCCTTCAACGGTATTCGCATTATTCTTATCGACTTTTGGGGAACAGCTACTAACGCCAAAGTCGAGCATGTGATGAGCAAAGGCAAAGACGGTTCCCCCGAGATCAACCAGAAGGCTACCTATCCGCACATTAAGATTCTGTGGGTTGTTCTGTTCCTGTGGGCTATTACCGTTGCAGGATTCGCGGCTCGCCACCTGCCGATCGTCTTCTCACACCTTGGAGGTCACTAAGCTATGTCTACTCCACTCAAATCACGCGTTTCGGTTCCTCGCCTGCGCGATAACAAGATTGATGGTGTGAAATATAACCGTTCCTCCAGCAAGCGCAACAACTTTGAAATGTTCGCCTGGCTGGGGATGCGCCTCTCCGGTGTCGTGTTGGTTGTGCTGATTTTCGGGCACCTCTTCGTGAACCTCATGGTGGGGGACGGCATTCACGCGATCGACTTCGGTTTCGTGGGTGGTAAATGGGCAAACCCCTTCTGGCAAATCTGGGATCTGCTGCTGCTGTGGCTGGCTATGCTCCACGGCACCAACGGCATCCGCGTGGTCATTGACGATTACGCTGAAAAGGATCGTGTGCGTGTGTGGCTGAAGATTATCCTCTTCGCAGCATCCGCTTTTGTGCTGCTGGTCGGAACCCTCACGATCTTCGCTTTTGATCCCTGCCCCTCGGGTGCGGCGGCTAATCTGCTGCCTAGCTTCTGCCCGGCCCCTTAAGGGTAAAACACTAAAGATTTTTGACATACGAGAGAGAGCATCATGCAGGTACATAAGTACGATGTAGTGATTGTTGGCGCTGGCGGCGCAGGTATGCGTGCCGCTATTGAGGCGGGGCAGCGCGTACGAACCGCGGTGCTGACGAAGCTATACCCCACCCGCTCGCACACCGGTGCGGCACAGGGCGGTATGTGCGCCGCTTTGGCCAATGTGGAGGAAGACAACTGGGAGTGGCATACCTTTGACACCGTCAAGGGCGGCGACTACCTTGTCGATCAGGATGCGGCAGAGATTATGGCGAAAGAAGCCATTGACGCCGTGCTTGATCTTGAAAAAATGGGTCTTCCCTTCAACCGTACCCCCGAGGGGCGCATCGACCAGCGTCGTTTTGGCGGGCATACCCGCGATCACGGTAAAGCCGCCGTGCGTCGCGCATGCTACGCTGCCGACCGCACGGGCCACATGATTCTGCAGACCCTCTACCAGAACTGTGTGCGTCACAATGTCGAGTTCTACAACGAGTTCTACGTGCTCGACCTCATTATGTCAGAAGACGAAAACGGCAACCCCCGACCTGCAGGTGTTGTCTCCTACGACCTGGCAACCGGCGAAGTACACGTTTTTCAATCGAAATCCGTGATTTTCGCATCCGGCGGATGCGGCAAGATTTTCAAAACTACCTCAAACGCACACACCCTTACGGGTGATGGCATGGCAATCGCCTTGCGTGCAGGTCTTCCCCTAGAGGATATGGAATTCGTGCAGTTCCACCCGACCGGCCTTGCGGGCCTGGGTATTCTCGTGACCGAGGGTGCCCGCGGTGAAGGCGGTATTCTGCGTAACTCCGAGGGCGAGCGTTTCATGGAACGTTACGCACCGACCATTAAGGACCTAGCCCCCCGCGATATCGTGGCTCGTGCAATGGCGAACGAGGTGCGTGAAGGTCGCGGCTGCGGACCGCATAAAGACTATGTGCTCCTAGACCTCACTCACCTCGAACCCGCACATATCGACGAGAAACTGCCGGATATTACCGAATTCGCGCGTACCTATCTGGCAGTTGAGCCGCACCACCAGCCTATTCCGGTGTTCCCCACCGCGCACTATGCGATGGGCGGTATTCCAACGAACAACGATACCGAGGTGTACCGCAACAGCGAAGAGACTATTCCAGGACTATACGCAGCCGGTGAGGTAGCCTGCGTGTCGGTACACGGTGCAAACCGTTTGGGAACCAACTCACTTCTGGACATTAACGTGTTTGGTAAGCGTGCTGGCCGCCGCGCCGCAGAATACGCCGCATCCGCAGATTTCGTGCCTGTTCCGGACGACGCTGCCGATCGCACTCTCGCGATGCTCAGCAGTATTCGTGACAGGCAGGGCACCGAAAAGGTTGGCGCTATCCGCACCGAGCTGCAGCGTGTGATGGAAGCCGATATGCAGGTGTTCCGTACCGAAGAAACCATTCGCAAGGCTCTCTCCGCCATTGACGAACTCGAAAAGCGCTACGCAAATATCTCGATTCAGGATAAAGGCAAGCGCTTCAACCTTGACCTGTTGGAGGCCGTTGAGCTCGGCTTCCTGCTACAGCTTGCCAAGGTGATGTCGGTGGGCGCACTGCACCGCCAGGAATCCCGAGGTGGTCACTACCGCGAGGACTTCCCGAAGCGCGACGACGTGAACTTCATGAAGCACTCGATGGTTTATCTAGATCCCGAGTCTGAGTTTGAGGGTGTGCAGGGTCTGCGTTTTGATACCAAGCCCGTTGTCTACACTCGCTACGAACCCAAGGAGCGTAAGTACTAAAATGGCTGAACACGAAACTCCCGAACCGGAATCGGTCAAGCTCTTTGAAGGTATGTCCGGTTCAGACTCCGGGAACATCCCCACCTATGACGTGACGATTCGCGTGCGCCGTTACAACCCCGAAGTATCGGATAAAGCATACTGGGATGACTTCAACCTGACCATGTACCGCACCGACCGCGTGCTGGATGCATTGCATAAGATCAAGTGGGAGCTCGACGGCTCGGTCTCATTCCGTCGTTCCTGCGCACACGGTATCTGCGGGTCGGATGCGATGCGCATCAACGGACGTAACCGCCTAGCGTGCAAGACCCTGCTCAAGGATCTGGACATTACCAAGCCCATTATCGTTGAGCCGATTAAGGGTCTTCCCTGCGAGAAGGACCTGATTGTCGATATGGAGCCTTTCTTCCAGGCGTACCGCGAGATCATGCCCTTCTTCATCAATGACTCGAATGAACCGGAACGTGAGCGTTTGCAGTCTGCGGAAGAACGTGCCCGATTCGACGACACCACAAAGTGTATTCTGTGCGCGGCTTGTACCTCCTCTTGCCCCGTTTTCTGGACGGACGGTCAGTACTTCGGTCCTTCTGCCATCGTGAATGCGCATCGTTTTATCTTCGATTCGCGCGATGACGCTGGGGACCTGCGTTTGGAAATCCTCAATGATAAAGAAGGCGTGTGGCGCTGCCGCACAACCTTCAACTGCACCGAGGCTTGCCCGCGTGGCATTCAGATCACTAAGGCTATTGCCGAGGTCAAGCAGGCTATTTTGGCGCGAGCCCTCTAAGCCTAGCGGCTGGAGAACTCGTAGAAACACAAGATATGTGGTGTGGGCGCAAGGTTGGTGTGCCCACACCGCATTTTTTGTTTGCGATATTAGGACGAACTGATGCTCGCTAGATAATTTCCGCGTCTGCAGGCGGCGGTTTCAGTCTCGTCACAATCCGTCACAATGTCATAAACCGGCCACACAACGCGATGATTCGTCACGTCGCGTACAAAAACTTCAACGAACGTAAGAGGGCAGCCGGAAGGTGTGTACTGACCGCGGATTCGCGCTATTCTCGAACTATGGTTTTTGCAAACTCACGTTACGATCTTTCGACCCCTGTCTTCGACGACTGGGTGGCTCGCATGATGCCTACCCTTGTGGAATTCCGCCGCGAGGTGCACCGTACCCCGGAGCTCTCATTCCGCGAGGTGAAAACGACTGAACGCATTATGACGACGCTGCGTGAGGCAGGGCTGAACCCTATCGCCTGTGAAGGCACCGGCTGCTACGTCGATATCGGAAACGGGCCGTTTGCTTTAGCTCTTCGCGCCGATATTGATGCGCTTCCCATCGTCGAACAGACGGATCTGCCTTATTCATCGACCATACCCGGGGTGATGCACGCCTGCGGGCACGATATTCACCAGACCGTCATGCTCGGGGTTGCTCTGGCGCTTCACGAGCTGAACGAAAAGACTCCTCTGGGGCGCAGCGTGCGTATCCTGTTCCAGCCCGCCGAGGAACAGTTGCCGGGCGGGGCTGTGCAGATGATTGAGCAAGGTCTTTTACGCAATATCCCGCGTGCTTTTGCTCTGCATTGCGATCCGAAGGTCGAACTGGGGAAAATTGGCACGCGCATCGGGGCGATTACGAGTGCTTCAGACACGATTAAGATTCACCTGAGTGGTCATGGTGGTCATACCTCTCGGCCGCATCTGACCGAGGATCTTATCTACGCGATGAGTCAGATTGCTGTGCAGGTTCCTTCCGTGCTCACGCGCCGTACCGATGTGCGTTCCGGCGTGCTGGTCGCGTGGGGGCAGGTGAGCGCCGGGGTTGCCCCGAACGCTATTCCCGCTGAAGGCTATTTGGCGGGCACCATGAGATGTCTGGATGTTGAGGTGTGGCGTCAGGCGGGTAACCTGCTGGACGAGGTAATTGAGCAGGTCGCGGTTCCCTTTGGCGTGCAGGCGAGGGTTGAGCATATTCGTGGTGTGCCCCCGGTCGTCAATACCGACGCGGAAACTACCATGTTGGAAAACGCGGCGCGCGCCGAATTAGGCGAAGAGTCCATCGTGTTGGTTGAGCAATCAATGGGTGGAGAAGACTTCGCGTGGATTCTGCAGGAGGTTCCAGGCTCGATGTTCCGCCTAGGAACTCGCGCCCCGGAAGATCCTGTCTACGACTTACATCAGGGGGACTACGCTCCTAATGAGCAGGCGATTGGCGTGGGTGTGCGCGTGATGGCGGCGACCGCGTTGCGTGCCGTGCGTTTTGAGCTCGCGAAGGCTGCGAAGGCGGCGAACCCGGTGCGGGATGAGGCGCGTTAATATTACGGACAACCTGTAATAGAGGATATTCCGGGCACTGGTGCCGAAGCACGCAGCACCGAGAAATATTTACGGGGGTCTCCGCCAAATCTTTACGAAAACTTTATGAAAGAACGGGTTTCGTCACAGGAGGAATGCGTCAAGTGTGGGTGCATCGCCGAAATAGCGGGCATCTGCCGGGGGAGTGGGGTTGCGCCTGAAAAACCAAAATAGTGATGTCTACCCTAGAAAAAACGGTGTTAAGCCGCGCATGAACGTCAAAACCTGCGTCATACCCACTCATGAATAACATTTGCAGGATAAACTATAGGGGATGACCGAACCGCACCGCGTCATTGCGGGGCGCCGAACAGCTGACGAGTGGGAGAACTCTGTGGGATTCTTTGGAATCGGTAAGAAGAAGTGGGAAGAGCAGGCGAAAGCCGCCCAGGCTGAGGCAGAAGCACAGGCTGACGACGTAAAATCCGCCCTCCCTAACTCCGATGCAGAGGCATCGGATCGTACCCTCGCGGAACGTGTGAATGAACAGCAGCGTTGGGAGAATTCCCTGCGCCGGTTTGTGCAGGCTGAGAGCACTCGCATGCAACAGGAAGAGCAGAAGAGCAAAGATACTTCTGACCTTAACGTCGATGCTTTGAAACAGTCCGCGCAGCACAGCGGCTCTTCTGCTGAGCCTTCGGCATCCACAGCAGGCGAAGCGAGGACTTCCGGGTCAGCAGAAGGCAAGAAAACCGTGGGCGCTTCCTCACAGGCTGCGAACGCAGATGCCGCCCAGAAGGGTTCTTTCACACAAGAAGCAGCCCAGACATCCGATACTTCCGCCCCGAAACGTGCACCCCAGATTTCTGAGTACCGCGCAACGAGTATGCCTGCGGATGCATTTGAGACTAACTCTTCCGCCACTGCGGTTCCCTCATCGAACGCAGCGTCGGTTTCGGGTACCGCATCGGTACAGAGCGAAGCAGGCTCCCAGAAACAAAACGTGCAGGACGCACTTAAAGAATTTAACGAGACAAAATACAGCACCGAGCACGAGGGGAATACCTCCTCAGTATCCTCACACGCCTATGCGGCTGCCGCCCCGTCTTCTTCTGCAGAGAAAGACTCTGCGGACATCAAGACCCCGAACGTTGAGGATCGTGAGCGGGAGAAACTTGCCGCAGGAGTCGTGCCTACCGATGCCGAAGAGAAGCCTGCTTTCGTTCCCGCGCCCGGTGTTGAGTCTAAGAACTCAAACGATAAGAAGACAGCGAACGCCGACTCGAAGTCTACGCTTGAGTCCACACCCCAAGAATCCGAATCTGCTTCGGATGTAAAAGCCTCTGCACACGAGAAAAAGTCACCTAGCCCTGAGGCTCAGGCGACGAGCGGGTTGGAGTCTTCGGGCACCCCGTCAGCCTCGAAGAAGTCCGACAAGATCGAGTTTGTCGGCTCGGGGGCAACGGGCTCCGCCAAACATCTTGATGACCGTAACGATCCTGAAACCTTGGCTCCCGAGAAGAATCGCAGCGTCGAAACTTCGGCTGAGAAGACCTCTGCCGAGAAGATGGCTGTACAACATGAGAAGACCGTGGCAGATGAGGTCTCAGCCCACTCTTCCACAGATAAAGACTCCAAGAAACAGGACGTTGAAAAAACTGCGCGCGATGAAAAAGCTTCTCAGAACGGCGCCGCAGCCGCATCATCACATGCAGCAGCATCCGTTGAAGGGAACGAAAAGGCGGAGGTTCTCACCCCCGAGAATCCGCTGCACGACCTCGTAACTGCGATGCGCGGATACGGCTCCGGGAAGGTGTCCTACGAACTGCGCCAGCTGGGCGACGATATGCACTACCGGATTTTCCATCGCGGCAGCGAAGTCGAACAGGGTGTTGTGGTTCCGACCGATGCGTGGTTCTCGTCGATTGCCTCGCTCTACGTGCGAGCACAGGACGCGGGCAGGGTGTGGAACCGTGCTCTCGTGGTAGCAAACCCCAGCGAGAACGGGTTGGTAGCGGTACAGGCTTCGTACACGAACACCGCCGATGCATCGAGCTACACCACGGATTACGTTCTCGAAACGAGCGAGAAAGACTCGGCTTCGCAGAAAGACTCATCAGCGAAAAGCGCAGAGTCGGTGAAGGCCTCCGCCGACCAGAGCACCGCATCCACCGAAGCTGCAGATCAGAAAACGTCGACCGCGAAGACCTCAGCGCTGGCTGATTCCGCCGATGATACCTCTTCGCAGAAGGAATCTGAGGCAAAGCTCGCTCAGGATAAGAGCGATGAGCAAGCTAAGACCGCTGAGTCTCAGAAGGCGAAAGATCTTGACGACCACACCCAGAACGTCAAGTCTGCTGATGCCGACAAAGCCAATACTCAAGATTCACAGAAGTCTGAGAAATCCGAACATACCGTAGATTCCGAGAAGAAGTCCTCCGAGGCTCAGGACAAGGCACAGGAAGTTTCTGCGAAGGCTCAGGCAGATACTGCAAAGTCTGATTCTGCTACAGCAGAATCGACCAAGAGCAGTTCAAGCGCGCTCGCTGCAGGTACCCTTGGCGCCGCAGGCGTGACAGCCGCCGGGGTCGCGGCATCGTCGAAGAGCGACCGCGAGGATTCGCGTTACGAATACGATTACGATGCGGATCCGCAGAATGTCACCGGTCGTCACGATGCTCAAGCTGCTGAGCAGAGCAAGACCGAGATTGACAGCGCTAAAGCCGATGCTGTCTCCGAGAAATCGGCGGTGTCTGGCGCATCTGCAGCCAAGGACTCTTCCGGCCTCTCAACCCCCGAAGCTGAGGTAGAGAAAACCAAGGTTGAGAAATCTTCTGAAGACGAAGAAGAACTCAACAGCATGCAGGCGGCTTTGGCGACTATCGTGGCATCCTCCGAAGCGAAGAAGACTGCATCGAACGCGAAGGAAGACGCTGCGGATACTTCCGCTGCGGTGAAGACTTCGGGTACCGGCTCGAAGTCCGCTGCTGATAAGACGAGCGAGGACTCACAGAAGGCGGCTGATTCCGAAAGCACCGTCAAGGCTGAGAGTGATGCCAAGACTACTGCGGGTTACACCTCGGAGAATCAGAGTGCGAATGTAACTCAGGCTGTGGTGGAGGAATCCCAGGCTGGCACCACCAGTACCGACAGTTCCTCTGCACTGCCCAAGCATGTGGATGACCTCGCTCTCGTCCCCGAAGTCGAGAAGGACTCGCTGACAGGCTCGACCGACACGAAGCCTCAGGAATCGGCGTCGAATAAGCAGGATGCGCCTGCCGCGCAGACCGCATCCGCTGTTGCTGCTCAGTCCGGAGAATCAACTGTAAACGGTAAGACCGCGCAGCATGAATCCGCAGATCTGCCTCCCGCTGAAGCCGAGCCGGATACCCCCGCGCATCAGGCACATTCCTCCGTGCTCGCTGGCGATGCGCTTGCCGAGGGAAACCTGGTACTCACCGACGCCAAGGTGATCGAGCATCTGGCACCGGTAACCGAAGCTCTCTTTGGCGAGAATGGCAGCGCCAAGGATGCAACGACCGTGTTGATCCGGGTGCGCTCGGTGGGTTCTTACTACGATGTGCTCACCCACGTGCGCCGCAACGGATTCTGGGAGCAAGTACGAACCTTCGAGTTAGTTTCGGAAGAAGATTTGAGTATTCCCACGCTCAAGGCCGATTCCTACAGCGAAGGTGAAGGGTCGCCACTCGCCATGAGCCTGACCTTCACCCCGGGCGTGCCCGTGCAGTCTGCATTCGATTACTCGAATGAGCAGGCTTTCGTACGGTACCCCCGCCAGCTTGAGGCCGATCGCTACGTAGAGGAACTGCGCATGTTCCCGCGTCTGGGGGCTAAGATTCCGGCGCATATGGCGAATGCTCTGACTCACTGGAGCATGTAGGAGAAGCCCGCCCGTGAATGAAGATAGAGTTTCTGAGAAAACGGTAGCTGAGGTTGCCGCACGAGCTGGGAAGGCCTTCGAGCGTCTGGTGCAGACGATGGCAACCCTGCGCGCCCCCGGCGGGTGCCCCTGGGATGCCGAACAGACTCATCAGTCCCTCATTCGATACCTCATTGAGGAATCCTATGAGGTCGTGGAGGCTGTCGAGGCACCCGAGGGTACAAACCTGCAGCTTCTACGCGAAGAGTTGGGCGATGTTCTGCTTCAGGTTCTCTTCCACGCCGATATTGCGGCGGCAGAACCGGGCGGCTTTACGATCGAGCAGGTGATCGAGGGTCTGGACGCAAAGCTTCACGATCGGCACCCGAATGTTTTCAGTGATTCTTCGGACGAGTCCCGGATGACCGCCGCCGAACAACAGGTTTTCTGGGATGAGCTTAAGAAGACGGAGAAATCCGATCGAGGTCCGCTTGACGGCATTCCCCCTCATCTTCCTGCACTGGCCCTAGCGGAGAAGACGATTGCTAAGGCCCGCAAGGCCGACATTGTGCTTCCGCCGGAACCTACCTCCTTAGACGATGATCTTCCGTTTACCTATAGTGAGGAAGAATTCGGTGAGCTACTTTTTTCGCTTGTGTGCCGCGCGCGTCAGAATGGGCTGGATTCGGAACGTGCCCTGCGTACTTACACCCGCAAGTTTATTGATTACAACCAATAGCCTCGTGGCCGCGTAGGCTGAAGAGTATTTATCAGACACCTTTAGATGCGATAGTTTTTCGCATCTAAAGGTGCCTGTTTTATGCCCTGAAATAGGGCGCCACTGGTTATATTCGTGGGTGGGGCATAAAGCACTGCACACCTGTGTTGCGCGATGTAGAAACCGGCTCTAAAGATGTTCAATCGTTTTAGTAGAGTGTGATAAAGAACTTTGTCGTTATCGGTTGGGGTTCGAATTGGTGCCTGCGGTGCGAGGACATGCTGCGTCCACAGGGGGAATGACTTTTGAGAGGCGATTTTACAAGGGACTAAAGGTGTTGGATACCCTCAGGAATCGCAAAAAATCCCGTGGTAACTAGTGTGTTTGTGTGGGAGTTTTGGTAAAATTTAGGGCAACGGGACTCGCCCAACATCACAGGAGCGAGCCGTCATATCCTGTACTCTCTAAGGAGCAATTTCATGGCTGTTATTACCGCAGTTCACGCCCGTCAGATTTTGGATTCCCGCGGCAACCCGACCGTTGAGGTTGAGGTTCTGCTCGAAGATGGTGCTTTCGCACGTGCCGCTGTGCCCTCGGGCGCATCCACCGGCGAGTGGGAGGCAGTCGAGCGTCGCGATGGCGACAAGTCCGTATACCTAGGCAAAGGCGTTCTGGGTGCCGCCAAATCTGTTATTGAAGAGATTTCGGAAGAAATTATCGGTATCGACGCCGCTGATCAGCGTACTGTTGATGCAACCATGATTGCTCTGGACGGCACCAACAACAAGGGCAAACTCGGCGCTAACGCAATTCTGGGTGTTTCTCTGGCCGTCGCTAAGGCAGCCGCAGAGTCCGCAGACCTTCCCCTCTACAAGTATCTGGGTGGCCCCAACGCCCACGTGCTTCCCGTTCCCATGATGAACATCCTCAACGGTGGTTCTCACGCAGACTCCAATGTTGACATTCAGGAGTTCATGATTGCTCCCATCGGTTTCGAGAACTACTCGGATGCTCTGCGCGCCGGTGTTGAGGTTTACCACTCGCTCAAGTCCGTGCTGCACGACCGTGGCCTCTCTACCGGCCTGGGCGATGAGGGCGGCTTCGCACCGAACCTTGAATCCAACGCTGCGGCTCTTGATCTCATTATTGAGGCAATCGAGAAGGCTGGCTACAAGCCCGGTGAACAGGTTGCTCTCGCACTGGATGTGGCATCCTCCGAGTTCTACAATGACGGTGCCTACGACTTCGAGGGTCAGAAGAAGTCCGCCGAAGAGATGAGCGCATACTATGCTGATCTTGTGGCGAAGTACCCGCTGGTTTCCATTGAGGATCCGCTAGACGAGAACGACTGGGCAGGCTACAAGACCCTGACCGAGCAGATTGGTGACAAGGTTCAGATCGTCGGTGACGACCTATTCGTGACCAACCCCGAGCGCCTTGAGAAGGGCATCAACGAGGGTGCGGCAAACGCTCTGCTGGTCAAGGTCAACCAGATCGGTTCGCTCACCGAGACCCTGGATGCTATGGAACTGGCGCAGCGCAACGAATACCGCTGCATGGTTTCTCACCGTTCCGGCGAAACCGAGGACGTCACCATTGCCGACCTCGCTGTGGCGACTAACGCGGGTCAGATCAAGACCGGTGCACCCGCACGTTCCGAGCGCGTGGCAAAGTACAACCAGCTGCTGCGCATTGAGGAAGAACTGGGCGATGCCGCTGTTTACACTGGCAAGTCAGCATTCCCCCGCTTCAAGAAAGCGTAACGCGATAATATACGGACGGCTAGAACCGTATACATCATAATCTGGTGCTCTCGACTGGTACATTACCTGCGAGAGCACCAGATTTTTTATCTCCTACTTTTCTTCGTAGACTTCTCTCTATAAGGGTGCCTACGACGACGGCGCGCTTTATGGCTCTTGAACATGTATCCCTCCAAATCTAATAGCTCAGTTTTCCCTAGGGGTTAGGGGAATGTGCCAGCAATAATTCGGGTATATCACTTTTTCGGGGGATAACTCCGTCTGAACGTTCACGGTAGCTTAGAATGGTAATCAAAGACTTAGGGGCAGGGAAGGAAACTACATGATGGCTCAGCGCGACGGACGTGAACGACGCAAAAGCCCGGCGGGGCAGGAACCGCGTCGAGGTCGCACATCACGTGGCAGCCAGTCCGCCGCCGCGCGCGAAAGTCTTTCCGATGCTCCAGCATCTGCCCGTAAATCCCGTGCCCGCAAGCAGAAGGCGCATAAACCCGGTTCATCCCGCACGACCAACACCGCAGATAAGCGGGCTCAGCAGAAGCCAACTGCGCGGCGCTCGAAGGCCACCCTGCCGCCCCCGCAGCCAGCGCATCGTGAGGCACACGAGCGGCAGGCTACGTCCGCGAGCGTCAAATCTTCTGCACCTGCGGCGAAGGAACCCCACATCACCGCAACCCATCGAACCGTTGAAGACCGCTCGTATTTGCAGCGCCCCGCCTGGATGCGCGCCGCTAACAGCTTCTTCGGCGCCCGTACCCGGGCACATCGCACCGATAGGGAACGCGATGCACGTGAACGCCGCATCCACCGCGAACACGATGAGGATGAGAATTATGAGACTCCCGTCGCGGCGCATCGCTTTAGCGGGAAATTTTTGGGCATTCTTATTATGATCGCGGTGCTCCTGCTGGGTACCGCATACCCGCTGACTAACTATGTTGATCAGCAGCGGGAAATTAACACTACCCGGGCTCGCATTGCTGAGCTCAAACAGGAAAACGTGCAGCTTCAAGCTGAGAAAACCTGGTGGCAAGACGACGACTATGTGCGCCAGCAGGCCCGCAGCCGTCTATTCTATGTGGCGCCGGGCGATACCCCGTATACAGTCACCGGTATAGATTCGGATGACGGCCGGGCTGACAGCACCTCTGCCTCCGGGAAAAATGCTCCCGAAGATTCGTGGACGAACAAACTTTGGGGGTCCCTGAACGATGGTAAGGCTCCTTCGCCTAAACCTGCTGATAAGTAACGCCGGTACGGCTGTACACGTGAACCGTGCTGTACGATAAAACCTGACGTACCGATTCTTCAAGAAAGATCTATGAGCACTGTAGAAGACCTCAAAAACCGCGCCCCGCAGGGTTTCGGCGTTACTGTAGAAACCTTGACGCCCACCGACCAAGATATCCGAGTGCTCTCAGCACAGTTGGGCCGTACTGTGCGGGATGTTATTGAGATTCCCGCACGCTGTGTATGCGGTAACCCGCTTGTTGCCGCCACAGCGCCGAGGCTATCGAACGGAAGCCCGTTCCCAACCGTGTTTTACCTGGCGCATCCGGCGATTACTGCGGCCGCATCCCGCCTGGAAGCGGGGGGCCTCATGTACGAGATGACCGATGCGCTCGCGGACGATACCGAACTTGCGAGCCGGTACACCTTAGCACACGAGAACTACCTGGCCGAGCGTGAGCGCATTCGTCTGATCAGCGGAACCGATGAGGTGCCCGAGATTGAGAATATTTCGGCGGGCGGGATGCCCACGCGCGTCAAATGCCTGCATGCCGTGATTGGTCACACCCTGGCGGTGGGCCGCGGCATTAACCCTATGGGGGACTGGGGCCTGGATGAGATCGCCGATTGGTGGACCCCGCAGGTTTGCGCATGTGAACCATCATGGCGGGATGCCTAATTTCAGCCATTTTTAAGAACTTTACCCGTGCCGTTCACTGTAACTGGTACGGGCCCCTAATATGTAAGTAGCTCGACGTATTAACCTGCGGCAGGCTAGATAACCTTAAGAACCTCACGCCTTGCGTGGATTGGAGCCCATTATGCGTGTTGGCGCAATTGACTGCGGTACCAACTCTATCCGTCTTCTGATCGCTGACGCCAGCACCGAAACCGTTAACGGTAGCACGGTAACCCGTCTCAACGACGTGGTGCGGCAGATGCGTATCGTCCGCTTGGGGCAGGGGGTTGATGCCACTGGATGGCTTGCTCAAGAGGCCTTGGACCGCACTTTTGAGGCAACGCGGGAATACGCAAAACTATTACGTAAACATAAGGCCAAGAAGCTTCGTTTCGTGGCGACGAGTGCCACCCGCGATGCCGGAAACCGTCAGGTTTTTATGGATGGTATTCGTGACATTCTGGGCATTGAGCCCGAGGTGATTACCGGCGACGAAGAGGCGGAACTGTCGTTTGCGGGTGCTGTACTGGCGGTCGGCGCCGATGAGTCTAAGACCGTAGTCTTTGACCTGGGCGGCGGGTCTACCGAATTTGTGCTTGGGACCGAAGACGGCGTGCAGGCGGCAAGAAGCGTAAATATCGGGTGTGTGCGCCTGACCGAACGGCATATGGCATCTGCCCCTGCAACCTCGGATCAGATTCAACGTGTTGAAACTGACACCGATGCGGCAATCGACAGCGTATTGCAGAGCGTTCCTCTCGAAAAGGCTACCCGGGCCGTTGCCGTTGCCGGTACTGCAACCACTATCGCCGCCGCAGCATTGGGGCTAAAGACCTATGATTCCGAGGCTATTAACGGTTCTTCCATCTCTGTAGATACGGTGCAGAAAACGGCAGAGATGCTGCGTTCTATGACCCGCGAGGAGCGCGCCGCGCTGGGGTATATGCACCCCGGTCGGGTTGATGTTATTGGCGCCGGGGCTACCATTTACGCCCGTATCATGACTCGTTTGCGTGAGATCACCGAAGGAAACATCGATTCTGTGACGGTGAGCGAACATGACATTCTGGACGGCATAGCGCTATCCCAGGTACGTTAAGCATGTACAACTAACACCCAACGACGGTAGGTACACAGGTATGACGCGTTCCAACCACATCGTCATGATGACGCGCACAAGCATACGTCGGGTCGTAGCGCTTCTCGGATGCGGGGCGCTCGCGACCGGTTTAGCCCTGTCCGGAGCTCCTGCATCTGCCGCTCCGACGGCCTCACCAACCCCTATAACGCTCACTCCCGCTGAAGCAGCTGTTCTAGGTAAGGACGACGTTCGTCAGCACGAATATTGGCTTACCGACTACAGGATTGTGGATGCGTGGAAACAATCGACGGGATCGGGTGTGACGGTTGCCGTCATTGACACCGGTGTCGACGGCACCCACCCGGATCTCGTAGATAATGTGCTGGAGGGTTATGACGCTTCTGGCGAGGGCTCTCCTAACGGTTGGCAGGGGCTGGGTGTAGAACCCATGCACGGCACCGAAGTTGCATCCCTGATTGCCGGCCACGGTCATAATGTTTCCGGTATTCCTAAGATTGCCGGTCAGCCTGGTAAACCTGCGGGCGTTATCGGCGTGGCGCCGGATGCCAAGATTCTGCCTATCTCCCTTAACATGGTCTCGAATGCTGAGAAAAGTATTGATGAGCAGATTCCCGCCGCCGTGCGTTATGCGGTAGATCATGGCGCGCAGGTCATCAATCTTTCTATTGGCTCGAATAAGACGACCTGGCCCAAGAGCTGGGACGATGCTTTTGCCTACGCCGAAGAGAAGGGCGTGGTCGTCGTAGCATCCGCCGGTAACCGTGGCAGCGGTATTACCCAGGTGGGTGCCCCGGCGACTATTCCGGGGGTACTGACGGTTGGCGGCGTGGATCGTCAGCGTGAGGCTTCCAAGGGCTCTTCGACTCAGGGTATTTCTATTGGTGTGACGGCGCCGAGCAACGATATGATTGCTGCCGCGCCGGGGAATAAGTACATGATATGGTCGGGGTCTTCGGCGTCCGCTCCGCTGGTTTCCGGTCTTGCGGCGTTGATTAAGTCTAAGTACCCCAATCTGAGTGCGGCTCAGATTATTCAGCGTATTACTGAAAGCGCCGACGACACTGGCGCTGCCGGGCGTGACCCGGTGTATGGGTTTGGCATCATAAATCCGCTGATGGCCTTGGATTCTTCGACTCCGCAGGATGCTACGGAGAATCCGCTAGGGTCGCTGAAGGCATGGATAGCCGTGCACCGCCGTCAAGAGGTGCCTGCGCCAACTCCCGCCGATGCTTCGGCCACACCGGTGCATGAAGAAGGCGAGACTATCGTTAAGGCGAAGATCCCAGAGCCCAGCCGCCCGGTTGAGGACCGCGGATTTTTGCCGTTTATCATCGTGGGTGCTCTCTTCGTGATTTTGGGGCTGCTCACGGTGCGCAGTGTTCGTCGTCTGCATCGCTTGCACGTTAATGTACGCAATGTAGTGCCGCATCCTCATCTGCACGGGCACGGTGAGCCAAAGCAAGCTTCACATTCCAAGCCTTCCGCAGCTTCGGTTGCTGTTCCGGATGCTCCTGCTCCGGTCGCTCCTGCCATTCAGCCGCCCGTTGCCAGCGCGCCCCAGAGCCCCGAACCTGAGACTGCTGTGCCTGATGCGCAGGCACAAACACAGGTTGTACCTGCCTCTGTTCCCTCCCCGGCACCAGATGCCGCAGCCGCAGTGCCGTCAGCGCCCTCCTCCGGTCTCCAACCTGGGGCGGATCAGAACTTAGATAAACAGCAGGATGCGGCTGCAACCCAGAAGAGCGCAGTCGCAGCGGGTACCGAGCAGAGCGCCGTGCCCACGCAGCCTCCTGCCATCGTGCAGAACGTTGGCACAACGGAGCACAATGTTGACTCGGCACAGAACGTCGGCGCAGTACAACCTGCGGCATCAGCATCAAGCGTGGCTGAACAGTCAACGGTGGCTACAGGACAGCCATTACCTCAGACGCAGAAACCGGCAGAGTCTCAGCAGACCGACCAGCACAATACGATAACGCAGGTTCCTGCCGCATCCGCGAAAGCGACTCAACCGGCAGACCAGGGGAATGCGCCTGCGCCCGAGCAAAAGCCCATCACACCTGAACCTCAGGAATCAGAAAAACCTGCTTTGGCTCAGACTGTAGCTCAGAGCGAGGGCGTATCTCGCACCCCGCAGAGTCCCGCCCCCGAGCCGGCTAACTCGACCGTAGGGCAGGAATCCTCCGTTCCTGAAGCGTCACAGATATCGGCAGATACGATTGGGAAAGCTTCGCACCGGCCCACTCAGAAGAACGGTATGGCACAGCATCGAGCCCACCGTTTAAGTAGGGGTCCGTTACCTCCGCATCGGAAACCTCGTCTGCCTCATATTTCCGGGATTAAGCGTCAAGTTCCGGAAACAGGTGTTCCAGATGTTCCTGACGAGGCAGCGAGTTCAGCATCCGTACAGAATCCTACGGGGCAGGACGGTCGCCTGGCCTCAGCACCGCGAAAGGTCGCTTCCGCCCAGAAGAAGCATAATATGCGCACGCCGCGCAAGAAGACGGCTAACTCGTCGCGCCTTCGTCCGCAGGGTGCCGCTTCGGGGCGTTCCTCAATACCCGCCGCGCCGGAATCTGGTATTCCAGAGCCTTCATCGGCTCACGAACCTGAGCCACGGAATCCTAGCTCCTCCTAGTGATGGTGAAAAGCACGCAGTTAATAAACATTTCCGATAAAAATGTGGAAGAAAACTTCGTGACTCCTAACACCCGGTCTGTGGGTAGAGCAAAGGTTTAAAACACCCTAAGGACGCGCTACATGATGCGGAACGCAACCCCGCTGACGGGGCAAAATCTTGCGCATAAACGCGAAACGTTATCATCCAAGGGCGGTTTTCCTTACTTCGTATGCCTACATAAATGTGTTTTCCTCGAGATAAACGCGTAAAATAGTGGCATACAACATGCAGGAAAAATAGTGTTTTCGCGTTTGCGGCACCGAACATCGGGGCTTACGGAGAAAGCTTAAGAGTTTCTGTTCGTTCACATGTCCATGTATCCTGCACCCTGGGAAGCGCATGTGAACGTATCATTGAGTGCTCGCGCGCTAAAGGCAGCGAGTAAACAAAATCTAGGAAGTAGCAATATATGTCGTTTCATAAGGCACAGGATCGTCCCCGTATTCTTATTGTTGGTGGTGGCTACGTAGGCTTTACCGTCGCCAAGAAAATTCAGAAGGCTATCAAACAGACCGGTGGCGTGGTAACCATCGTAGAGCCTAACCCCTATATGACTTACCAGCCGTTCTTGCCCGAAGTCGCTGCGGGCTCGATGGAAGGCCGTAACGCTACCGTTCCGCTCCGCCAGCACCTGCGCGATACCGAGTTGATTCCCGGGCATGTTGTCTCCGTTAACCATGCAGAGCGTACTGCTACAGTTGAGCCCATCGACAATGGCGAACCCTTCGAACTGAAATATGATGAGATCATTCTCGGCGCTGGCGCCGTGACCCGTGCGTTCCCAATCCCCGGTCTTGCCGAAGTTGCTATCGGCATGAAGACTGTCGAAGAAGCCGTCTCCGTGCGTAACTGGGTGCTGGAACGTATTGAGGTTGCCTCCGTACTGGATGACCCCGATGCACGCCGTCGCGCTCTGACCGTCGTCGTCGTAGGCGGCGGTTTCGCCGGTGTTGAGACCATCTCCGAACTGGAAGACATGGCTCGCGAAGCTGTTAATCGTAACGACCGTTTGAGCGTATCTGACCTGCGCTTCGTGATGATCGAAGCTGCGCCGCGCATCATGCCGGAGGTTCCGGAAGACCGTGCCGAGAAGGTTGTGGCTGAGCTTCGCGCTCGCGGCATTGAGGTTCTGCTCAATACCTCCCTCTCGGACGCTACCGACGGTCACCTGCAGCTCATCAACATGACAGATAAGTCGCCCGCTGGTGAGATGGATACCGATACGCTCATTTGGACTGCTGGTGTTGCTGCATCGCCGATGCTCAAGAACACTGATTTCCCGATCGACGAGCGCGGTCGCGTTCGCGTGAACGCAGATCTGCGTGTGGCTGGCGATAATGGCGTGGTCGAGGGCGCTTGGGCGGCTGGCGATAACGCTGCCGTTCCCGACCTTTCCGGAGGCGGCGTGGGCGGCTTCTGCGTACCAAACGCACAGCACGCATCTCGCCAGGCTTTGGTTCTCGCCAAGAATATTCTGGCATCACGCCGCGGCGAGCCTCTGACCGACTACTACCATGAGACCATCGGTGTGGTTGCCGGTCTAGGTCTGTGGAAGGGCGTTGCAAACTTCAAAGGTAAGACCCTTGCAGGTCCGCTCGCATGGATTATGCACCGCGGCTACCACGGTTCTGCAATCCCCACGACCGAGCGTACCGTGCGCGTTATGACGACCTGGGCGCTCAACCAGCTCTTTGGTCGTGACACCACGACAATTCGCCACCAGCGTTCCCCGCGTCTCGCTTTCCAAGAGGCTACCGGAACGGCACCGGCGAAGACTAAGGCAAAGCTCTAACGAGCTTAAAGCGTCGAAACCCGCAAACTAATGCTATTCTTAGTAATGGTCTTGCGGGTTTAGACTTTGCCCCTATAGCCCAATTGGCAGAGGCAGCGGACTTAAAATCCGTCCAGTGTGGGTTCGAGTCCCACTGGGGGCACGCTATAATAGCCCGTCGCATCCAAATGTTTTATCGGATGCGACGGGCTATTTGTATGCCTTGGGAGGCGAGCGTATCTCTACCTTATGAGAATCATGGGATCGCTGGGTAGGGGAGAATCCACGGTATATAAAGAAGGCACCGTCGCGACGACGGCGCCTTCCGGGTGGGTAGACGAATGAGTGATAGATACGTTCTGGAAGAACGCTCAGGCGGTTAAGCCTCATTGCGACTGAAGAACGAATCTAGTGAGTACCTGCCTCCACCGGTCAGAATGAACATGATGGCTGCCATGCCCAAGACGAAAACGTACTCGAAGCCTGCGCCGGTCTTCTGATCGGTGATGAAGGGGTCGTTGATGTGAACAAAAATAAAAGCACCTGCCATAGCGATTGCGATGGCGGCGGCCGCAAAACGAGTTCCTAAACCAAGGATCAAGAGAGCTCCGCCAATAAGCTCGGCACCAATGGTAAAGTACGCCGAAAGCTCGGGTGCAGGAATACCCATTTTGGCGAACGCTGCACCTTCTGCTGCGGGACCGATCAGGAATGCCTTCTGGAAACCGTGCATGACAAAGGTGAAGCCCAGCGCTACGCGGAAAATTAGGGTGCCAACAGATTTAGTTATTTCATTCTTCATAACTACAAGGTTGTCAGGTAAAGTTTTATCAAGCAAAGGTAAACATCTATAAATCTTTTTTACATAGGTTCTACACAGCTTAAACACAGGTTCGGCGTGATGCTGCACTCTTAAAGAGTCTATATGGGCCTCAAGATGAAGAATTGTGACAGTAAACCCCCGCCCTGACTGCTTGTCGGGGCGGGGGTTTATGCATCTGTAGGGGAGCGCAGACGGAGGTAACGTTCAGAAACTTAGCGTGCTTCGCATGCTATGCCGTCACCGTCACGGTCAAGATGCTCGGAATATCCCGGTGCACCGCGGTGCATATTACGATACCCTGCGGCACGGGCATCAGCGCAGGTTTGAAATGCCAAAGCCGGGGCGGGGTTCTGCGCGGGAGGTGCATCCACCTGGGGCACAGGAGCAGGGGCACTCGCCGGGACTACAGGAG
>NZ_KV804813.1:120267-204524 GCF_001811455.1 Rothia sp. HMSC065G12
CAGGAGCAGGGGCACTCGCCGGGACTACAGGAGCGGGGGTATCAGGCGCAGGCTTCGGAGCTGGTGGTGCTTCTGCGGCTCCTGCGCAGGGTGTAAGAACGTTGATCATAGCCTCTTTTTCGGCTGGTTTGACCCACAGGTGGTACTTAGCTTTCACCCGAATCTGACGTGCCACATAAGAGCAGCGGAATGATGCGTTTGCTGGCAGCCAGGTGGCGGCATCCGAATCGCTTTTCTGCTGATTCGCAGGACCATCAACTGCCAGAAGGTTTTCGGGATCATTGGCGAGTTGTAAGCGTTCTTGAGCTGAAATCTCCTGAGCACCCGACTGCCAGGCGTCGGAAAGCGCCACAACGTGGTCGATCTGAACCTGCTCCGAGGTATCTTTCCCACGCATGAAATTAATGACCTTCCCGGTGTAAGGATCGTTAAGAATGCCCGAGATCACCACGCATCCGCGAGAGTTTTTATGCTGTTTTGCAGTGAGATCCCGGTTGAGAATGTCATTGCGGGTATCGCATCCGTTACGGTCGATATCGCTCCAGGCATCTCCGAACTGGGCACGGGAGTACCCGGTCTTAGGGGCGCGGCCTTTAACGGGAAGGGTATTGAGGATGCGCAGGGCCTCACTAGCCTCGTCAGATCCTATAGGCGCCGTTCCTTGAGGCTCAACGGAGCTGGTATCAGGATTGACGATAGTGACGGTTCCGGGGCGAATTTGGGAACCCGGATGAGCCGTCGAAGTATCGGCATTATTCTCTTCGGGTGATTCACCTACCTCGGTCACGGTGGGTGTTTGTTCCGAATCCTGCGCGGAAACCGTGGGTTGCTGTGAGGCCTCCGTGCTTTGTGAAGAAGTAGAAGAGTGTTCGTTCGCTGAGGGGGTGCTGGACGCAGAGACGGTAGACTCAGAAATTGTGATAGTTTCAGAGGAGCATCCGCTCAGCGCAAGTCCTAGGGCTAGAAAAGCTGCGGAAAATCTTGTACCGAGTTTCAAGGAACGCCCTTGATCTGATGCAGATGACCAAAAAACATGCGCGTCAGAGCGCGATGGCAGTGTTTTTAACATCAATGATTCCTAGAGATTGTATGTGTGCATAGAGTGAATGCTTTTCACAGTATAGAAAGAAAACGCCCGTAAAGGGGGAATTTTGGTGATGTCACACGATTTGTGTATATAAAGAAACTAAAATTAATGGAGAAATGTGCGGAGCAGAACGATATTCTCTCCCGCGTACAGTCAGCTTGTGTTTATAAACGTAGCCTTTGTACATGCCGATTATTAGAGGAACCCCAATGCCCACACAGCAGGAAAACCGCAGTAACAAGCCCGTGCGTATGGTTGCCGTAGATATGGATGGTACTTTCCTGAATGATGATAAGACGTTCGATGTTGAGCGTTTTGAGAGAATCCTAACCTGCTTGTCTCGGCATGGAATTTATTTTGTGGTGGCAAGCGGAAATACCTACACGAAATTACGCCAGTATATGCATGGTTTTGAACATCGAGACATTATTTATATCGCAGAAAATGGTGCCTATGTAGCGGATGATTCCGGGGAACTTGCGGTGCATCATTTTGCTGCCGAGGATCTGCCGCGTGTGTACGAGATACTGAACGGTATGCCTCAGCTTGGGATCGTTGTGTGTACGGAAGAGAGCAGCTTTATACTGGAAAACCGCGAAAAAACGGTTATGAACATTATCCGGGACTATTTTGAGGTGCAGGGTAAGCCGCTGCCGCAGAATATCGATCCCTTCGCTTTTGCCAGTATGTTTTATCCCGGAACCGAGCGTATTAGTTCTTACGAGCAGGTGCGTGGTGTTCCCATCAAATTTTCTCTGCAAGTAACGCATCGGGATCTGCCGGATGCTACAGCACAGTTACGGCGCACCCTGCCGCAGACGGTAACCCCGCTCGTTAGTGGTTTCGGTGCAATCGACCTGGTGCGTGCCGGTGTGAATAAGGCAACGGGGCTGAAAGACCTGTGTGATCGTTTGCAGATAACCCCTACTCAGATAGTAGCCTTTGGCGATAGCGATAACGATCTTGAGATGCTCTCGTTCGCCGGTACCGGTGTGGCAATGGCCCATGCTTCAGACGAGCTCAAGGCTGTGTCTCAGCGGGTGATTGGCTCGAATAATGACGGTGCGGTGCTCGACTATTTAGAGAGCATGCTCGACGAATTAGACGGGTAAGCCCCCGTACCAATAAAGGAGTTTAGCTCTTATCCGACTTGCAATGTGGGTTCCCTAGCCTCCGCGCTGCCTCCACCACGGCGGCGCGACGTTTGTGGTGCTCTTCCTCGGTAGGTTCGCCGCAGAGCATGCGAGATACCTGCGGCATAGCCGACCACCACCCCACGATAGCGAGAATAAAAAGTACAAGATAGGCGGCGTCTATATCGTCCGTGACGGAACCTGCCTCTTGCCCAGCGCGCACCGCATTCGCTTTGAAGGTGTAGTGACCGCGCCTGGGAGCAAGCCTGGGGCCTGTTATCGGCGCGTTACCCTTAGCGTTCACCACTCTCATACTTTTGCTGGTGGGCTTCCTAATTCTGGCTTTGCTTTCACTCGCGGCCGCTTCGCGAATAAACAATCGGCTAGTTTGAATGAGGTCCGTAATTTTGAGCGCCTGCAGAAGTCTTAAACTGTGGGGGAGTACAGCTTAGGGTGAAAAAAACATGATGGCACCTCAAAATTACCCTGGAATATGAGCTTTTATGGAGGAATAATCCCCGGAATCTCTCAGAATTCGATAGAATATTGAGAAACTCTTTGTAAATCTCACCGAAGGAGAGAATGATGGCGGGTAACCCGTTTATTAATTCAATCGCCAAGCAAAATAAGCAAGGCGATCCCCGTTTCGGGCGTTTTGGTGCGGGTGGTTCCTCGTCACAGGGTCAGTATCAGGCACAGCCGAACTACTCCAGTGAACCGCAGCAGTACGGTCAGCAGACCTACGGGTATGGTCAGCCGCAGCAAGCGAACTATGACCAGTACCAGCAGGCGCAGTACGATCCGTATGCACAGCCCGGCTATGCTCCCGTTGCCGAGGGCGACCGCCTCACCATGAACGATGTGATCATGAAGACCGGTCTGAACCTGGCTCTTGTGGTGCTCGGTGCCGCAGTTTCCTGGTATCTGCCCTACCTCATGTTCGTGGGCCTTATCGCAGGTCTGATCCTGGGTATCGTTAACGCCGTCAAGCGTAAGGTTTCCCCGGCTCTGGTTATGCTGTACTCCGTGTCCGAGGGCCTGCTTTTGGGTGGTATATCCGGTCTGCTCAATAAGAGCTACCCGGGCATCGCTATTCAGGCTTTGCTGGCAAGCGTGATTGTCGCCGGTCTTACTTTAGCTCTCTTCGCAAACGGTAAAATCCGTGCCACCCCGAAGATGACCAAGATCTTCATGATCGGCATGTTCGCTTACCTGATCTACGGTATTGTTTCCTGGCTCGGTGCGGGTCTGTTCGGTTCGCCCCTGGGCAGCCTGAGCATCGGCGGTATTCCGCTGGGTCTGATTGTGGGGCTGTTTACTGTTGCTATGGCAACCTACTCGCTTCTGCTGGATTTCACCAACACTGCCGAGGCGGTGGAAGCAGGTCTTCCCGAGCGCGAGTCATGGCGTTTGGCATTCGGCCTGACCGCATCGCTGGTCTGGCTGTACATTGAGATTCTGCGTATTCTCATGTACATCAACGAAATGGTCAACAGGGACTAACAGCATTGAGGATACGGCGGTACTCACAACCGGTGGGTGCCGCCGATTCTTTGTTTTGAGCCTGCTAGACTTGCGGAATAACTATATGCCGCAGCAACGGCATGGGCGAGAGACGATTTCTATAGCACCGACTTTTCAGGAGATTTGAGTGAGCGAATCCGTAGCCGGACAGAAAACCGGCAGCACGCATCAAAACCTAACGGCAGGGGAGGGCGAACAGGATGTGCGGGCACAGAAATTAGCCCGTACCGGCGTACCCTACGCTCTTAATACCGCGGCGGCGTGGTCGTGGCGTCTGATCGTGGTGGTCGGTGCCGTGTGGCTTGTATGGCAGGGGCTTTCAAAGGTGTCTCTGCTGATTATTTCGGCGATGGTAGCTGCGCTTTTGGCTGCGCTTCTAAGCCCCGCCGTCTACGCTATGCGTAAGCACGGTATTCGTGCTGGCGGTGCGACCGCTATCGCCGAACTCGGCATGATTTTAGGAATTGCCGCTTTACTGGCCCTTACCGGGCAGCAGCTTGTGCGGGGGTTTGTCTCGCTTACCAACAACGCCATTCAAGGGTATCAGCAGCTCGTGGACTGGCTTAAGAGCATGGGGTATGAGCTGGGCGCTGATCAGCTTAACCAGATTCTTAATCAGATAGAACAGGCGGTGAGCAATAACCCCTCAACCGTTTTGCGGAGCGTATCAGAGGTTGGTTCTACCGCTGCGGAGTTTGCCACCGGCGTGCTTATTACTCTTTTTACCCTCGTCTTCTTCCTGATGGAGGGAGAGCGCATCTGGCTGTTTATCGTCAAGCTCTTCCCGAAACAGGCACGCGATGCGGTGAACGGCGCGGGCCGTGCAGGGTGGAAGTCCCTGGGCGCTTATGTGAGGGTGCAGATCTTGGTGGCCGCTATTGACGCTGTGGGCATTGGTGTTGGCGCCGCCATTTTGGGGGTTCCGCTGGCGATTCCGCTGGGCGTTCTGGTTTTCTTAGGGTCTTTCATCCCGGTTATTGGTGCTCTTATATCTGGGGCGGTCGCCGTCCTGCTGGCACTGGTAGCTTTGGGACCGGTTCAGGCGCTCATTATGATCGGCATTGTGCTGTTGGTGCAGCAGCTTGAATCGCATATTCTGCAGCCGCTCATCATGGGTAAAGCGGTCTCGCTGCATCCGCTCGCCGTGATTTTTGCGGTGGCAGGCGGGTCCATGATTTTCGGCGCAGCGGGTGCACTATTTGCGGTTCCCGTGCTCGCCGTTGTGAACTCGGTTGTGCGCTACTTGGCTGCACGGCAGTGGGAGGATGACCCGGAGCTGCGCCGTGAAGAGTTCCTCTTCCCGCATGAGGTTGAGCGCCGTGAGAAATCAAAAAAGCGTGAAGAAAAAGCACAGAAGGTTGTTGCGCAGGCGCGGGAAGCGATTCGTGGTGAAGACGATTCCGAAGGCACCGCACTTGAGACTAGCTCTGCACAGGCGACTAAAACTGTCTCGCCTTCCAAAGCCGATATGTAATTGTGCAGTTTCCCTCCAGAAAAGCCCGCGTGAGATGAATAACGTGGGCTTTTCTGTTCTGTATTAGGCTTCTTCATCGCCTAAAATAGAGGGCAGAAGCTGATGAGAGCGTAAAGAACGGATCCGATGTGAACGCACCCCTAACCGATCTACCCGTAACCCTGGAGAATATCGAGACAGCAGCGTCGCTCCTCGACGGGGTTATCGAGCGAACCCCTGTGGCGCATTCTCGTGCCCTGAGCCTCAAACTGGGGTCGGAAGTTTTCTTCAAATGTGAGAATTTGCAACGTGCGGGCTCCTTCAAAGTGCGTGGCGCCTATGTGCGCATGGCAAAACTCAGCGATGCAGAAAAGAAACGTGGCGTGGTGGCCGCATCTGCGGGTAACCACGCGCAGGGTGTTGCTCTCGCAGCGGCAAAACTGGGTATCAAGGCGCGTATTTACATGCCCCTAGGTGCGGCCCTTCCGAAGGTGACCGCAACCCGCGACCACGGTGCCGAGGTCGAACTGCACGGTACGACCGTGGACGAGGCGCTGGCTGAAGCAAAACGCTATGCCGAAGAGACCGGCGCGGTGTTTGTGCATCCCTTCGATAATGAAGATATTATCGCGGGTCAGGGAACGATCGGTTTGGAAATCCTGGAACAGGTGCCTGAGGTCGATACCATCATTGTGGGTGTTGGCGGAGGCGGCCTGCTCGCTGGTCTTTCGGCGGCGGTCCGTGCGAAGGAAGACCAGTTGGGTAAAAAGATTCGCATTATTGGTGTGCAGGCTGAGCATGCGGCGGCATATCCGCTTTCCTTGGCTGCGGATGCGCTCGTCCCGTTGAAGAAGGTCTCGACGATTGCAGATGGCATTGCGGTGGGGCGCCCCGGTCAGTTACCGTTCTCCATTATCAAGAAGCTTGTCGACGATGTAGCGACAGTGAGTGAAGACGATATCGCCCGCGCCCTTATCTTCTTGATGGAACGCAATAAGCTGGTGGTTGAACCCGCCGGATCGGTTCCGGTGGCGGCGCTCATGAACGGCAAGCTCAAGGAAACATACGGCGATTTGGGAACTGTCGTGTGTGTGCTCTCGGGCGGCAATATCGACCCGATGCTCATGCTGAAGGTGATTCAGCGTGGTCTTTCGGCGGCAGGTCGGTATATGACGATTAAGATGATGCTCTCAGACCGTCCGGGTGAGTTAGCGACGATCTCGCGCATCATTTCGGAGAATGACGCGAATGTTACTGGTGTGGATCACACGCGCGTGGGCGGTTCCCTGTCGATGGGCGATGTCTCCATTACGATCGATATGGAAACCAAAGGCGTGGAACACTGCCGTCAGGTTATCTCGGCCTTGGAGGAAGAAGGCTTCAAACCCATCGTGGTGTACTAATTTTTGAGAGGTCATCTGGCATAAAACCACAGGATATAAAGGTGGGGTTCGGTCATAAACCGAACCCCACCGTGCGTTTAAAGCTTCGTGATTCTAGCCTTGGAAAGGCTTGACTGAAACAATCTTCGCGGTCAATTCCTTGCCGTTGGGAGCAAGATAGGTGACTTCATCGCCTTCTTTGGCCCCCAGAATCGCCGCACCCATCGGAGACTTTTCCGAGAAGACCTTCAAATCAGAGTTGGCGGGCAGAGTCTCCTCAATTTCGCGAGAGCCCAGCAGGAACTTCATGGAACGGGAAGCTACTTCGGCCTCAATAACCATGCCGAGGGCAACCACACCGTCATCGCTGGGGGCGTCTCCTACCTGGGCGTTTTCTAGAAGATGCTTAAGCTGGTTGATGCGAGCTTCGTTTTTACCCTGCTCATCGCGTGCCGCATGGTATCCGCCGTTCTCACGCAAGTCTCCCTCGTCGCGAGCGGCGGCGATGCGGTCAACGATTTCTTGACGATACGGACCTGAGAGATATTCAAGCTCCTGGGTCAGCCGATCGTATGCGTCCTGAGTGAGCCATGCGCCGTTGCTTTCAGCCATGCTTCTCCTTTGGTTATGCTCCGGTATAAACCGGCGCGTTGGTCTGGGGGTTCTCCCCTGGAAAGTATCACCCTATTCTAGGGCAGAAAGTACACATGCCCTAAATATCTGAGTGTTAGGGCGTGTATCATTTCGCTGAGCGCTCACCGAATCGTGGATGTGATACGCCTATTTAAGTCGACAGGAATCCACGGTAACCGTGGTTGCCTCCGAGAGTATGCGCAGGTTCGCGCTGTGTTGTGTGACTCGGGTGTTGCCCTGCTCGGCGCTGTTAGGACCAATTTCGACGTCGGCCCATCCCACCGCAACACGGGAAGAATTAAGCGCCTTAAGCGAACAAATCGCGGTGTCTTGTGGGTTTTTAGAGAGTTCGAAACGTCCCTGCGCCTCGTCATTGCTGATGAGGGTAAACCCGGTATCGCGTGCACTTGGGCGGGATTGAGAATCTATCTGTACCCACACCACAAAAGCGCCCGCCACAACCGTAACACAGGCAGCAAGAAGCACCCACATTCGCGTGGAGAGGGCACGCTGCCGAACAGGTTTGGCGCCATAGCGCTGCGCTAGGGTATCGGCATGAGAACCGGTAGCTGCCGTTTCGCTCGCCTGCGTGTGTGAAGGATCTGTCATAGTTCTCTTCTCGTGGTGTCTAGTGGACGATGCGGTACAGAAGATGGTCTGCATCACGATACTTTACACCGTCATAATGCTTCATTTAGAGTGGTTTTCTTGCGCTATTTCTGTATGATTACACTTTTAGGAGATGGTCTTAATCTCTACCATTTTAAACCCCACAGTATAAGCCCTTTGTCATCATAAGGATTAACGTGAGCGACGCGCTAGAAAAAATCAAAGCAATTCTGCCTGAACATCCCGCAGTGCAGGATCTTAAGCCTCTTGATGAGGAATACGCAGGGTTGCGCATCCTAGCCGTCCACGCTCACCCGGACGACGAATCCTCTAAAGGTTCCGCGACCGCTGCCGCTTATACCTCCCGCGGCGCCCGCTATATGGTTGCCACCATGACAGGCGGCGAACGCGGGGACATCCTCAACGAAGAAATTCGTAACGCTCCCAGAGCACACCGTGACCTGCCCGGATTACGCCGCACCGAAATGGCCCGTGCTGCTGAGATTTTAGGCATCGAACATCGATGGATAGGGTTCATGGACTCCGGTCTGCCCGAAGGCGACCCTCTTCCCCCACTTTCTTTCGGCAGCTTCGGTACACTGCCTCTCGAACAGGCCGCCGCACCGTTGGTAAGACTCGTACGCGAGTACAGGCCTCATATTATTCTCAGCTATGACGAGGTGGGAGGATACCCGCACCCCGACCACATCATGACTCATAAGGTTGCCGTCGAGGCCTACGAAAAGGCTGGTGACCCCGAAGCATACGTGGGGGAAGGCGAACCCTGGAAACCCCTAAAGCTTTACTATGATCGTGCCTTCAACCCCGAACGCACCGTCGCCCTGCACGAGTACCTGCTCGATCAGCGGGGCGAGAGCGTCTTTGAAGGTTTCATCGAACATATGGCGCACCGTTTCAATGATGCCCAAGACGGCACCAGGCACGAAACCACCACGCGAATTCTCTGCAGTGACTACTTCATCCATCGCGATCAGGCGCTTTTATCGCACTCCTCACAGGTGGATCCGCAAGGTATTTTCTTTGCGATCTCTACCGATGAGCAGAAGCATATTTGGCCCTGGGAGGACTATACACTTATCGACTCGCGGGTGCCGGTAACCCTGCCGGAACATTCCCTGAGCGACGGCATATTTTTCTAGCCTATCGCCTCCGTAAGCGATCATGCGGTGCCCCTCGACGATGCAGAGGCTTGCAGGCCTTGAGTACTGTGAACATAGCTAAACTCTTGGCGCATTCCTAGCTGAAACATGAACCTCAGGAGGGAATATACAAGATGTCACGCGGTAGAATGAAGACTTAGACAATCACACATGACCGGCTTACCGCTAGAAACCGGAATGTTCAGAAGGATAGTCATGAGCCACCTCATTCTTGATACGCTCGCCACAGTCCCCGACCTTGTGGCATTTGCCGCTCACGGTGTTGCGCTTGCAGCAGATAACACCCCAGCCGCCAACCCCGATGGGTCTGTTGCAGGTTCGCCCGGTATTGGCGGTTTCTTTGCGACTGCGGCGCTATCCCTCCTCGTCATTATTCTTGGCATCGATATGACCCGGCGTACTCGCCGTCTGCGGTACCGTGCACAATATGCAGCCGCTCAAGAGGCCGAGCAAGCCCAAGCCCAAGCCCAGCAGGATACAGAGTCCGAGGACGATCAGCATGGCACCCGCTGATACTCTGGCGCTGCCCGTTATTACCGTGCATGGGGTTCCCTCTGAACCGGGAACCTCCCCGGAACCGAGCGTCTATGAACGCTCTATGGCAACTTCTTTAACCCCGCAGATGCTTCCTACACACATCGGTGTGCTGGTGGACGGCAACCGGCGTTGGGCCGCACAGCGGGGGCTGAGCACCCGTGAGGGGCACGCGGCAGGAGCCGAGCGCATCATTGACTTTCTGGGCTGGTGCGCCGATTTGGGAATACCTCAGGTCACGTTGTATATGCTCTCAACCGAAAATCTCAAGCGACCCGCCGATGAACTTACCGGGCTTATTGCCGTTATTGACGAATTTCTGCGGCGGCTGCATACCGCGCAGCAGGGACCCGTGCACGCGGTTGGTAACGTTTCCCTTATCCCCCATGAGCTTCGCAACACCCTGGAGCGGGTTATAGCAGAGACCGCGCCCTTGCCGGGGGTGCGCGTGAATATCGCGGTTGGCTATGGTGGACGCCAAGAAATTGTGGATGCGGTGCGTGAACTTATTCTTGATGCCGAGGCTCAGGGCTGCTCGATGCGCGAGCTGGCAGATACCCTGAATGTTGAGGATATTTCGCGTCGCTTGTACACCCGCGATATGCCCGATCCTGATCTACTGATTCGTACCTCTGGTGAGCAGCGCCTCTCGGGATTTCTGACCTGGCAAAGCGCCTACTCGGAATTCTATTTCTGCCAGGCTCTCTGGCCTGATTTTACGCGGGTAGATTTCTTGCGTGCCCTGCGGGATTATGCGGGTCGCACCCGCCGCTTTGGATCTTAGCCACTCATGCTTCAAGAACTCTCGAAACTCTTTACACAGGGAGTACCCGGCTGGTTCGCCGGTATTCTGCTGATTCTTTATCTGCTGTACGCAGCTGGGTGTACGGTAAAACTATGGGGCTGGGATCTGCGAAAACACAGGCTACCAAACCGCATCGTATTTCCTTTCGTATTTGCCACCCACACCGCTTTGCCGGTTATTGCTGCTCTGAGCGGTCAGTGGGGAACTATCCTGCGTGTATGGGGGAGTGGTCTTGTACTTTGGGCCTTCTACCTCCTGATGAGGATGCTCTCCTTCGGGGCGCTGGGCCGAGGGGACGTGAAACTTGCTCTCGCGCTTGGCGGGCTCATTGGCTACTTCTCGTGGGCTAACCTATTGTGGGCGACGTTGGTTACCTTTGTTGTGGGCGGATTATGCGCCGCGGTCTTGGTACTGAGCAGGTCCGTTACACGGCGCACCCGCATAGCCTTCGGACCGTTTATGCTGATAGGAATGATAGCGGCGGTTTTGGTGCCAAGCTACTCATTCCTATCGTTCTAAAGGCCTCGGGCCAAAACCACCGATCGACGAAAGGATCTTTGATGCCTACCCCCGAGTACATCGTGAATTTACGCAAGAAAATTGGTCACGAATATTTATGGCTTTCGGGCGCTACCGCAGTGATCCGTCGCGATGAGGATGGCAAGGTACTGCTGGTTAAACGCAGCGATAACGGCAGGTGGACTCCCGTGACGGGTATTGTCGATCCTGGCGAGAACCCGGCGCTTACCTGCATACGTGAAGCCTATGAGGAGGCGGGCGTGCGTATTGAGGTTCTAGAGCTTGCTCAGGTCAAGGCTGACCCCGCGATGCGCTTTAGCAACGGGGATCGCTGCCAGTTTTTAGATCACACGTTTTTGTGCCGGTGGGTATCCGGGCAGGCACGAGTGAATGATGAGGAATCTTCCCAGGTGCGATGGGTAGATGTGACGGATCCTCAGGAGCGTTCTATGCTCTCTGAGCGGATGCTTGACCGCATTGATGCGGCGCTGAACTATGACGGACATTGTCGTTTTGACTATGTATCTCACGCTCCCAAAGATGGACCTGAATCCTCTCGGTAACCGTCAATACTCCCTCTAATACACCCTTAAGCCGATAGCCGCGCGCCCGCATAATACCTGTTTGCTATGCGTTGAAGACCGTGTGTACTCCCAAGATCGTATCTGAGTATTTTTCTCGTACTTACCGTTGTTCATATCTGAGAAAAATAAAAATGGGGGTTTTATGCATTAATTTCGGTTTCTTGTAAAAATCTAAAATCTGTAAATTATAGAAGATTACCACCGAAAATATCTATGTATTTTTCAGATGTAACACACCGTTAAAAAATAAACCTGTGCATAATATTGTGACAATAAACATGTGGCGTCTTTATGAAAAGTATATGTTGCTTCATGGGTATTTAGCGTTGATATATCAGCGAAGTAGGTTGGATGGGTGGGTAATATTTATAGTGTGTGCATTGCTAGGATAAGAATTAAATTATGTGTCAGAAGAAATTTTTAAATAGGAAAACCCTGTATTTTGAGTTAAAGCTTTGATAAGGTGAATATGAGTGTTGAGAGATTTAACTTGCTCACTCCCAACCACATCTATACAAATGGAGAATAATAATGTCTCTTATCTACCCTACAAACAATTCACCTAACGAATCGCCCGGAAGAGCCAGAAATGCTCTCGGACGTAGCGCCTGTGCCCTCGTGGTGGCAGGCGCTTTAGTGCTTCCTCTGACCCCAGCGGGAGCTGTCACCGATCCTGGTGCTTCAACCCCTGCATCCACCGCTACGGTGACCCCGCAGGTTGTGGCCGATCAGGAACCTCAAGCAACTCCGCAGCTCGTGGTCGAAACCCCCGATGAAGTCAACCCCTACTACGGGAAGACGCTCAAAATCAAAGGAACCGGTTTCTACGGTGTGGCGGCAGATCAGCAGGTCAGCCTCAAAGTTACCCCTTCAGATACACCAGCTAATTCCCCATATTTCACTACGGAATACGGCGTATACAACCTGGGGTATGTGAATGTTCCCGCATCGCAGATTCATGACGGAACCTTTGAGGTCTATTTGAATACCCAGCCGCTGCCGCTGAACGATTTCCACCCGGAACTCGATTACGTCGTCAGCAGTACCCTGACCTCGACAACGCAGCAGGCGCAAGGATATGAAATCTTGCCCAACACGGCATACAACACCCAGGCACCGGTGCTGGTCGCACGCCAGAACACCAATCTGGAAGTCGAGGGTAAGCCTAACTCGTTGGTGGAAGACTCCGTGAAGGTGCGCGGTACCGGCTATGACCCAAAGTTTATTCCTCAAGGCGGATACTTGCAGGTTTCTCTTATTGAGGGTGATTGGCCCAGAGGTCAGGTTGTTACTCAGGAAAGAACCGTGTCATCGGTGAAAGTTTCTGCCGAGGAGCTCTCGCAGAGCGGCCTCTTTGAAACTGCGCTTCCCTATCCGGCAGGTCTGGATGCACGCCGCAGCTATCGCATCGGAACCCAGGTCATCAATCCCGACGGAACGTTGGCAAACAACGCTTTGACTGAATACCTGGATGTTGAGTTTTCCTCGGAGAGTAAAGCACCGCAGCTGAACGTGAGCGTTCCCGCTGTGAACCCGACCATCGATACCGAGATTACTGTGACCGGTACTGGATATTATGGCTCTGGCAACGCCGAGATACAGGGTCAGAGTATGAACCTCGTTATTAACGAGATAGACCAGAAGACTGGCAAACCAACGGGCGCGGTTCTCACTCATCCAGTGGATTATACCTACCGGGTGGAAGAGAAAGACCTCTACGATGGCTTTACCGACGGTACCTTCCAGACCACCTTCACCATTCCCGCGAATACCCTCAAAACCGGGCACGTATACGAGCTTAGTACGGGGGTATATCCAAAGGGCCCGAAGGACGATGTTATCTTCGAAGCCCACCAAAAGCTCCCGTTAACGACTGCGGATCAACCGGTTCCAAATCCCAAACCGGCAGAGCCCCAGCCGGGCCCCGAACCCGCACCAAACCCCAAACCCGCACCCGGTGAGAAACCTACACCCGAATCGGATTTCAAGGATGTGCGCGATCGTACCGCACATCGCGATGCGATTCTTTGGGCTTCGCAGCGGCAGCTCGTCGATAGCGCGGACGGCTATTACCGCCCCTACGATGCTATAACCCGCGAACAGTCCGTTGTGGCCCTCTACCGCTTGGCAGGAAGCCCTCAGGTTACTCTTCCGCAGGAGTCTCCCTATGTGGATGTTACCCCAGAACACCCGCACTACCGGGAGATTATTTGGGCACGCGAACGTGGTATCAGCTTCGGTTGGAGTGACGGTCATTTCCGCCCCGAGGCGGCTGCATCTCACGCGAGTATGGCTGCGTTTTTGTACCGTTACGCTGGGGAACCTGGCGTGAACCTACCGGAACAATCCCTGTATGCCGATATGACGGCTGATTCCCCGTTTTACCGGGAGAGTACCTGGCTGAAGAAGAAGGGTCTTGTTTTCTGGTCTGAAAGCTGGTTCCAGCCCGATGGTGCCGTTACTCGCGCCGATTTTGCGGAACTTATCTATCAGTACGAACAAGGCAAATAGACCGAGCAAAATTCTGAGATAGAGATTTATCTATCCGCCCGCACCGCGCGGGTCTTAGCTCAAACGTTGAGGGGCTTCTACACATCGTGTAGAAGCCCCTCAACTATGTTCTAGGAGTGGTCTGTTCACATGAAAACGATATGCGGACTAGAAGTTGCCCAGCATCTTGGTGACGTCCAGTGCTTCATCGAGCTGAGCCTCGGTTACCTCACCGCGTTCAACGTAACCTAAAGCCACCACGGCATCGCGCACGGTGACCTTGTTTGCCACGGAGTACTTGGCGATCTTCGCGGCGGCCTCGTACCCGATGAGCTTATTCAGCGGGGTTACGGTCGAGGGGGATGCCTCCGCCAGGAAGCGGCAACGCTCTACGTTGGCGCTTAGACCGTCGATCATCTTCTCTGCCGCCACGCGAGAAACGTTGGCGAGCAGGCGGATGGACTGGAGCAGGTTAGCCGCCATTACTGGAATACCCACGTTTAGCTCGAAGGCTCCGTTGGTGGAGGAAAGCGCGATGGTCGCATCATTACCAATTACCTGTGCCGCAACCTGAATAGTAGCCTCACAAATCACCGGGTTTACCTTGCCAGGCATGATGGACGAGCCGGGCTGCAGATCGGGGATGTGCAGCTCGCCTAAGCCGGTGTTCGGGCCTGAACCCATCCAACGGATATCGTTGCTGATCTTCATCAGACCGTATGCGAGGGTGCGCAGCTGACCGGAAACCTCAACCAGACCGTCGCGGTTTGCCTGCGCCTCAAAGTGGTTACGTGCCTCAGTCAGGGGCAGACCGGTTTCTTCAGCAAGCAGCTCAATCACGCGTGCCGAGAAGCCCGCCGGGGTATTGATGCCGGTGCCTACGGCGGTGCCGCCCAGGGGAACTTCAGCCACGCGGGGCAGGGATGCGTTCACACGTTCGATGCCGTAACGCACGGTAGCGGCGTAGCCAGAGAATTCTTGGCCTAAGGTAATGGGGGTTGCATCCATCAGGTGGGTGCGTCCGGACTTGACGACGTCCTTGAACTCTGCGGACTTCTTTTCCAGCGAAGCAGCGAGAACCTCAAGGGAAGGGATCAGCTCTTTGACCAGTGCCTCGGTCACGGCAACGTGCACGGAGGTGGGGAAAACATCGTTGGAAGATTGGGAGGCGTTCACATGGTCATTGGGGTGAACTTCAATGCCTCGTGATTCCAAGGAACGGGTTGCCAGCGTTGCCAGAACCTCGTTGGTGTTCATATTCGACGAGGTGCCCGAACCGGTCTGGAAGACGTCAATGGGGAAATGCTCGTCGTACTCACCGGTTGCTACCAGATCCGCCGCCTCGCGGATAGCCTGGGCGCGCTCAGCATCGAGCACCTGAAGTTCCTCATTGGCGGTCGCGGCTGCCTTCTTAACGAGGGCAAGAGCGCGAATATGGGCTGATTCGAGGGTCTGCCCCGAAATCGGGAAGTTATCGACCGCGCGCTGGGTCTGTGCACGGTAGAGTGCGTTAGCGGGCACGCGAACTTCGCCCATGGTGTCATGTTCAATGCGGTATTCAATATTTTCAGCCATAACTCTAGTTTAGGGCTCAAAATGGCGGGTTTTCATACCCTTCGTGTAAAAATCGGAACATTTGGGGAATACCGTGCATGATGATACTCACCACGCTGTGGGGTTGTGTGGCGGTACCGTATGAACTCAAGTAAAGCCTGTTGGAGCTTCTGGGGTTATGTTGGTTTTCTCGGGTGGATAACACGAAGGAGGCAGCGACCACCGATAGAACGCGTGGGAACTACTTCATCTCGCGCGAGTCAAAGACAATATCGACTGCGCCGGAATCCAAATGATAGAAGTAGCCCAGCACAATGGTCTCGCCGCGAGCAACTGCATCGGCAATAATGCGCGATTCCTGAAGCAGACGGGAAGCCGTCGCAGACGTATGAGCCCGTACCATCTCGTTCACATACTGGCTTGGCTTCTCGCCGTGGGGAAGTTCTTGGGCCAGCACCGTAGGCTGAATAGTCTCAACTACTCGCGTAATAAATCCGCCCGGAAGCTGCCCCGATTCCACCGACGAGCAGGTAGCCTGAACAGCCCCGCAAGACTGATGACCCATAATGATCAGTACCGGCGTCTTGAACTGGGTAATGGAATATTCCAGCGAACCAAGGGCACCTTCATCAAGAACCTGCCCTGCGGTGCGTACCACAAAGGCATCGCCAAGACCCAGGTCAAAGATATGTTCCGGTGGCGTACGCGAATCCGCACACCCAAAAATCGTAGTGAAAGGAAACTGTCCGCCTGTGAGTTCGTCGCGACGTGCCACATCCTGGTGCGGATGCGAAAGCTCGCCCCGTACAAAGCGTGCGTTACCCTCCTGCAGGCGTTCCAACACATACTCAGCGGTGGGTTGAACCGGACGAGAACCCATGAGCAGGCTCCTTAAAGTGAGAGGTATCTTCCCTCTATTTTACCGAAAGCAGACCGTACATTTTGCTAGAGAAAATCACGAAATATTAGAAGTATTGGATGCACTGGGGGAGGTCGTCATCGTCGGCGCTTTCATATAGGTGACCGTCGCATCCGCCAACTGGGCAAACTCCGCCGGGTCTGCCGTGCCAGTGATAATCACAGTTGTCGTTTTGCCGTCACTGTAAGGCACCTGTGCCACGTAGGAGTACACTTTTTCACTGTTCTTCTTCGAGGTGGCTGAACGTACTTCCCACTCCACGCCGCCAATAGATTCGGTGCCCTGTTTCTCAGCGTTATCGACCTGTTGAGCCACCCAGGTAGGGTTTGTATCCTTCGCTTGGATCAACTCAATAAAATGATTTTTATTGGTCACCTGTCCGCTCTTAAAGTACGGGATATTATCGGGAGTATTACCCGTCCACCGCGCGTAGTTATAGTGCCAACTCTCAAGCTGCGGTACCGCCACCGGAAAACCCGCCTGCTGGGTAGATTCAGCCGCTACCTGCGATAAATTCACCTGCGGGCGGTACGGATTCTTATCCGGCTGCGGCATGAGCCAGAGCACCGGAATGAGAATAGCCACCATCGCCAGCATCGAAATAATCATATTGCGCGCCGGAGCATTAATGCGTTTCGCCTGTTTTTGTGTAATTTGTGGCACAACAAATGAATCGGTAGAAGCATCTGCGTGAGCCTTCGGCGCATGAGCGTTCTGACCATCGCTCTCAGCCGGTGTATGCGCGTGATTCTGAGAGTTTTCCACTCACACATTCTCTCATACGCTCTAAGACATACCGTTTCCCACACCCACCTGGGCGGATGTTCACCACGGTACATGCGCCCACGCAAACCCGTTCAATACACGCGAACATTCCGCCGGGCGCGTTATGCTAGTAAACAGGAGGTGCCGGTTCAAAGCGCTGGAACGAACCAGCCAACCGGCCATGACAACGACCTCGAAGGTGAGCAATGACTGAAAACAATAACCACGCCGACCGCAACCTAGCTATGGAATTGGTGCGCGCCACCGAGGCCGCAGCCATCGCATCCGGCCCCTGGGTGGGCGCAGGCGATAAGAACCGCGCGGACGGTGCCGCCGTGGACGCGATGCGTTACCGTCTCTCGACCGTGCACTTCAACGGAACCGTTGTGATCGGTGAGGGCGAAAAAGATAAGGCTCCCATGCTATTCAACGGCGAAGTTGTTGGCGATGGCATCGGCCCCAACCTCGATATTGCGGTAGATCCCATCGACGGAACTCGTCTGACCGCATTGGGCATGGACAACGCACTCTCCGTCATCGCGGTAGCAGACGGAGGTTCTATGTTCGACCCCTCCGCCGTGTTTTACATGGAAAAACTGGTGACTGGGCCCGAAGCCGCAGAGTTCGTAGATCTTCGCCTGCCCGTCAAACAGAACCTTCACTTGGTCGCTAAGGCACAGGGTAAGAACGTAAGCGAACTGACCGTGTGCGTTCTGGATCGTCCGCGTCACGCTAAGCTCATTGAAGAGATCCGTAATGCCGGTGCACGTACCCGCATTATCCTTGACGGCGATGTTGCGGGAGCTATTGCGGCCTGCCGTGAAGGAACCGGTGTTGACGTGATGCTCGGTACCGGCGGAACCCCTGAAGGCATCGTCGCCGCATGCGCTATCAAGGCCACCGGAGGCGTAATTCAGGGCCGCTTAGCACCCACCGACGATGCCGAGCGTGAGAAGGCGCTCGCTGCGGGGCACGATCTTGATCGCATCCTCACAACTGACGATCTGGTCACCAGCGATAACTGCTTCTTCGCCGCAACCGGTATTACCGACGGCAAGCTGCTGCGCGGGGTGCGCTACAGCAAGAATATTGTGACCACCCAGTCGCTCGTTATGCGTTCCTCCTCGGGAACCGTGCGTATCGTGGAGGCTGAGCATCGCCTTTCTCGCCTGCGCGAGATTCTGTCGCATACAAAGTAACGTCTTGATATAAAGCCTGTGCCGCGCTCTTAATCATTGAGAGCGCGGCACAAGCTTTATTGTATGAGCGTGGTCTGCCTGGGAACCTAGGCTGTCGAAGTAGCGTTATTTTTTCAGGCGTGCGCGAACCTTAGCTACTGTAGATTTCGCGGTTTCCTGAGCGGTTCCCAATGCTTTCTTGAGTGCGGGACGCGCGCGGTATGCGTAGCCGTAGGCGCGGTAGCCTAGCGTGTTCACCGGAATGTCCCAGGTGCCGGGGTACTCAACCGAACGCCCGCCGAAAGACTTCTTAAACTTGGTGAACCCCGCCCATTCGTGATCAGGCTGATCTTCGGGTGCGATGCCGAAAAGATCCACATATTTCAGACCCTTTGCTTTAGCATCCAAGATGAAATTGGTCACTACCGGAATGCCTGCCGAGAGCCTACGATGCGCAAAAGAGGCCGCTGCGTGGGCATAGGTGCGCGTATCGTCTGAATCGTAGACAAATGCCGCCGCGATAGGCTCCTTGGAACCATCCTCGCCGGTCAGCTGAGCAATATAGAGGGACGCGGCATCGGCAGGCATGAGGGTCTTTGCCACCTGCATCAGATAGTCGTCCTGCTGACGGTTGAACCCGTTGCGGTCGGCGGTTTCAGAGAGGAACGTGAAGAGCACCTTCATATCCTCGGGGTTCTGAGACACCTCAATACTGACACCTTTTTTGTGGATATTACGGTGCAGATTGCGGTTATTGGACTTCATATCCTTCAAAATTGCAGCTTCGTCGCCGGAAAGATCAATAATCTGCGTGTGTGAAGGCTGAACCTGGCGCGGTGCCAACGCAGCGCCGCGTGCCTTCAGGAACTCTGCTGCATCCTGCGAACCCCAGATAGCGGAGTCAATTGGTTCGATGCGCACAAACAGGCACCCATGAGCCTTTGCTTCTTCTTTCAGCGAGTCGAGCGCGGCATCGAAAGCCTGCGCACTCTGTGCCACCGGGCCGTAGGGGCTGTAAAGATACTTGCCGGTGCGCCCGCCCTCAACGGTAGCGAGATAGGACCAGCCTTCGCCTTCGTGGCGAATAACGGTATGACCAAGAGATTGCTGAAAACGTGCCCAAATATCGGATTGAAGAATATTGCTCATTCAACTATTTTAGCCTCAACCGCAGGTTACGATGAGCGAAGGCGACCTTGGGAGTAGATAAAATACGAGCCGTTCCGTATCTTCACGGAACGGCTCGATAACACCGAGAAATGACCATACATTAGGGCACGTAAGCCTGCGGTTCGTCCCCTTCATCACGTGTAGAGTCGGCGGTCGGGGCGGGTTTGGGAGCCGCCGGGGCCTGTACTTTTTCTTCTTCGGCAACTTGGGCGCGATGCTCGGCGAGCTTAGCGCGCAGAGCCGTTCCCTTATCTACCGCGCTCTGGCGCAGATCCTTCGAGAAATCGAGAAGATCGGAGTGCACCTGCTGCGCGAAATCGTCGGTGGCGCATCCTAGGATGCGCAGCGCCAGAAGTCCCGCATTACGTGCGCCGTTGATAGACACGGTCGCCACCGGAACCCCCGCGGGCATCTGCACGATAGAAAGCAGGGAATCCATGCCTTCGAGATTCTTCAGCCGCACCGGGACACCGATAACGGGCAATGCGGTAACCGAGGCGAGCATGCCGGGAAGGTGCGCTGCCCCTCCGGCACCGGCGATGATTACGCGAATACCGCGCTGATGGGCCTGCTGACCGTAGGCGATCATATCTTCAGGCATGCGGTGTGCTGAGACGACATCCGCTTCATAGGGGATGCCGAATTCTTCAAGAACCGTAGCGGCTTCTTCCATGATGGACCAGTCGGAATCTGACCCCATCACAACGCCAACAACGGGCTTATCTGAATCGTACGGGGAGCTCATGAACAATCCTTCCTGTGAGCTAATAAGACACTACGGACACGAAATATACCGGCAAACTCTTAGAGCGGGCGACCGTCGCGCAAAATAGATGCCACATTCGCGGCGGCATCGCGTAGCGCCCGAGTCTCAGCTGCCCGACCGGTAATATTCACATGACCAATTTTACGTCCTGGGCGGGTTTCTTTACCGTAAAAATGAATTTTGGCGCGTGGCTCGGCACTGAGCGCAAGCGGGTACACACCGAAAATATCTTCATTCTCGCCGCCCAGGTAATTCTTCATAATGGCAACTTCGTCGCGCATAGCAGTTGCGCCCAACGGCATATCGAGTACCGCACGCAGATGCTGCTCAAACTGACTGGTTACCGAACCTTCCTGGGTCCAGTGTCCGGTATTGTGCGGGCGCATCGCGAGTTCATTAATGTAGAAGCCTGCTGAAGAGCCCGGAACCTCGAAGAGTTCCGCCGCCATTACGCCGGTAACCCCAAGTTCGGTGGCTAGGGTAACGGCTGCATCGGATGCCGCCCGGGCGATCGCGGGGGAGAGGTTCGGCGCGGGTGCAATAACTTCATCACAGACCGAATTCACCTGAATTGTCTCTACGACAGGCCAGGGGAGAACCTGCCCACTCTCACGGCGCGCCACGAGAGCGGAAAGCTCGCGGGTGAACGGAACCTTTTCCTCTGCCAAAAGCGCCGAAAAATCGGTGCGGTGAGGAAGCTCATCAAACCATGCAGCAGCCTGCTCACGGGCGTGCTGAAGAGAATCCAGCACCATCACGCCCTTGCCGTCATAGCCCCCGCGCGGGGTCTTCAAAACCACGGGCCAGCCGATCTCATCGCCAAAGGCGAGAAGCTCATCCAAAGTTTCAACGCGTGCCCAGCGCGGGTTCGGTAGTCCAAGATCTTCTACAGCCTGGCGCATCATGAGCTTATCCTGGGCATATTGCAGCGCATCCGGATGCGGCTGCACATTCACTCCCTCGGCAATAAGCGCCTGCAAAAATTCGGTGGGAACATGCTCGTGATCGAAGGTAATAACATCTTTGCCACGAGCGAACTCCCGCAAAGTCTCTAAATCCTTATAATCTCCCACGGGCGCGCTGCGCACCGCTGCCACGGCGCCCACCGTAGGGCTTTCAGCGAGAATATGAAGGTCAAATCCAAGGTTCGTTGCTGCGGGCGCCATCATGCGTGCCAGCTGGCCGCCTCCGATAACACCAAGTACAGGTCCAGTTACAGGGTAAGTCACATCACTCAAGTGTACTCTTATGCCCCCAAATACCGGTAGTATTCCGCGCCGCAGACTTGAAAATAACCTGGGAAGTGCATGATAAAACTCAATAAAATAAGGTAAAACGGGATCGGCTGTACTAGTATTTTAGGGATGCTATCAAAATTTAACTCACAGACGCCCAGGTCATCTTAACGGGCAGAAAAGATAGAGAATATGGCTTCAGACTCTCGCTCTACACTGGGTGATCGTCTTAAATCACTGTGGAATACCTACGGTCTAGAGGTACTTAAATTCGGTACTGTTGGCGGTGCCGCATTCTTGGTAAACGCTGCCGTGGTGTGGGCGCTGATGCTTGGTCCTTTCGAGAACGCACATACCAAGGCAAAAGTAATTGCCAGCGTTGTGGCTACCATCTTTGCATGGATTATGAATCGCCTGTGGACCTTCCGCGAAGACCGATCCGAGAACTGGAAACGTGAGGGCATCGAATTTGCCTTTGTGAATATTCTTGGCATTTTGGTTGAGGCCGGATGCGTGTTCTTCACTAACTACGTGTTGGGGCTGCGTTCGCCGGAAGCATCGTTTATCTCCGGTACGATTATCGGCACCGCGCTGGGAACGATTCTGCGGTACTTCCTCTACCGTTTCTGGGTTTACGGCAAGCACCGTAAACAGGTGGATGAAGGGGACGCTACCGAACACGAAGAATTGGGGTACATTTTGAACCAGGCGACGGGCGTGTTGACCGGCTCGGTTCCCGTGGTAGACCCTGCGGCACAGGCCCAGCGTTCGCAACAGAATGTTGAAATTACCGATATTGATAAGCCCTCTACCGGTAAACGTTCATAAATAAATAGACTGTTTGTATACTGCGGCGGATTCTTTTTCTGAGGTTCCGCCGCAGTCTTTTTACCCTCTGAGCGAACTACGCTGCCGTTTTCTAGGAGTGGCCCAAGGTGAGATCTAGAGCTCGCTCAGAACGCAGGAGCGGGTCTAACTCGGTAGCGGTAAAATCAGCCAGCGGATCGGGTAGGAATACGGCATAACCCGTGATGAGGCAGGCAAGCGCCTCTGCCACGATCGTGAGGGCTGAGGGTGCCGAGTCGAACTCTGAGGGAAGGCGAAGACGAAGCGCTAATGCTCGTTCCCCTGAAGGAAGACGGTAATCGTGACCAGCATGTTCATGTGCCCGAGAGAGCACTCGTGCCGTCAGCTCTGCCGATGTTAAGTTATCGCCCACGGGTGATGAGGTCGAAGCTGGTAGGCCGATGAACTGGTCAGCCTCGCTGCGCACGAGCGCGCAGAAGTCGAGAACTTCGGCATCGATCATTGACTCGGCCTCGTGAAGGTCTCCTAGGTAGCGCATCGAGAGAGGCCCGCGATCAACGAGAAGAAGATAGTCGGGGTTATTGAGGTTCTGAGCATGATCGGTGGTATCCGTAGCGCCTACGAGCGATTCTTCATCGTCGAAGCAGCCGCCAGCGTAGAGAGTCGCGCAGGCGAGAACCAGAAAACGCCAGTGCAGGGGAGCCGTAATCTGCACCCCAGATTCCTCGGTAACTTCGCACTCATTCACCAGAAGATTTGCGCTCTTTGCCACCCAATTCATGAAGACGCGACCGGAAAGTTCGATGCGTTCACCCCCGCGAGCATGCCAGATAAGGGCGGGGGTCTGCACACGCGCGAGAGCATCGAAAATACGCGTGAATGAACGGGCATTTGCCACGGTCGAGAGTAAATTTTCAGCCATAGAATAACTTTACCGTGTGTAAACTCCCAAAAATTTCGATGCATGATATTACTTTCGGCAGTACACGCGACCACATCATGAGATATTTTTCCTGACGTCATAACAGTTGAAGAAGAAAGTATTTGTAGTCATAAATTTGCGTGTGATGCAAATATACTCTTAAGGATGCTGAATTTATATTACGAGCGCATTACGGGCGTAAAGTTCATAAAATATCTTGAGGATGAGTTATTAAAATGTAATAAGTGACACGATTGAGTTTTGAATAGGATATAAAAAACCTGTTTTGACTAGGTGTTTAGGAGTTTGAAAGAGCTTCGTTCGAGGCGTAATCTCGGGGGTTTTGGAGGGGGCGTGGGGGAACATATATATACAGAAGATTACGCCCAAAACTTTCATGATGAAGTAATTATTTTGTGGTCTAACACCGTATAAACATTGAAATATTTGACGGTGATCTGCACATACACGGATAAAATTTGTAAGTCCAGTTTGACGAATGGGCGTGTCGCCCTTCTAATAGTTATGTAGGTTTATTTGCAGAAACATCTTTCATGCCCAAAAAACTATAAATCTACAGAGCCAAAAAGATTCGTTTGCACACCAACGAATCACCGCAGACTCATCTAGCCAATGAGAACACGGAAGGAAAAACTATGGGTTCATACACCTGTGCTGGGTATTCACGCCTGAGCACCGGTATTGCCGGTGAACGCACAGGCGGAACCCGCCAACATACTATGCAAACCGCGCAATCCCTAGAAGAACAAGCAAATATGTTCCTGAGCGTTGCCGACGCAACCACTGAGGAAGGCAGCTTTGCGGCTTCCACAGTTGAGGTAGGCAATATGTTTACCTGCTTCGAAGGCCTCGATATGTGGGCCGCCGCCGCAGGCATGTACGGAACTGAAGGTGATGACGGAGAGCTCGCCTGGCAAACTGATGCGCTGTGTGCCCAAACCGACCCAGAAGCCTTTTTCCCTGAAAAAGGAGGGTCTACTCGTGACGCTAAACGCGTCTGCGAATCGTGCCCCGTTCGTGAAGAGTGTCTAAAATATGCAATGGACAATGATGAGCGCTTCGGAATATGGGGCGGTCTCTCAGAACGCGAGCGTCGTCGGCTACGTAAGCAGGCAAGCTAAGGCGCTAGGAAGGCACAACAGTACCAATGCAGAAAGTTAGACACTGCTCCCGGCAGACCTGTCAACATGAAGCCACGGTGACCCTCAGCTACTCATACGCTGACTCTACGGCGACAATCGGACCGCTGTCCGAGTACCGCGAGCCACACGCTTACGATCTTTGCGATTATCATGCGGCACGATTAACCGCACCGCAAGGATGGCGAGTCGTCTACACGGTGGAGCTTAGAGCTGAACGAACCTGAGGTACTGCCAGCCTCTCACAACCTTCATAGGAACCTTCCGCCGCTCAGCGGAAGGTTCTTCTCCTATGAAAATAGGACAAACACCCTATCTATACCACTCTATTCAGAAAAGACACCTATGGCACAGGAAAGTCACAGCGGTACCGCATCCTCAGGGCAGAGATCCTGGGATGCGCTGCGCTCCGCGATCGGCACCGAAACCGTTGAAGAAGCGGCAGCGCGTGCTTCCGCCCCCGCAACACAAAGAACACCCGAATCACTGCTGGGAGTATCGGCACAGATGTACACCGAAGCTCCGGATTTTGCAGACAACCCCGATATTCCCAGCGATCGAGCATCCGGCGCACATGACACGAGTCAGCAGGAAGGGGAAAGCGTAGGGCAGCGGGTACGTACCTATACCAGCGTCTCAACCGGGTTTGTTCCTCTTATCCGCGAGGCAAAGGGATCTCCGAAACACCCCACGCTCAGTACTTTAGTGCAGAAGTTTGACGAGAAAAAGAACGAAGAAGCGGCTCCGGCAGATAAGACAGCTGAGCCGGATACATCCGCCTCAGAACCCAGTCAAGATGCCGATAACAAACCCCAAAAATCCACCTTGGTGACTGTGGAGAGAGGTACAAAAATCTCAACCGGGTCGCTGAGCTCACGCCCTAAATACCGCACGCAAACAAATCGTACCGTCGAAACTTCAAATGCTTGGGAAGAAGATGCGGCACAAGAAGCCGCCGCCGAACGCCCACGCCTGCTCAAGCTCCGTGCCGCCCTCATCGCGGCAGCGGTACCGCTTCTCTCGCTCATGATCGCTATTCGGGCCGTCGCGTCCGCACCATTCCTCTGGCTGGAATACCGCAGGCCCGGATTCCCCGAAGACAGCTACGGATTCGACCTCGCCGAACGTATGCGGCTGGGCTCCTATGGGCTGGACTACGTGACCAACCTAGCCCCCGAAGACTACCTGGCGAAAGCCACCACCGGACCGGCAAACACCCCGGCATTCCTCCAGAGTGAAATTCAGCATATGCACGACGTCAAACGAGTCTTGCTCTTCTCAACCATCGCTGTGGCGGTATTCTGCGTGCTGGCCTTAATCGGTAGTATTTCGCTGAAGGAACGCGCCCCCGGCACTATTCGCCGCAGCCTGTACACCGGCGCTTGGGCTACCGTTATTATGCTCGTGGTGCTAGGTATCATAGGCGCCACCAGCTGGGAATGGCTCTTTACCGCCTTCCACACGACCTTCTTCCCGCAGGGCAACTGGCAGTTCCGCATGAGTGATACGCTCATTCGCCTATACCCGCCGCAATTCTGGATCGATGCGGCGCTCGCCATCGTGGTGATAACCCTGCTGATAATCGGTGTGCTGCTGGCGTTCACCTGGCCCACGCGCTACCGCCTCGTGAAGGAAAATCGGTATTACAAGGAGCGCTACCAGATTCGCCAGAAAATCAAGGCGATGCGCGCCGAACGTGACGGCGATATCGAAGCTTAGCGGGTATCCGGCGCACGTCCCTCCGGTATAAAAAGGCTCTTGAGGTGAACAAAATCGTTGTTTCTAACGCCTGTTCACCTCAAGAGCCTTTTTCGTACGGCATCCTGATTGGATCCGGGTTATTGGGGAATGGCGCCGCTAAATCCAGGTTGGAATCCACATATGCCCGTACCACTGTTCATACGGGATAACTTGCCCGGTCCATAGAGGCCAGAAGTATGCGCTCACCAGTAGAACCGCCGTCAGGTATACACCTACGCACAAAACGCCCACGCGCACGCGTCTGACGGAACTGGTACGGTTCCCCAAAAGCACGCCCAAACAACCCGCTAAGAGGATGAGGAGGAAAGGCTCAAAGGAGAGAGCGTAGAAGAAGAACATGGTGCGGTTAGGGTAGAGGAACCACGGCAGATAGCCTGCGGCAAAAACTAGCAAAAGAGCCCCAAAACGCCAGTCGCGCTTCAGGATAAAAATGACTAGGGCGAGAATTATCGCCGGAATAAACACCCACCAGATCAGCGGGTTACCAATATTGAGGATGGCCTGCGAACAGTTGAGTGCCGTGCATCCTTTTTCCCCAAACTTTGGCGCCTCATAGTAGTACGACGTTGGGTGCCCCAGAATAAGCCACTGCCAAGCCTGCGAAGCGTAGCGATGCTCACTGCTGAGTCCCGAATGGAACTTAAACGCGGATGTATGATACTCCCAGAGTAGGCGCAAATCCTCGGGAAGCCACTTCACAGCACCCGAATCGGGGAACTGATTACTCCAGTGGCGGTAGAAAGCGTTTGACGACTTAAACCAACCAATCCAGGTGGTCAGATAGACGATAAGACCCACGCCAATCATCTGAATAAACGCAGGAATACCCTCTCGAATCAGAGCGACAAGACCCCAATTTTTCAACCCTAGGATGCGCCGCGCATTCATATCCCAAAACACCGTCAGCACACCCATCGCGGCAATAAAGAACAGAGAGTTCCACTTCACCGCTACGGCGGCACCGGCACAAATACCGGCGGCAAGACGCCACAGATGCAAACCCGAGCCGGGGCCGAAAACAACCTTCTGCAAGCCCGACTCGCCGTGCGCATCCACAATCTTCATAACATTCGCCGCGAGCCTTCTACGCGCTGTCTGCCGGTCAAGAAGTAGGCAGACAAAAGTCGCTAAAATCCAGAACATCTGGAAAATATCGAGAAGCGCCAGACGGGATTCCACAAACATCAAACCATCAACGGCGCCCAGCAGCGCAGCGATAGAGGCAACCGTGACCGAACGGAACATGAGCCACCCGGCAACCGCCAAAAGCGCCACCGCGAGCGTACCAATAATCGCGGCACTCACGCGCCAACCGAAGGCGTTCTCGCCGAAAATCGCCATTCCCCAGGCAATCATCCACTTACCTAGGGGAGGATGCACCACATACTCGGGGCTGTTCGGTAAGATACCGCTAAAATCCCCCGAAGCGAATGCGTGATCCACGCCGCTCGACCACGAAACTTCATATCCGTAGTGCAGGTACGAATAGGCATCCTTGGCATAGTAGGTTTCGTCAAAGACAATCGCATTCGGGTGTGCCAGGTTATAAAAACGCAGCACACCCGCTAAGAGTACAATCAGGGTCGGTGCAAGCCAGCCCCAACGGGGCAGCGAAACACGGGCGACGCCCAGAGCCTCGAAAAGATTCGACAGAGAGTACTGCACTCTGGACTTCGTAAAAGAAAGACTAGCGGTTAACATCACCTATCAATCCTATAGGGTGTAAGCCTCCACGTCTTCTTGAAAATACCTGAAACCACAAAAATCTGGCTCAGACCATATATAAAATCTATAAAACTACACCGACATCATGCGGAACTAAGCGCTATGGCGGCACAGCGCACCTCCGAGATGAAAAGCACACACGATACACTGGGGGAGTGATCGAAAACGAAATGTATGAGCGCGATACACAAAGTACCACCTCCGCCGATACAACAATGCAGCCCCTAGCGTCTGATGAGCGTGAGGAAGGTATTCTCATCCTCGGCGGAACCCCTATCGGCAACCTCTCAGATGCCAGCGACCGGTTACGGCAGGCGCTCGCTACCGCTGACGTGATCGCTGTCGAAGATACTCGCAAGCTCCGCACCCTTGCCTCCGGGCTGGGGGTGCACACTACGGGACGAATTATCGTAAATCACGACCATAACGAGGCGGAACGCAGTGCCCAGCTCGTGCAAGCGGTCAGCGACGGGAACATAGTTCTGCTGCTCTCGGATGCCGGTATGCCAACCATCTCGGACCCCGGCTATGTTGCTGCATCCGCCGTTGCCGACGCCGACCTGCCGGTGACCGTGATCCCCGGTCCCTCGGCGGCATTGACTGCGCTCGCGCTCTCGGGACTGCCCACCGGACGGTTCACCTTTGAGGGGTTTCTGGCGCGTAAAGGCTCAGAACGTACAAGAAGGCTGAATTCCCTGGCGGCGGAAGAGCGCACCATGATTTTCTATGAATCGCCGCATCGTGTAGCCGCCACGCTCACAGATTTTGCCCGGGTTTTCGGGGGCGAACGGTGTGCCGTCGTATGCCGCGAACTCACCAAATTGCATGAAGAAACCCTGCGCGGCACCCTGAACGAACTCGCTGACTGGGCGCACAAAACCCAGGTACGCGGCGAAATCGTGATTGTGGTTGCTGGCGCCGAGCCTCCCGAAACTCCGCAGGCGCAAGACGTAGTAAGTCTCGTCCTCGAACGGGTGGATGCGGGGGAACGCCTTAAAAATGCGTGCGCCGCAGTCGCCGCCGAAACGGGTGCCTCCAAACGAGAACTCTATGAAGCCGCCCTCGCCGCTCGAAATGCCAACGTCTAAACATACCTCAACACAGCCCACAGGAGAATACCGTGTGCCATAGCCACTCCGAGCAAACCGAACTCACCCAGGAATATTTAGACTCCCTTGCAACCTTGGCACACTATAAGATGCCGAGCGAAGAAGAACTGACGGCGAGCGCGCTTCCGCATGGCTGGCAGATCGAAGAAGGGCAAACTCCCGCGCCCTACCGCGCCGAGCTTTATCGTGACGAGACCGGAGGAGGGATAGCGCAGGAACCTTCGGGTGAAGGCACCCGCCGCCGCTCCACGAAGGGCGGTGACGGACGGTCCCGCAACCTTGTGTTCCCGCCTGCACCCGAGCCTCTGCCGTACGCCATCGTCGATAACCACACCCATATGGATCTGCTTGATGGCGAAGTAGAGATTACTGCCCGGGACGCCCTTGATACTGGGGAAAAACTCGGCATAGGTGCCATTGTGCAGGTTGGCTGCGATATTCTCTCCTCGCTGTATGCGGTTGCCGCCGCCCGCGCCGACCGGCGGGTTTTGGCGGCGGTTGCCGTTCACCCCAACACCGCCCCCGAACTGGAATCCGCCGGTACCCTCGATGAGGCTCTGGAGACCTTGGATGCGCTTGCCGCCGAACCGCGCGTGCGAGCTATCGGTGAGACCGGGCTCGACTATTTTCGCACCGGAAAGGAAGGTGTTGAAGCTCAGCAGCGCAGCTTTCGCGAGCATATTCGTCTAGCGAAGAAGCACGATCTGGCGCTTCAGATTCATGACCGGCAGGCGCACGATGATGTAGTGCGCATCCTCTTTGAGGAGGGCGCCCCCGAGCGTACTGTATTTCACTGCTACTCGGGCGGGGCTGAGCTGGCGCGCATCTGTAATAAGCAGGGCTGGTATATGAGCTTCGCCGGAACCGTAACCTTCAAAAACTCGAAGGATATTCAGGAGTCGTTGCGTATGGCACGCCCTGAGCTGATTCTTGCCGAGACGGATGCGCCTTTTTTGACCCCGCACCCGTTTAGGGGCCGCCCGAATGCCTCGTACATGACGAACTATACGGTGCGGTTCATGGCGGCGCACCGCGAGCAGAACCTAGAAGACCTGTGCCGAATTATCCGCGCGAACTCGATGCGTGTCTACGGCAGCTGGGGACTTGAGGGGGTCTAGACGATGGTAACGATCAGTGCATAAGGTATAAGTATTTTTTGTGCCACCTTTATCGAAGCCTGCATGAACTATCACGCGTATATGCTATTATGGTAGATGCTATATCTCACCTTTTAAGGCTTTACCTCATAATTTCTGGAGTAAATTCTGTATTTGTGTGATATGGCATCCCGATAAATAGTTTTCTATCCCGTAACGTATCAATAGCATGTTAATGTGAGAGAACTAGGGTAAAGCCGTGTCAATCATTTCTTTTTCAAAAAGAATAAAACATTATATATGGATTAATTATGTCAAAGATGGCGCGGGGATAGATAAGATGCGCAGTTGGTATTCGCAGAAAAACCCATATTCTTATGACCTTGAGAAATACACTCATCGTATTGGTGATGTTGTTGTGCCAAACTCTAGTACCTTCTCTGTTAATCACTTATTCTACGATTCCCAACTTCCTAAAGATAATCTTCGAGATGCCCCTAACCAGATATTTGTAGTGTGGACAGGAGATAACGAAATAACGCCTGCCCGTCGGAAATCACTTAATCTTATTCGCTCCACTAACCCTGAGAGTAAAGTTATTCTGGTGACTCCAGATAATCTGGATGACTATATAGTTCCTGGGTATCCTTTACACCCTTCATACGTGAAGTTGAGCTACATTCAGCGTTCCGACTATATGCGTGCCTACCTGATGCACCATCACGGTGGTGTCTATATGGATATAAAACCTATGGATAAGCCCTGGTTACCTCTTCTTGAGGAGCTTAATGCTACCCCAGATATGTGGGTGATCGCGCCGCATGAAAAAAATTCCCGGAATTCGTCACCAGCAAGTGGGGTATTGGGGAAAGACCAGCGTAACTACTATAGGTCGATTGTGAATATGTCTGCTTATGCGTGCAAACCATACAGCAGGTTTACCGATGAGTGGATTTCTGAAATACATCGCCGTATGGATTACTTTTCAACCCTTTTAGAGGGGCGTTATAACTCTCAAGCATTTGAATATATGCCAGAGTATCCTGTCCCCTGGTCTGATTTATCAGGGAATATTGTGAGTCCATTAAGCTTGAAGTATAAAGATAATATAAAAACTATTGCAGGTATGCAATTTGAAATATATTCCGGTGGATACCGGTAAATCATTGTCACATCAAATATAAAGAGGGAAAATGAAAAAATATGTTGTTGCTCTTAAAGACGAAAATCGTCTTGAGTATTTCTTCAGTGCTCCAGGGGGCACTGGTTTTGATATATTTTGGGGAGTAGATGGGCGTGCTTTACCTATTCCTGGGGAAAGCCCTGAATTTGATAACATCTATTTTGAGAAGAGAGCAGGCCGTCTAGCCCGTCCCGGGGAAGTAGGATGCGCCTTGAGCCATACTTACGTGTGGCGTGATTTTCTAAAAAGCGGGGAAGAATGGGCACTTGTTGCTGAGGACGATGCATTGATACACGCCTCCATTGATGAAATTGTTTCTCGGGTTATTGAAAAATCTCTCAGTATTGGCGTGGTGAATTTTGCGGATGGCTGGTCCACCCAGATGGGTCGTATGAATGCCCGTACCCCTTACCCCCGGTTGTCATTGTTTTCTCCGTTTATTTGGGGTCGTCACCGTTTAGGGTACTGCGCTAACGACTGGACTGCCTGTACGGGGCTGTATCTGATCTCTCGGTCGGCGGCGCAGAAAATTATTGAGCAGATTGATGCGCGCGGTTCACAATACTGGCTGGCGGATGATTGGCCCCTTTTTGCCGCTGATTTTGGGGTGGATATTAAGGTTGTGCAGCCAGGACTGTGCGGTTGGACAGGAAATAGTCTTATCGAGGAAGACGGGACGCATTTTGTGTACCATAAAGCAAACCAGACAAAAAAACAGCCGCTCCTCAATAAGCTGCGTATTTATGCCGCGCCCAAGGCCCGGCTGAAGAATGCACAAAACATCGTCAAATCGACTCTCTGGCAGATACGGAAGAAACGCAGAGTTCTCAAGTAACTACCCGCACCAGTGAGCGGCGTCCTTCGACCTAGACCTGCAACCTTCCGTAGAATAGATAGGGTGAGAGAAAATCTGAGCGATAAACCCCTGCTGGGTCCTCAAGAAATCCGTGACCTTGCCGCGCAGCTGGGCATTCGCCCTACAAAGACCCTGGGGCAGAACTTCGTGATTGACCCGAATACTATTCGTCGCATCGTTGCCGCAGCGGATATTACCGACGACGAAACCGTGCTCGAAGTCGGCCCCGGACTTGGCTCTCTCACTCTGGGGCTAGCAGATGCCGCGCGCCAGGTTGTAGCGGTTGAAATCGATCCGCCATTGGCGCAGCAGCTACCGCATACTATCGCCAAATTCCGCCCCGACAAGGCACAAAACGTTAATGTGGTGCTTATGGACGCCCTCAAGGTGACTGAGCTTCCCCACACGCCGGATGCGCTAGTCGCTAACCTGCCCTATAACGTGGCGGTTCCGGTGCTTCTGCACCTCTTCGCGCAGTTCCCGAGCATCCGCCACGCCTTGGTGATGGTGCAGGATGAGGTTGCCGATCGTCTGGCGGCGAAACCCGGATCCAAGATTTACGGGGTTCCTTCGGTGAAGGCAAGCTGGTATGCTGAGGTCTTTAAAGCGGGGGTTATTGGTAAAAACGTATTCTGGCCCGCCCCGAAAATTAACTCCGGGCTTGTGGGATTCAGGATGCGCCCGCAGCCGCTCGCCGATATTGACCGCGACGAAGTCTTTACCGTGATTGACGCTGCTTTCGCCCAACGGCGGAAGACCCTGCGGGCCGCGCTTGCTTCGTGGGCTGGCTCCGGTGCTCGTGCCGAGGCTATCCTGACCGAGGCGGGCATTACTCCTACTGAGCGTGGCGAAAAGTTAGATATTCACGGGTATATTCGGATTGCCCAGGCGGCGCATCGGGTGCCAGCTTTAGTGGCGGATGAAAGTTAAGACCGGGAAACCGGAGATGGATAAAGAATGCATGTTCTAGAAACTCGGGCAAAAGCGCCCGGCAAAGTAAATCTCTATCTTGCCGTGGGGAACCCCCGCGAGGACGGCTACCATCCGCTCGCCACGCTCTTTTCTTCGGTCAATATCTACGAAACCGTAACCGCACGCGATGGTCAGAAACCGGGAATTACCCTGAGCCTGGATATTGTGTCCGAATCCCTGGTCGATCAGCAGCACCGCTCCGGAGAATTTGATCTAGCCGAGGTGCCGTTGGACGAGTCGAACCTGGCGCATCGTGCAGCCGTCTCTATGGTGCAGGCGCACGGGCTTACCGTGAACGATCTGAACCTGCACCTGCATATCGATAAGGCCGTTCCCGTGGCCGGGGGCATGGCGGGTGGCTCGGCAGATGCCGCCGCCGCGCTTCTTGCCGTCGATCAGTATCTCTATGAGAAGCGGCTTACCGAACGTACCCTCGGACTCGAAGAGCTGCTTGCCCTGGCTGCGCCTTTGGGTGCCGACGTGCCTTTTGTGGTGCGTGCCGCGTTCCCGCTGGGCGGGTTAGCCGTGGGGGAGGGGACCGGAACCGAGCTGCGCATCGTGGAGTTGCCCGAAGACATGATTCCACTCGATATTGTGTTGGTCGCCGCCTCAGAAGGACTCTCGACCCCGCAGGTATTTAGCGAGCTTGATGAGGGACGCGCCGCCGGGCGTTACCCCGAAGCTGGCGAGCTGCAGGTTCCTTCGGGGCTGCTGCACGCGCTAACCCAGACGGAGGCGCCGATTGCACGCATCCACGAAATTGGCAGGCAGCTTCGCAACGATTTGCAGGGACCAGCCGTGACCCTAGCTCCCGATCTTGAAACTATTTTGACCATGGATAATGAGAGCATGGTTGAGGCGTTTGTCTCTGGGTCAGGGCCTACCGTGGCTATTCTTGCGGAGGATGCGACCGCAGCTGATGAACTCGCCGCAGCACTTCGCCGCCGAGGCCGTCACGCGATAGCCACACAAACCCCCGCGATGCTCTAATTCCTTATGAATAGTCCCTTATTCCTCTGTAATAGGCGCAGTATCCAGCCGCAGCGGCTTCGGAATACGCTTGAGAATGCGGTACTGAAGAATACCCTCCAGCGCCCCAAGGTTACCGCCCGCCAGATACGCCGCCCGAAAACGGGTTGCAGGGTTTATAAGCTTAGGGGCCTGCCGCAGAACCTCCAGGATAGACGCCTTCGTACTGGGACCGCGCATTCCATGCTGCCGATAGTGCACCCACAGCAGTACCTTGTATTTTTGGTAGGCGCGCTGCTGATGAAAAATGCGTTTAGGTTTATCCCGCAGAATATAGTGCAGAAGCGGCCCATGCGTAAGCGCCGCCGGAACGCCTGCAAGCTGCACACGCCAGGCAAAATCGGTCTCTTCGGAACTCTTATATGAAGAATCCATACCCCCAGCCTCAAGATATACGCGGCGAGGAATCGAAAAATTACCCCCGGCAACCGTCGGCAGAAAACCAGCATAGGGGGTGAGCTCATCGTCGTAGAAAATCCTGGTGCGTGTGCTCAGAGTCTTCTGATCATCGCCGGGTTCAAGACCGTAAGCCCGCAGAACTTCGGGAGTATTGACCCGATCATGAAGCAGAGACCCGCTTGCTATGACAGGGGAATATAGGTTTTGCACGTACAGATGCGAAACCACCCAGTCAGGTTCTACAAGATCATCACCATCGCAGAAGATAAGGACATCACCCGCGGCTTGTACCGCCCCCATATTGCGGGCGTGGCTGGCTCCGCCACGCTGGGATGCATCTATTACCCGCAGGGGATAGGGGGCACTGTAGCTTTCGACCACGGTGCTGGTACTGTCGGTACTGCCGTTATCGCAAATGAGCACCTCAAAACTAGGGTTACCGGTTTGGGCTGCGAGTGCATCAAGCTGCTGCGTAATATAGTTGGCGCCGTTATACACCGGAATAATGACGGATGCTGCAATGGGCTTGGGGCGAGTCACGACCGGCCTCCTTTCACCTGCTCAGCTACCGGGTACGAGTTCCCTTCGGCATTAAGGTCACGGATGCGCCGCGCCGGAACGCCCGCATACACGCCATGAGGCGCACAATCGTGCACCACCACGGCACCGGCGGCAATCACGCATCCTTCGCCGATCGTAACCCCGGCGGTAATGACAGCGTTTTGCCCCACCCACGTGCCGTTTTTGATGTGTACGGGACGAGTAATATTTGCTCCCGCGCGCTGAGCGGCAGAACCAATTTCATGGGTGTCGGCAAAAATGGTGACGCGCGGCCCCAGAAAAACATTATTTCCCAGAGTCGTATGCGCGCCCACCAAAGTTTCTTTATTGACAAAACAATTCGTGCCCATTACGACCTTAGGCATAATAGTGGAACTAGGATCGCAATATGTTCCGGCACCAAAAACAATGCCATTTTTGGTGAGTTCACGTCGTTTTTGCGCATTCGTGCGTTCTCGCCGCATAAGATGCAGGCGGTATTTCAAATCTTTGAGTTTCTGAATCATGAGAATTCGTGTGAGTGAGTGTGACCTATGCGGCTCTACCACCGTGGCAAGCCCGTCTGAAGATATTGTAGCCTACCTGCAGGCGGCGGTCAGCGGAGTGTTTTTTGGTAGGGAGCAATGCGAGAGTGTTTTCTTTATACGGGATCAGTTTATGCACATCCACATGAAGAAAACGCTCCCGGAATTTATGGTGCACTGAGTATTGCCTCCGTGTCTCTCAATAATCTGTGATATAAAACCCACTCCGTCATGGTGATTACCAAGTATCCCGGACGATACCTAAAAACGTATATACTAAGTGGTATATCGCGCGGTGTGATGACGCACATTTTGCATAGTTCAGGTCAAAATTACGCGCGACCTATTCCCGCTCGAACTCGCACGAAATGAATACCCCATGCCCCACGACGTAGATATTATCGTAGGCGTTCCCGAAGGCGCCGGGTGGGCGCCCATCCATGAGATGGCGCGCCTGATGGCATCGTACTTGGACGCGCGCATCGTCACCCCTGACCCGAGCGCATCGCTTACACCCGCCACCAAAATTCTGGGGCGCCTGCCGCGTATTCCCGGCGGAAGACGTACCGCCCTTGTTATCGCCAGCGACCCCGGACAGCTTTACGCTATCGCGCAGCCACGCCTCGCCGCACGACGCTATGCTGGGGTTTACGGGTGGGTTATCGATAGTTTCTGGGATGACCGCATTCCCGCCATCGCCACCAACGGAACCTATAACACCGTTTTTGTCGCGGACCGCGACGACGTGCACGATTGGCGCAGCGCCGGGGTTAAAAACGTGCGGGTGCTTCCTTGGGGTGCAGACGTGTGGAGTAAATTCGATGAGCATCTGGCGCATCCGAAAACCACCGATATACTTCGTGTGGGGCGCCAACCCTCCGCCTATGACGACGATGAACACACCGCAGAACTTGCCCGGCAAGTGGGAATAACCTTCGCGGGGCGCCCGCCGTTCGGTGTAACCGATCAAGAATCCATCGAGTCTTTGCAGAGAGCACTCGCGGACGCCAAGTTTGTACTGGCTTTTAGTACTTTGGTGAGCCCCGCATCGTACACGCACCCAAACAAGGAGTACATTACCGGGCGCTGGACGGACGCGCTCGCCCACGGGGTGACCGTGGTGGGGCAGGTGCCTAAAACCGAAAGTACGCGCGAGATATTGTGGGATGGAGCGACCGTCGATATTGACCCGCAGGATGCTCGCGCCGGGCTGAATGCGGTGGCGCAGCTTGTGAGCGAATGGACACCTGAGCAGAGCCGAAACCAGGTGCGTATGGCGCTGCAAAGACTGGATTGGCGGCACCGTTTCACCGAGCTATTTCAGGCTGCGGGTTTGCGCAGCCCCCGGCTGGATGCGGACCTAAAGGCTATGGCTGCGGAACTTGCGGATGCTTCCCCGAGTTTATAAAAAGAGCCTTGATAGTGAATGCAACGTTGAGGAACCCGTTTGATTCGCTATCAAGACTCTTTTAGCAGGGGAGCGGGCTATCCGAGGAGTTCCGAGAGCTCCAGCCAGCGCATCTCTAGCTCGTCGATCTCATCCTGAAGCGCCTGCTGTTTTTGCCCTAGGTCGGCAAGCCCGGCGTAATCGGCGGGGTCATGCATGCTCATCTGTTCGGAGAGCTTACTCTGTTCCTCGCCCAATTTCCCGAGGCGACGCTCAATCGCGGCGGATTCCTTCTGCGCCGCGCGTGCCTGAGCCCCCGATACTTTCGGCGTGCTCTTGGGGCCAGAGTCCGTTGGTTCAGCCTGGTCGTCAGAAACCGAATAATCGTTCTTTTTCATTGGGACGGACGCACCGCCCGTAACACCAGCGGCAGAACCGCCCCGACCCGCTGCGGAAAGTGCCAAATACTCGTCCACACCACCGGGTAGATGCCGGAAAGAACCGTCAATCACCGCATACTGCTGATCGGTCACACGCTCCATGAGGTAACGGTCGTGAGAAACCACCAGCAGGGTACCGGGCCAGGTATCGAGCAGATCCTCCATCGCCGCCAGCATATCGGTATCCAGGTCGTTTGAAGGCTCGTCCAGAATCAGCACATTCGGCTCGTCCAAGAGAATGAGCATGAGCTGCAGTCGTCGCTTCTGCCCACCCGACAGATCTTTCACCGGAGTAGAAAGCTGCGCGCTCGTAAAACCTAGCCGTTCCAACATCTGCGAGGGCGACATCTCTTTGCCGTCGGCAATATAGCTGCGCTTCTTGCGGCCGATCACATCAGATACGCGGTCGTTCTCAACCTCTTTCAGCTCATCCAGCTGCTGGGTGAGGGTGGCAACCTTGACGGTCTTACCGCGTTTCACACGCCCCTCGGTCGGTTCCAGAGAGCCGGTGACCAAGGCAAGCAGGGTTGATTTTCCGGCACCGTTCACGCCCAAAATACCGGTGCGCTCACCCGGCGCAATCCGCCAAGTTACGCGACGCAGCACCTCACGTTTACCGTCGGGCAGCGAAGAATCCTCAAAGGTGACCGAGACGTTCTCAAGATCCACCACATCCTTACCCAAACGGGAAACCGCCATCTGCTTGAGTTCCACGGTATTACGCACCGGCGGCACATCGGCAATCAGCGCATTCGCCGCATCAATGCGAAACTTCGGCTTTGAGGTGCGCGCCGGGGCGCCGCGACGCAGCCATGCCAACTCTTTGCGCATCAGGTTCTGGCGCTTTGCCTCCGCGGCGGCCGCCTGCCGATCGCGCTCCACGCGCTGCAGAACGTAAGCCGCATACCCGCCCTCAAATGGTTCCACGATATTATCGTGGACTTCCCAGGTGTCGGTACTGACTTCATCGAGAAACCAGCGGTCGTGAGTGACCACGAGTAAGCCGCCCGCGTTCTTGCTCCAGCGGTTTTTCAGATGATGCGCAAGCCATGTAATTGCTTGCACATCCAGGTGGTTAGTGGGCTCATCCAGCATGAGCACATCCCATTCCTGTATCAGCAGAGCAGCCAGCGCCACGCGGCGACGCTGCCCACCCGAGAGTGAAGAAACCGGCGCATCCCAGGGCAGATCAGACACCAAACCCGCAATAACATCACGAATACGCGGCTGCGAGGCCCACTCATACTCTGGAGTATCACCCACCAGAGCATAACCGACCGTGTGAGAATCGTTGAGAACATCGGACTGATCCAGATACCCGATGCGCGTGCCACCGCGCGCCGTCACGCGCCCGGAGTCCGGTTCAAGACGCCCCGCCAGAATCTTCATGAGCGTGGATTTACCGTCGCCGTTGCGACCCACAATGCCGATGCGGTCGCCCTCATTAATGCCAACGGTCACCCCCTCAAAAATAGTGCGGGTAGGGAACTGAAGGTGCAGCGCTTCGCCGCCAAGTAAATGTGCCACATATCCAGGGTAACGCCTGACTCCCACACGCCTGGAAGTCTTCGTATAAATCCGGCGAAAACCACGCCGGTGAGAGATAAATCCCAGGGCATCTGAGGCACCACAGGCACCGTGTTAATGCAAAAATTAGGGCTTCCCGATGGCACAGAGTGGCGTGTGTGAGAACGCTGCTATTTTTGCTACACTATGGAGTATCCGTTTCTTTGTCCGTCAATCCGACGGGTGTTCATGCGGATAATCCGCCATGGTGTAATGGCAGCACAGCGGCCTTTGAAGCCGTTTGTCTAGGTTCGAATCCTGGTGGCGGAGCGAATAGTTCGGGGGTAGACTTCCGGCTATATCCCACACCTAACAAGGAGACATCTAGGTGAACGCAGAAAATCGGAAGGCACCTTCGGCTGTTATTGTTTTGGCTGCGGGAGCTGGCACTCGTATGAAATCTGCTACCCCCAAAGTTATGCACGCGATAGGCGGTCGTTCCATGGTGGAACACGCCGTAGCTGCTGCCCGAGACCTAGACCCTCAGCGCCTAGCCGTTGTGGTGCGGCACCAGCGTGATAAGGTAGCCCAGCATATTCTTGACTTTGATGCCCAGGTCACCATCGTTGATCAGGACGACATTCCCGGCACCGGTCGAGCCGTTGAAGTCGGTCTCAACGCCCTCGATAATTCCGATCTCGTTGATGGTACCGTGTTGGTCACCTACGGCGACGTACCCCTGCTTCGCGCCGAAACCCTGCGCGAGCTAATGGACTTCCACGAAGAGGGACGCAACGCCGTTACCGTGCTCACCACCAATATCGAAGAGCCCGGCGCCTACGGGCGCATCGTGCGCGACCAAGCGGGCGAAGTTACCGCCATTGTGGAGGCCAAAGACGCAACCCCCCAAGAGCTGGCGATTACCGAAATCAACTCGGGCATCTACGCTTTCGACGCCAAGGTTCTGCGCGAAGCCCTATTAGAGGTCACGACCGACAACGCACAGGGCGAAAAATACATTACCGATGTACTCGCTATAGCCCGCGATAAGGGGCACCGCACCGCCGCCCTCGCTATTGAGGATCGCTGGGAGGTTGAAGGTGCGAACGACCGCGTGCAGCTTGCGCAGCTTGGGCGTAAACTCAACGAACGCATCCTGGAAAAACATATGCGTAACGGCGTAACTATCGTGGACCCGCACAACACCTGGATCGACGTAACCGTTACCCTTGAAAACGATACAACTCTAATGCCCGGCGTGCAGCTGCACGGGACAACATCGGTCGCCACCGGTGCAACTATTGGTCCGGACACAACCCTGACCGATATGACTATCGAAACCGGCGCAACCGTTATCCGCAGCCACGGTTTCGGCGCGACCATCGGCGAAAACGCCACCGTGGGTCCCTTCTCATACCTGCGCCCCGGTACCGTTTTGGGCGCGAACTCAAAACTCGGTGCCTTCTGCGAAGCTAAGAACTCACAGATCGGCCAGGACGCCAAGGTACCCCACCTCACCTACGTAGGGGATGCCGAAATCGGCGAAGGTGCCAATATTGGTGCGGGGTCCATCTTCGCTAACTACAACGGGGTTACTAAAAACCGAACCGTTATCGGCGCGCATACCCGCATGGGGTCGGGCGGCATCTACGTGGCACCTGTCACCGTTGGAGACGGCGCATATTCCGGTGCGGGAGCCCTGATCCGCAAGGATGTTCCGGCGGGCGCGCTCGCTATCTCTGAGACTTCCCAGCGCAATATTGATGACTGGGTTCTAAAAAATCGTGAAGGAACCGAGTCTGCACAGGCTGCTGAGGCCGCGCAGGAGTAGTTTTCACACACCGAGTTCACAAGGAAAGCGAACACAATCATGTCTAGCGAGATTACCAATCCTGGGATGCGTAAAATGGCAGTGGTGTCCGGGCGGGCGCATCCGGAACTAGCCGAAGAAATCGCTGCTGAACTGGGGCATGACCTGCTGCCGACCTCTGCGTATACCTTCGCCAACGGTGAGACCTATGTGCGCTTCGAGGAATCTGTGCGCGGCGCTGATGCTTTCGTAATTCAGTCGCACCCGGCGCCCATCAACGAATGGTTGATGGAACAGATCATTATGATTGATGCGCTCAAACGTGCCTCTGCCCGCTCGATTACCGTAGTTTCGCCTTTCTACCCCTATGCCCGTCAGGATAAGAAGCATAAGGGACGTGAACCTATTTCGGCTCGTTTGATTGCCGATTTGTACAAGACTGCTGGCGCGGACCGCTTGATGTGCGTCGATCTGCATACTTCGCAGATTCAGGGTTTCTTTGATGGTCCGCTCGATCACCTCTTCGCTATTCCAGTTCTGGCGAATTATATTCGTGGGCGCGTTGAGAACCCCGAGAACGTGACCGTCGTTTCCCCGGATACCGGTCGTGTGCGCGTGGCTGAGCATTGGGCTGCCCTGCTCGGCGGTGCACCTTTGGCCTTCGTGCATAAGACACGCGATATTAACGTGCCGAATCACGCCGTCTCAAAAACCGTTGTGGGCGACGTTGAAGGGCGCTCCTGCGTACTGATCGACGATATGATCGATACCGGTGGAACCATTGCTGGCGCGGTCAAGGTTCTTAAGGATAAGGGTGCGAAAGAAGTCATTATCGCGGCTACCCACCCCGTATTTTCTGGTGAGGCTGTCGATATCCTTTCCGGATGCGGTGCCTCCGAAGTGGTTGTCACTAACACTCTGCCCGTGCCTGCCGAGAAGTCTTTCGATAATTTGACGGTTCTGTCGATTGCTCCGCTGATTGCACGTGCTATCCGTGAGGTTTTCGACGAAGGGTCTGTGACCAACATCTTCAACGATCACGCCTAAATCGTATATATCGCATTCACCCCGTGGCCGAGCTTCGACAGTTCGGCGCGGGGTGATGTTATTGGACCGAGAAAATATATCCCCGTCTGAGAACGCTAGCGCTCAGACGGGGATATTAACTACTTAGAGGCTATAGCCCTCATAATCTGCTGTTTTAGCTCTGCACGTGTGCCTGCGAGAGCCACGGCAGAATCTCGAAGAGCGAGTTTTCAATCTCATCGACCGCGATGCGTGCCGCCTCTTTACCCTGACGGTACGGATCACCAATGTTATCGCTTGAGCGCGGTGCTTGATTATGGCTGTACAGGTATGAGATCGGTTCTGCCTCGGAACCGACTTCTTGCTTCAGGATAGCTACCTGCTTGATGAGATGAACCTTGTGGTGGTACTGCGGCCATTCGCGGATAATCCAATCGGCGTGTTCCGCCTCCGCCACCAGGATCAGGGTAGCGCGTTCCACCATGTCTTCGGTGAGCTGCTTGGCGCGGTACCCGGAAATATCGTAGCCGCGCTCGTCAAGCTGTTTACCCACGTGACGGTATACGCGCGAGCCCGAAAGTGCCGAAGTTCCGGCGCTGGTGAAAATCCAGTCGTCGGTTAGACCGTATTCTTCGGAGAGCTGGCTTGCGATAATCTCTGCCGCCGCACTGCGCGCTACGTTCCCGGTACACACGAAGACCGCTTCCATAGGCCCCTGGAGCCTGGGAGCGAGCCTGCGCCTGCGCACCACGCCCGAGCGAACTTCGCCCGGCGCGAGCTTAAACGGAGAAGCATGGGATGCCGCGCGTTTTACGGGACGGACGGAAGCTGTCGGATGCACAGATGCCTGAGCAGGAGCCGAACGGAAACCCGTCGGCTGAGCTGCTGGCTGGGTACTCTGCGTATCCGTATCCTGCGCATCCTGGGCGGAAGTGGAGAGCGCGTTGTTTGCGCCATCACGCACCTTCAAGGTCTGGTGAGCGGGCCGCGAGGGCTCTGTGCGGGTGTTCTCGTTAGAAGTGGAACGAGCATTATCACGCTGAGCAAGTTTTCGCGCCAGCTGAGCCTGATTCTGCTCGCGCTGCTCTCGTTCAGACTGAGTCTGCTCGTCCTGCTGCCCGGCATTGGATTCTTCAGCGCGCGTGCGCTGAGCCTGTTCCTCTCGGCGACGGCGAGCCTCTAGACGTTGACGGTGAACTTCCGCGCGTTCACGTTCGCGCCGGGCCGCTTCATCTTCCTGGCGCTGCGTTTCCTCTGTCTGAGACTGCTGATTTTCTCCACTGTGAAGATTCAGTTCTTCCTGCGCGCGGCGAATAGCGATTGCCTCTTTACGGGTCTGCGGCTTATACCCAGGCTGCAGAAGCTTCTCCATATCGAAGCCCGCGAACTCGGGCTTGTTCGCAAGTTTCTCGCTGATAGAGGGTTCGCTCTGCTTTTGCCTCGTTGGAATATCCTCCGGGGTCTGCTTGGATGTTGCCGGAAGGCTATTCCACGGATTAGCGGCAGCAGACTTTTTCTGGGGTGTGGGAATGCTGTTCCACGGGTTATGGGTTGCTGCTGTAGATGCCGTTGCCGTGCTCTGTTGTTGAGTCTGTTGCTGGGGAGTTTCAGGCTTTTTATGAGTCTGAGCATCTTGGCGTGCGCGAGCCTGTGCCGCGGCAACAATTTTGGCGGGGGAGTAGCCAGGGTCGGACTGCGCAAGATGCGACTGAACCGGCTTAGACTGCACAGAGGAACGCGAAGCTACTTCAGCGGGCCTTGGCTGTTGGTGGGTCCTTTGCTGCGGTTGATGTGCCTGGGCGCGCTGCTGGGTGGGCTGGCTCTGGTTCTGCTGCGCCGATGAAGGACTCTGCTGGCGCTGCGCCATTTGCTCATTTGCTTGACGCGCAAGGTTGGTGCGCACCGTATTCTTCAAGGCAGCATTCCGAGCTGCAGGGTTCTTGGCAATCGAATTCTTGGGGCGTACCTTTTTTGCGCCGGTTGTTTTTGCGGATGCGGTGCGCGCCTGAGCTGACCTCTGCGGCGCTGTGCCAGACTTGGGGCGCTTGTTCTGCGCCGCAGCTGCGCCGGGTGCTTGTGAACGGGACGAGGTGGAACGCTGGGTTATGGGTATCCGCGCGGTCTTCGGGCGCGGAGAATTTGTACGCGCAGCAGTATTTTCCACGCGAGGAGTCTGCTGCTGAGATTTATGCTGTTTTGCGTAACGCTGTGCCGCAGCCTGCACATCGTTGGTATCCATGAGAACCGTTTGATCCAGCTCTGCGCTGTTCGTCGTCGGCTTGGTAATCTGCTGCTCTGGCTTCTTTTTACGCTTTGAAATCTTGCCGTGGAATTCGCCGATGTTAATCGACCTGGTTTTCCGAACCATCGGGCTTGACTGCGTCTGTGGTGCCGCCTGAGAATTTTTACGGTTGCCGCCCACGGAACGCTGTGCCCCCGTGGCGGAAGAAAGTATACTTGCGGCACGGCGGCGAGCATCGGCTGCCTGCTGCGCCCGCCTCTCTGCGGCCTGTTTTTCAGCTGCAGCACGTTCTGCAGCACGCCGTTCTTCTGCTTCGGCGACCGCAATATCGCGTGCCGCGCGTATGTTAATGCTAGACGTTACCGGCCCAGTGTGATGCAAACCCTGGGAACGGGATTCGTCCTCTCGCGCTTTCCTCTTTTGAGCCGCGAGCGAGCGTACTTCCTGTGGAAGATCCTGTGACCTACGGGAGGCGCTGCGTGCGGAACGTTGGGGCAGGTCATGTCGCGCGCTCAAACGTGCGACTCCGTCCTGAAGGGAAGACCTTGAGGATCCCCCTGCTCGGCGGCGTCCGGAAACGGTATCGGCGGAGGGGGACTCACGGTTATCCTGCCCGGCAGGTACACCAGAGTCAGACAGATATTTGTCCCTGAGGGACTGAATATTAAAAATTCCCATGGATACCTTTCAGAGTCTCGGACGCTCCAGAAGCGCATTGCATTGCCTCCAGGGCAGGGCTACTCACCTATTATTTTACCTGTAGAACACAATTTGTCAGTCTTAGAGGGTTCCTAGCGTGTACCTCAATGTTGTGTTAGGCACGAGCAGAGTACACGACGGTGGTGTTTACATGGATGACTTTCCGCGAAAAACTACATATTATAATACGTCTTATACGCCGCAAAGATTAAGCAGAAATATGCCATAGTCTGAAAATAACCCTGATCTGCATGCTAAAATCTACATACGTATTTTACGTGTATTTTTATCGGCACCAGCCGTTTCACGAAAGCACAATTCATGAAATTCCTCACCGCACTGCGGACTGAACTGGGGCAATTGAGCTACTCACTCAAAGCTCGTAAAACCCGGAAAGGTCTTAAAGATCAGATTGCCGCTATTCGGCATATCCACATATCTAACCTGCCTGCCCACCAATTCATGGGAAAACGCCATGAAATATGGGCTGTTTCTGTTGTTAAGAATGAACTTGATATTCTTCCGCACACAATTTCACATTTTTTCAGACAGGGAATTGATCGCATTCTTATTGCAGACAATCTCTCAACCGATGGAACGCGTGAATATGTGATAGATCTTGCAGCACGGGATTCACGCATCATTTTTGCATGGGATAACTATGATGTACACCTGCAATCCGAGAAAATGACATATTTATGCCATCGTGCGTGGCAGAGTGGTGCAGCGTGGATCATTCCATTCGATGGTGACGAATTTTGGTTTGCGCCGCGCGGTCAAACCCTTGCAGAATTTCTTCGCGCGAGCGCCTCGGAAACCGCTGTCTACTATGCCGGGTTCCACCACACGGTGCCGGTTCAGAACGCACCGGACGATATTATCAACACTGAACTCATCATGGATACCGCCAATTCCTTCCCGGGCAAAGTTGCGTTTCGGGCGCATCCGCTGGCGGGGCTGTACGGGGTGTCGAAGGTTCATCTGACACAGACCATCAGCGGTTTTTTGCTCGACCCTGTGTGGGTTCTGGTGATCGGGATTTTTGCGCTTCACGACATGCAGCACGCCGATGCGCGCCACCGTGCGGGGGATCCGGTATCGGGTACGCGAATGCGTCGCCTCCTCGTGTATTTAGGCGAGGTTAGCTTCGCGTTTTACCTGGTGCACGAGCTCGTGATTTTTGGGGCTGTCGCAGCGCCTTGGGGTGCATCGGCGGTAGGTGGTGTGAGGGGACTCATCCTGATGGGGGCCTCGTTGGCGCTTGGCGTGTTCTTAGCGATCGCTGCGCATCATCTGGTGGAGCGTCCCGCACGTATTATGATTCTCAAGGCATCCACGCGCACTCTGTGAGGTTTTTATGAAAAATATTTATCGTAAACTCAGAATCTTCTTTCCCGGACGAAAATTTTATATTTTAATCCTCAATATTCTGGGGCTTTTCGTGGTGTCTCTTTTCGAGATGCTGGGTGTGGCGGCTATTCTACCTATCGTTAATCTGGCGATGGGTGCCCCTATTACTGGATATTTGCGAACTGTCGCGGAACTTTTCGGCAACTCCGACCGCACGCAGCTTATCGTGATTTTTGGTGTCGCGCTGGTGCTCGCCTTTGTCATCAAGGGTGTACTGTCGTTGGTTATTAAGCGTTGGAGTCTGGGGTTTATTGCTACCCAGCAGAGCATTACCTCGGTGAATCTGCTCAACTGCTATATGCGTGAGCCTTATCTGGTTCACCGTAAGCGTGGTGCAGCGGCGGTGCTTAACTCGGTTAATGACATTGTGGGGCAGGCGTACAGCGCTTTCGTAAATGGCGTAATGAGCTTTATCGGGGATTTACTCTCCATCGTGGTGCTCATGGTGATGCTGCTGGTTCTTATGCCGCTTCCCGCGCTTTTCGCTTTTGCCTACTTCGGTGTGGCTGCCTTTGCGCTTCAATACGTTTTGCGAAGGAAAAATAAGGAACAGGGCGAGATTATCCTGGAAGCTACACGCGGCTCGATGAATGCAGCGCTTGATGCTGTGGTTGGGTTCCGTGAGATTCGTATGCACGGTGTGACCGAACGGTACCTGCACCGGTACCAGAGCAAGCGCATGGACTCGGTGAATGCGAATATGCGGAACGTCTTCCTTCAAGAACTTCCAAAGTATACCCTTGAAATTATTTTTATTCTCGGAATCGCCGCACTTCTAGCGATCATGAGCATGACTCAGGGTGTCGATAGCGCACCCTATCTGCTCCTTTTCGCTGGTGCCTGCATCCGTATTCTGCCGAACTACACGCGCATTGTGGCGTCCCTAGGTAATATTCGTGCCGGTGAGAAACCCAGCGATGAGCTTGTCCGCGAAATTGGGATGCTTGATGAACAGGGGAAGAAGCTCGACCTTCCGCCTGCTCCCGACTCTGATACTCAGGCAGAGTATGTAAACCGTGAGCTTGAGCCCATCACTATTACGGTAGAGAACCTTTCCTTTACCTACCCCGACGGTGATCAGCCGGTGCTTAAGAACATTAACCTGCAGATTCCTATGGGGACGTCGATCGCCTTCGTGGGCGGCTCGGGTTCGGGAAAGACCACCCTGGTTGATTTGATTTTGGGGCTTTTCAGCACCGAGCAGGGGCGCGTTTTGTGCAATGGGGTGCCGATCGAGCAGGATCTACCCGCGTGGTTTCAGCGCATCGGGTATGTGCCTCAAGATGTCTTCATCGCCGATTCTACGGTGCTGGAGGCGGTTGCTTTCGGGCTTGAACCTCATGAGATTGACGAGGCACGGGTGCGTGAATGCTTGGCTGTCGCTGAGCTTACCGAGGTTGTGGATTCCCTGGAGAACGGGCTGATGACGATGATCGGGCACAATGCGGTTCGGCTTTCGGGCGGTCAGCGCCAGCGTCTAGGTATTGCGCGCGCGCTCTACCGCAACCCCAGCGTGCTCATAATGGACGAGGCCACCAGCGCCCTGGATAACGAGACCGAGCATAAGATTACCCAGGCGATCGAGCGTATCTCGCGGGATATTACCGTGATTATCGTGGCGCATCGCCTTTCGACGGTGCGCAATGTGGATCAGCTGATTTACCTTTCGCAGGGCGAAATCGCCGCGCAGGGAACCTTCACGCAGGTGCAGCAGCAGAATGAAGAGTTCGCCAATCTGGTGCGTTTAGGGCAGCTTCCCGAGTAGTCGAGCGAATCGAGCTGAAAACAGTAGGACTGTGCCCGCCTCCCAATCTTGGGGAAGGCGGGCACAGGTCTATGCGGATGCTAGTTTTAGGCGGTCTCTGGCCGGGCTTCAAGGAAGGGTTTAAGGCTGTGCGCATCCTGCGGTATATCGCTGCCTAGGGGGTAGAGGCTTCCGCGCGGCTGCCACGCAAGATTTACGGGAATGGGCCTGCCCGCGATAAGATCCAACCAAATATCGGCAAGCTGTTTTTCGCTCAGCTCGCCATTTTTACGCCAGTGATACCCCAAATCTTCCGGCAAATCGGTGAGCTCAAGCGCCTTTGCCCCCTGCATGAGCTTGCGCTGCAGCTGCTGCCGCGAACGCCAAGGCAAATGTAAGATAACCACCCGATCGGTGCCCTGTGCCCCAGGCCGAAGCACCCGATGGTTGCCCATGGTGACGACCGATGACCGCCAGGATTTAAAGCACACCTTCGGGTCAAAATGCGCGGTTGTATCGAGCACCAGGTCTCCCGAAGCCGTAGGAAATAGGTTGTAGAGCTGCGAGATTTCTACGGTATTTTTGCTAGTGGACAGAACCTCGGCGAGCGTACCTTCAACGCCGAACCAAAACTCGTCCGCATCGAAAGGTACCACCCAGGTGGCACCGGCTCGCTGGGCACGATGGGTCAGATAGGTCATTTTCTCGGACTGATAGTAGGCGGGCTCCCGGTCACGCCCAACACTCAGCGGAAGCTCGCGGCTAAGACGCTGAAGAAGCTCAAAGGTGCCGTCACTCGAACCGTTATCGACCACCAGGATGCGCGCCACCCCCTGGGCATGCAGGTGCCGCAGGGAACGTTCGAGCACATCCGCCTCATTCTTGACCATCGCGACCGCCCACACGCCCTTGGTTGTGGGCAGGGGAGGGAGCTCGAAGGTCTTCTCTAGCGCCCGGTAACGGTTCTTAAAATCCCCCGAGCTCAGCAGGGCACGTGCCTCACGCCGGGTACGCAGATCGCGCTGCGCCAGAAAAAGCCGATGTTTTCCAGTGCGAAGCCCGCGAACAGTCGGGTCTAGAAAACGGGGTTTAAAGCGCGAGTTTTCAAGGCTTCCAGAGAAAAAACTACGGGAGTTAGATACGATTCGCTGCGAAAATTTAAACGGCGCGAGAAATTTGATGTTCATGGGTTATCTTCCGTGCTTGAGTATGAGTGAGTTGTGAAAGAGTGAAGTATAGGGTTTTACACGGTATCGCCTTCTTCAGGCAGAAGCCAGGTTCCCCCGTGCGGCGGCTTAACCGCATGCCAGCGGGAGAAATGCGGATGCGGACGCACAGTTCCGGGCACCACGATAGGCTGGCGGGTTTTCGCATCGTACTCGTGGGCATTCGGTACGTACACCTCAACGGTGTGATCCGCCTGCGCCATATAAGCGCCCCAGTACCCGAACGTGGTGTTTGTAAGAATAAGCCAGCGCGCCTTAGCAAGAACCGCTAAATCCGCGAACATACCCTCGCCGGTCTTATCGTAGAGCACCGGGGCAATATCTTCGAGAAAACTCAGGTTTTCGCGGCACCACTGCGGATCATCACTCGTGACCACGAAATTGCTGGGGCTCATACGCTTAAGCACCTGATCCAGGGCCTCACGTACATAGGCTACGGTATCAATACCGTAACGCTGCCGAATTGCGGGAACAGAATAATAATCGCCGCGCCGAATACTAAGCACCACCGTATTGCTTCCTACAATATTGCCTACTGTAAGAATGCGCTGCCTAAAATGTTCAGAAGAAAGTAATCGTTCGCGGGCAAAAATTTCAAGAGAACCGGGTGCAAAACTATCTTCTACATTGGTATCAAGACCAGAATAACGCCGGTGTAAAAACTTAAAATCTTTCGGATCCATCATGAGTTCCTGCAAAGCAGGAAATTCTGTAAGCCAAGGTTCTAAACCGGCAGTATTGAGCATATATGAAAAATCCCCGGCATCGGCGCGACGGTCAGCATCAACGGCCGCCAACAGATAAAGCCAATTACCGCCGCGAGAAAAAGGAGGCGCAATATACACTTTCTCGCGAGAGTGGCGAACTGTATCCAAAACCCGTGCAATACCGGGGCGTAGAAACCCCATCACGCGAAAATAAGCTTCAACATGCGGTGGGCGCATACCCTCAAGTTCTGTTAACCGGGTTTTATCTTCAGACTCAGAACGACGATTCACACATAACTCCCTGGGATTTACACACGCAATACCTTTATTATGAGGCAAAATTACGCTGTGTAGTCACCTGATATGTCGATACTATATTAGAATTATAAAGTAATACTCACTCACGAGGATATGACGGCAACAACTATGTATAGTATGCCGAGAGTTTCCTCACGAATAAACACATACGTTTACAGACAATGTTTGATGACCGGAACATAGATGTAAACCGCAACAGAAAGCATTTTTGTGACTTCGTCAGCAGAAACTATCTCCGCCATTATTCCCTTTTATGGCGAACCTGCTCCCGTGCTGGATTTAATTGCCAGCCTGCGCGCGCAGCGGGGAATAACCCCCGAAAGTCTTGAGATTATCGTTTCTGACGACCGCTCACCTATACCCTTTCCCGACACTGAAGGCGTGAGCATCGTGCGCCGCGAGCGCAACGGTGGATTTGGCAGCGCCGTAAACTCCGGGGCTGCACGCGCACGTGGAGACTGGCTGATAATCCTCAACAGCGACCTTGAACTCGGCGAAAACTTCATCAGCTCAATGCTCACGGCGCTCGCCGCCTATCCGCAGGTGCTCGCCAGCCCCCAAGTAGTCGGTCACGACGGAAAACACCAGTGGGTAGCCCGCAAATTCCCCACCGTGGGGCATATCGCATGGGAATGGTTCACACCCCTGGCACGCTTCAAACCCACGCGCCTGTGGCATCTCGGGGCAGGGCACGATATAAGTGCCTGCACCGCCGTGAGGTCCCACGGAACAGACTGGGTCATGGGCGCCTGCATGATGGTGCCCCGCACGGTATACGAACGGGTGCAAGGCATGGACGAACGCTTCTACATGAACAGCGAAGAAGTAGACTTTCAGCGCCGCCTTGCCGAGATTGGGGTGCCGCGCATCCTAGTGCCCGAGGTGACGGTCACCCACGAAGGAGGCGCATCCAGCCCCTCAGCCCGGCGCCGCCAATGGCTTACCACCGCACGATTTATCTACGCCGAAAAATGGGGTTTCGAGAAGAACCTGCGCCGCGCCCTAACCCTCACCAGCTACGCCAATTACGGCTTCAACCTGGTGCGGTCCCTGCGAAATCACCGAGTGAACCCGCGCGAGATTCTGAACCACGAACTAGAGCTGATCCGGCGGGGAAAACGGCACGAAAACTAGTCGGGTAACCGCGCCGAACCTGGCTTTCCCGCACGAAGGATCACAGGACAGAGAAGAACCACAAAGGATACACGAGATGAGAGCCCCCACGATTCTGCTGGTTTCGCCAGCGTTCCACGGGTATTGGAAGGCTATTGAGGCTTCGCTAAACGTTGCCGGATACAAGGTTCGCACCCATATTTACGATGCTCCCGGCACAGTTGCCGACCGTATCCGCAATAAACTCGCGCACGAACTGCCCGAAAAATATCGGCCCGCATCCGCCGCAGCCCAGGCGACCGCTCGTGCTATCGCCGCGTTTGAGGAGTATCGCCCCGATATTGTGCTCGTCATCAAAGGGGACCTGCTGGGGGATAACTGGTGGCAAAAACTTGAAGAATCCGGGGTGCGCTACGGAACCTGGCTCTACGACGAGCTGCGTCGCATGTCATACACCCTGGAAGATTTACCGCGCCTCGGAGCGCTCGCAAGCTATAGCCCGCAGGACGCCGAATACCTGCGCTCCCTAGGGTACGCCGTCTTGGATATGCCCAACGCCTATGATTCGCACTGCACGATTGCACCGGTTACCGAAGACGCCATCAGTTTCGTCGGGGCGAATTACCCCAACCGTGAGCATACGCTGCGTGCCCTGCACGAGGCGGGGATACCCGTGCGCGCCTACGGGCGAGACTGGTCGCGCCACCCCTGGGATATAGCCCGAACCCGCAGATTCAAGGGCGCCGGAATTCCCGCACACCGCGATATTGACCGATCCGCCGCCTACGGGGTCATGGCATCATCACCGGCGACCCTGAATATCCACCATAACCAAGACGGCTTCACGATGCGCACCTTCGAAGCCCCCGGCGTGGGCGCACTTCACCTTATTGACCGGGCCGATGTGGTGCGCTACTACGAACCCGGACGCGAAGTACTGGTCTACGAGAGTACCGAAGAACTTATTGACCTGTGCGCCCGCATCTTCCGTGAACCCCGCTGGGCGCATACAATCCGTGAGGCCGGGCAGCGACGCACCCTCGCCGAGCATACCTTCGATGATCGCGTCAAAATTTTGGAGAAACTATGGGCCTAAACTACCCCGTCGATCTCGAAGCCTGGCATGCCTGGCAGCAGCGCCAAAACACTCTGCGCTGGGTGAAAGGACGCGCCCAGAATATGGTGCGCGCCCGCAGAGGTGCCCAACAGGGCATGGTTTCCGGCGTGCTCTATACGCGCGGGGCAATACCGCGGGTACTGATCGTGCTCGACTCGTTCTCACCCACAAGCCGCAACGCCCTGCTGGAACCGCTCAAACACCTCGAAGGGGTGGGGGTCGCGCTCTGGTGCCCGAGCGACGCTTCAGCATATCTCAACGGACAATACGCCAGCACACGCTATAGCCGCAAAGATTGGAACGCCGCCCCGATACGCGCCGATGAGCTCGCCGAAAAACTGCCCGGCGTGCGCCTCGTACTGTCTTTAGGGCACTACCTGCCGCGTGGCCACGCGGCCTACCGATTCGCCCGCGAACGCGGCATAGCCTACTGGGTGGTACAGCACGGGCTGCTGGTTCCGCACGCCCCGCCGCTGCCCATCGGGTCAACTCTGCTCGCCTTCAGTGACGAGGACGCCCAATTTTGGACTTCCAGACGCCGCGACGTGCAGACGCATACCGTCGGCTCACAGCTGCTCTACCGCGCTATCAAAAATACGCACGGCGAAACCACTAAATCCCTGGGCAAAATCCTGTTTCTGGGGCAGATGCACGGCGCAGAATTACCACGCGCATCCTTCGCCCGCGCCGCGCACAGCTTTTTGAAACGCCACGACGGCATCTACCGTCCGCATCCGAGCGAAACCGATAAACTCTCCCGTGCCACCCATGCGCTCTGGGAGATAGAAGGCATCGCCATAGATCGCTCTTCCACGCCCCTGAACGAGGTGCCGAACCCGGTGGTCTCGGTCTTTTCAACCGGCGTGCTTGAGGCCGCAATCCGCGGTATTCCGGCGTGGGTATACCACCCGAACCCGCCCGCTTGGCTCGAAGAATTCTGGGCACGCTACGGCATGAACCGCTGGGGCGAAGACCCCACGCCAGCGCCCGAACAACCCGCAGTCGAGCCTGCCCACACTATCGCTCAGCTCATCATCGACTACCTGGAGGCATACTAATGCGCATTCTCTGCGTTATTCCCGTGCGCGGCGGATCCAAAGGCATACCGCGTAAAAACCTGCGCGAGATCGCCGGAAAACCCCTGGTGGCGTGGACTATTCTGCAGGCGCTCGCCGCCCGCGACGAACTGGCGGGGGAGCACGAGGTGCGGGTCGCGGTCTCAACCGAAGACCAAGAACTCGCCTCCATCGCCCGCCACTACGGCGCCGAGGTTCCGTTTATGCGTCCCGCACATCTTGCCGAAGACACCACAGCCACCGAACCGGTGATCGAGCACGCCATCGACTTCTACACGGGCGAGGGCTGGGCGCCGGATGCGGTTATGCTGCTGCAGGCCACCAGCCCGGTACGCCTGCCCGGCACTCTGGCCCGTGCAGTACGTCAATTTGCCGAGAACGGCAAAGATTCATTGGTTGGGGTTATCCCGATCGGCCCGTTTATTTGGCGGTGGCACCCGGATGCCGAACCTACCGCAGAGTTCGAGATTATGGCGCGCCCGCGCCGCCAGGAACTCACACAGGAGACCTTCCGGTACCGGGAGAACGGTTCGCTCTACCTCACCAAAACTCATGTGTATACCGAGCACCACAACCGTCTGGCGGGGTATCCTGGAGGAACCATTGATCTTTTCACGCTTCATGAGGTCGAGGGCGTCGATATTGATGCTCCTATTGATTTTGCGGTCGCCGAGCATCAGCTCAAGCAAATTCTTGAGGGACAACCCGGCTTAAGAAGCTAAGCCTCAGCGTCAAAAGATCCAACACTCACTCTCACTAAACACAAGTTTTCTTGAAGAAAGCATCATAAACCGTGATTATCGAACGTAATATCGCGCCCTATGTGGTCTTCGCCGAAGACCCGATTCTGACTGCGCTTCACAAAATTTCTGCCAACGGTCAGCGCATCATCTTTTTAGTCAATGAATCCGGCATTTTGCGCGGTTCGCTCTCGGACGGGGACTTCAGACGCTGGCTGATCGCCAACCCCACCGAATCCCTAGAGACCAGCGCACTGGCGGCGGCGAATACGAACCCGCAGACCGCCCCCGCCGATAGCGACCCCGAATCTTTGCGCGGCTACTTTGCGCGCGGTATCGAGCACATTCCGCTCATTGACGAACGCGGCCATCTGGTGGCGTTGGCAATGGACGAGCAGAACGTGTTGCGCATCGGAAAGCACACCATCAGCGAGGATGCGCCCGCCTTTATCATCGCCGAGATCGGTAATAACCACCAGGGGAGCGTGGACTTCGCGAAAGAGCTGGTGGACCTCGCGGTGGAATCCGGTGCGGACGCCGTGAAATTCCAGTTGCGCGATCTGGATGCGCTCTACCGCCAGCGCGGCGGCGCCACTGCGGGCGAGGATTTGGGCGTGCAGTACACCCTGGATCTGCTCTCACGGTTCTCGCTGAGTGTTGAGCAAATGTACGAGGTATTCGACCACGTCAAGGAGCACGGTCTGGATATTTTGTGCACCCCCTGGGATGCGCCTTCCGTGCAGGCTCTCGTCGATTACGGTATTGCGGGCATGAAGATTGCCTCCGCAGACCTGACGAACCACGAACTGCTGCGCGATGTTGCATCGCGCGGGCTGCCCATGCTGGTATCCACCGGTATGAGCCGCGAAGAAGAAATCCTGGACTCGGTGAACCTGCTGCGCAAGGCGGGCGCATCCTATGCCCTGCTGCAATGTCAATCCACCTACCCGGCACCCTTCAAAGACGTGAACCTGGCGTATATGGACCGCCTCGCCGAGATCGGCCAGTGCTTGGTTGGCTATTCTGGGCATGAACGCGGCTACCATGTGCCCGTGGCCGCTGTTGCGCGCGGTGCGAAGATTATCGAGAAGCACTTCACGACCGATAAAACCCTTGAAGGCAACGATCACACCGTATCGTTGCTGCCCGAAGAGTTCGCGGCGATGGTGCAGCAGATTCGTGACATTGAGGAATCCATCGGCACGGCCGCGCCCCGCGAGGTCTCCACCGGTGAACTGATGAACCGCGTGAACCTGGCCAAATCACTGGTTGCAACCCGCAGCATAGCCAAAGGTGAGGTAATTACTGAGGCAGATGTGACCGTCAAGTCACCCGGACGCGGCCTACAGCCGAACTACCTGCCGCAGCTGCTCGGGCGTACCATCCAACGCGATGTTGAAGAAGGATCGTTCTTTTTTGAGGGCGATCTGAAGGATGACCTCGTAACCCGCCGCGACTTCACCTTCGAGCGCCCCTGGGGTCTGCCGGTACGCTACCACGATTACAAGCCCCTGATCGAAGAGGCAACACCGGATTTCCTCGAATTCCACTTCTCCTACAAAGACCTCGACATCAATATTGATGAGGTCTTTGAGAAGAAACTGCCCATGGGCTTCACAACCCACTTGCCCGACCTCTTCGCCGGAGACTTTCTGGTCGATCTGGCCTCCCGCGACCCCGAAGTCTGGGAACGCTCCATCGCCGAGGTACAGCGCACCATCGACATTACCCGCGATCTGACCCGCTACTTCACGGTGGACGAAGACCCCGTTATGGTCGTCACGATGGGCGGCTTCACCAAAGATAAGCACATCCCGGCGAGCGCCCGTACCGCAAAGTACGAGCGCATCGGCGAAGCCCTGGGACGGCTAGATACCGCCGGGGTGCGCCTAGCGGCACAGACTCTGCCGCCCTACCCCTGGCTGATGGGTGGGCAGCAGTACCACAACCTCTTCCTTGACCCGCAGGATACCGCCGAATTCGCGCGCGCCTACGACAGTGCGCTCTGCCTGGACATTTCACACACCATGCTCGCATGCAACTTCCTCAAAATTCCTCTGTCGGAGGCGGTAGCACAGCTGGCACCGCACTCCATCCACCTGCACTTGGTCGACGGTATCGGCGTAGACGGCGAAGGTGTGCAGGTGGGCGAAGGCGATGTCGATTGGGCTGCACTGGGCAAGCAGCTGCGCGAGCTGGCGCCGAAAGCATCGTTTATCCCCGAAATCTGGCAGGGGCATATCAACAACGGTGAAGGCTTCTTTACCGCCCTAGACCGCCTCGAAAAGTGGCTGTAGGTCGGTTTCGTGACACCACCAAGAACCGTTCAACACACCCGAAAACCCGGCGAAGTACTCGATAACAGCTTCATCACCCCCGGACGATTTAGCGAACTCGACGGGCTGCGCGGAATAGCGGCACTGGCCGTTGTTGCCTACCATTTCGGGTACCCCGCCGTGCAAAACTACCCGCGCATCGCCCCCGAACCGTACTCTATTCCGCTCGGAGAACTAGGGGTGCAGCTTTTCTTCATCATCTCGGGGTACGTAATTTTGCTGAGCGCTATCAAAAGCGGTTCCGCCCTAAAATTTGGTATTTCGCGTTTCGCCCGCCTGTACCCAACCTACTGGTTGGCGCTTGCGGTTGCCGCGGCTGTGTATTTTCTCTACGGTAATCCCGGCCGGGATATTACGGTGGCGCAAACTCTGGTTAATGCGACGATGATGCAGCGTTTTATGCTGGTCGATAATGTCGATCAAGTGTATTGGACGCTCGCCATCGAGTTACAGTTCTATCTGCTCATGGGGCTCTACCTGGCTGTGCGGCGTGGAAAAATATATCGCCGCGAGATCACGATCGGTATTTTTTGCTGGACAACCTTAGGGCTGCTCATCTGCTGCATATTCCACCCGGAGACGTCCCTGACGGGTGCCCCCAAAATGCTGGTGTGGGGCGTAGTTGCCGAGCATGCGGCTCTGTTTAGTCTGGGCATGGTGTTCTTTATGTACAGCCACGACCGCAGGTTTACCTGGCTGATGCCGTACTGCGCTGCGGCGGCCTCTATTAATGCCTTCCTGATGCACGATAGCGCCCACGGGGTGGGAGTCGCCATCATATGTGCGGTGTTTTTCGCCGTTATCTATGTGCGCCACGTGCCGTTTTTGGTGCGCGGGCCCTTGCACGCGCTCGGCACAATATCGTACCCCCTGTATCTGGGGCACGCGATGCTTGGCTATATGCTGATCGATATGTTCTACCCCTGGGCGGGGGCGTGGGGCGCACGCATATTGGCTCTCACGCTGGTTCTACTCTGGGCGTGGTGCGTGCATAGTACGGTTGAGACACGAGTTTCTGCCGCCCTGCGTAACGTTCTGACACGAAAGCTGGTGAGGGCATGAGTACAGCCAAGACTTTGACCGCGCTCTGGGTCGTTCCGGTTCCCGACTTCGGGGGAGTGGCGCGACATGTTCTTGACGTCGCCCGAACCGGTATTCCCGGGTATCGCCTGGTTGTCTGCGCACCCGAGGGAAAACTCACCGAGCGCCTCCGCGAGCTTAATATTCCCGTTCACGCCGTGCCCTTCGGACCGAGCCGCGGTTTTAGAGCCTCGTTCGCCTCGCTCACACACGTTATTGAACAAGAGAAGCCCGCTATCGTGCACAGTCACCTTGCCTATGCGGATGTTATCGCCGCCGCCGTCGTCAACTCCCTCAAGATGCGGCGGCTTGCCAACCGGTCACTGACCGTTCCCACGCTCATCACTACCGAGCACGGAATCGCGGGGGATGATGCCGTCTACCACGGCACATCCTGGCGTTCTAAGCTCATGGAACAGGTGCACCGGGTGCGTCTGTGGGGCACCAATGCGGCTATTGCCGTCTCGCGCTCTACCGCCGAGCAGATGCGCCGTAAATGGGGCGCTCGCAGAGTGAGCATCATCTATAACGGGGTGGATGCGCCCCGGCTGCGCGCCGCCGTACACAAGCATCGCGCGCCGACCGAACCGGATGCGCCGCGCATCCTCTCACTCTCACGGCTCTCGCCCGAAAAAGGTATTGACGTGCTGATAGAAGCATTCGCCCAGCTGCGCACCGTGTACCCCAAGGCGCACCTTGAAATCGCGGGGGAAGGTGATCTTGCCGATACCCTGGCGCAGCAGGTGCGGGAGCTGCATATCAGCGATGCCGTAACCTTCAGCGGGTTCGTCGATCCCCTAGAGGCGATGGGCCGCAGCGATATGGTGGTTCAGCTATCCCTCTGGGAGAACTGTTCTTATACGCTCTTGGACGCTAAAGCCGCCGGATTAAAAACCGTGGCAACCAACGTGGGCGGAAACCCCGAAATTCTTGTCCCCAACGAGCTTGTTGACCGCCGCCAGAACGCATTCTGTGATAGCGTTTTAGAAGCTCTTATGCGGAACTGTGAAGCCTCGGCCCCTTCAGCATGGACGTGGGTAACCAACGCCGAGATGACGGCGCAGATCGCAGAACTCTACACTCAAACACAAAAGCATCAAGGACTAGCATGAGCACTCACCTAGGAACATCGCTATCGCCTAGCTCGCAGCACCGGAACGATAGCGCGAACCTCTCTGCGCGCGTTAGTCACGGGCTCAAAAAGAGCGGTGACTATGTGCGGGACAACAGCAATCAGCTGCGCATACCCGAATTCGTAATTTTCGGTGCCATGGTGTTCGCTACCGTGCTGCCGGTCATTAACCAGCCCCTCAGCCAGATTGCCGTGGTTATCGGCGCACTCTACGGGCTTACCAAACCTGCACAGTACGAACTTGGCAGGTTTAAATCTCTGAAAACTATTATGTGGCTGGGCTTGGTCTACATGATGTTCGTATCGCTTTTGCACACCGCCAGTGCTGATGCTTTCGACTGGCGACAACGCTTAGTTCGCATGATCTTCACCACCATTCTGATGTGGAATCTTGCCGAGGGGCGGCTGCATTTTAGGTCCGCTATCGCAGGATACCTCACGGCGCTTCTGATCAACGTTCCCGCCTTCTATCTGGGAATCACCGAGCGCTCGGACGGCAACGTTCTGGTGGGTTTCCTTCACGATAAAAACTATGCGGGCCTGGCGTACGCTATCTTTGGTGTACTCGCTTTCGCTATTATGCGCACTATGCCCGAGCGTATTTTCGCCTTCGTGCTGGGAACTTCGGTGGTGTGGCTGACGAACTCGCGTACCTCCATCACGGCGTACCTGGTAGGCGTGCTGTGGGTACTGCTCGCTTCCAGATTCAACTTTATGGTGAGGATGCTCCTGTTGGGCGGGGTCTGGGCGCTTGTGCAGACGCTCGCCACGGACTATGCCCAGGTAGGGCAGTTCGCCTCGCGTGTGGGCTCCGATATGCTCCGTGAACGTATTGATGCGGTGGCACAAGAAAAAGCCGAAACTGCGGGGTTCTTTGGAAGCGGACTTGGAGAAGCCTACGCGCCCCTGCAGGATAGGAACTGGGTGTATCACAACTCCTACCTAGTGCTTCGTACCGAGGGCGGCTGGGTCTGGACAGTTTTCGTCATCGCTATCACGATTATCGTGGGGATGCGCATCTTCGTCTCAAAAACCTCCTGGACCGTCGAAGAACGAGTGGGACAGGGCGCAGCGATAGCCCTGCTCGTGTGTGGTTTGAGTCTGGGTGAGGTTTTCTACACCTTTACCTGGGCAATTGTCATGGCCTATGCGGTTCGCGCGGGCGCCATCGCCCGGAACAGAGAACTTGGCATGCCGGGGTATGAGGCGGAAAACTTCGTGGGGGTAGACCGGCGTATCGAAATGCCAAAATCACCCGAAAAAATCACCGCCTATATCGCGAACCGGATCAAAAACTCCTAGAACCATCGCCAAATATTTGACTATTCACTTATGATAATTGGCATATCGGTACCGAAAACCTAGAAAGATACACCCGAGATGAGTAAAGAACTCTACCTAGCCACCAATAACGGCGATATAGGCGGGGGCGAAGTCATGCTCCTGAATATCGCTCGGGTGGCGCGAGGGCTCGGGTACCAGGTTGTCATCATAGGCCCGGCAAACCCGCCGGATCTCATTGAAGCGGCCGCCGACGAAGGGTTCACACGCATCGTACTGCCCGCCAAAACGCGCATGCAGTATATGGTTCAGCTGCGGCTCTGGCACCGGGCGCACCGGGATGCGCTCCTGTGGTGTAACGGGCTGGTTCCTGCCGCCGCTACCGGGGGACGGGCAGGGCGCATTGTGCACCTACATCAGCTGCCGACGGGTACCAACGCTAAATTAGTACCGTTCGCTCGCAAAAAGAGCCTTCAAACCCTCGTTCCCAGCGAGTATGTTGCGGCATCCGTACCCGGTGCGACCGTCTTCCCCAATTGGGCGCAGGAAGTCCCCCTCTCGCTGGCGAAATCCACCGTCCCCGGGGTGGTACGCATTGGCTACCTCGGCAGACTCACACCTTCCAAAGGGGTTGGTGTCCTCTGCCAGGCGATCGAGCGCCTCAACAGTACTGTTACCGTCCCCGAATACCGCCTCGTGGTTGCCGGAGCGCCCGTCTTTGCCTCTGCAGAGGAAGAGCGTGAAGTATCCCGTGCCCTTGAAAACATTGAGCGCTACACCGACCGTCTCGGTTGGAGCACCCCGCAAAAGCTCTTCGACACGGTCGATATGCTGGTAGTGCCCTCGCAAGCCCCGGAATCCTTTGGGCTGGTCGCTGCGGAAGCGATGAGTGCCCGCGTGCCGGTGATTGTCAGCGATGCGGGTGCCCTTCCCGAAGTCGTGGGGGAGGACTACCCGTATATTTACCCTGCCCAGGATCCCTCGGTCCTCGTTGAAAAGATTCGACATTTAACTCAGGCTTTCTATCAAGAATCTGATAACCTTAATGACATTATTTCTGCGGCATTTTGGCGTTGGCAGGAATTATATTCACCCGACTCAGGCAGAGAACGAGTTCGCCACCTTTTAGAGAAATATCTCTAGAGGATTCATCATACTCACGCTTGTTCCCGCCAATTACTCACTCTCATAACTACAGGACAGTTTATGGCTCACTATCAAGCAGCCGTCATCATCCCATCGCGGGGTGGAGCAGGGGTTTTACACTATCCCTTAGACGCGCTTTCTGCTCAGACGGAACGAGACTTTCAAGTTATCGTTGTCCTCGATGGTGACATCGACCAGAGCGAAAAAGTTGTTGACGACTATATCGCCCGCGGAACCTTAAACCTCACGAAGATTGTGTTCCCCGAAAATCTTGGGCGCGTGGCGGCTCTCAACGCCGGGCATACTGCGGCGGATGCGGATATTTTGATTCGCTGCGACGACGATCTGGAACCCAAGTCCGACTATGTGGCGAACCACCTTCGCTTACACCGCGACTATGACGGGGTGATCGGCACCCTGAACAATATTTTCCCCAAGACCGCTTACTCTCAGGTGTACGGAACCTACCGCGACGCAAAGTTTAAGGAAGCGGCGCTGAGCACCCCCGAATCCGAGCGTTGGCACTATTGGAATGGAAACTCGTCCGTCTCTGCAGAGCTGTACCGAACTATCGGCGGTTTCGATCCCGCCTATCGTCTTTACGGCTGGGAAGATGTCGATCTGGGTAAGATGATCGCTGATGCCGGCGGGAAAATTATAATTTCCGATGTGGTTGAAACGAAGCATTATGCTGAGGCGACCACGACCGCCGTGCGAGCTCTCCGCGCCCTGCACGCGGGCAGTGCGCGCACCATTTTCGTGCGTAAACATGGTGAAGATGCGCATGTGGCTCCCAACCCTGCCGGGCTCTGGGGTGCCGCGGTGAAGGCCCTCGCGGCGGTCAGTACCGAGGCAAATATCCGGCGAATAGGCAATACTCTCGATGCGGTACTCCTGAAACTTCCCGCGAAGATCGCTGAGAAGCTGGTAGCGCTTCAGGTGGAGGCGGCATCCTACGCAGGCGTGAAGTACCCGCAGCGCGCACGGAAGGTGTTCTAATGCTGAATCGAGTAGCACAATCCTGGCGCGGCGCATCCGCTCACATTCGTTCTTTGGCCTCGAAAAAAATCCCGACATCGGCGGAATCTCGGTCTGCAGGTTCGGTAGATACGGGTTCTGTCACCGCCCCTCGGCTCGCTATCGCTCACGACTATTTGACGCAGCGCGGTGGGGCGGAACGGGTTGTTCTGGCCCTACACCGGGCGTTCCCTGAGGCCCCTATCTACACGACCCTCTACAATCCTGAAGGTACTTTCCCCGAGTTTGAGGATGCGACTATCATCACCAGTCCGCTCAATCGGGTGGGCTTGCTGCGGCGCTACCACCGGTTGGCGCTGCCGTTGCTGCCGCTGACCGCATCCTGCCTGAAAGTTCCGGCGCACGTTGCGGTGGTTTCGACCACGGGATGGGCGCACGGATTCAAATTCACCGGCGAGAAACTGGTGTACTGCCATTCCCCGGCGCGTTGGCTGTACCTGCGCGACCAATACCTGGGCGACGAGAAAAAGAACAGTGTGATTGGGGTGGGGTTACGGGTGATAAACCCGCTGCTGCGGTTCTGGGATCAGCGCGCGGCGGCACGGTCGGAACATTACGTGGCGAACTCGACCGCCATTCAGGAACGTATTTCGCGGGTGTACGGCAAAGACGTACCCATTATTTTCCCGCCTTACTCCGGGGGTGCAACCCGCGTGGAAGAACCGATCGCAGGTCTGCAGGAATTCACGGCTGCGGGAGACTACTTTCTGCTGGTGTCGCGCCTGATGTCCTATAAGAACGTGGATGAGGCGATTAAGGCGTGCAATCGAGCGGGTAAGAAGCTGCTGATTATCGGGCATGGCCCCGAAAAAGATAAGCTCCTCAAACTCTCGGGGCCCAATGTGCGCATTATTTCCGGGATTTCCGATGAGCAGCTGTGTTCTGCCTACCGGCATTGTCTGGCACTTCTTGCGGTATCTCATGAGGACTTCGGGATTACTCCGCTGGAGGCTGGTGCCAGTGGAAAACCGGTGATCGCATACCGCGCGGGCGGGTACCTCGATACCATCCACGAAGGCCTCAACGGCGTGTTTATTGAACAGCCGACCTCGGAACAGATTGAGGCGGCGATACGGAAGTTCAACCCCGAAGAGTGGGATAAGCAGGCGATTAAGAACTACATCGCGCGTTTTAGCGAGGAACGTTTTATCGACGAAATCCGCCAGGCGGTTGATGAGCTTACCGCATCCTCATCCTCGGGCGCGTAGACTCGGTTCGCCGGGGCTATATGAAGAGCCTTGAGAGTAAAGATCTTTACTCTCAAGGCTCTTCATATAGTGGGGCAGGGCGGGGTTTAGATGGCTTCCAGCAGTTCGTCTTCGACTAGCTGATGCACAAAATTCTCAACCTCCCCGCGAATATCCTCTGGATTCTGCTCGGTAAGCTCGGCGATCAGCTCAAGGGCCTCGGGCAGGGAAAACGGCTCCTCAAAAATACCCCAAATAATGGATGCTGACCCCTCCAACACCGAAACCTGCGCGGTCCGTGTGTCGGCAAGATACGTCGTGACGGAAGCGTATTCGGAAATTTCCTCAGCGTGTACGAAGGCAACATACTCTGGGATGCTGTACCTCACCGGCGCGGTAGTAGTACTCATTAGGAGCCGCCTCCCAACCCAAAACGCTCAAAGAACCTAGTGCGAATTTCGGCGCGCGTGGGTTTATGCCCCAGTTCCATCGCCAAATGATCCTGATTGACCATAAGAATATTCTTGAGCGTGCGCATTTTCTCGGCGAATCCACGTGCCGACCGCAGCCTGCCCACCCATTGAATATAGCTCGGCACCCGCGTGGAAACCGACTTCCACAGCAGGTAGTCGCGTTCGTGACGGTACGCCTCTAAGCCACCCATTGCGGCGGAGTAGGCGAGAGAAGAATCCAATTCGGCGGCGCGGGCGCGCAGTTTAGCCCAGTCGTAGGAGTCGAGAATATCGCGCAGATACTCAAGATCCGGGTCATAAGTGGAACTAGCCCTAGCGCGGTGCAGCACCACAATCAGCCGGGAATCGAGTACTGAAGGCACGGCACAGGAACGGTGCGCTATCTCGCGTTGCATGTGTGCCGCCCAGAGCTGCTGAAAAACACGTTCGGGATCTTTTCCGAGCCCGGGAAAGAAACGGTGAATATCGGTGAGACCCCAAGATTCGTGATAAAGCGTCATTGCATGTTCAAAAACGGATCCGGTGTCAAAATGCGCCTGAATACTCCAGCCATCAGCTAAAAGTATGTGAACAAAAGTATTTACGTGAGAAGGCCGTACTAAAAGATCTGCATCGGTGCTATGTCTATCAGGTTTAAAAATTTCGGAATTAAACGCATATCCTTTGATATGTAAAATATCTATTCCGTGAAGATTCGCGAGCCTTTGAAAGTAGGCGTGCGCCAGCATAATACGCGCCTTGAGCGGCGTACCAGGTTTGTGCTGCGGTGTAGTGTGCACGATATCCTTTCACACAACGAAAATCTTTGAATATAAGGGCGGGAAAAATAGTCCACCTATTTTCCCGCCCTTATACTCAAGAATCTGATTCAGAAATTTTCTTAAGCTCCGTGCACGCCGGAAGAAACTTTCTTTTTACCGTCCTTGGAGTAACCGTAGTAGCTGGCGTAACCTACATAACTATTGGCATAACCAAATCCATAGTAGGAATTACCCAGACCCTTACGCGGAGCCTTATTGAGTACCACACCGAAGAGGTGCGAATTCACACGCTCCAGCACGGCAACAGCCTCGGTCATCTGCTCGCGGTGGCTCTTGCCCACGGTACCGACCATAATCACACCGTCCACGGCGTGGGAGAGCAGCGATGCGTCGGTCACCGGCAGCAGCGGGGGAGCATCCACGATCACCAGGAATTCCTTGGAGAGCTCTTCGATCAGCTGGCGCATCTTGTCGGAACCCAATAATTCGGAAGGGTTCGGGGGAATACGCCCGGCGGGAAGCACAAAGAGCTTGGAATCCTCTACCTGGTGCACAGCCTCAGCAATATCAACCTGACCGGCAAGAACCTGCGTCAAACCGATTTTGGCGTTAATGTGCAGTTTCTTCGCGACGGTGGGACGGCGCAGGTCGGCGTCGATCAGAATGACCGGCTGCCCCGAGCTTGCCATAGAGCGCGCCACCGCCAGCGAGACCGTAGACTTACCCTCGCCAGGAACTGCGGAGGTCACAATGAAGGAGCTCGGCGGGTTATCGATATTCACGAAGCGCAGATTCGTGCGCAGCTGACGGATAGATTCGTGGGCAATATGGTCATCGTTGCTTGCACGCACGATGTTTTCTTCCGCCAGATCATCGCTGACGGGCAGCACACCCAGAATATTGCTGTTTGTCGCCTTAATGGCGTCGTCACGGGTGCGGATGCGCTGATCCACGGAACGGCGCAGGAAGATCGCCAGGTACACGAGCACCAGCCCGGCACCGGCACCGATGAGGCCGTTCTGCATGTAGTTGGGCGATACGAGAGGCGGGTTCACGCTGGCATTATCCAGCGGAATCACACGAATCAGGGTATTGGTGGTATCGGACGGGTTGGTTGAAGAAACCTTGTTCTGAGCGCTTTCTTGGTTTTCTTCCCCAGCAGGCGTGGGGGTAGCGGTACTGTTGTTCCCCGAACCGTTCTTCTCAATATTTTCGATGTACTGAGCGGTGGCGTGAAGCGCCGAATTCGCCAAAACCCGTGCCTGCTCAGGGCTGGAAGCGGTCGCCCGCACCTTAATGAGTGAGCTGTTTTCTTCGGTAGTTGCGCTCAGGCTGCCGCGAATCGTCCCGATGCTCAGGTCAGAGTTCTGTTCCTGAATGATCTTGGCGACGGCTTCTGATGAAACGATTGCCGAGTATGAGCGGGCACGTTCTTTTGCTGCGTTTGAGCCGGATAGTACGTCAATAGTGCCACTCTGACCGACGGTCACGTACCCGGAGGCGCTGGCGGCATAAACTTTAGGCTGCAACAGGGAATAGCCGAGCCCTGCGATGGCACCGATCACGATACCAGCAATGAGCAACAAGAGATTGGCTCTTGTGGTGCGCACAAAATCTAAAATTGTCATTTCTGAAATTGCTCCAGATTGTTGAGTTTGAGTGGTGAACCCCGTGCGGGGCAGTGAGTTTTTTGTGACTATTTGAGCAGGTGCATCAAATAGTCCCCATAACCGCTTTTGGCGAATTTGGTGGCGATACTGTGAAGATCATCATTGCTTAACCAACCTGCGCGCCATGCAATTTCTTCAGGGCATCCGATAGAAAGTCCCTGACGTTTTTGGACGGTGCGAATAAAGTTGCTGGCATCTGCGAGTGAATCGAAGGTGCCGGTATCAAGCCATGCTGTACCTCGAGGCAGTACCTCAACCTTTAGTTTACCCTGTTTTAGATATACACGATTGAGGTCGGTAATTTCTAGTTCACCACGCTGAGAAGGTTTAATGTTTTGCGCATATTCCACAACATGTTTGTCATAGAAATATAGTCCCGGAATAGCATAATCGCTTTTGGGTACCTGCGGTTTTTCCTCAATGGAGACGGCGTGAAAATTCTTGTCGAACTCCACCACCCCGTAGGCGCGCGGGTCCGCAACTTGGTAAGCAAAAACGGTTGCACCGTCTTTTTGCTCATATTTTCCAAGTTGGGTTCCTAAACCGGGACCATAGAAAATATTATCACCTAGAACGAGTGCAACGGGATTATCGCCTATGAAATCTGCACCTAAAATAAATGCTTGAGCTAAACCATCAGGTGAAGGTTGCACTTTATAGTCGAAATGTACACCAAAACGAGTTCCATCCCCTAAAAGACGTCTAAATTGTTCCTGATCTTCGGGGGTTGTGATAATAAGAATGTCACGAATTCCCGCCAGCATAAGAGTGGAAAGCGGATAATAAATCATTGGTTTATCGTAAACCGGAGTGAGTTGTTTACTAATACCCTGAGTGATGGGGTGTAAACGACTGCCGGTACCACCGGCAAGAATAATTCCCTTCATAATATCTATTGTGTCATGTTTCTCTCGTAACCCGTGTATAAATTACTCGGTTTTGACCGCTAAAATCTAAAGTATGTCTCACTTACTCGTTACCGGCGGTGCCGGATTCATTGGCTCTAACTTTGTTCATTATCTATTGGATAATACTGAACACACTGTTACAGTACTCGATAAAATGACCTATGCCGCCAATAAAGCCTCGCTTAATGGTCTTGACGGCGCCAGATTTAACCTTATAGTTGGCGATATTGCAGACCGTGAACTCACAGACGAGCTCGTAGCGCAGGCGGATGCAGTCATCCATTACGCCGCAGAATCCCATAACGATAACTCCCTGGCGAACCCAGAACCTTTTATTCACACCAACCTGGTCGGCACGTTTACCCTGCTGGAGGCGGTACGCAGGCACGGAACCCGCTATCACCACATCTCGACCGATGAAGTCTTCGGTGATTTGGCACTGGATGACCCCGCAAAGTTCACCGAAACTACGCCCTATAACCCGTCATCCCCGTACTCTTCCACCAAGGCAGGTTCGGATCTGCTGGTGCGCGCCTGGGTGCGTTCTTTCGGGATTGAGGCGACCATCTCGAACTGCTCGAATAACTATGGGCCGTATCAACACATCGAAAAATTTATTCCCCGGCAGATTACGAATATCCTCTCGGGGCTGACCCCTAAGCTCTACGGCGAGGGCCTGAACGTGCGCGACTGGATTCACGCATCCGATCATTCTTCGGCGGTGCTGCGCATCCTTGAATCCGGAAAAATTGGCGAGACCTACCTCATCGGTGCAGACGGCGAGGAGAATAATATTACCGTGCTGCGCACTATTCTTCGCCTCATGGGTAAAGACGAGAACGACTTTGAACATGTGATAGACCGGCCCGGGCACGATATGCGGTATGCCATTGATGGCACCCGTCTGCGCGAAGAGCTCGGGTGGGAACCGCAGTTTACCGACTTTGAGGCGGGTCTTGCCGATACCATCGCGTGGTATACCGATAACCGTTCCTGGTGGGAACCGCTCAAAGCAGAAGTTGAGGCTAAATACGCGAAGGCGGGGCAGTAAATGACGAAAGAACTGAACGTAAGGGCAACCGATATACCGGGGCTGCTCGTCATTGATCTGCCCGTGCACGGCGATAATCGCGGCTGGTTTAAGGAAAACTGGCAGCGTGAGAAAATGCGTGCCGCCGGTCTGCCCGATTTTGACCCGGTGCAGAATAATATTTCTTTTAACACCTCGGTGGGTACCACACGCGGTATTCACGCCGAACCCTGGGATAAATACGTTTCGGTGGCGAGCGGCCGAATTTTCGGCGCCTGGGTAGACTTGCGTGCGGGGGAGAGCTTCGGACGGGTCGTGACCGTCGAACTCGGTCCCGACACCGCTATCTTCGTTCCGCGCGGGGTTGGCAACGCCTTCCAAACCCTGGAGGAAAACACCGCCTACACCTACTTAGTAAACGATCATTGGTCGGCGGATGCTCTCACCGCCTACAGCTTCCTGAACCTCGCGGACGAAAGCACCGCCATCGACTGGCCTATCGACCTGGCGCAGGCTGAGCTTTCCGAGAAGGACCGCAAACACCCGCGCTTACATGAGATCACCCCGCTTACCCCCGACCCTCTTCTGATTGTGGGTGCAAGCGGGCAGCTCGGGCGTGAACTCGTGCGCCAGCTGACCGCGCAGAATATCCCCTTTGAGGCGGTGGATCGTGATCAGCTCGATCTCGGTACCCCCGAAAAATGGCGAAACGCCTTCCGCTGGCGGTCATACCGTGCGGTCATCAATGCCGCCGCTTACACCGCAGTGGATAACGCCGAAACCCCCGAGGGGCGCCGCGAAGCCTGGGCTGCCAACGCTCACGGAGTCGCCGCCCTAGCGAGCGTCTGCGAAGAAGCGAATATTCCTCTCGTGCATGTTTCCACCGACTATGTCTTCGACGGAACTCTGCCGGTAGGGCAAGAATACTCGGTGGAGCATCCCATCGCCCCGCTGAGCGTATATGGCGCCTCCAAAGCGGCGGGGGAGAGCGCCGCGACCGCATGGCGCAAACACTACCTGCTGCGCACCAGCTGGGTGGTCGGCGAGGGCAAAAATTTTGTGGCGACTATGGCATCGCTGGCCGAACGCGGCGTGAATCCTGCCGTCGTGGCGGATCAGTGGGGGCGCCCCACCTTCACCCAAGACTTGGCGGGGGCAGCACTGCATCTGCTGTTTACCGGTGCACCCTACGGCACCTACCATGTGTCAAATAGCGGCGAGGTTATCACCTGGGCAGATCTTGCCCGAGCCGTCTACACTGGAACCGGTCACGATGCCGCCCGAGTAAGCAACACCACCACTGAGGAATACTTCGCCAACGCCCAGGTCTTCGCCCCGCGCCCCGCCAACTCTGCCCTGGATCTTTCAAAACTTATTGCTGCCGGATTCACCCCGCGCGATCACCGCGATGCGCTCGCCGAGTATCTGCACCAGCTAGGCGGGGCACGTGAAGACTAAAATCCGTGACCTTCTCGCACGCCAGGGTATACAGGTTGCACTCCTTGTAATCGCGCTTGAGGTTATCACCTACTGGTCATACTTCATGCGTCTGACGGTGGTTAACGGCGACGCGAATGCCCACTACCTCTCAGATTCTTACTATTGGTGGAATAACGGCGGGATTTTCAACCCGCCCGAATGGGTTGCCTACACCTGGATGGGTCGCCCCGCCGGGAGTAATATTCAGGGCGGATCGTATGTGCTGCCGCAGGGCATCGCAAACGGTATTTCGCCGTGGAGCCCTACGGTATCGTCTATCACGTCGGCGGTGCTCGCGGGTCTTGGCGCGGTGGGCATGTACATATTGGTCCGTCAGCTGACCGGGCACCACCTTGTTTCGCTGATCGCCCTCGTGGGGCAATTCTTTGCCCCGGCGATCTTTGCAAACGCCCAATTCTTGGATTTTCACCGTGCCGCCGCCTACTGGCCCTGGGTCCTGCTCGTCATCTCTCCGTTATGGGCGTGGCATAAACGCTACGGGATTCCGCTTGCGGTCTTAATCCTGTGGCAGAGTTTCGTCGGCATATACCCGGGGCAGCTGATCGCCGCTGCCGTGTGTATTGGTGGGTGGGGCATCGGGTGGATGATCGTCTCTCGAAGCCGCGCCTGGATATGGCGTGTCATCGTCAGCATTCTCATTGCGGTGCCGTTGAGCATCGTCAAATATGTTCCGGCGCTATTGTCGGGAACCGGGCAGCGCGACTGGAGCCCGCAGCGCATTCACCTGACTTTCCCGAACCTGGCCTCACTCATTTACCCGTACGACAACCCGGCCATGAGCTCGGATATTGCGATGCGCCCCTTCTTTATCGTGATTCCGCTTCTGCTCACTCTCACCTTCGTGCCGTGGCGTTCACGGCGTAACCTGCCGCTCTATCTGCTGGGCGGGCTGTCAATTCTGCTGTTGGGGCTGGCGACCTTCGCACCTAAGCTTCTGTGGAATATTCCGGGTATGAGCCTGAGCCGTTTCTGGATTAACGATTTCAAAAACTTCGTGCCGCTTACCATGATTATTCTGGGCAGCCTGGGGCTTAAACGGCTTTTTGAGGGCAACGTGTCGCGCCGTCGCATCCTGGTGGGATGCTCGATCGTTGCTGCCGCCATCGTGATTTTCGGCCTGTCGCTGTCGTGGAATCTGAGCGGTCCTCGCCTTGTGCTGATGCTCGTGCCGGTGGTACTTTTTGCTCTAACGGCGGTTGCTGTAACGAACTATACGCACGGTTTATGGCGGTTTGCACGGCAGAGTTCAGCCCGAACCTTGGGCGTCCTGATGCTTTGCCTGTCGGTAGCCTCCGGGCTGAATTTCGCCTACTCGGTGACAAGCACGTGGGCTTCGGCGCGTGAACGGCTTGAGGTCGGGCACTACGGGGCTGAGATTTCGCAGCTTATGCACCAAAACCAGGCGTGCGAGCAGAACTACACGCGTCGCCCTGAACGTCGCGTTTCCGATCAGCCCGTCAAAGATTGGGACCACGATAATATTGCTCTGGGAGGCGCCTTCACCTGCACCGATTCCCTGAGCGGATACGCCAATGTTCAAGGAAGCTCGGCACTGCGCGAACAGCATAAGGCGTTCAAAGGCGAAAAGGGTAATGATTTTATTCGGTTCTATGCCGCTGCCGGTGCCGTGGTGCCGCTTTCGGGCGGGTCCTTCGCGGATCTTTCCGATGCCTGTCTCAAGGAAGGCCGCTGTGCAGGGTTAGAGTACACCCCACTCTCGTACAGCAGGTTCGGCAAGATATCGTACCGGGTTGAGGTTGAGCATCAAACCGAAGTCGCCCTGAACGAATCGTATTACGCCGGCTGGACGGGCAAACTTTGCGACGCTGAAAACACCCAGAAATGCCACGCGATGGCGCTGTCTGCCGGGCCGGGGCGATACATTAAGACGGTTCTGCCCGCAGGAACATATGAGGTGAATTTGACCTATGATGCACCCTATAAGAATCAGCTGCAGGTCATCTTCTGGGTTTGTGTGCTTTTGATGCTTGCTTCGGCGGCGCTGCCGGTGAAGCGGCGTGCGGCAGGCGCAGGGGAGCAAAAGCGAAATCCTTGGGATTCCTTGCGTGCCCGCCTCAAATCTGGAAAATCTGTAAGAATGTAGTGTTGGCCAAAGCGACGGCAAACTGTATCTCTCACCGGTAGTGGACCTGTTCAACCGCGAAATCGTCGCTTACGTCGTGAGCCGCAGGACCAACAGCGACATGGTGAAGAAAATGCTGCACAAAGCCTGCCGGCAAAGGAACGATGCTGCACTCCGACCAAGGCGTACTATATCGTACGCCGGGGTATAGGAACTTACTTTCCGACCATTTTATGGTTCAAAGTATGTAGCGCAGGGGGACTGCGGGAGCGCTGCAGTTTGAAATTGAATAAGCTGGGTTCTGTTGCATACAGAACCCAGCTTATGTAGAGCGCCTGAAGAGGTTTTTATGAGCGTTCAAGATGGGGGCAGTTCAACCCGAATCCGGATTTTCAGACGACCTCTTCTCCATATCAATCAGCGTTCAGCAGGCAATTAATATAACCCTTCGCGCTCTTCGCGGGTGGAAATGTAGATGTTTTTCACCTGCGTGTAGGCGGCGAGCATCATTTTGTGGGTTTCGCGGCCGATGCCTGAAGTTTTGTAGCCGCCGAACGGCGCGCCTGCGGGCAGGCGGTTGTAGCAGTTCACCCAGACACGACCGGTTTCCAGTGCGTTGGAGACGCGCAGGCAGCGGTTGATGTCTTTGCTCCAAACTGCGCCGCCCAAGCCGTATTCGCTGTCGTTGGCCATTTTGACGACTTCTTCTTCGGTTTTGAATTTAATCACGGTGGCAACCGGTCCGAAGATTTCTTCTTGGGCAACGCGGGCGTTGTTGTTGTCAGCCTCGATCAAGGTCGGCTCGACAAATTCGCCTTTGCCCAATTCGCCTTCGAGTTTTTTGCCGCCGGTGATGATGCGGCAGCCTTCCTGCTCACCGATTTTGACATATTTCAAAATGGTTTCAAGCTGGCCGGCGTTGACTTGCGAACCCATTTGGGTATCGTCTTCCCAAGGCAGTCCGACTTTGATTTTCTTGAACTCTTCCGCCAAGGCGTTGACGAATTTGTCGTAAATGCCTTCTTGTACGAAGATGCGCGAGCCGGCGCTGCACACTTGGCCTTGGTTGAACAAAATGCCTTTTTGCGCGCCTTCGAGGGCTTTGTCGAACGGCATGTCGTCAAAGAAGATGTTGGCGGATTTGCCGCCCAGCTCCAAGGTAGAGGGAATGAGCATTTCGGCGGCAGCGATGCCGATGCGGCGGCCGATTTCGGTTGAGCCGGTGAAGGCGAGTTTGTTGAAGCCTTTGTGGTGCAGCATGTATTCGCCGGATTTCGAACCGCGTCCGGTAATGATGTTCAGCACGCCTTTAGGCAGCAGGTGGTTGATTTTTTGGGCGAACGACAACAGGCTCAGCGAAGTGCTGGAAGACGGGTGGATGACGATGGTACAGCCTGCGGCGAGCGCGGGTGCGATTTTCCAAGCCGCCATCAGGAAGGGGAAGTTCCACGGAATAATCTGACCGACGACGCCGATAGGTTCGCGCAATACGATGGACAGGTCTTCGGAGTCAAGTTGGGTTGCGGTGCCTTCTTCGCCGCGGATGACGCTGGCGAAATAACGGAAATGGTCGGAAGCCAGTGGGATGTCTGCGGCGCGGGTTTCGCGGATGGGTTTGCCGTTGTCCAGCGTTTCCTGCAAGGCGAACAATTCCAAGTTTTCGTCAATCACATCGGCGATTTTGTTGAGTATGGCGGCGCGTTCGGTTGTGGTGGTCTTGCGCCATGTTTTGAACGCTTCCTGCGCGGCGGCGACGGCGGCATCGACATCAGCGTCGGACGCGTCGGTAAATTTCGCCAGTGTTTCGCCGTTGGCGGGATTGTAGGAATCCAAAAGCGTGCCGGGGCTCGTCCACGCGCCGTTAATCAAAAGACCGTACTCTTTATCGAAAATATTCAAATCTTTTGCCATGATGCTGTCTCCTTAAGTTGTATTTATTGGGTTTTAGTTGTTTTTCTTGGTTTTTGGTCGTTTATTCAACGTCATTTGAAAACAGGGTAGTATTTTTTCTGTTTCGATTCAAGCACTAAAAATGAGAGTGTTCTCGAAATTCCAAATATGTAATTTTGTGAAACGTAAAACGCAGTCAGCCACATCTTGATGATGTATGGGGGCGAGGGCGGTTTGTTAATATATTTTAAGTTTTCAGACGACCTTGCGATAACCGTGGAGCGCTCGCCGAGTATCTGAGGATCCTCAGCAACGCTTGATGTTGGGGTGCGAGTCTGGAACTAGGAAAAACTATCCTTGCTCGTATCTGGAAAATCTGTAAGAATATAGTGTTAGCCAAGGCGAGGGCAGGTTCTGCCGTTATCGACGAGGTGGCGCATGGAATCCCATGATTTGCGCCATTATTCTCTTGGCGCATTACCCATCATCAAAGATTGGAGATTACCATGTCTGAAATTAAAATTACTGCCGAGCCCCGCACCGATTTCGGTAAGGGCTATGCACGCCGCATCCGCGCTGTTGGTGATATCCCTGCCGTTATCTACGGCAATGGCAAAGAGCCTAAGCACGTGACCCTTCCCGGCCACGAGACCACCCTGGCTGTTCGCAACAAGGACGTCGTTCTGGTGATCGAGGTTGACGGTGAGCAGTTTAAGACTCGCGTGCAGGATATTCAGCGTCACCCGATCCGCCCTGAACTGCAGCACATCGACCTGCTGTTCGTCGACTAAGGTTAGGTAGATGAAGGAGCGCGCGGCGCATCAACGTTTACGCCGGAACCCGCTTTAGAGGTTTTTCGGCAACGGTACGGCTCGTATCTGCTTCTGGCGGGTGCGAGCCGCTTCCATATTCCCCGCCAACTTACGGCGTACACCCATCTTTACCGTTTGGCTCAGGTGCGAGATAGCCGACTAGTAACCGCCTAATCCGCCCATAGTTTTATCCGGTTTACCGAGTAGTCTCTACCGAGCATTTTTTATTCCTCACCCTATAACCCGCAGGAAGGTACACGAGAACATGTCTGATGCGTGGCTCATCGTCGGCCTGGGCAACCCCGGACCGCAATACGCGAAAACCCGCCATAACATCGGGCAGATGGTGCTCGATAAAATCGCCCATGAAATGGGCAGTACCTTCAAGAAGCATTCCAAAGCATCCGCTGTAGTCGTCGAAGGTCGCCTAGGTATAGGCGGTCCTAAGGTTGTACTCATGAAATCCCTCGGGTACATGAACACCTCGGGCGGGCCCGTATCTGCGGTCGCAAAATTCTATGGCATCGACCCCGATCACATAATCGTGGTGCACGACGAGCTTGATATTCCCTTCGACACCATCAAACTCAAAATTGGTGGGGGAGAAGGCGGCCACAACGGCCTGCGCGATATTACCAAGGCGCTAGGCACCAAAGATTATTACCGTGTGCGCGCTGGTATCGGTCGCCCACCCGGGCGCATGAACACCGCCGACTATGTGCTCAAACCCTTCACGGCAGCCGAAGCCAAAGACCTGCCGTTCCTGATCGACAACTCTGTTGATGCGGTCGCCATGCTTATTACCGACGGGTTGACGGCGGCGCAGCAGCGCTTTCACAGCGCATCCTAAATATGCGCAGGGCACGGACGCTCGACAAACCGCACAATCTGGCGCCTCTACATCTGCTGGGTGCGCCTAGCAGCAAACATGACGCCCCGTTACGCCCGTAGCTATGGTTAGGCAGATTTCCTAGGCTGTTGCACACACCTAACTAGGTTTTGGCCGCGCCAAGGAATAAGCTAGAAAAGCATGACGTTATAGCCCCACAGACGCTAAGCCCGGGCGTACGGCCCCGACCTAACGTGCCACACAGCAGGGGGCTCAACGCCATGCGGCGCGCCTGAAACCGGTCAAGAGAAAAGGAACAACCGTGGCAGAATACTCAGTCCCCGCCAACACGCCGCTCAACGATGACACCGTGCGAGCGTTGCGCGCAGACTTCCCTATTCTCAGCACCGTCGTCAACGGCAACCCGCTCGTTTACCTCGATTCCGGCGCCACCAGCCAAAAACCACTCCAAGTTCTCGATGCCGAACGCAACTTCTACCTGCACGCCAACTCTGCGGTACACCGCGGCGCGCACACTCTTGCCGTTGAAGCCACCGAACTTTTCGAGCAGGCCCGCACCACCGTTGCCGCCTTCGTAGGAGCCCGCGACGAAAACATCGTCTGGACTTCCAACGCCACCGAAGCGCTCAACCTTGTCGCCTACTCAATAGGCAACGCCTCCCAAGGACTCGGCGGCGAAAAAGCCCAACGTTTTGCCCTGAAACCCGGCGACGAAATTCTCACCACAGAAATCGAACACCACGCCAACCTCATACCCTGGCAGATCCTCGCCCAACGCACCGGCGCAACCCTCAAACACATCCCCGCCACCGACGACGGACAGATCGACTACGAAGCCGCCGCCGAACTCGTCACCGAGAAAACCCGCATCCTCGCTTTCACCCACGTCTCCAATGTCACCGGTGCTATCGCGGATGTGCCGCGCTTCGTCTCACTCGCCCAAAAAGTCGGTGCCCTCACCGTCCTGGACGCCTGCCAATCCGTACCCCACATGCCGGTAGACTTCCCCGCGCTCGGTGTCGATTTCGCTGCATTCTCCGGGCACAAAATGCTCGCCCCCACCGGCATCGGCGCACTCTACGGCCGCGCCGAACTCCTCGACGCCCTGCCCCCATTCCTCACCGGCGGCTCCATGATCACCCGCGTCGAACTCCAAGACGCCGACTATATGCCCGCCCCCATCAAATTTGAAGCGGGAACCCAGCGCGTCTCCCAAGTCGTCGCCTTTGCCGAGGCAGTACGCTACCTACAGCACCTCGGCATGGACAACGTACACGCCTGGGAGCAAGAACTCGGTGCGCGGCTCGTGGCCGGCGTGCAGAACATTGAGGGCGTGCGCCTGCTAGGACCCACCGACCCGAACAAACGCGCCGGGCTCGTCTCCCTCGGCATCGACGGGGTACACCCGCACGACGCCGGGCAGCTGCTCGATACGAAAGGTATCGCCGTGCGCGTAGGTCACCACTGCGCCCAGCCGCTGCACCGCGGCGCCGGGCTGACGGCCTCGACCCGCGCCTCCGCATACCTCTACAACACCACCGAAGACATAGATGCATTCCTTGCCGCGCTCGCCGAGGTACGCCCCTACTTCGGGCTGTAAAGAAGCCGTTACTCATATACACAGGATTGGATAATTCATGTCCCTAGAATCGCTCTACCAAGACATTATTCTGGAACACTCAAAGCAGCGCACCGGCGAACATCTGGTGGAGGTACCCGCCGGGCACGCCAGCGCCGACAACCACCAGTACAACCCCACCTGCGGAGACGAAATCAACCTGCGCCTCGTGCTTTCTGATAAGCAGAAAAACGGCGAAAAGGTCGTTGAATCGGTCTCGTGGGAAGGCGACGGCTGTTCCATTTCGATGGCGGCGGCATCGGTACTCTCCGAGATGGCACCGGGCATGACTGTGGGGGAGCTGCAGAACCATGTGGATGCGTTCCGCGAGATGTTGCGCTCGCGCGGTCAGATTACCCTGGATGAGGAAGAATACGGCGATATGGCGGCATTTTCTGGGGTCTCAAAGTTTATGGCCCGCGTCAAATGCGCGATGCTCTCATGGGTGGCAGTCGAAGAGGCAGCCCGCGAGGCAAGCACGAAATAGGCGTACCTATGGTTGGCTGCTGCGCTGACCCTAAAACATAGCTTCACCCATCGAGCGGCTCTCCGGTCACCATGACCGAAGGGCCGCTCTTCTATGCGCATGCACATATGGCATATAGGGTTTTGAACTCCGGGCAGATATCGTCAGTGACAGATCCGACAGGGGTCGTGACGCGGCTTTCCTATGATGCTCGAGGGAATCTGACCGGAGTGCTTAATGCTGTGGGCGACATGCTCAAGGTTGAGTATGATGCCCAGGATCGGCCCGTTTCAGTAGTTTCTCCGTCAGGAGGAACTATGCGGGTTGAGTATGACGCTGCCTCGCGTCCTGTTCGGGTGATTGACCCGGCGGGGAACGCAACTGTGTATACATATACTCCTGCGGGCAAAGTCGCCAGTATCACGGATGCGGTTGGGGGTGTGCGCCGGCTTGAGTACAACGCCGCTGGGGAACTGGTTGCGCAGGTGGCACCTGATGGCGCCCGTACCGTGCGTGAGATCAACGAGCTGGGATACACGGTTGCTGAGACTGACCCGTTAGGGCATGTGACGAAGTTTGTTCATGATGGTATGGGCAGGGTTACAGAAAAGATTGACCCAGCCGGGAATGTGTGGGCGAGCAGGTATAACGCTGCTGATACTTTGGTGGAGCATACCGATCCGACGGGTGTGCTCACACGGGTAAGTCGAGATAGTGCTGCCGGTGAGATCACGCATCAGGACGGTGTTGGGAACACCGCGACGGTGGGATTTGACGCGCTGGGCCGGGTGATGAGCAGTATTGACCCGTCTGGGGCAGTCACGTCGTGGGCGTATCAGTTTTTGACTAACACTACGACTGCCTCCTCGGGTGAAGGGGATCGGGGCGCCGCGCATCGTCAGGGTGCTTCAGAGCCTGTTCGCGTGCAGGATCCGACAGAGAATCTGGTGAGTGTCCCCGGTGCCCATGCGTTGCGGACGTGTACTGATGCTGCTGGTCAGGTTTCGGGTGAGGTGTGTGATGCTGCTGGGCGGGTGCTCAGGCAGGTGAGTGCCTCGGGGGCTGTGACGGAGTATTCGTATGATGCGTGTGGTCGGGTTGCCTCAGTGACAGATGCTGATGGGGTGATGACTGAGTACCGGTATGATGCGGATTCGCGTTTGGTGGCGAAGACTCGTGCTGGCGTGGTAGTGGAGTCTTTTGTGTATGATGCCTGTGGGCGTCTGCTGGAGCGTCGTGCTGGGACTAAGCTGGTGGGCAGGTATGCCTATGATGCTGCCGGGCGTGTGGTGCGGTGTGTGGATGCTGCTTGGGGCACTCGGTCGTTCTCCTATGATGCGTGTGGGCGTGTGGTTAAGGCTGTTTCCGGCGTAGGTGGAACATGCTTTTTTGATTATGACGGCGCGGGGCGCTTATTAGCGCGGCGTGTGGCTACGTCTGAGGGTTTTGCGACGACTTCGTATGCCTATGATGCGGTGGGGAACGTGGTGTCGGTGACGGACCCATTCGGGGCGGTGACCAAGTATGCGTATGATGGCGCGCACCGGTGCACTGAAGTCATGAATCCGGATGGTTCGCGGGTGTCGTATGCGTATGATGGCGCCGGCGAGGTGGCGAGTATGCATGTGGCTAAGCCAGGTGAACGCTTGGGTCGGTTGGCTTGTGAGTGGGTGCGAGATCGAGCCGGTCGGTGCCTGACGGTGAAGGATTATCTGGCGGGGGAGAATCTGGCACGGCTAGGCGCTCAGCGGTCTGCAGCTGCTACGGTCGCTACAGCAACAACCACCGTTGGTTCTGCTAACGCGAGTGCAACAACGGCTGCTGGTAGGTCTTCTATCGGTTTCTCGGATGGCGTGGAATCCGAAGCTGATGTGCATGTTCAGACGACCTATGTCTCAGATGCTTTGGGACGTTTGGTGAGGGTGGATTCTGCCCCGAAACTCGGGGATGAGGTTTCTGATACGGCGTTCTTTGCAGCGGGTAATCGAGTATCCGCTGCCGAAAATGCTTCTGCGGCTGAGGTGTTCGCATCTACGGGTGCGTGGAGTCTAGCGTACTCCTATGATGCTGATGGGAATGTGGTTCAGCGAACTACTCCGTATGGTTCTACCGTGTATGGGTATTCTCCGGGCGGGCGTATTAGGTCTACGCAGCAGATCCCTGCCGGTGTCGGGGTAGAGGACTCATCGAGTGTTGGCGATAAGCCTGGGGTGGCTGAGTTCGCTTATGATGCGCTGGGGTATTTGGAACGTGTTCAGGTTGGGGAGTGTGTCTCTTCGTGGGTGCGTGATACGTCCGGGGCCGTTATGGGGTACACCGAGGAAGTTCTCGGGGGAGCCAACGAGCCTGGTGGTTCATCGTCGGGTGTGGTGCAGGGTGTGCGGGTACGCCGGAATCCTGCGGGGAAGATTACTCGGGTGGAAGATACCGTTAAAGGTTCCTGGTGTGAGTACGCCTATGATGCTTCCGGCAGGTTGATCCGTGCGGTGAGCTCGGATGATGTGTCGGTGGCGTGGGTGTATGATCCGGTCGGATTGCTTATGAGGGAAGAAACCCATCAGGAAGGTGCCCTGGTTCGGGTGCGTTCGTTTTCCTATGCGGGGGAGCGGGTGCAGACGGTACGCCTGCATGAGGCACTAGAGGATGGCGTTTCTTCCGCTGCACCTTTTGCGGGTGTGGTGGAGGATCTAACCGGGTTAGATACGTCATCTTTGGTGTGTACAGGGTCGATTCAGTATTCCTATGATGTGCGGGGTTTCCGTACCGGGGCGGCTGATCATACTGGTGCTGCCGTGACGTGGGGCTGGGATGCTCTGGGCTCTTTAGAGCGGGTGGAGCGTATCAACCACAACTCCGACTCCCCGTTAGGCAGTCATTTGTCCGCTGCCAGCGATGGTAACTCGACGGTGTGGTTTGCGGCATCGTCGGTTCGGAATATGCCGGTAGCTGTTGGGAGTCAGCAGGATGGGCAGGATCCTGTTGTCTCGCCGCTGGTGTGGGATACGACAGTACCTGATGCTGCTTTGTTGGTGGGCGTTGGCGTTACCGAGGCGGTCTCGGCGGGGTCTGTGCTTGGTGGACGCGATAGTATCCTCACCGGTACAGGTGCGGGAGTATATAGTTTTGGCACGGATATCTTCGGTACCGCGTCCCCGGTGACTTGGGGAAGCAACACCACTGCAGCTGCTGGTAATGGGTTGCCGGGTTTGCCTGCTGATGTGGGTTTGACAGTTCAGGGTGCGTTAGCAACTGTTGGCGGTGAGTTGATGGGTGCGCGTTTGTATGATCCTGTGACGGCTGGGTTTTTGTCGCCGGATCCTGTGGAGCCTGTGGCCGGGTCGGGGTATATGGGTGCGTCGTATTTGTTTGCGTCGGGTGATCCGGTGAACCTGCACGACCCCACAGGATTAGAGCCTATTCCGGTTGAGGTGATGACGGAATATATACGACGTGTTAAGAACGGAGATGTACAACGAGACGCCTTAAATAAGTTTTGGGAAGACGTTAAACACAAATGGAATCGTTTTTGGTCCAGTTCTATTGATGATTGGAATAAATTCTGGGAAGACTTCCTTAAAGACCCAGTAGGCTGGATAAATTCTCATCCAGAAGAACTGCGTAATGGCGCAGTCATGATTCTGTCTGTGATGATGCTCGGTACCCCTTTGAGCCCGTTCGCCGTAGGGTATCTTGGGGGAGTTGGCACCTCGTGGATTATCCAGCGATGGGAAAATGGAAAGATTGACCCTAGGCAATTACAAATAGACGGTTTGATAGGTGCTGGTAGCGAAGCACTCTTTATGCTAATAGGTCGTGTATATAGGGTTGTTCGGTCTGGCAAAGGTGTCGAATTTAATACAAGTGGTGGTCGCTTGTCTATTCCTGGGCAAGCCCCTTCCTCAATGGCTAAGTTCGATACTAGGTTAGTTGGTGCCGCAGAGAGTAAAATTCTTCAAGCAGGCGAATCTGGTTTTTACACCCGCCTAAAGCCTGGTGATGCCGGTTACGGAATTTTGAAATCTCCTGCGCGAGAGTTGCAGGAAACTCGTTACCCTAAGATCGAGGTTAAACCTGTTACTGGTGGTGCTAGTTCAGCGACGGAGGTTCCGCCGGTTGCGGTGTCGCGTGTTGATGTTCCGCAGGTTGCTCCGGTGGAGGGTTCTGGTGCTTCTCGTGGTGCTTCGCAGGTTCCGGTGAAGCCTGTGGAAGCTCCGCAGGTGGGCGAGGTTCCGCCTGCTTCGGGTGCTGGGTCTGGTGCTGCTGGTATGCAGGCTGTTAAGCCTGGTGGTGTGGCCGATGATGCTGTGGCGGCTCGTGGTTCTGCTGGTGTGCGTGAGCCTGAGGTGCAGCTGAAACCTGTTGAGGAACCGAAGGTTGAGAACCTGCCTCCGGCGAAAGGTGTGGAGGGTGATTCTAATCCTGTTACGGCTGACAGGCATGTATCTTGGACAGAGCATCCTCCTGGGTCTACTGTGCAGAATGGTGATAAGACGATTACGTATCTTGATGCTGCCGATTTCAAGAGTGCTCTTGCAACGGGTACTAAGGATAGCTCGCGGTATGTGCGTGTTGAGGAGCCTGGAACATATAACGTGTACGGATTCGATGAAGCAAGGCTTGTAAGGGATGATTACTATAAAAAACTCAAAGGACAGGATTCTCCTGCCGACTTGTCCAAGGGCGAGCCTAAGTTTGCTTTGTGGCGTCCTGAAGTTGGTGAGCCTAACCTGGATACTGCGATGACTGGTTTTAGGGATGTGACTCGGCATGGTAATACGGTTGAAGCTCAGGTTGGAAACCACAAGTTTATGGTGACTAATCTGGATGAGTATACTGGGACGATTCCTGACGATGTGGTTCCAACTGCTAAATCAATTTATGAAGATGGGGAAGTATACTGGAAAAATAAGGATCATAAGCCTGAGGGTTTTGGGAATGTGCCGGATCCTCTACCTTTTGATAATAAAGATGCGCGTATTCTCCCAACCCATGACCAAGTAGGAAATGAGATCAAATACACGGAATACAAAGTTAGAAGGCTTTTTCGTACTCCAAACCAAGTAAATGATGCAGGTATAGAACGTTTGGTCGTTGGTTCTGACGGAAGCATTTACTTCACCCCTGATCATTACGAAACCTTTGTCAGAATTATCTAAAAGGAATTGACCATGCCATATAAGAAAAAGTATAAGGATGAGTTCATTGTTCCCGTCTTTACTCAGGAGAGCGGGTACTGGGAGAAAATCATGAAGCCTCGCCTGCAGGAACAGGGGTGGTTTATTGTTGAGGTGGATTGTGCCGGGGTAGATAGTTCGCATGAACTTGGGCGTAGGCTTTTACGAGCGCTTGGGTTTAACATTGCTCCAGATCAGTGGGTGAACGGTTTCTGGGTTATGAATGCTGTTACAGAAGCTGACTGGAATGATATGCGTCAGGGTCTTTTTGTATTCTATAAGAACTTTGAGGACCTTTTTAGCGTCCAGGAAAGTTGTTCACCTTTTTATGCTCCGGAGTATGCCCTTCAACTAGCTGAAAATATGGTTCACCATTATTCTAAATTCCGGGGAAATATTTATGAACAGTACCCTGTGGTGGTGGGGTACGGCGTTGGTCTTCCATCGTCGTATCTCCCACAGTTTGAGGAACTGATGGGTGCTGAGAGTGTGATGATTGCTGGTGAGGGCGTGCGGTATCCGTGGTCTGATTTTGAGGAAGAGCGGCGGAGGAATTTCCCGAACGGAGCCCCGGACCCTCTGTACGATAAAGAAGGGATCGTCTATGGGTTTACGATTGATGATAAGGATTCTACCGGAGTCTATGTGGAAGACCCTCGATATTATCCTGAATCACCATTTTATGACCCTGCTCTTGCCTCCAAGGTGCACCTGGTGCATAGTGAATTTGACGATCCCGAATAATCGATCATGTTCTTTCTTGAGTTTAGTTGTCCGTAACTTATAGCGAAGTTACGGACAACTAAACTTTTTATATCTGTCGTTAAGCAAGAAAGCTATAGAGGCTGTTCTGCCGTAACTGATGGTAAGGGAAATCCTATTACGTATACGGAAATGGATTTCATGGCTCCTCAACCTAAGATCGGTGAAATTGAGTTGAAGCCTAACGGGAAACCTGATACGACTCGTGGTGATGACCGGTTGATAGTGGGTAGTAATGGCAGTATCTATTACAGTCCGGATCATTATCACACGTTTATTCTATTAGTAGAGTAAGGGAGAAAAATAACCATGGCTTATACACCAGAAAGGCCGAAATCTTTTGTAGCTCCTTTGTTTATCCGTGAGGGTGGGTACTGGGAGAATCATATGCTGCCTTATCTGGAAGCGGAGGGGTGGAAGGTTATTGTTGTTGACTGTGCCGGGGTAAAAACCACGTTGGATTTTGCGTACCGTCTGGTTGAGAGTATTGAGAGTGTTTATGCTATTCCGGATGATTTTAACCTGCGTTGGGCTTCGGAAGATGCTTGTCTGATTGACTGGTTTGATATGCGCCAGGGGCTGTTTGTGTTGTACAAGAATTTTGATGATCTCTTCGTGATGGATGATAAGGCTGTTACAGCGTGCGTAAATATTCTGGAAACTATGGACGGTCGTTATACTGTTCGTCCAGTTTTCGGTAGTGGGCTTTATCGGGTCCTCTTTGGATATGGATTTGAATTTTCACGCGAGAGCCTACCTGTAATCAAAAAATTCTTTGAAGATAAAACTGTAACCGCCAAAGATGGGGCGGAATATCCTTGGAGCGGTGTGGAGAGGTATAAGAAAGTGTTTTTTCCTCAGGGTTTTCCTGAC
>NZ_KV804813.1:204624-288079 GCF_001811455.1 Rothia sp. HMSC065G12
CTGACCCGTTGTATGAGGATGGGGAGTGGATTGACGATCCTGATGAGTACCCCGAGAGCACATCCTACACCGGCGGCAGTGGTGAGGAGGGTTCTTCTGAATAATACAAGTTAGTTTTCTCGTCGAGTTGCACTCCAAAAGAGGTAGAAAATGGCTTATAGACAAGCAGGGTCTTCTAAAAAATTCATCGCGCCCTTGTTTCTTGCAGAAGATCGATACTGGGAAGATTATATGCGCCCTTACCTCGAGAAAGAAGGATGGTGTGTTGTGGAGGTCGATTGCGCAGGAGTGCAAGGTACTAGGGATTTTGGGTATCGACTTATGGAAGCGATCCGACTTGATTGGGAGAATGAGATTAGTGGTGAATTTGACTCATACTGGGCTGAAGAACTTGCTACTGAAATCGACTGGCTAGATATGCGCCAAGGACTGTTTGTTTATCTTAAACATTTTGAAGATGTTCTAAAGATGGCCGATTATCTGGGGGCTGATAGTTATGCGAACTATGTAGTACGTCTCATTGATTCGATGCAGCTTCATTACCCTATGCGGCCTGCCGGTCATGAAGGGTATGAGGTTCTTTTTGGGTATGGGTTTGAGGTGTCGAAAGATTTTCTCCCTCGCGTTGAGGAGTATTTTGAAGGTCATCAGACGATCTGCGCTGATCCCAATGCTGTATATCCCTGGTCTCAGCAGGAGGAGCGGAAGAAGAAATATTTCCCTAATGGTTTTCCCGATCCTCGGTATGATGAGAATGGTATCTGGATAACTGACCCCGACATATACCCCGAAAGTACTACTTACACCAATAACAACGATGTATAAGATAAGAACATCTGAAAGTTAACATAAACAAAGAATACGGACCGTAGTCCAGGTCATGTTCTAATCTTTATTCGTCTTATTGACTAAGCCTGAAAGGAAAAAGCTTATGCCGTATGAACATAGTCTTTCAAAACCTTTTATTGCCCCGATCTTCATTGAGGAAGATGGGTATTGGCAGAATTGTATGAAGCCCTATCTTGAGCGTGAAGGGTGGTATATCGCAGAGGTTGATTGCGCTGGAGCCACTGGATCATTGGAATTTGGGCGTCGTTTTTTAACAGCCCTGGATTTTGATTGGGATTTTTTTCCGTATGAGTTTGATGTCCATTGGGCTTTTGAATATGCTACTGAGGTTGATTGGCTTGATCTGCGTCAGGGACTGTTTGTGTATTATAAAAACTTTGAGGACGTACTGTCGATGGCGGACCGTTTAGGGAACGATAGTTACGCTATCTATGCCGTAAATATCATTGACTCAATGCGTCTGAACTATCCTATGCGTCCTAGCCCACGTCCTAGGTCTGGGGATGATTATGAGGTGACTCTAGGCTACGGGTTCGGGGTGAGCCGGGCTTCTTTGCCGCGTGTGGAGCAGTTCTTTACAGGAAATAACGAGATCCTCATTGCTGGCCCGGAGGTGGTGGAGTATCCGTGGACTTGGCATGAGGAGCGGAAGAAAAAATATTTCCCTCAGGGGTTCCCGGCTCCTCGGTGTGATGAGCGGGGGGAGTGGATTTTTGATCCTGAAAGGTACCCGGAGAGTCCCGCGTTTACGGGTGATGCAGGATATCCCGTAGAAGAATAGTCGTCTTGAGGTTCAAGCTGGGTTTTTGCGTCCTATATACCTAATCCTTTTGAGGATTTTGGAACTACCATAAGAAGTTGGCGCAGGGTAAAGAACCTAGCCTGCAGCAGTACCGGTTTAGTTCTTATGCTGAGTCGCGGTTGTTATCGGCTGCGTTGTGTTCGGTGATGGATTCGGTGGATAAGGCTGGTATGACTGAGGTTGTGCGCTCGGGGATGACTCATATGGTTGAGTAGCCATCAGAATAGGTCGTCAGGTATACCGTCTACTGAAGAGAACATAGACCTAGTCTATATAAGGCTGAAATAGACGGGTCTAGCTTGAGATGACAGGGACGACTGAAGAATCAGTACGAAATCTTTATCCAAATCCTCTAAGGATAAGGTGATGACATACAAATGTGAATATAAAGATGAGTTTGTTGTTCCTGTTTTCCTCGGAAGAGTGGGTATTGGGAGCAGGTGATGAAGCCTCATTTGCAGGAACAGGGGTGGTTTATTGTTGAGGTGGATTGTGCTGGTGTGGATACCTCGCACGAACTTGGGTGCAGGCTTTTACGAGCGCTTGGGTTTAATATTGCTCCGGATCAGTGGGTGAATGGGTTTTGGGTTAAAGATGCTGTTGAGGAAGCTGATTGGAATGATATGCGTCAGGGTCTTTTTGTATTCTATGAGAACTTTGAGGATCTTTTTAGCGTACGGGAAGAGTGTTCGCCTTTTTATGCCCCGGAGTATGCGCTTCAATTAGCTGAACGTATGAGCTATCACTATTCTGATCTTCGTGGGTATATTTACGAGCAGTATCCTGTGGTGGTGGGGTATGGTGTTGGTCTTCCCACCTCATATATTCCACAGTTTGAGGAGCTGATGGGGGCTGAGAACGTGATGATTGCTGGTGAGGGGGTGCGATACCCCTGGTCTGATTTCGAAGAAGAGCAGCGAAGGAATTTCCCGAACGGAGCCCCGGATCCTCTCTACGATAAGACAGGTCAGCTCTTTGGTGGGGTTATAAACCATGATCCGCAGGCTACGGGTATCTATGTTGCTGATCCTCGGTATTATCCTGAATCACCGTTTTATGATCCGGTTCTTGCCTCCAAGGTGCACCTGGTGCATAGTGAAGATGTTGATGATACAGAATAGTATATAAGCACGTTCGTATATATTGAGGGTTATTCATGATTGGGATACTGCCACTTCATAGGTGACCCTCAAATTTTTTATTTCCGCATCATGATAAGCGTTTATTTTGATTAAGGAGTAGAAATATTATGGGTTTCTATACTGATGAGTGGGATGACGTCTTTTTCCCGGTTGTTTATGTGCGGGAGGATGGTGTTTTAGAGCGGCAGTTGGAGTTGTTGCGGCAGGCTGGGTGGAAGATTATTGAGTTCTCCTGTGAAAAGTTATTGGAGTCTTCGGGGCCTGCGGAAGCTGCTGTGATGGTTTTTGAGGCTATTGAGTTTCCGTATGAGATTCCTCGGTTGCCGGATGATTGGATTCATGAGTATCTTGAGGATTTGCAGTGGTTGGATTTGAGTCAGGGGTTCTTTTTTTGTTCTGAAGAATTATGATGCGCTATTCCAGAGTCCTCACGATCCTCATTATTATATGGCGAAGTGGGCTGCACAGCTGTTGCAGACTGTGGATACTGAGTTGAGGTACCGGTATTCGGAGGATGAGGATGGGGAGTATGATCCTGCGAATATCCTTTATGGTATGGAGGTGTCTCAAGAGCATCTTGATCAGGTGTTGGAGTTTTTTGAGGGTCGGGCGATTGTGATTCCTGATTTCGATGAAGATGACCCTGGGGCGGAGCATCCTTTGTATGTGAAGACTAAAGAAGACGCTATCAGTAATTTGAAAGGTATAACGGTTGACCCAACAGATACTGAGGGTTAGTTGTATCTTCTGAAGAGATGATGTGACGAATCGTCCAGATCTTCAATTTACTAAAGATGGTAAACGGTACTATGTTGAATGGGATCGTACTACTTCGGGACGTGAAATTGAGCATGCAGAACGCATTGCAGCCAATGATCCTAACCATGGCGGTATTGAGCTACGTATTGTTGATCCGTATAAAAAATAGCTAGTGTACGGAAAGGTGTGAATTGTCATGACTGAAAATACTGATCGGTACAGGCTTGTAGATGGAAAATATGAGCCTGTGACTTATGACTTAGCATTTTTTAAGGAAAATTACCAATATGTAGCTGAATGCTATAAAAATTGGGTATCGAATATCGAAAGTCCTAAGACCTTAAAATGTAAAGAAGTTCATATTTTAGGAAATAATATATTTGAGTCTTTATTGCCTTTGCAATTTGCTGAGACTAAGATTATTTTTGTCCAATGTAAGAACGGGTGGACTGTCATGTTAAGGAATAGTCCAAAAATGCAAGACTATACAACTATTATGTGGAATATGGAGAAAAAATATTTTCTTGATGGTGTTCTAATAAGGTATATTCCCAATATTTATCCACCGAAGAATTATAAAGATCTTGATAGCTATAGGGAATCATATGGAGATATATTTTTTGGTTATTATAATGGATCTGGAGAAAAACTGTGCGGTAAGACCGGGCGTCGTATCATACATTTAAGTCGGCAAGGGCTTCGGAAATGGTATTTCCAGGCAGCGGGTCAACCATCTTTCAGTTTTGAGGATACGAATGTCTATGAGAATCGGAAAGTAGCTGACCGTTTTTCTCCAGAGCTAATGTTACAGTATGCACAGCATCTAGGGATTGACCCGTATAATCCAAGTTTCTATACTGGACCCGCACTTATATGTCATGTAGAAGCGTCTTGGCATCACGATGATCCAAAATTCTTAAAACCTTTAACTTTTGCCCAGGCTCGCAAAGAATATAAACTTGATCATCTTTACGATAGCTATGGTGATGATGAAGGCTATTCAAAAATATATTTTGAAAGTACCCAGAAGAATGAATCTAAAAAATCTGATGAATTCGAGCCTTTAGATGAATATCAGGCTGATTCTCTACGTCTGAGTGAGCTACAGGCATTGTTGCCATTGCCAGTTGAACAGGTTAGCGTGGGAGATTTGAATTTCTCTTTCACGGGTAATAAAGATAATTCTTCCTTTAAGCTCTATGTGGATTGTGACTGGCGTATCGCTCCAGCATTAGAGAAAAATCGCCTAGAGGAGTTTCCGAAGAATCAGCAAGAGCCTATTAAAGCTCTCCAAGGCGGCATGATAATTGCCGTTGAAGCGGATACACCAGATGCCTATGATCCGCTTATTACCGTTCGCGATATTCATGGTGAGGACTGGGTAATTCACATCCTGAGCGAAGATGAAAATGCTCCGTGGGGTGTCATACAAAATCGGGAACAGATTATCGAAGGCCCCAGTTGGCAGGCTCACGAAGCATGGAAAGAAGCACACTGTCAGGAAACCGAAAGGTAAAAGCCTAAACATTGGTGACGAAAACTCGTACACCTGCAAACTCTATCCGATACTATCGCTAATGTAGATCATTACATCCCCCGCCCCATGACGAAGGAATAAATACATGGTACTCATAAGCCCCGTTACCAGCCAGAATGATGACTTACAACGCACCATTGAGCAATTACATTATCAGGGCGCTGAGGATATTCTTGTTAATGCCCCTCAGCAGAGCGCTTACGGCTACCAAGTAGGGTATAACCATCCCGAGTTGCAGTACACGCTTGATGGTAAACGGTACTATATTCTCTGGCTGACTGAAGAGAGTAAGCTCGCGCAGTATAAGGCACAGCGTATAGCTGCTAATGACCCAGAACATGGAGGGATAGAAATACGTACTGTGCGGGAATACGATGATCCTGCAACGAAGACCTTTACCCGTTCCGCATCCTAAATTCTTACGTAGCGATAACCGACAGAATAGAGTGTTATGAATCCCCACTACACGTTAGCTAACGGTGCATATGAGCCCACTACCTACGAACTTGGCTATATTTATGCGGACCTGCAGGATATCGCCCAGGCATATATCGACTGGCAGCAAAAGCTGGGCTACCGCATGCAGTATGAGGTTGTTGAATCAGGCGGGTTAGCTGCGGCGATGTCGTACCTTGAGCCGCTGCGTCGTATCAGTGATGCTGTTGTGTTTACTGAGTGTGAAAATTATTGGGTTTCGGTTTTGACAAATCGTGTGCCGAGTAACGATGTAGATTCTATTGTGCACACAACCTCTCGACTACTGAATACTACCGGCGTGCTGATCTCAAATGTTCCGAATCGGTACCCTATAGCTTCTCATGCTGATTCTCGGGTGAATGTGCGGGGTCGTCGCCGGTTTGAGGTCCTTTTTCAGCCTGATAATCCTGGCGATATTCACACGGAACGGGCTCGACGATGTGTTGAGGTTAAACGTGAGATGGGTTCTCGGTGGCGTTTCGTTCATGAGGGGATCCCAATTAACTTTGAGCAGGAAGAAGCATATAAGGTTGCGCGTATTCCTGACCGCCTTGGTGAGGATATGCTGATTGATTATGCGCACGCTATGCGTATTAACCCATATGATGAGAACTTCTACACGGGTCGTAGCGTGGCGGTGTATCGGTACAAACCAGAGTTTGAGGTAGAAGAGAATAAGAAATTTATTGTGCCTCATAGTTTTGCCGAGGCACGCCACTATTTTGGGTATGTTCCTTCTGATGGCACAGCCCCGTTGGAACCATCGGATGAGACACCTGCCGGGTGGGATACCCGTTCAGTACTTGAACGTATGCGTTCACACCTCCCGCTAACCGTTGATGCAGTGGAGGTCATGGGTGAGGACGCCTGCGCAGTTTTATCTGGGAAGGATTGGGCACTTCAAGTTAACTGTAGCGGTGTTCTTACTGCGGCAGAGGGCTCTGTTCCCAAGGAGCCCCAGGAAAATCATTTTCCGGATAGTCTGGGGCAAATTCAGGGAACGGTAATCACTGAGGTTTCCGGTTCAGAAGACGGGTATAACCCCGTGATAACACTGCGTGCTTCTGATGGTTCCCCGTGGACTTTAACCCTGCAAGCGGGCGCGGTGAACGATCCATGGGAGCTATTTGCTCATGGCGAGCGTATTGCTGGCTTTTCGTGGCAGGATCACCAGGCTTGGCAAGCAGGAGATCTCACCGAAGGGTAGCTCATATAGAAGGTGACTTCTCGACATAGCCATCGGGAAGTCACCTTTTTGCCGTCCCTATCATGTTCCTGCGGTTATCCAGACGGAAGCTGAACGGCGTTCCGGCTGGTAAACTGATGGTGCTATACGTGCGGTATAAAACCGCGCAGTCACCGTGTGAATGTGCCCCAGGCGTCTGCCGTAAGCACGTACCCTAAGAGAGGGTTTCTTATGATTATTGGATACGCCGCCGGCGCCTACGACCTGTTCCATTACGGGCACCTCGAAATCCTGCGCAAGGCGAAGGAAAACTGCGACTACCTTATCGCCGGTGTCGTGCACGACGACGTTCTTGAGCAGACCAAGGGGCGCCGTCCCGTTATCCCCATTGATGAGCGTGCCGCAATCGTCAGTCATATCGACTATGTGGACGAAGTCTATATCGAGACCACCCCCGATAAGATCGAAACATGGCATCAGAAGCCCTTTAACGTCTTTTTCAAAGGCGACGACTGGAAGGGAACCCCGCAGGGTCTCGCCCTCGAAAAACGTTTCGCAGAGGTCGGCGTGAGCGTCCACTACTTCCCCTATACGGAGCACACCTCAAGCACCAAGCTCCGCAAAGTTGTTGATCTGTTAGAAGCTGAGCACGACTTGCGTGTAGAGATGCGCCGCTTCGCCGAACTTCTTGGCGACCGTGCTTATCATGAGGCGGTAGTCGCCGCTAAAGCAGAGACCCCCGTGGGAGCGGCAGAAGCCGAAGCATCCTAAAGCCCCATCGGTCGTTAGCATTCAGTACCCAACATAAAAAGGCTCTTTATTCGAATAAAGCGGGTTTTTCGCCGCTTCATTCACATAAAGAGCCTTTTTAGCAGGTAGACTAGCAGACCAGTAATTAACCCTGCTGAGCGGTCCACTTCTCAGCCGAGGTGCCAAGAACCTTGAGCACGCGACCAACCTGAGGTTCGGCAGCGGCAGCAATCTTCTTGCCCACCAGCGGAATCGAGCAGGAGACCTCACCATTGACGTCCACACGTGCCTGGCTGTCGCTCACAGGAGTGAGGGTCTGGGTAGCCTGCGCGCTTACAGGCATACCGCTAACCTTAACCTCGGTGTTCACGGTGCGGGTGCCGTCGGCAGCGGGTGCGCTCACCTTATCGGTCTGGGTCATACCCACACCGTTAGAGACGAACTTCTTCGCAATATCCGGAACGCGGTCTGCGGGGATGGTGCGCTCTGTGGTGATGGTGTACTCACCGGCGGGGTCACCGTCAAGGTTAAAGCTGACGAAATTAACACCAACCTCATTGCATACAAAGCGTGCGAAATCTTCGCTGGCGTATGCTGCAGCGATCTGCTCAACTGATACGTTGACGTCGTTGGACTCTTGAACTGCCATATTTTCTCTTTTCCTTCCATGGCGCGTGCGAAGCCCCGGGCATCCTATCCGGAAGATAAGCGCTCCGAGGCTTTTGTACCTAACAGGTAACAGCCTTCGTGGCTGCACAACTTGAGTGGAACACCCGCGCATATGTGCGGTTTTCTGCCTCATATAGTGGCGAATGTTCCGGTGTAGCCTTACGTCTGAAAACTCGGCGGATACATGTGCACTATATCGCCGATAGCTACTTAGATTCTACTCGCTGGGTGTAATAGCGTTAATTCGAGCCATTTCTTGCTTACCCGCAGCGTGAGCACGTGCTGCCTGCTTGAAACGGGCTATATATCCCTCAGCACGGCGAGTCCTCCCCGAAAGCAGGTTATCGAGCCCCTGCGCCAGCTGTCCCGCTGCGATACTTGGGTTCGCCACATAGGGCTGTGCCGCATGAAAAAGTGAGGGATTTTCAAAGGCTAAAGTAAGCTTGTCGAACAGGTCTGCGCGGCTCTCAACGATAACGGCGCCGCCCTGCTTCTCCATCATGGTAACGAAAGGGACCTGGTGGTTATCGACAACTTCATCAAACTCAACGCGGCGCGGTACAACGAGGGGGATAGCGCCGGTGGCACGCGCATCCTGAATAGACCCCGGGCCACCCTGAACCAGTACAACCTGCGCCTTGGCATATAGGCGTTTGAGGGTACCTGCGGGCAGAAGTTTAACGTTGTCTGCCCCTTCAACGGGGGAGGTATGGCCGTGTTGAATGAGGCATCGTACCTGAGGATTCTCCGCCAAATAAGCCTTGACCCACCGTAGCAGCCGGTCAAAGGTGTGATAGTCGGTTCCGAGAGAAACCACAAGATCATAAGTATCCGCCGGAAGACGTGAGGGAGCCTGGGCGAGAGTGAAGCTCGCCGGATCGAGAATAATGCTATGCCCTGCAGTATAGGGCACGTTCTGAATAGACATATATGTCTGATCCTAACTCTAATCGGTGAGTGCGGAATCGGTCAGCCTAAAGAGTGGAAGTAGGCCAGCTAACCCCGAGTGGTTGGTAAATCGGAAGAGTTTCTGCGATTGACTCCGGTGGTTAGTCGAAGGTAATGCTCGCCCGCAGATGTTGTTATCAGTTTGTTATGTATTAAGTATATACGCGCAGACGCAGAATTAAAGTAAAACTTCACGGTCATGAAAGCGGTGAAAATTATTAATCCCACGCCCGCGCATATAATGCGGTGCTGCCCCCTAGAAAATCGGGTGCAGAATCGTCGAATCCGGAAAATTCTTCTGCTGTTCCTCATTCTGAACGTTAAAGCTATCGGCCAGAATATAGAGCATCTTTCCCGTCATCGTCGGCAGCGTTGGGCGGTCATAGCACTCAATGTACATGGTCTTGACCCGAAATAGCTTTGCCGCCACGAAGAACGGAACCGCAACCCCTGCCCCCGCAGACACCACGGCTTGCGGTTTCTCCTGAGGAATAACCTTCAGAGCCAAGAAGAAATTCCGAATAGCGTTCTTAATATTGCGGGTCGTAGGGTAGTAGGCCCAATGCACACGCTCGTTCTCAAGCGCCGCCTGAACATCGGGCTGTTTGAAACTCACCCACACTCGCTCGTAGTTTTCCCATGCAGAAGCGGTCTCGGTCAGATGCTTCAAATGCCCGCCGCTGCTAGAGACGAGAAGTAACTTTGCGGACTTATCCGACGAATTAGTCATCGCTTACCCCTCCTTCTGCGGTTCCATAAATACTGCGATGCTCACGGTATTTTCAAGAGTCTGCAGGTACGAGAAGAGCTCGCGCAGCTTTGCCCGGTTAGTATCTTTGTTCACCGGAATCAGGCACAAACGAGTGGCATTGCTGAATCGCACAACCTGCGGAAGCGTAGCGGAATTCCCCAAATCAACCACAACGGGAATGGAATTACCCGCAACATACTTCTCGGGGTTCTGCAGCGAGTGACTGTCTTTGAGCGACTTGTAGTCGATAAAACGCACCTGATCGCTTGGCAGCGCGGTGTAGAGAGCCTGGTACATACGGTAAGCGAGTTTGCCGGATGCAGAACTGAGGGTAATACCGGCATAACCGGCCTTCTTGAGGTCACCATCCGTAGCGCCTACACGGTGCAGCAGCAAAAGCGCTCCTTCGGTGTCGTTCGGCTTGAGCTCATGCGAATCGATACCCATCTCCTTGAGACGACCAGCGTAGCCCAAGGTACGCATCGAACGGTCATAAATGTATGCCGCAGCAATACCCACCAGCAGACCGAAGGCACCGCCCACGACCATCAGAACCATGGGGGAGAGACCCTTCTGGCTCTTTGGAACCTGAGCAGAGGATACAACACGACCGCCCTCCTGAGAAATCAGCTCAAGCTGAGAAAGGCGTTCACGAAGCTGCGTAAGTTCGGAAGCTGGGATGGTAGTGCTATTTTTTGCTTCGTCAATCTTCTCATTGAGCTTCTTGCGCCGGTCCTCCACATTAGCCTTGAGGCCTTCACTGCGCACCTCCAGATAGGCTTCAGCCACGGCATTTGCGTAGTCAGCCGCTTGTTGGGCGTTAGGCAGAGTCACCTCAATATCCAAAACAGCCGACTGCGAAGTACCCGTTACCTTTGTGGCAGCCATGAGCTTATCAACGTCCATCGCCTGGTAGTTGGGGCCCTCTTGGTTAGCCTGAGCCTTGGTAATGGCACGCCCGGCAACCTGGCGGGAACTTGCCGCACGGGACTCGGTGTTAATATCGACCTTCAAGGAGTTCGCGCTGCCGGTTCCAGAAAGGTCGTTCACGAGCGGATAAACCACCACAGTTGATTTCGCGGCGTATGATGCAGGCGAAATCACACCGTAGGTTCCCGCAAGAATGGCCATCACCACGATCGGAATAAGAACAATGAGCTTATGGCGCCATACTCGCTGAACCTGCTCAAGCAAAGATGCCGAAGGCTGTTTCTCGGAAGTGCTCGAATTTTCCATGGTGTTCTCTTTCTGAACGATAATCCTGGGTCGTTCGTGGTTCGTGATCGGTGTTGTGTTGTGAGAGTCCGTCGTATCTTCGGAAGACTTCGCCGGGGCTTCGGCATCTGTGCTTTCCGTTGGTGTCGTCTGAGTCTTAGCGGCGGGCTGCGCGGGTATCATGCCCGTGGGCGTATCCGGGGCACCATTCGAGGTAGCCTGTGCAATCGCAGGAAGCCTCGGCTTCTTCACGGCTTGCACGGGTCGAGCTGGCTCGGGAGATTTATCGGCTTCAGGCTGTGCAGAATCCTGCGGCAGAGCATTTCTGAGGGTACCAACCGCAGAATCGGGTGAACCCGGCTCGTCGCCAGCCGCCGCACCCAAGAATATTGGTACGGTTGGCGATTTTTCGATATGCGGTGTTTTCCCCGTCTGGGGGTTGCTGTGATCCTGCGACGATGCGTTAGCCTGCGGCGCAGACTCTTGTTCTCTCCCCATGTGCGGAGTTTGTCCCTTCTCGTGAAGTTGTTCGTGGTGAACCGCCGTTCCCTCGGCGGGAGGCGTAGCTGACAGATGTGTCTCAGCTGCGGTATGTTGCTGAGAGGGCGCATCCGAAGAATGCGCCGGTGGTGTTTTTGAAAGCGCCGCAGTAACGGCAGAAGCAATGCTGGAGGAGCGTTGAGGATTCTGCGGGGAAACCCCGACGAGCTGAACCATCGTTGCTCCGTGGGCAAGCGCATCATTCAAGCGCTGTGCATCGGCACCGGAATCGGTGTACTGCGGGAACGCTTCACGTCGCCCCTGAGCAATAGCGGCACGCACCGCCGAAAACTTGCTGGGGGAGCGAACGATCGCCATCACCGTGGTAGGCGCGTTTTCCGGGGTCTGGGCTGCAACAACTTCTTCCGCAGTTGCGGGCTTCTTGCGTGCCGAGAGGAAACGTTCAACGCCCAACGGCTTGCGGAAGCGCTTCAGCAGGTAACCGTAGCTTGGAACCAGAAGAACCAGGTACAGCACCAGAGCTACTAGGCTTTGCCCCAGAATCGCGAGCGGAATAAGGGCGCATACAGTCGGTACCACACCGCCAAGGATGAGCGCCGGAGCCATTTCCTTGACAGTAGCGCGAATACCCACCAGCTTGAAAACCTGGTAGCTTGCCAAGAACGTATCAATCAGCAGTGCCGCCGCCCAAGCGGTGACGGCACCATAGAGCCCCCATAACGGAACCAAGGTAAGGTTCAAGATAATCGCCAGAACCAGAGCGGAGAGCTTATTGAGAAGCTGCCAACGGCTTTTACCGCTCATAAGCAGAACCGATTGCACGCCACCCGCACTCATCGCGAGCATCGCCGCCGGGCAGATAACCCAGAGAATACCGGCGCCAGACTCGAAACCTTTACCAAAGAAACGCAGCAAAACCGGGCCGAAGAAAGCAAGTGAAAGGTAGAAAGGCCAGGCTAGGGCGGTGAGCACGCGGGTGGTCGCAAGGAAGATTTCACGGGCACGAACCAAGTTTTGGGTTGCCAGAGCCGCGCTGATCGATGGTCCAGTCACGATGCGCCCGGTGTGTTCGACCATAGTGCCAACACGCACACACCGGTTTACCGCGCCGTAGACACCGCCTGCGGCCGGTCCGAGGAATGCTGCGATAACCAGCACATCAATCCATTCGAGTGCGGTCTCGACAATGGCGGCAACGCCGCGGGCAGATGAGAACATCCAAAAAGAACGCAGCGTTTCTTCCGGGGCGTCCTGGTGCTCGTTCGTGGTGGGCGGCGCGTCCTGGCTCATTTCTTCGGGAAGAGGGCGGTTGAGCAGGTATGCAGTGACCGCCGTGGTGATAATCACCGGAATAGTCCATGCCCACACTAAGCCCATCAGAGAACCCGCAAGAATCACCGCAAGAGCTACACCCGCTAGACGGAGAGTCGGGAGCACTACGTTCTGCAGGAGGGTGAATGTCACTACCTGGTTTAGACCGCGTAATGCTCCGAACCCCACCGTCATGGCGGCGGCAATTATCAGGAACGGAGCGCTCACCCGTAGAGCGGTGGCGTATTCGTCGCTTCCCGGCATGATCAAACTGTACACCAGCGCTGCGAGGGCTACGACAACGGCAAGAAGTACCGAGGGGAAAAGAGCGAAGCGGATAAGCTGGGGGAGCGCAGAGTATCGTCCTAGGGCACGCTGTGCGGACATCGTACGTACAAGTCCGGTATCCGCGCCGAAGACTGAGAGCGAGGTTCCGATCGCAAAGAGTGCCATTAGACGGAAGAATTCACCGGCACCGGCTGCGCCGATTCCGTTTGAGACCACGAGGGTTGTAACGAACGCAATACCGGCACCGTACATCACACAGAGAGAAGCCAGCGAGCCGCTGCGCGCTAAAGAAGCATGACGTGCCATTAAAGCTCCTCTCTGTAATATCGTGCACGAATGCAAGCCATGGCGCTGAGCAGAAGAACGCTGAGCTGTGCCACATCGAAGCTATAGAAAATAATGACAACACAGCTGCAGACCGGAATAGAATGCAACCAGAATCCGGCGGGGGTGCGCACCTTCAACCCTTCACCCAAAATACTGAGAATAAAGAGGGCATATATAGCAAGACCCACAAATCCGAAACAGAACATTAGAGTCCATAGATACCCCTGAGTACCCATCGAAACACCCACGCTCAATTCCATACGGGGAGTTCCATACCCCACAATGGGAGACTCTAAGGACGCTGCCCAGGTTGAGCGGTACAGCGCCGCGCGACCGCCGGTCGAGTCAGAATATTGCTGACGACCCAAAATAGCTGCCACCGTGCCGGAGGCAATTAACGCGGTCACCACCCCGACAACCATCACCCCGGCCGCCGTTACCAGGCCCCAATAGCGACCAATAATCAGGCGAATAATGACGTATGCAGTCGCAAAACCCAGACCAATGAACATACCGCGGTTACTGGTCGCAACGAGCGGCACGACCGATGCTCCGAGGACGATCGCCAAAAAGATGCGCAGAAGCCACGAGCGTGTGCGAGCAAAGAATGCGAACATCACGGGCGTAAGCACGGTAAAGGCAAGACCCCAGCTATTGGCGTAGGGGAAAGGCGCGGCGGGGCGCACGTAGGGTTCGGGCGCTCCCCAGGGGTTTTGAACCTCCGCGAAGGGTGGGAGCATATAGTCTTTCACCAAAGAGTTCGACATGAAACTCTGTGGCACGACGTAGCTCATTGGTGTTTGAACGCGCACTTCCGGGAAGAGCACGCCGCCCCATCCGAGTACGACAACCGTAACCCACAAAGCAGTTAAACTGCCCAAGAGCTGATTGATCGAGATGCTTTCTTTAGCGTTGAAATAGTAAAGCGCATACACGCCCGCGTTGAGAATATTGACGAAGCGCAGCGTCCAGGCGATATAGTCTGTCACATCTTCTAACGAGACGGTACAGACAATCACCCAGAAGATGAACGCAGCCCATATCCAGAGCGAGCGGGGCACTCGCACGCCGCCGCGGATAGTCAAGTAAATGACCATCGTAACCGAAAGCACCAGCGGCACGATCTGAAGCAGCCCCAACGCCCAGAATGCCGGGAACCCATAGAACAGGGTGAGAAGAGGCCACGCAGGAAGACGTTTACGGGGTGCCTGTGCGGATGCACCGCCCGCCGCGGGTGTAGACGCGAGCTTCCTTGAAGCACCGAGGGTTGGAAGAGCTAGAGCAGTAGACATTACAGACCTCTTCCTGTCTTCTGAACGAGATCAAGAAGCAGCTGAGGTTTCACAATCCCCAGTGCTACCACGTATGCCGCCCAGGCACGTAATTGCTTTTTATCGCGTTTAAGGGCCGAACGGGCGTAGGAACGAGCAAGATCACGGTGACCGAGCGCCGCATGCACAAAAGCTATCTGCCCGGCAATACGTGCCAGTCCACGCGGGCTACGCTCAAATTCGGGGAATTTTTGCAATATATAGGTAAGCCCGTCCGCCATAGCCTGCCACTTACCAGCAAAAAATGAGGGACGATCCCACAGCACCAGAATAAGCGGTTTCTGCACTGAAAAAACGTCGCCGTAGCGGGTTGCTCGTAAGAGTAAATCGTAGTCTTCGCCGTAGGAAGCTGGCAGCTCCTCATCGACTAAACCGAGATGGTCGGTCACAAGATCCTGCCTCGCATAGAGCATAGCGGAAGGATGAATCTCCGTAATGCGTGAGAGCAGAAAGTCATCGAAGGATGCACGCTTAGGCGCCAGCCGCTCAATATCACGCCCACCCGAGCGAACGGTGATACCCGAAGAAACCGCGACCGCCTCCGGGTGAGCATTCCACAGTGCGAGTTGTTCGGTCAGCTTGGTGGGCATCCAATAATCGTCGTCGTCACAGAAACCAATAATTTCTCCAGTGGCGGCAAGAATCCCGCTGTTACGACCACCCGCAAGACCGCCCGTGCGTGTGTTTGCTATCGTAATGAGCTTCCGATTTTCCGGAACCTGCACGTCTTCCAGCAGATCGGGCTCTACCCGGTCATACACCACGACAACCTCGATAAACTCCGCATAATCTTGATCGAGAATAGAGCGTACCGCAGTGCGCAGAGTTTCGGGACGTTTACCGTTAGTTGCGATCACGGCGCTTACGGCGGGAGCTGAAGATTCAAACTTCACGGTTATGCCTCCTGCGAGGGGGACGATGCGGGGGTTGCAAGCGTGACGTATTTACGGCGCATAGACAGCAAAACGGTCGCCGCATTTGCCAAGAAAAGAAGCGCATAGACGAAGACGAAGAGCACGCCAAAACCCCAAAAAATGTAGATCCAGCAGAGCGTACCGGCGTCCATATGCAGATTGATGAAGGAACGGAGGTTACCCCCGGTCGAAGGCGCCGCAGTTTTACGGTTTTTGCGAAGCTGTTCAGCGAGAATCTGACTCATAAAATGTCCGGCGGTGAGCACTGTGAATGTCATGGGCAGTGCCCAAAGAATCCAGCCACCGGGAAAACCATCGGCGGTATGTGATGCAGAGAAGTACTCGGGAAAACGGATAAAACCTACCAGCGTCGCTAGGTGTACGGTGGGTACTCGCATGGAATCTACTACATGGTCAAGCCATTCTCCGGCAGGTGAGGATGCGCCGGTCACGCGGGCTACCTGCCCGTCCGCCGAATCAAGCCCGTAACCGAGGGCAAACAGAAGCGCAACGATAACGCCTGTCAGGATTGTTGGGGGAGCGGTTAGAAGAACGATAACACCTGCCGCCGAGACAGCAGCGCTGACCGCCGTAACGCCGTTGGGCGTAATACCGAGGGAGACAGCGGCAGCAGCAAAATAGCGTGCAATCCTGCGGTTTACCCATCGGGTGTATGCGGGAACTCCAATACCTGGTTTTTGCGCCTGCTCAAGCGCTCTCAGAGTATCCGAAAAGCCGGGGCGTTTTGCTGTGCTTGGCGTAGTGATGTGACCCATGTGAAGAATCCTAATCGGTGATCAAAGTTTGAGGTGGTGCCGCGGGTGATGACGACGTTTGCTGTTACCTAAGCCCGCCGGAAGACATGCGATCTAAAACCGAGTGTCCGAGCAAAAAGTAAGTCATAAAGATTATAGAAATAAAATGCTCTAAAAAGTAGGACTTTGCCAGGCGCGCCTTATTTTGCTGACTCTTAGTCAAACATTGAAGACGGTATCGCGCTGAAAAACGCCCCCGTAGCCGAATACTAAATCCAGCTACAGGAGCGTTTATGCAGTCCCTACAAAGGGGCTAGGTGATTACCAACCGAATCCGTAGTCGTAGAATGCACGACCGAAGAATCCGTGGGCATAACCGAAGCCACCCATGTAACCAAAACCACGGTGATCGTAGTTATAGGCTACGCGTTGGTTACGACGACCGTAGTAGTCACCGTTACCATAGTTGCCGTAGTACTCCGGGTAGTACCAGTACCAGACCTGAGGGCGGTGCTGCTGACCGTTATCCTCCTGATTCTGTGCTTCAGGAAGGGGGTTCTGGTGCTGCGCGGTGGAAATAACCTGCATATCGAAGCTGATGTTGTTGCTCCAGTGCGAGTTAGCGTGAACCTCAACGGCGATTGCGTTGCGACCTTCGCGCAGGTACTCAGCAGGAACGTCAACTGAGAACAGCTGAGCGTTCTGGCTTTCCGGACGCTGGGTTGCGGGGGTATTAGCCGAGATACGACCCTGCGGCATGTTCTTACGAGCAACTTCCTTGCCGTTGACATAAACCACAGTACCGTCATCTGCGTAGGTGGTGAGCTTCAGATACTGCTGAGCCTGTTCCTTCGTGAGGGTAACGTCCTTACGGGCGTAGATGCTCATCGGAGTACCAAAGAAGGTATTCACCTCGGTCTCAACGTTCACCGAGCCAGCACCCAGGGGAGCCTTGCCGCGAGACCATGCGCCGCCGAGCCATGAACGAGTTTTCCATTCGCTTTCGGCGCGGTCGCTGCCTACGCGGTAGACCCATGAAGAACCGCTATCGACGAGAACCTGATCGCCCCGGGGCTTCTGCTCCTGTTTGGGAGCCTCTTGCTTGGGCTGCTCCTGCTTGGGGTTGTCCTGTTTAGGATCTTCCTGCTTAGGCTGCTCCTGCTTCGGGTTCTCCTGCTGCTTAGGCTCGTTCGGTTTCAGATCATCGTTGGGATCAGCGGGCTGAACCTGATCGTCTGTCGCAGGGTTTTCCGGCTGAGGCTGTTCATCCTGTTTAGGATCTTCCTGTTTAGGCTGCTCCTGCTTGGGATCGTCCTGGATGGGGTTCTCCGGCTGAGGATTGACAATATTCTTATTGTCATCCTGCTTGGGATCTTCCTGTTTAGGATCCTCTTGCTTGGGCTGCTCCTGCTTAGGATTATCCTGTTTGGGAGCCTCCTGCTTAGGATCTTCCTGCTTAGGCTGCTCTTGCTTGGGCTGTTCCTGCTTGGGGTCCTCTTGCTTAGGATCTTCCTGCTTAGGGTTTTCCGGCTGAGGCTGCGGATTCTCCTGCTTGGGGTTCTCCTGCTTAGGCTGCTCAGCCTTCTTGCCAGATACAGCAACCGAAGTAGAAGCAGAGTAGTTACCGTTTGCATCAGCCGCACGCACGAAGTAACGAGCGTTGTCGGTGTGCTTTACCCTGTAGCTGGTGCCGTTCACAGTAGCAATCACGCGATCGTTACGGAGCACATGGTAACGTGCACCCGCCTCGCCAGATGCGCTCCAGTTCAGCTGATCGTTATCACCGGATTGAGTAACGGTCAGGTTACTCGGAGCAGGCGGGGGAGTAACATCGCGTGGTGCGTAGCGTACGAAGCCAACAGATTCCTGCTGCACACCATTTTCACCTAGGGAGCGGTTCAAATCGCCGCCAACCCACAGTACACCATTGGAGTCCACGAAGGATTCCCAGATGCCATGACCACTCTTACCCTTAAGAGTAGGAGCGAACTCGGGGAGAGTTTTACCGCTGTCCTTATCGAACGCAGCAACCAAACGGATGCTGTCGGTCACGGTAGAACCACGCCATGCGTAGTCGTGGGTGCCGCTGCCCTGGTACAGGAAGTCACCACAGTGGCAGGCGCCGTAGATGTTATTACCGTTGAGATGCAGATCCTGGAAATCACCGCCGTTGCGGGTAATACTCGAGCTCAAACGGGTCATTGGTTCGTTCTTAGTGTACTGAGAAATCATGTGCTCAGTACCACCAAGCCATACGGAGCTGCCAGCATCCTGAACGTCAAAGTGGAAGCCCCACACCCTTTTCTCGCGGGTTTGTGGATCCGGAAGGTATGAGGGAGTGACCTCCCATGTGCCGACCTTCTTGGCGGAATCGAGGATACGTGCCACACGGAATGCGCGTTGGTCATTCATCTCGGTGAAGTAACCGGCGGCAAATACCTCGGAGTTATCTGCCGATGCACTCATACCATTTACTGTTCCGTTGAAACGCGGGGTCCACGTGCGATCAACCTGGTTGGTGGAGATCTTCACGCGAGCAGCGTTACGGGAGTAAACCTTATTGGGGGTTCCTGAGCTCTTGAGATGGGTAAACGTACCGCCCAAGTACAGGTAATCCCCCTGAGCTTGCAGAGTCTTCACAGAAAGAGCTGAACCGGAAACATTGTTTTCAACCTGCAGGTTCAGTTCGCGGTCAAGCTGTCCGGTTGCGGGGTCAAGCACCGCAAAACCGGGCACCTTTTCGCCGTTAACCTCGGTGAATTCACCACCAACGGCCAACTTGTTGTTCGGCAGAGCCTCAAGAGACTTAATTTGACCATTGAACTTCGGCTTGAAGGTCTGCACCAGTTCACCAGTATTGACGTTGAAACCAGCAAGATAAGACTGATCCACATGAGCACCGGCTGCAGACTCCAGGTATGCAAAGTCACCGCCGGTGAAGACAGTGTCGCCTACCTGAGTAATAGCCTGAACGTAGGTGTTCATTTCGTTGACGTTACCGGTTCCAGACTTATCGCTTGTGCGCCACTTCCATGGCATAGAACCGCTCTTGGGCAGTGCGCGGCGGTTACTTGCCGCGGTACCGTTATCGCCAATAGCCTGTGCCCCCATGTTCTGCTGGGTTAGCTTCGGGCGCAGGTAGACCTGAGTGAAAGCGAAGGGAGTAGCGTTGGAACCGCTCGGGCGGTACAGATATGAGTTGCTTGCGCTCTCATTGCGATTTCCGTTAGCACGAACATCACGGCTGTAGCTAAAGCCGAGCTTCCATCCCTGCTCACGCTGCTCATCAAAGTTCAGCACCGAGTAGGTACCATTTTGCTGGATATGACCCTCGGTCTTGTCGAAGTGGGTACGATCCCTCTGCATGTACTGGGGGTTATCCGCGCTGACGTCAATATTGGACCAGATATTGTTGCTTCGCAGAGCCCAGGTCCAACGCTCGGTCTGATCACGATGCGCCGTGATGTTCTGCCATTCCGTGCCGTCAGTATTCAGAGCGCGGCGGAAGCGCACGCCATCTTCAAGATCCTGCGGCTTCTGGCCGTTCAGCAGCTCATCAACAGTGGTAGAGGGCAGCTGTACCGGAGTCATTGCGTCGTCACCCTCAGGGCTAGTGTATAGCTTAGACGCAGCACCTCGACCGTGGTAGTTCTCGGTCCAGCCGTCACGGCCGCGACCAATCAGAACCCAACCGCCGCCGTTAGTCTCCTGGTCGCAGTAGAACTGCTGTGGAGCCGACATCGAAGGGGTGTACAGCCAGTACTTACCGGATTTTGCATCCTTGTTGACTTGTTTAGCTTCATAGCAGGAAGCGGCTGCCTTGTCGCTGGAGGAGCCGTCGTGAACGACCGCATCCTCAGCAGCGTAGGCTACGGGACCTACCGGGGCTAGCCCGGAAAGTCCAAGCGTCAGGGCAAGCCCTACCGCCGTAGTCGCTTTTCTAGCAAATTTCATGGTTTTATTGCACCTCCGTTGAATGCTGAATACGTATTGAAGGAGTGGAATAAACACGGGCAGACACCGAAGGATAAAACGGCCTTACGATGCCTGTAGGTACGACGTACCATGTGCTTAGCAATCGGGATTGTTAGGGAAGTCGTGTTGGGCTATTTTCCACGTGCCGTCAGATTCGACCAGCGTATATATATTGAGAGTCCGTTTGCCTCCGCTCTGGAGTTCCCGACCCGCGCTGTCTTTGGTCTTGACTTGGGAGGAATCCAGGCACACTTCGACGAATCGTGCACGCTTGCCCTGGTAGGTTCCTTCGGCAACTTTGGGGCTGCCGACGACCGTGCTGGTGCCCTCGTAATGCCAACCGTTTTGGGCGTACTCGGCAGCGGATGCCGCGTATTCTTCAGCGGCGTTGTCTACAGCTACCTTGTTGATGGAGTCCATGGTTGCCTCATCAAGAAACTGCCGGGGTTGACCGGAATCTGATGAAGCAGTATCTGCTGAACCTTCAGGCGCGCTTGGAACAGAAGACATGGTCTGCTCATAGGAGTTTACGAGACCGTTGACTTCTTTAACCTCGGCAGCGTCAGTCGAGACAGTTTTAGCGTCTTTGAGTTGCTCTGCCTGGGGATAATTTTCGTCCTGCGCAGGAACTTCAGCCTGTGCAGATTCAGAGGAAGAAGTAGCAGTCTCAGAAGAAGAAGGGGCGGAAGAAGCGCTAGATGCGCTGGAAGCAGAAGATGACGAGCTTGCTGAAGCTGAGCTGTCAGGGCTCGCAGTCTGTTGATCTGATGACTGAGAGCATGCCGCGAGGGGGACTATCAGAGACAAACTCAGAAGTAAGCCCGTTGCTGCCCGTCGCTGTTTCGGAAGTGAAGAAAACGTACGAAGCACGATCTTTCTCGTTCAGTTGTAAGGTGGTTGGTTATCGGTAAAGTGAAGGCACTTCTGCCAACAATAACGACAACCCACCCTTTGTGTAATTGTAAGTGAGTGAATTGCTATTGCCGACGGGAGTACCCGTTGGTTTTTATTATTTTCCATGGGGCTACACCGCGCCATGAAGGCACAGAACTTTCCGTGGATACCTATAGGCTAGCACAGCGAACGAGAGTTGTGACCGCGGTGAGGTCACAATACTCACGGATAGTCCGAGGGGTGGACAAATACTATAAGAAAACCTAATAAATATTTTATGAACCCTTATCAAAAGAAAGGTGTAAATGGTTGTTTCGATACAAAGTTGATAGTTGTCCTCACATATAGAAATTTACCCATAAAATACCTATAAAACTTCGCAGGGCATGGGTAGAGTTGGGTTTCGGCAACTGAGTCTACTTGAAAGATATCTAAAGCTCTTAAATTTATAAATATGCACTCAATATACGTTCTGAGACTTGGCACATACTTTACCTATCAAATAAAAAATAATAGTACATACCCCCAGAAAACAGGTTCCCTGTGATAACAAGGGAGAAGGGAGGTGGGCAAGCCTTACTATAAATTTCCTAGCCACAGCTTTAAAACCAGGATTTACAAGGGGATATACCTTAAGGACACTCTCATGAACAGTTAAAAATATGCATTTCGCATGCCATCCTCAAAAATATGAGCAGATAGGAACCGACGAACAATAGATTTTGTCGTGAAGACCCGCCTCACCGGCTGTAGTCGAGGAGATAGACAAAAAGCCTGAACGAGATACCCCTACGGTATAAGATAGACGGGTACCCAAACGCATCAACGTGGCAATATAGAGCGCACGCATTATTGGGAGACGCCGCCTTGAATGCCACCGCATCCGGTAGAAGGAGTATCCGTGAAACTAACTGGACTGAGCCGTCTTCTGACAGAACAGCCCTCCTACCGTCATATTCTTGAAGCCTGCGATGTTCCCGCTGCGGAACGTCCTGTCCAAACCCTGATTGGCGCCGTTGCCGGTGTACAGGCACCCCTTATAGCTGATCTTGCCGTTGCAGTACGGCGCCAGTCCAGAACCGGAAAAACTCCGCTGACGCTCATTATTACACCAACCGAGCGACAGGCTGAGGATACCGCGCATGCCCTGCACTCATATTTGCCCGATCACCATATCGAGAGCTTTCCCGCGTGGGAAACTCTGCCGCATGAACGGCTTTCGCCACGCAGCGATACCGTGGGAAAACGTCTGAATGTTCTGCGCTCTATAACTCATCTTGAAACTCCGACTCCACAGGTTGTTATAGCTCCGGTACGTGCGGTCATTCAGCCTCTCGTGGCTGGTATTGAGAACCTGGAACCGGTAAGCCTAGTACGCGGTGAAGAATACTCTTTCAAAGACGTCATTAAAGGTCTAACAGATGCCGCATACTCGCGTGTAGATCTCGTAGCAAAGCGTGGTGAATATGCGGTTCGAGGCGGTATTATCGACGTCTTTGCACCTACCGCACAGCATCCGGTTCGCTTGGAATTCTTCGGCGACGAACTTGACGAAATACGTTACTTCTCAACGGCAGACCAGCGCACTCTAGGGCAAGAAGCAGACCACCCAACGCACGTTACTTTACTCCCATGCCGTGAGCTTCTTATTACCCCGGAAGTTATGGGACGTGCTGCCCGACTCAAAACGGACTATCCGGCGGCATCAAGCATGCTTGAGAAGATTGCGGGAGGTATCTATGTCGAAGGCATGGAATCTCTAACCCCGCTTCTTGTCGATAAAATGCAGACTCTCGTGTCTCTGCTCCCCGAAGAATCACTCATTATTTCTCTGGAACCTGAGCGGGTGCGTGCCCGTGCCGAAGACCTTGTGGCAACCAATGAGGAGTTTTTAGCGGCCGCTTGGGATGCTTCCGCTGATGCGGGCTCGCGTGCGCCTATAGACTTGGGACAGCTTCGGGTCAGCGACAGCGGGTTCCACACGATTGCCGCGACCCAGCAGGAATCTTTGGACCGTAACCTATCCTGGTGGGAAATCACCGAGCTTGTCGATAGTGTAGATCTTCTCAACAATGCTCCCGACGACGACATCCCAACTATGACGGTCGCGGCACAGGCTCCAGCATCCTTCACCGGCTCGGTAGAACAAATGCTTCACGAGGTTGGTTCGCTGGTTCGTGACGGCTGGACGGTACTGGCGCTTACCAATGGGCGAGGATCCACCGACCGCCTCATCGAACTTTTCCGCGAGAGTATCTCAGGAGAAGACCCAATTCCGGCCATACGTCGGGAAACCCTCGACGGGGGAACGGAAGGCGCTCTACAGCCCGGAGTCGTCGAAGTTTGTGAGACCCCAGCCTCTGCCGGATTTTTAATTCCTGAGGCACGCTTTGCTGTTTTGACTGAAGGTGAAATTTTGGGCAGGCGCGGCACCTACGCGCCACGTGGCGCGAGCGGCAAAAAACTCAAACCCCGTAAACGACGTAACGCCGTCGATCCCCTGGCGTTAACCCCTGGCGATTATGTGGTGCACGAACGCCACGGTATCGGTAAATTCATTGAAATGGCTTCGCGCCCAGTCGCTGGAGTGTCTTCAAAACATGGGGAAACCCCTTTGAAAGAATACCTGGTGATCGAGTATGCGCCTTCAAAACGCGGGGGAGCCCCTGATCGCCTCTTTGTACCCTCCGACCAGCTGGATCTCATTTCGCACTATGTGGGAAGCGAAACCCCGACCCTCTCTAAAATGGGCGGGAGCGACTGGGCTAAGACAAAGAGCCGCGCACGTAAAGCAGTCAAAGAGATAGCTGCTGACTTGGTTAAACTCTACTCGGCGCGGCAAGCTTCGCGCGGTCATGCATTCTCAGAAGATACTCCCTGGCAACGGGAACTTGAGGAATCTTTTCCTTATAATGAGACTCCCGACCAGCTCACCGCTATTCACGAGGTTAAGGCGGATATGGAGAAGGAAATCCCCATGGATCGCCTGATCTCCGGGGATGTTGGCTTCGGTAAAACGGAGGTCGCTATTCGGGCTGCCTTCAAAGCCGTGCAGGATGGTAAACAGGTTGCCATACTTGTACCCACAACCCTGCTGGCGCAGCAGCATTTTGAGACTTTTACCGAGCGTTTCTCGGGGTTCCCCATCAAAATTAAGGTGCTATCGCGCTTCCAAAAAGCTAAAGAAACCCGCGCTATCGTGGAGGATATTGCCTCCGGGAGTATAGATGTGGTGATTGGTACCCACCGCATCCTCTCGGAAAACGTGAAGTTCAAGGATCTTGGACTCGTCGTTATTGATGAGGAACAGCGCTTTGGTGTGGAGCATAAGGAAAAGCTCAAGCAGATGCGCACTAATGTGGATGTGCTTGCCATGAGCGCCACCCCGATTCCGCGCACGCTCGAAATGTCGCTCACCGGTATTCGGGAAACCTCAACGTTGGCGACCGCACCGGAAGAGCGGCATCCCGTGCTCACTTTTGTGGGGCCGCGTACTGATGCCCAGATTACTGCCGCTATTCGACGCGAACTTATGCGGGAAGGGCAGGTATTCTTCGTCCATAACAGGGTGGCGAATATTGATACTGTTGCCGCCGAAATCGGTAAGCTCGTGCCGGAGGCACGCATCGCCACGGCACACGGGCGCATGAGTGAATCTCGGCTTGAGCAGATTATCGTGGACTTCTGGGAGCGACGCTTCGATGTTCTGGTGTGTACAACCATCGTGGAAACTGGATTGGATATTTCAAATGCCAATACCCTGATTGTTGATAACGCCCAGAATTATGGACTGAGTCAGCTGCACCAGCTGCGCGGGCGTGTGGGTCGCGGGCGTGAACGGGCTTATGCCTACTTCCTGTACCCGACGGATAAGAGCCTGGGTGAAGTTGCGCATGAACGCCTCAAAGCAGTAGCAACCCATAACGAGCTGGGTGCCGGACTGCAGCTGGCGATGAAAGACCTTGAAATTCGCGGCGCCGGTAACCTGCTCGGCGGCGAACAGTCCGGGCATATCGCAGGTGTCGGCTTTGATCTGTATCTGCGTCTCGTGGGAGAAGCCGTGGCAAATTTCCGCGGCGAACAGGAGAATACCGAAGTCGAGGTTAAGGTTGATCTTCCCGTTAATGCCCATATTCCGCATGATTATATTGATGCGGAACGTCTACGCCTGCAGGCATACCGCCAGATAGCCTCCGCAGACACCGATCAGAAGATCGCGGAGGCACGCGAAGAGCTTCATGACCGTTACGGTGCCTTGCCCGAACCCGTAGAGAATCTGCTTCAGGTGGCGGTGCTGCGCCGCGAAGCACGGGAAGCAGGCATCCATGAGATTACTGCGCTGGGGCCGAAACTGCGCGTGGTCAGCGGTGAGCCGCTGCCGGAATCACGGCAGATGCGCCTCAAACGTGTGTATCCTGGCTCAACCCACACCCAGCCGAAGGGTCTGAGCACGTGGCTGACGCTGGTTCCGCGTCCTAAGACTCTGCCGGTCGGTGGCGTGGACCTTATTGACGGTCCTATGTTGGAATGGTGCTCGAAGTTCATTAACTCTATCTACTCGGCAGACCCGAAAGCATTGGAGGAGTCATGATGCCATCGGCACCTACCCCGCGCACCCCGAAAGGCTGGGTGCGACTTCTGCTGAGTATCGTGGGATGGGCGGCGCTAGGCATTGTCACCTTAGGCACGATTGCTTGGGTCTTTTTCGGCACATACGGGTTAACGGTGTACTTCGTTGTAGTGGCGTACCTGCTGATCGCGGTTGCTTGCGGTACACCTGCCCTCTTGTTTTATACAGCCCATCGAGCTAAGGTTCGCAGCGGAGAATTTGGCACGAGCGGACCGGTAAGGTTTGGCAGCAAGGAATAGCGTGGGAGCAACAGATTGCCGGACGGTGTCACATTTCTTATAGACTGTGATACCGTCCGGCAGATAAGAAAAACTATAAAATGGGGTACTTCAGTTACTTTTGTACCTTATTCTGATCCGTAATCTTACGGGTTGTCTTCGAGGGCAGCAGATGGAACACAACACCAAAGAAAATTCCAAACGCAACGAGGGAACCGGCATACAGAACCGGACCGCCTTCGGGGTAGGTGCCCAGCAAGTAGAGGGATAGAAGCAAAAATACGAAGCAGCCGATGAACAACACTGCGTTCTCAAGATGCCTGCCCTGCCCGGAGTAGGCGGGAGGTTTCGTCGTTTTAGCCATAATTTTCCTTCATCTGTAGCGACCTGCATTGGGTCGATGATGTGTGTGCTTCACCCCGGTTTCAGTGCCCTATAAACATTTGTAAACCGAGAAATCCTTTCTCAAGTATAGTGTTTTTACCCGCACGAATGCACACTTATGACGCAGCGCAACTTCAAAATATGGTTCATGACGTTACCCGGCAAATATAAGACTCTCGTAGGCATCAAGATGTATCCGTAGCGTTCTCGACGACTCTGTCGCTCCTGCAGGCATCACGGTACCTACTCGGCACCAAAAATCGGCATTTAATATCCTAGAGACGACGGCGGTTTCGGTTGAGTATTTCAGTGTGATAGCACACAATGAAAGTGTGACTTCAACAGTGAACTATGCATCCCAACGAATCGTGATACTAGGCGCTGGGCCCGGCGGCTATGAGGCCGCGCTTGTGGCAGCATCATCGAATGCTGATGTAACAATCATCGAACGTAATGCTCTAGGCGGCTCCGCAGTCCTAACCGATGTGGTACCTTCGAAAACGCTTATCGCTACCGCAGATATGATGACTCGTTTCTCTGACGCCGGGCGATTGGGGATCGAAAATACCAAGGGCGACGCGCCGCAGTTGCAAGTAGATATGAACCGGGTGAATAGCCGTGTTTTGGATCTAGCGCATCAACAATCTGCCGATATCAAACGGGCCCTTGCCTCTGCCGGGGTCAAAATTATCAGCGGCACCGGTAAGCTTACCGGTCCACACACCGTCGCGGTTACCGATAATACCGGGCTGGAATATGACCTGCATGCAGACTTTATTCTGCTGTCGGTCGGGACGCACCCACGTGAGATGGCGACCGGGCAGCCTGATGGGGAACGGATTCTCACCTGGACGCAGCTCTATAATCTGCGTGAGGTACCTCGCGAACTCATCGTAATCGGTTCGGGTGTTACCGGTGCCGAATTCGCCTCTGCCTATAACGGGCTTGGCTCCCAGGTGACCCTAATTTCTTCGCGAGATCGTGTGCTTCCGGGCGAAGATGAAGACGCCGCGCGTGTGCTGGAAGACGTCTTTGAGCGCCGTGGTGTTCGGGTAATGCCGCGGTCGCGTGCGAGCGCCGTGGAACGCACCGACGACGGTGTGGTGGTGACTCTCTCCGATGGACGCAAGGTTTCCGGCACGCATTGCTTGGTCGCAATTGGTTCTATTCCCAACACTGAAGGACTGGGTCTTGAGGTCGCTGGTGTAGAGACCAACGAGTCGGGATATGTGGTTGTTGATGCTGTTTCACGTACGTCAGTACCGCATATTTACGCTGCTGGAGACTGCACGGGTGTGTACCCGTTGGCTTCCGTAGCCGCTATGCAGGGGCGCATAGCGATGGCGCATCTTTTGGGTGATACGGTGCATCCGCTTCGCACCGATCGAGTGGCAGCGAATATTTTCACCACCCCGGAGATTGCGACCGTGGGTATTAGTGAGAAAGACCTTGCCGCCGGGGTTTACCGAGGCGAGGCTGTCATGCTTCCGTTGACTACGAATCCGCGCGCCAAAATGATGGCGTTCCAAGACGGCTTTGTGAAGATTTTTGCCCGTAAGCACTCCGGTACTGTGATTGGCGGGGTTGTGGTCGGTCCGCGTGCATCCGAACTTATCTATCCTATTGCGCTGGCTATCGAGAAGAAGCTGACGGTGGATGATTTGGCCGCTACCTTTGCTGTATACCCGTCTCTGTCCGAGGCGATTTCTACGGCATCGCGGCAGCTTCACACCCGTGTTTAGATTTTTGCATAGCTCTTGATATAGGTTTGAGGGGCGTGACTCTATATGAGTCACGCCCCTCAAATGCATACAGGATTCAGGTTATTTAGTGCTGACCGCGTTCATATCGACGTCGCGGGTTTCATGCGTGAGCAAGATGAAGAGAACACTCAGCAAGGATGCACCTGCTAGGTAGTATCCGACGGCCCCAACACCAAACTTCGTATTCAGCCATACCGCCACGAACGGGGTCAAAGCGGCCCCCAAAATAGATGCCATATTGTAGGCGATACCGCTGGCGGTGTACCGCACATTGGTGGGGTACAGCTCGGGCAGGTAGGCGCTCATGGAGCCGAAAGAAAGCCCCATCAGGCACATTCCGATGAACATGAAGATGGTAACTGCGGTGGTATTGGCCTGTGCTCCGGTACCCACGACGGAGGGTGCAATAAATAGGGTGAAACTACCGCCGAAGACAGCCATAGCGATAGTGGTCCACAGCTGTTGTTTGCGGCGACCGTATTTGTCGGCTAACCATCCCGAGACGGGAATAAAGAGCGCAAAACCAATGATAGAGATGAGCTGAATCTCCAAGAACTTGTGGTAGGGGATGCCCAAACCACCCGCATTAACCTTTCCAATACCGTAGGAAAGAATCCATGCAGTCATCAGGTAGAACAGCACGTAGCATGCCACCATGATAAAGGTACCCTGAATCATGGGCCACCAGGCAACTTTGAACGCCTCAACCAACGGGGTCTTGACCTTCTCATCGTTCTTGACAGCTTTGGCAAAGACAGGGGTTTCTTCGAGCTTGAAACGCACATACAGACCCACGGCAACCATGAGGATGGAGAGCAAGAACGGAACACGCCAGCCCCAAATCAGGAAGGGGTGATCGAGGTTCTTACCGTCTGTGGCGGAGTTGAAGGTAATCCAGCTGGTTAGGAGCAGCATGAATCCGTTAGCAAAAACGAAGCCAATGGGCGCGCCCAGCTGGGGCCACATAGCGGAACGTGCGCGCTTGCCTTCTTCGGCATATTCGCTGGCGAGCAGAGCCGCACCCGACCATTCGCCACCCAGGCCTAGACCCTGGCAGAAACGCATAATGGTTAGCATTGCCGGTGCCCACAGACCAATCTGATGGTAGGTGGGCAATAAACCGATGAGGAAGGTTGCTAACCCCATAGTGAGCAGAGCGCCTACGAGTGTAGCCTTACGACCGATCTTATCGCCGAAGTGACCGAAAACGATAGAACCCAGCGGGCGGGCGATAAAAGCAACGCCGAAGGATGCGAAGGAAGCTAACAGCTCAGTGGTAGGGTCTTTGGACGCGAAGAACAGAACCGGGAAAACCGCCACAGCTGCGGTGGCGTAAATATAGAAATCGTAGAATTCGATGGTGGTGCCCACCAGAGAGGCGATAATAACTCTGCTCTTGGGGGTTGTATTCTTAACCTGCGTGCTGTGCCCGGCGGAAACGTCGGGCGCGTGTGTGCTCATCGTGAACAGCTCCTGAAAAGGGATAGTAGCGACTACGCTCGATGCGGTGAGTGTAGATTCTCAACTTTTATATTCTACGCCTCGCGATGCGGTGCCAACATCCTGTATTCATCATCTGGACCATTCAGCTGTATTTCAGTGTTCGAGGATGAAAAATCAGGAACACACGAAACAAACCGCCGGATGCGTATGAGAGAACGCATCCGGCGGTTATAGGGTATAGAGTCCCGTCAGAAGGCTATTTGATGGTGGCTAGAACGGCACCTGCGGTGACAGTATCGCCCGCCTTCAAGGACAGCCCGGAAATCTTACCGGCCTTATGCGCGTTGATAGGCTGTTCCATCTTCATAGCCTCTAACACCAGGATCAGATCGCCTTCGGCGACTGTGTCTCCATCGGCAACGGAGACCTTCACGATCGTACCCTGCATGGGGCTTGTCAGATCGTCGCCGCTGACCGCATTTGAACCACCGCGAGCACGGGACTTACGGGTTTTCGATGCGGGCTTTGAACTGCTCTTGGCAGGAGTACCGCCCAGTTCAGGCAGAACAACCTCAAGACGCTTACCATTAACCTCAACGACCACGGTTTGACGTTCGGCATCGTCATCATCCACGCTGCCAGGAGCGCCGGAGTAGGGCGAAATGGTGTTCTTGTAATCGGTTTCGATCCACCGGGTGTGAACCTTGAAGTCTGATCCTGTTGCAGGGGCGAAATCGGGTTCGTCCAGAACTGCGCGATGGAAGGGAACCACCGTCGGAAGGCCGTCGAGTGTGAGCTCGTCTAGGGCTCGGCGAGCGCGTTCGATCGCCTGCTCGCGGGTAGCACCAGTCACGATGAGCTTGGCCAGCATTGAGTCGAAGTTGCCGCTGATAGTATCGCCTTCTACGAAGCCGGAATCCCAGCGCACACCGGGGCCGGAAGGAACACGAAGTTTTTCGATGGTACCCGGTGCTGGCATGAAGGAACGCCCTGCATCTTCGCCGTTGATGCGGAACTCGAAGGAATGACCCCGCAGCTGGGGACTCTGCGGATCGATTTTCTCGCCGCGGGCAATGCGGAATTGTTCACGCACCAGGTCAATACCCGATACTTCCTCAGAAACCGGGTGCTCAACCTGTAAGCGGGTGTTCACCTCTAGGAAGGAAATCGCTCCGTCCGGGGCAAGCAGGAACTCGCAGGTACCCGCACCCTGGTATCCGGCTTCCTGCAGAATCTTACGGGATGCTTCATAGAGCCGGTCGCTTTGTTCTTCCGTAAGGTATGGGGCGGGGGCTTCCTCTACGAGCTTTTGGTTACGGCGTTGAAGAGAACAATCACGGGTCGAAACGACTTGCACATTGCCGTGAGCATCGGCCAGGCACTGGGTTTCGATATGGCGCGGGGAATCTAGGAAGCGCTCAATAAAACATTCTCCGCGGCCGTAGGCTGCGACCGCTTCCCGTACGGCGGATTCGTAGAGCTCGATAATATCGCTGCGGTTGCGCACAACCTTGATGCCGCGACCGCCGCCACCGAACGCTGCCTTGATCGCGATGGGCAAACCATGCTCGTCGGCAAAGGCGAGCACTTCATCGGCAGACTCTACGGGGTCCTTGGTCCCAGGTACCAAGGGGGCACCCACTTTCTGGGCGATATGGCGCGCGGCAACTTTATCGCCCAACTGGGTAATAGATTCGGGGGAGGGACCAATCCAGGTTAACCCGGCATCAATGACTTTTTGGGCGAATTCGGCGTTTTCTGAAAGGAAACCGTAGCCGGGATGCACCGCATCCGCGCCGGAACGAATAGCTACCTCAATGAGCTTGTCCATCACCAGATATGACTGGGGCGCGGTCGCCCCTCCTAGAGCGTAAGCCTCGTCTGCGAGTTTAACGTGCTGGGCATCGCGATCCGGTTCTGCATAAACGGCGACGGTCTCTAAACCTTCGTCACGGGCCGCGCGAATAATACGTACCGCGATCTCGCCGCGGTTAGCAATAAGAATTTTACTGACCGGACCGGTATGGTGTCCGGGAACAGCTGTAAAGTTTTTGATGGCTTTTGCCGGGTTGTGAGTCACTGAGGCTCTCCTTTTTATCCTGCCGAAAGCATAGCGAGAAAAGCTGAGAATGGCGAATATATAGCGCCGAATGACGCGAAAAATATAAGAAAAGTGAGGAGGCTTATACCGGGTTTGGCTTAGCGCTCGTTAGTCTGATGAGGACTTCCAGAAAAAGCTTATCGATATCCCATATCGTGAGAGCATTTCCTTGAGTGCATTCACCGACAGCCCAATCACCGTATGTGATTCCCCGCAGATGCCCTGAATAAAGGCAGCACCATATCCGTCGAGGGTAAAGGAACCCGCTACATGAAGTGGCTCACCCGTGGCAACATAAGCATCAACCTCTGCGGCGCTCATCGGCGCAAAGTTTACGGTAGCGCTGCGTACCTGCTGAACGGCGGGAAGCTGTTTATCTTTGGTCTCACCGATCCCATCCCGTAAATCTATGAGGCAATGTCCGGTGTGGAGCACCCCGCTTCGACCACTCATCGCAGTGATGCGCTCGCGTGCTTTCTCAGGGGTATGCGGTTTGCCGTAGGCGACCGATTCAAACTCAAAGACCGAATCGCATCCGAGTACAAAGGCGTTTACTATACCCTGGGCGGCGAGAGAATCAGCAACCGCGCGTGCCTTTGCCTCCGCAAGAATACCGGAGACCTCCGCCGGGGTTAGGTCAGTGCGGCCTTCTTCGCGGGCGCGCTGGGCAGCACTGGCTAGTGCCGCATCCTCATCGACATCAGAGACATGAATATCAAACATAATGCCGGAGTCTTCAAGGAGCTTTTTACGCGCGGGTGATGCGGAAGCCAGAATCAGGCGCGGTGCGGGGCCTGATGCCGAATGCGACGCACCGGATGGAACAGAAGATTGGGAAGTCATATCTTTATTTTAGAACGAGTATCAAGATTGGTCTTCATACGAGAGAATAGTCTCCGTACCATACCGATGCGCTGCATACCCTATGCCGTAGCCAAGAACCGCCTAGGACGCAGCGGTAACCTTGGCAGAACTAGGCGAGGTATCCTCGCCACGAATCAGCTCGGACTGGGCGGCTTCCACAAGATCCTGCGGCACAAACCCGTTAGCGCTGCGCGGTGCATTGTAGATCTCGGCGCTGAGGATACCCTCGCGCTTAGAGACAATCGTGGGAACCAAAGCTTGCCCGGCAACGTTCAAAGCGGTACGTCCCATATCAATAATCGGGTCAATCGCCAATAGAAGACCCACTCCATCAAGAGGAAGGCCCACAGTCGAAAGGGTCAGAGTGAGCATCACGATAGCGCCCGTTGTACCTGCCGTAGCGGCAGAACCCAACACCGACACCAGAATAATCAGCAGATACTGCGAAATATCCAGGTGCACTCCGTAGAATTGCGCCACAAAAATAGCTGCCAGCGCGGGGTAGACGGAGGCGCATCCATCCATTTTGGTCGTAGAACCCAGCGGCACTGCAAAGGATGCGTATGCACGCGGCACGCCGAGATTACGTTCGGTAACGGCCTCAGTCATGGGCATAGTGCCCATCGAAGACCGCGATACGAAACCAAGCTGCACTGCGGGCCATACGCCCGAGAAGTACTGTTTCACAGAGAGCCCGTTGAGCTTCACGATCAGGGGATACACCACCAGGAACACGAGGAGCAGACCCGCATACAGTGCCGCAATGAACTTCACCAGCGAGCCCATGGATGTCCAGCCGTAGGCATAGACGGCATGCCCGATCAGCCCGATCGTGCCCAGCGGAGCGAGGCGAATAATCCACCACAGCACCTTCTGAATAATGGCGAGCGCGCTCTTGACGATATCGATAAAGGGCTTAGCCGCATCGCCCACCTTCAGAGCCGCAATACCGATAGCCCCCGAAATCACGAGCATTTGGAGCACGTTAAAGGAAACCGAAGAAGTTATACCGGAGTCGGTGGTTTTCGTGATGACCTCAAGCCCTAAGAAATTGGAGGGGATAATCCCGGTCAGAAATGCTGTCCATGATCCCCGGGTGCTGGTGCTGCCCGAGGCGCTTACCTCGGCACCCACACCAGGCTGAACGAGCAGCCCCAGTACGATACCGATGGAGACCGCAAAAAATGCTGTAATAGCAAACCAGATAAGAGTCTTAACCGCTAAACGCGCCGCATTCGTCACCTGCGAGAGATTCGAGATTGAGGCAACGACGGCGGTAAACACCAGCGGGATTACCGCGGCCTTAAGGAGAGTCACATAGGACGTGCCGACAGCGTCTAGCGTGGCCATGAGCCAGTTGGGGTTATTTTTTGCATCGCCGCCGAGGGCGAGTGCAACGTACCCGAGCGCGATGCCCAGAATAAGGGAAGCTATAATTTGATGTCCGAAAGAAGTAGCCCAGCTGGGAAATCTAGATTTTTGCGGTGTTTCATGTGTAGTAGGCATGGCGTTACTGTAGACCCGTAAGAGAGAACAGCGGTAATTAGTGTGACGAACTATGACTGTATGACATAGCGTGACCGTGCAAGCGCCACCGAAAAAGACCCGAGGCACGTATTATTGCTAATTTTTATCGGCTCAGAAAAGCCTTTGTGCGAGGCGTGCTTGGTATCCTGAAAAGAGCCTGTTATCACCGAGACAGGATAGTGTGAAGGAGAAATGACCCGTGAGCGGGGCCGAACATCAAACCGCAGATGCCGCAGACGTAGAGCATCCGGAGAACGTACAGGACAGTCAAGACCTCAAGTCTCCTCCTGCACGCGGTACCGGTAAGAAAGCGCTCGCAGTGTTCGGCGCCGGTGCCCTTTTGGCAGGCGGCGGCATATTCGCCTATAACTCTTTGCACCAGAGCGAGGAAGCCTTTAGCGCGGACGGTGAAGAATACGCTCAGGTTTGTCAAGACTCCAACACCGGGCTGCGCGTTGAGGATGAGCAATGTGAGAGGGCAGAGAAAGAGGCCGGGAATACTTCTTCGGATTCCAGCTCTGGCTCTTCGGGCGATTCTCATTCCGGAACTCAGAATTCCGGTAATTCGGGCACGACACACCATTCCGGTACAACCAATGCGTTCCTGTGGTACTACCTAGGGCGCCGCAGCGCCGGTACTACCTCCATTCCCGCCGTAGGTTCATCCCTGAGCGGCGGCAGCACCACACGCCCCAATTCGGGAACGGTATACAGCGGTCTTTCCCGCAGCGGCGGCGGATTTGAATCCTCCTATAAGAGTGCTAAAAAGACTTCCACCTATTCCTCGGGCAAGGTGACGGAATCGCGCAGCGGCGGCAAGACCACGACCTCTAAGGGAACGGGACTGACGGGGAATAACTCGGGCGGTAAGGGTGGAAGCAGCTCGAATAATAAAGGTGGCGGCTCCGGGAGTAAAGGCGGCTTCGGTGGAGGCTCGAAGTCCGGAGGCGGTACCTCCGGCGGATAGCCCGCTCCGCGTATTTTCTCAAGGGATACAAACACCCGGCTGACGTACCTATATCTGCGCCGGTTGCTCTATACGCCTCGCAGATGAGAATTCTCTACAAGTTCCTATACTGCACATCGTACTCAGCGGCGGTGTCTTATCACGAAAGATAATATGAAACGCGAAGAATTTCCGGTGGGACGCCCCGGCTGGGAACAAACCATTATTGATGAAGGCCTGACCTATAGCGTTGATGGTCCACACGATCTGCAGCATTACTGGAATGAGTATGCGGCCTATGTTTTTACACCCGTAGAAATGACTAATCTGCGGGATCAGGCGCGTGAGGTTCATCAAATGTGCCTGCACGCCATTGAGCGTATGGCATCTGGTGCCTACGGAACGCTCGGTCTTCCCGAAGCCGCCTTTAACATGGCTAAAGAATCGTGGAACCGCCACGAACCGGATTTCTACGGTCGCTTCGATTTCATCTACTCCGGGGTGCCCGGCGATCGTCTCAAACTCCTGGAATACAACGCCGATACCCCAACCGGCATCGTTGAGGCCACTATCAGCCAAAAGACATGGGCGAGCGATCAACGCCTCGACACCCGCGGTTACGTACACTGGGGTGAAATTGGTGAGGCTTTTACCGAACGCTGGCGGCAAATGTTTGCGCATGATCTCTCTCACGGCCGTTCACCACGACTGCACTTAGCGAGTGTAACCGAAGAAATCGATGTTAACGATGAAGACTATAACAACCTCTGGCTTATAGCCCATGCCGCCAATCGTGCGGGACTGACCACGAAGCTTATCCGTATCGACGAGGTTATTTTCGATGAGACCCTAAAAATCTGGAAAGACCCTGAGGGAGAACGCATCGAGAACCTTTTCAAGCTTTATCCCTGGGAAGATATGGTGACCGATAGCGAAAGCGGTTACGATAAGCTGCTCTTCGCCTACCACGATATGATGAACCGTTGGATTGAACCCGCATGGAAGATGTTCCTGTCGAATAAGATTTTGCTCGCCGCTCTATGGGATTTATACCCCAACCATCCCAACCTCTTAGAAACACATGTAGGAATGCGAGGCGGTCTGAAGAACTGGGTACGTAAACCGATATTTGGTCGCGAAGGCGATGGCATTGAGATCAATGCTCCCGATTACGATGTCTTTGTGCGTGATGAGGACGATGACCACTTTATCAACGTACCTGAAAGCGAATTTGTGTATCAGGATTTTGTTGCCCCGCCGGTGTACTCGGGGATTATTAACCGCACTAACCTGCCGATGCTGGGCATCTGGATGGTCAATGGCGAGGCGGTCGGTATGGGCATTCGCGAATCGGACAGGCCTATCACCGACTACGAATGTCGTTTCGCCCCGCATCTCGTACAGGTCAAACCGAACCTTATTCCGTAGCCGGTGTACCGCGTTTAACCACACTAAAACCCGTACACTTTGCTGTATATTCATAGGTTTATGTACGATACGCAGCAAAATATACGGGTTTTAGCGCCAGCTCTCTAGGGTTTAGCTTTATTCCGCGGTAAAGCGCAGGGGTTTAATCGTCGTCGTCGTCATCCTCATCATCGCTATGGGGCATGACCTCATCGGTGAGGGCGCGTCGTAGCGTATCGAGCCCTACTGAACCGAGCATAAGAGCCTTCGTGTGGAACTCACGTAAAGACAACCCATCACGAAGCGCATCGTCTCGAAGTTGAAGCCACAAACGTTCACCCACCTTATAGCTGGGCGCCTGCCCGGGCCACCCTAGATACCGCAAGAACTCAAAACGGATAACGCTCTCGGTACCCTCTAGATTGAGTTTCAAGAACTCGTACCCCAACTCAGGAGTCCACAAAGTACCTGGTTCAACCCCCAGCGGTTCAGCCCAAGCATCGGGGATCGGAAGCTCACAGTGCACGCCAATGTCGAAAACCACGCGGGCGGCGCGCATCCGCTGACCATCCAACATGCCCATACGGTCTCCAGGATCGGTCAAGAACCCGAATTCTTCCATCAGACGCTCAGCGTAGAGCGCCCAGCCTTCACCATGCCCGGAAACCCAGATCAGCTGCGAACGCCATTTATTCATGCTCTCACTCATGACCAGCGCAATAGCCGTCTGCAGATGATGCCCCGGAACGCCCTCGTGGTACACCGTCGAAGTCTCGCGCCACGTGCCAAATGTATCGTCGCCCTTAGGAACAGACCACCACATGCGCCCAGGGCGCGAAAAATCGGGGGAGGGGCCGGTGTAATAGATACCGCCCTCATGGGTAGGGGCGATGCGGCATTCCAGACGCAGCATTGGGCCGTCAAGATCAAACTGGGTACCCGCGAGCTCATGCACCGCGCGGTCCGAGAGCGACTGCATCCACTCGCGGAGCGCATCGGTTCCGTGCAGAGTGCGTGACGGGTCGGCATCCAGGATCTCTTTTGCGCGTTCAATCGATGCTCCGGGCTCGATCTCCTCTGCAACCTGCCGCTGCTGAGCGATAATACGGTCAAGCTCCTGCACACCCCAGGCATAGGTTTCATCAAGATCGACAGAAGCCCCCAAGGATGCCCGAGAGTGCAGGGCATAGAGTTTGCGGCCGACCGCATCCTGCTGGGGAGCTGCCGGGAGCAGCACCTCGTACAAATACGTCCTGAGCGTAGCGTACCCATCTTTTGCCGCTTTAGCACCCCGCCGCGCCTGCTCGGCAAGATCCGGTACCGCCTGAGTAATCTCGGCGGCAAGCTCATCGAAAAAACCGCCCTCGGCGATATACGCGGCGATCTGCTCGATAACAATCTCTATCTGCCGACGCGGCGAGACATGACCAGCAACCCGAGCCGTATGCAGAGTCTGAACGAACCCGGTGATCGCCTGCGGAACGTTGAACAGACGCCCGGCAATATTAGCCCAATCCTGCTCGGTATTTCGCGCCATCAGATCGAACCCGCCGCGAATCTCTTGAGGAACCGAAACAATGTTGTTTAACTGCCAGCCGCCTAGCCCGGCACGGTGGCTCTCAAGACTAAGCCCCAGACGCTCCTGCATGGCATCAAGAGTCACAAGATCAACATCGTCTATGGGAATGACCTGATCAAGTTTCTTGAGGGTCGCGCGCACTAACTGGATATAGGCTTCCTCCCCGGCGGGGGAATAGTCGCGAAACTGAGTCGCGACACCCGTGCGCCCCTGCTCCGTTGCAATGACGGGATCTAAATCTAGAACCGCTTCGTAGAATTCGTTGGCGATGTGATCGACGTCGGTCAGCGCTCGCTTGACGCGGTAAATCTCCGGAATTTCGTGGTGAATGCTCATACTTTTCATACTAACGTAGCGTGGCATACAGCACGGCATTATTGCGCTGTATGTCCAGTACGTGAAGCGCCGAAACTTGCGTGCACCGCATACGCCGCGACGGCGGCTGAGCAATCCTGAGATTATCAGCCACCGTCGCGTGAAGGGTACTTAAGATAATTACGATGCAGCGGAGTCAGAACCGCTGAAATACGCGTCATCGAGCTCTATCGTCCCGGGCACCCGACCGTCACGAATACCCAAACGATGGGCAATTAGACGGTTCATGAGCTCGTCGCCCGCGATAAGATCCACCAGAATATGCGGGTACTTGGTGGAGCATCGAATGTACTCATCGTATGCATCGTCACCGAAAGTTCCATCCGTGATAAACGCACCCAGTTGACCGCCCAATTGTTCCAGAGAGAGGTACAGGTTGGTAATATCCTGTACGCTGACCGCACCGTCGGCTGAACGCTGAGCCCGCACATAGAATGCGCGGTCGCGTTGCCCACCAGAGGGGTAAGCAATAACCTGAACACCCTGTGAAGCATCCGCACGTTCAGCCGTATATCCTCGTACCGAGAACAAGTCTGCCGCAATATCGGTGAAACGGTCCTTCGTCACCGCCTGCAGCTGGGGCTGAAGGAGAGCACGTTTGAAAACATCGCGGTAGCGCCTCTGCGCATCCTGCACGGCATTCCTTGCGGCTTCGACGGCGCTGAGAGCGTCCGAAGGTGCATCCGACGATTGCTCTACACCGGGTGTCTGAGACGGTACCGGCGCAGGTGCCTGGTAGGCGGGGGCAGGCTGGGTGAAAGACTGTGCAGAAGCGTAAGCTGCCGAAGAAATACCCGAACCACCCTGCGCCTGGGCAATGTTCTGCGGGGTCGCCTGAACGGGGGCACCATAGCCCGAGCGAGGACCCGACCCGTAATGCCCGCGCGAATTCTGGTAGGAATAGGAATCCTGAGAATGCTCTCGCTTCTCATACGGTTTACGGCCAGTATTGAGCGCAGCCGCAATATCCTCGGGAAGTTTGTGCCGAAGTGCCTGCTTCTGAAGCGGTACGATACGCGCGGCAACAGTCTCCGGAATACCGTTGGGGAAGCGATCCAAAAGTTCTATGGCGCTCTGCGTGAGTGTGTACCGTTCGGGATCCTTGCGAGAAAGCCTACCGCTCTGTCCACCGTGAACCTGCAGATAGCCTTCCTGCTTCAAAACCTGAACCGCAACCGCGTACCGGTTGCGCACGCGAGGAGTCGTATTGGAGCGATGCGGCGCTAAACGAGCCTGCAGATACGGCAAATCCAGCGTGTCCTCAACCTTCGCGAACAGGTCGTAGAAATTGATATCCGGGTTGTCACGCACCAAGGTCAGAATGTCGAAAAGCATATGATGCGGATGCGGAATCTGCTCCGCCGCCGCGGGATCGAGGAACGCGCGGCGCATCAACTCGTCAATCGAGCCGTCTTCTATGCTACTAAGAGCATCGACGTAGGCAGATCCCACCATGAAGACCTCTTGCTCGTCTTCATCTCCCTCTTCGAGGTAACGGTGCGCCAACAGTACATCATAAACATGTTCGCGTCCTTGAAAATACTCAGGAGAGTCTTCGTCTGCAAGCTGCTGAATCTCAGCATCCTGGGCAATAGCACGATCCACATCGGCCAGGGGCAGCTTCGCGTTCTCGCCTTTGGCGAGTACCGCATCCATGATGACGTGCCCCATACGAATGAGAAGTTTCTCATGGTGTTTAAGCTGATCCACCGTGAGCAAGGATACGGGAGCATCATCGAAAATATCGCTGAGTGCCTGGGCGGGCACCCCGTGCGGGAAACTGTACCGCAGATTCTTACCCTCGGTCGTGAGCGCATATGCGATCTTATCGTGGTGTTCCTTGGGGCGCAGGTAGCCTGCATCAAGAAGTCCACGCACAGATTCGGCGCATGATGTCTCAAAAAGCTGCTGTTCCAGTTGGGTGAGACCGTACCATCCCTGCACAAAGCCACATTCGCGCATCACAAGCTCACGAAGTTTACTCTCTGTAACGCTCAGATGCAGCGGAATAACCGATAGGGCAATAGGAGCAATATTGCGCACATTAATTTGAGCCAGCAGTCGCGGATAGTAATCCTGCATATAGAACAAATGCGTGCCAATAATGGGATAGAAAAGATCCTCTAGAATTTCACGCTGTTCGTCCTCAGAGCGCTGAAGAAAATCAAGCCCACGTTCGCTCAAAGAATAGAGCAAATTTCCCGGATGCAGATTACTGAGCGATACATCAAGATAATCATGATTTACGAATGCGACAATAATTTTGTCAATCGCATCACGAAATAACACGGATTTACCCACCGCAATATAGCGCTGGGTCATGGTGAAACCTATTTCAACCCCAACTGGAGTGTAAAGTTCGGGAAAAAGCAGTTTCTGTCCGTGCTCATGTGCTCGTTCAAATTGGCGTAAAAGCGCTAATGCCGCTCGAACCGCAATATCACGGCAATCATCGCGGTACTCCTCTGGAATATCATCCCAGGAAAGCGCTTTAAGAATGTTATCTACCGGTGTTTTCTCATGCCGAAGCATGTTCGTATTTACGATGGTCACAAGTACCCCTGTTGATATCTATATTTACTGTTCTACTAGTATAAACGGGAAAAAGGAATAAGTGTATTCATCCAAAAGGATGAATTATGGCAGGAAGGCGCGCAGAACTGCTGATCCAGCTTTGCGGTCTATTTATACAGGATTCTGCTGTCCTTCGAAGGTATCACCCATGAGAATCCTGCGGAATCCCGCGGGAGAAGTACTCTTCATCAATTCTGTAGGTGCATTCTCCCGGAGCATGAATAACCCCCACACGGTGCCGAATCATCAGTGAAACTAAACGGTCACGGTCAACCAGAGCAATGCGGTTGCCTCCGGGAAGGGCTTCCATTTGTTGCGGAACCTGCGCAGCAAATTCTCCACAGGTAACAAAAACGCCCTGTAACCCATTGTGTAAAAGAACTGCTCCAGCAAATTTTTGAATATCGCTGAGGGTTACTTTTGATGATCCACAATAATGTTTTGCTTGAACATAGATAGGCGGAAAACAAAGTTCTTTAGGATAATGTACAAGAACATCAATCCCGTGATCGTTAGGACCGCCTATAACTGCTGCATGAAAAGTCCCTAAAGAATTAAAGACATCTGCCACAATATATTCAAAATATGTTGGTGAAACAGCATAAATACGTTCGATAAGATCACCGGCAAAATCTGCCGCATATGCCGCCTGAGCCAAAATAAGATCGGGATGCGCATCCCGCAAAGACGCGCCGGAGCTCAACGGCGTGGTCATCGGGGTATATGAACTATGCTCGTGTTTATCTTCTGAAGCTGGGGTATCGGGAAAATCCGACGTGTCAGAACCCTTAGGAGCGCTTGCATAAAGCGGAGTAAACAGTTTTTGGAGCTCATATCGAGCGCTTTGGGGAATGACGCTGCCGCGGCGCCGAATCTGCGCCGTTAGAATGTCGGCACCGGAATCGCTGAGCAGATAGCGAGTTTTCGAGGTTGTGGTTTTGGGAACGACCAGCACATAGCCCAAGCGGGCCATCGCCTGGAGCGTCGCCTTGACCTGGTGCATAAAAGCATCGGATTTGAGATCCTGAAGTTCTTCTTTGGTGCCTAAAGCGTGTGTTTGTTCAGAGAGGGACTGCGATATATCCGCCACGGTGCGGGGGACTGCACGGCTAAGCCGCCGCAGAGCCGGCAGAAAAAGAATCTCAACGGCCTCAAGCGGCACAGCATAATTTTTGTATTCTTTAGACATACCTGAACCACCTTTCGGGCATTTTAGTGTGGTTCGCTATATATACCTAGTATATAGGGCATCTAAATATCTTCCAGAGAAGCGATACATATTTCTCTTTATATACATCGAGCCTCGTACGTTATAGCGCACGAGACTCGATATTTTGCCGCAGCGAAGGCAAGGTTACATCGGGCGAGCCCTACGCCACGATCCCGGACCGGGACGCAGCGAAGCCCCCAGCCGCTGACGCCGGTTAAGCAAACGAGAAGCCGCCGTCAGAATCGAATTGTGCTCCTGCTGAGTCTGCGAACTCTGATATGAAGCTACCAATACGGTGAGTGCGGCAATCTCCTCAACCGTCGGATTACCCTTGATAACACGCAGCAGAGGCTGCTTGGAAGATTGTGAATCATCCTGAATATCCGCAGGATCCACGGTATCAGCATGCGGGGCAGCCTCCGAAGCGCCGTTCTGCGGTAAAACCTGATCAGCGGACTCTTTGGGAGTCGTAGGAGCATCCTTCTTCTTCCCGAAAGAGAAATAATTCAGCGGATTGTAGCCTGCCACAGGCGCCTCCTGACAATAAATAACCGATAATATAATGCAGTATCTTGGTTCGAACTCCGGTCAGTACTGCATCACAATGTGAACTAAGAGCGGTCAAGAACTACAGCGGAATATTCCCATGCTTCTTCGCTGGCATAGCGGCACGTTTATCATGCAGCGCGCGAAGAGAAGAGATAATACGCACACGGGTCTCATGCGGAGCGATAACCTCATCCACATACCCCAACTCGGCGGCCTGGTACGGGTTCAGAATCTCTTCCTCATACTGCTCAATCAGCTCAGAACGGCGTTCCTCAATATCTTCGCCAGCCTCCGCAGCCGCGGCAAGATCACGACGATAAAGAATATTGACCGCACCCTGACCATTAAGCACACCCACCTGGGCGGTAGGCCACGCCATGTTAATATCGGCTCCCAGCGTTTTTGACCCCATCGCAATATATGCGCCACCAAAAGCCTTGCGGGTAATGATTGTAATGAGCGGTACAGTCGCCTCCGCATAGGCGTAGAGCAGTTTAGCACCGCGGCGAATAATACCGTTGAACTCCTGATCCGTACCCGGCAAGAATCCGGGAACGTCCACAAACGTCAAAATCGGAATATTGAAAGCATCGCAATTACGCACAAAACGCGCCGCCTTCTCAGCGGCGGCAATATCGAGACATCCCGCAAACTGCGTAGGTTGATTTGCCACAATACCCACCGTGCGACCCTCCACACGGGCATAACCAATCATGACATTCGGGGCAAATAACGCCTGAAGCTCAAAGAAATGCCCATCATCAACCACGGACTCGATCACATCGCGCATATCATAAGGCTGATTCGCAGAATCGGGGATGAGAGTATCAAGATCCAGATCATCCACCACGACCTCAAACTCCTGGTCATGATCCAACGGCAGCGACTCTGACAGGTTATTGGAGGGCAAGAATTCCAAAAGCTCCCGCACGAAATCGAAAGCGTCTTCTTCATCTTCGGCAAGGTAGGCACTCGTGCCAGTCATTGCATTATGCTGACGGGCGCCGCCCAAGGTTTCCATGTCAACCTGCTCACCGGTGACCGCCTTAATAACGTCCGGACCGGTGATAAACATATGCGAGGTCTTATCGACCATCACAATAAAATCAGTGAGCGCGGGGGAGTATGCGGCACCACCTGCGCAGGGGCCCATAATAATTGAAATCTGTGGAATAACACCCGAAGAACGCACATTCATCCGAAAAATATCGGCAAACAGCGCCAGAGAGGCCACCCCCTCCTGGATGCGAGCCCCGCCGCCATCGTTAATGCCGATCACCGGGCAGCCATTCTTGAGGGCAAACTTCTGCACCTTCACGATCTTCTCGCCGTTCACCTGCGAGAGCGAACCCCCGTACACCGTAAAATCTTGAGAATAGATAGCGACAAGACGCCCATCAATGGTGCCGTAGCCCGAAACTAAGCCGTCACCGAGGGGTTTTTTCTTGTCCATACCGAAAGCCGTGGTACGGTGGCGAGCTAAGGCATCAAACTCTACAAAAGAACCCTCATCGAGAATCATATCGATGCGCTCGCGTGCCGTATTCTTACCGCGTGCATGCTGTTTATCTATAGCGGCCTGCCCGCCGGGGGTAAGGGTCTGCTCGCGACGAGCATAAAAATCGGCGAGTTTACCGGCGGTCGTACTCAAGTCGTATTCCTGAGCGTTCTCAGACATGTATTCCTCGATTCGTGCGGCACGCATCATGCGTAGAGGGTTTTTATGACGTGCGGTGTCGATACGGATAGTAGGTTTTCTCAGGCTAGAAAAGCTACCCTATCAACTATAGTGTGCGGGGCGGTCATGGTGCCAGGTACCCGCGTATTTTCGTCATATGTGTTGCCTCAGATTCCTATGCTCCATCGGGATAAACCCGCCGGTTCGTTGCCTGGTGAGGGCACAAAGCGGCGGGTCGAAAACGGTGCTGAGGGGTAAAACTAGCGGATGCTGCCCAGAACCGGGTTCCACTCGCCGATAGTGTAGGACTCGACGGCACCGCCAATTTTCATGGGGTCGTTCTTGACGATGGTCTCGGCGGCATCAAAAGAATCAACTTGAGCGATTAGGAGAGCACCTACGGACACCGAGTCTTTCAGAAGCGGACCGGAAACTACGATCGTACCTTCCTGAACGCGTGTAGAGAGGTATTCACGGTGCGCCGGACGATGTGCATCCTGAAGGGCTGGGTCTCCGTAGACGTAAGAAATGACATAGTATGCCATGGCTGGTTCCTTTCCTGTGGTATTTACCGGTGGTTATCTGTCTCCAAGGGTACGCGCAGGGCGTAGACCCCAGTTACTCTACTATCTCACACCCGTATGAGAGCTCAGCATCACGAAGTACAGAGTGTACAAGGCTCCGAGCCACTATGATGGTACATATGTCGCTACCAGACCAGAGGCCTGCAATCCTTGATCCGTCCCGTATTCTTCCCGAAGCACGTGAGGCAGGGTACAGCTTCGTGCGCGTTTACGATGTTGTCGATACGACGAACACCGAAATTGTTCGGCGCCTTACACGCGGGGAACCGTGCGAACGTACCGAATTGGGGGAACTGTCGGTTTTTACCACCCTTTATATGACTGCCGGAAAAGGACGTATGGACCGCGCGTGGACAGCTCCTGCAGGTACTTGCTTAGCCACCAGCATTGTGGTGCGCCCTCATGCTGGTGTTGGGCAGCAGCTGCCGATTACAAGCTACCATTGGCTGACTATGCTTGCCGGGCTAAGCGTGCTTGATGTCTGGCGTGAGTTGGGGCTTGATGCCGCCTTGAAATGGCCCAATGATCTGGTCATTCAAGGTCGTAAGGCATGCGGTATTCTCGCCCTGCTTCTGAGCGAACCGGCTCAAGTACCGGAGGAGAAAGGGCAGATGAGTATTGTCGTGGGGATTGGGCAGAACCTGAATATGCGTGAAGACCAGGTGCCTGTACCGACCGCCACGAGCGCTCTTATCCAACGCGGTGAACCCGTTGATAACCATGTGGTTTTGAACCGTATGCTGACCATTTTTGCCCGTCGCTATCGTGAGTTTGTAAGTGTTGGGGGAGACCCCCAAAAAACTTTGTTGTGCGGACAGTCTCTGCTTGATCAGGCACGTGCCGCCACGGTGACACTGGGAGCCGAGGTATCGGTGCACCTTCCTGATGGACGCATCGTCACCGGGGCCGCAACCGATCTTGATGCTCAAGGGCGCATCCTAATCCGTGATACAACCGGTGCCGTGCAGGCCTATTCCGTAGGAGACATTGAACATTTGCGTCCGGCGGATGGAAGCTACGGTAATTTTTACCCTGCCCTCAGACAGGAAGATTCTCCAACGCCAACACCGTCTGAGATAACCCCTAATACTTCTGCAAAGGCATAAGCATGAAACTGCGTGGCAAACTCTACCCCGGCGAACAGACCATTGTCCTAACGAGGGCTCATCCCGGCGCTCTTGTGGGAGCCTTTGTCTACCTGCTGGTGGCCTTTACCTCAGCAAGTTTTGCCTCGACCGCACGATCATCGGGGCTGCTCTTCTGGGCGGGCAGTGTGGTAGCTGTGGTTACCGCTCTGGTGGCTCTTCGTAAGATATGGCGCTGGTCTGTCACACGGTACGCTATCACCACGCATCGCATCATGATTATTAAGGGCCTGATGCGCCGTAAGGCTGACATATCCTTGCTGCTTGACGGCATGGGAAATCGTTGGGTTTCGCAGAGTAGCCTGGGCGCTTGGATGGGGTACGGATCTTTCCATGTTGATTATGCAGGAGGGTTTCGGCACCAGCTTATGCACCTTCCAAACCCCGAACGGTTCCGGAATATTGTCGAGCATGCCTGGCAGGACTACTATCCGTTACGTGTTAGTTATGTTTAGGGTCTAGCGGGCGAGATTTTTGCCTGGTAAGGGTAGAATAATGTGGGCAAGCATACTTTTTATGTCTGCCCGGAAGAGCACACGGGTATTCTTAATGTGAAATATTGCACCCGAATACAGTGTGTTGCATATATCCAGGGGACAAGGAAGGAGAACTCAACGCCTATGACTCATGAGAGCCTATCTGGCGATAGCGTTGAGGCTACCCCGTATAAGAATCCCCGAACGTTGGGCCCCGAAACCCAGATGTTGAATCTGCGTATTCTGCAGAACCTAGCGCAAAACAATATTTACCGTGACGAAACCTCAAAAGAAGGCGTGCGCGTGCTTGAACGCGCCCTGCTGGGAGAGGGTCGCCGATATAAACCTCGAGAAGCCGCTGCTGCCGCGCAGATGAGCCTTGAAGATGCTCGTCGGATCTGGCGCAATATGGGTTTTCCTGATATTCACGCTGCCGATCCCCATTTCACGGAACTCGACGTCAATATGCTCGAAGACCTGGAGAATCTCAACCGAACGAATCTTGTTGCGGAAGAGAGCATTGTCTCTTTGACACGGTCCGTAGGGCAGCTGACCGATCGCATTGTGGCGTGGCAGATTGAAACGCTGGTGCACGACATTATGGATCGTGATGGTGTAGACGATGCGCAGGCACGCCGTCAGCTTCTTTTCCGTCTTGCAGATCTCATGCCGGTTCTCGAAGAACTCGCGCTCTACGCTTATCGTCGTCAAATGTATACGGGTGTTCTTCGTCTCGCTCTGCGCGAGAATAAAAAGCTGGGGTCGGAGCCAGCTCAGCTTCCCCTCGTGCGGGGTGTAGGTTTCGTTGATTTGGTGTCGTATACCTCCCTGGTTCGTAACCTGAGTGCCCCCGAATTAGCGCGTCTTATCAACCGTTTTGAGCAAAGCTGTCTCGATATTATTGCTCCGAGTGGCGGGCGCATCATTAAGACTCTAGGCGATGAAGTTTTCTTCCTCACGGAGGCTCCCGAGGCTATCGCCGAGATCAGTCTGAAACTGGCGGAGCAAATCGGAAAAGACCCTGAACTGCCAGAAGTGCGTGTAGCATTTATTTGGGGCGAGGTCCTGGCGAATCGTGGAGATGTTTATGGTTCGAGCGTAAACCTTGCTTCACGGCTGGTATCTCTCGCGGAACCCGGTTCTGTGCTGACCGACAGCGAGACCGCCGAAACGCTCAAAGAGTATGGCGACCGCTTTACTCTGACGTACCAAGGCACACGCAACGTGCGTAGCTTTGGTAATGTAGACCCTGTGGCGGTTACGCCCGGCGCTAGTTACATAACGGAGAACGATACATCATGGCAACTCCCTTGAACCTGACCCTGCGCACCGGTGGTGCGACTCATCGTGGGGCTCATCGTGACAACAACGAGGACTCGATGGCTGTAGCGGGGTCTCTATGCGTGGTGGCCGACGGTATGGGTGGTCACGAAGCGGGAGAGGTCGCATCGCGGTTGTGTGTACGTCAGCTGGCGTATTCGCATTTTTTTACTCGACCCGGCGGTATGAGCGAAGAAGAACAAGAAAACTACCGCCAGCGTGTCGAAAAGATTAAACAGGACTACCAAGATAAAAATTCAAAGCAGCGCCATCGTCGTTTAACAAATGAACTGAACCATGAAATTGTGCGTGCCCTTGATCGCACACGTGAGATTTTGGGTGAAACGAACGACAGTATTAAAGATGCGCTTTCGCGTTCAGGCGGTACCACCGTAACCGGCGCGTGGCTTACCAATATAGGTCAGCAGTACCTGTGGGTTGTCTTTAATATTGGCGATTCTCGTACATACCGGTTGATGCGTGAAGACGATGGTATTCACCACGCTGAAATGGAACGCCTGCCGGGCAACGAGGGCAATGTATCTCTTGAGCAGGTCACTACTGATCACTCTGAGGTTCAATATCTGGTGGATGAAGGGCAGATTACTCAGCTTGAAGCCCTAACGCACCCGCGCAGAAATGTGATTACCCGTGCACTAGGTACAGGTAATTTTTGGGAACCCGATTTTTGGGTGCTTCCCGCACGAGCGGGTGACCGTCTTATGCTCTGCTCGGACGGTCTTTCTGGCGAGCTTTCCCATGAATATATGGCGCGTGTTCTTACTTCTATACGTCACCCGCAAGATGCCGCCGATGTGCTACAGCATGAGGCGCTGCGCTCGGGCGGTCGCGATAATATTACCGTGATTGTTGCTGACGCCATAGAAGCGCAAGACTAGTCTTTCCCTGTGACATTAACCGGCGCATCGGGGAAAGTGAACGGTTAGACTAGTGGGGTGACTGAAAATCTTGCTGAAACTCCCGCATCCCTTGACCGTGCCCTCAAGGCGCTAGATTCGAGCGCTGAGCTGACCGATACTATTCGCGCCGAATATGCTGAGCTGACCGATACTATTCGCGCCGCCCGGCATGACTACTATCAGGAAGATGCCCCGACTCTCTCGGATGCCGAATACGATAGGCTCTACCGCAGGCTTGAGCAGATTGAGGCACAATATCCCGCGTTGATTGCTAACGATTCGCCTACCCAAGAGGTAGGTGGAGAAGTCAGCGAGGCTTTTTCGCCGGTAACCCATCTGGTACGCATGTACTCCCTTGAGGATGTTTTTTCTCTTGAGGAGCTTCGGACATGGCTAACAAAGGCCGAGGAAAATACCCGTCTTCTCACCGGCACCGCACCGCAGTGGCTTACGGAGCTGAAGATTGATGGTCTTGCGGTCAATCTGCTGTATCGTAACGGTGTGTTGGTGCGTGCGGCTACTCGTGGTGATGGCACTACGGGTGAGGATGTAACCCATAATGTGCGCACTATAGCCTCGATCCCGCAGAAATTAGCGGGGGAGAACCATCCGGCGGAGCTTGAAGTACGCGGCGAGGTTTTCATTTCATCGGCAGATTTCAAGAAACTTAACGAAAAAATGGTGTCTGAGGGGAAGAACCCGTTTGCTAACCCCCGAAACGCTGCGGCTGGATCCCTGCGTCAGAAAGACCCTGCCGTGACCGCTGAACGCCCTCTGAGCATGTATGTTCACGGCGTGGGCTCGCGGACCGGGCTAGACGTAAACTCCCAGTACCAAACCTACGAGCAATTGGCCGCTTGGGGGCTTCCCACCAGTCCATACAGCAAACTTTTTACTTCAGTCGATGATATTCTTCGGTATATTGCCGAGTACGGTGAAAAGCGCCATTCTTTGGTGCACGAGATCGACGGCATTGTCATCAAGGTCAATGACTTTGTAGCGCAGACTCAACTGGGGTATACATCGCGAGTGCCGCGCTGGGCTGTAGCGTATAAATACCCGCCCGAAGAGGTTAATACCAAGCTTCTTGATATTCGCGTGGATGTTGGGCGTACCGGCCGCGTGACTCCCTATGGTGTGATGGAACCCGTGCTTGTCTCGGGCTCTACCGTTGAACGCGCAACCTTACATAATCAGGATGTGGTGAAGGCTAAGGGTGTGCTTATCGGAGACACAGTGGTTCTTCGTAAGGCTGGCGACGTGATTCCCGAGATCGTGGGGCCTGTGGTTGCTCTTCGTAACGGTCATGAACGCGAGTTCGTTATGCCCACCGAGTGCCCTTCCTGCGGTACGACGTTGGCTCCCGGTAAAGAGGGCGACGTCGATATGCGCTGCCCCAATTACCGTTCCTGCCCGGCGCAGCTGACCGAGCGCATCTACTACGCCGCGTCGCGGGGTGCTTTCGATATTGAAGCACTCGGCTTTGAGGCGGCTAAGGCGTTGACAGCTCCCGCCGAGCCTGAGCAGCCTCCGCTCACGAGTGAGGCGTTCCTCTTCGATCTCACCGCCGAAGATCTACGCGATGTGAAAATTCGCCGCGAGAAGAAGGTCAAGGGGGTGGGTACCGGCAAGTTTGAGCTTGTTCCGTACTTCTATACGAAGCCCACGAAAGCAAAGCCAGACCCTGTTCCTACGAAGAACACACAAAATCTCTTCGTAGAGCTTGAGAAAGCAAAATCGCAGCCTCTCTGGCGCGTGCTTGTAGCCTTATCGATTCGCCATGTGGGGCCAACCGCGGCGCGAGCCCTTGCCACCGAATTTGGCTCTATGGATGCGATCGCCCAGGCTGACCGGGATAGGTTAGCGGCTGTTGATGGTGTGGGCGGCGTTATCGCCGATTCGATTATCGAATGGTTTGCAACGGATTGGCATCGCGAAGTTCTTGCCCGTTGGGCGGATGCCGGTGTGCGTATGGAAGATGAGCGTGACGCGTCAATAGAACGCACGCTCGAAGGCGTGACCGTGGTTGTGACCGGAACCCTTGTGAACTATAGCCGCGATAGTGCGAAGGAAGCGATTATCGTGCGGGGCGGGCGCGCCTCCGGGTCTGTGTCTAAGAAGACCCATTTTGTGGTTGCTGGAGCCTCTGCGGGGTCAAAACTCGATAAGGCCGAGGCCCTGGGAATTCCGGTTCTTGATGAAGACGGGTTTACGAAACTTTTGGCCCACGGGCCCGATGCGCTAGCACCGGGGGAGTAGGACTCTTACTCCGAGTTATCTACCAAATAACGGCGAAAGGTTACGCTGTAGTTGGTATTTGGTGTGGGGTAGCGCGGCTGCATGATGTACTGCGATGAAGGTCCTGAAACCCGGTAATAGAGTTGTTAACGCCCGAAAATAGCTCTATATGGGGTGACATAAGCATATAATCTCCCAAAGACCGTGCATATATGCTAAGGCGCGCCAGCGCGCCGCAGAGCTGTTAAGCGGTTTGGACTCATGTCGTCATGAACCCTTAAAACACGCCGCAAGCGAAAAATTTTTTAAAAAATTTTTAAATGGGTGGAGGGTCACTATTACGAAATGATAAAGCCCACCCCCAGAAACAGAATATAGAAGATTCGTTCTTGTATGCTTCCTTGGTATGGCAATGGATGAGTAGGAATCGAGGTTTTAAAAGTTTGAACTTAGCCTACCCTGAGTTAATTTACCTGGGAGTTCCCTGTGAGAACTCAGAACGCTTGCTGAGAGTATAGAAGAGGTTGGAATCTTGAGTTTTCTCAGCTATCTTTATCTGCAGAACGATTCCTTTATTGGGAGTCAATCAGAAATTTAGTTTTGGGACCGGAAACCCCAAAACGATGCCCGGTTCTACCGCACGTCCCCACGTGAGGATGCGCCTCTGCCGTCTACCCCGCAATACGCGACTATGGTGGAAGCGTGAATCACGTGGATAGCCGCTCACATGGTAGAGCCTCGACAAGTAATCAATTTGTTAAAACGGGTGAGCGGTAACGCTATGAAGCTCCGGGGACGGAGTGAGCGTGGATGGCCTTATTTGGAGCATTATGAAGAACACTTCCGCAATCCGCCGTACTGTTGCTGCTCTCGCTATTGGTGGTGCAGCTGCAGCCGCTGCCGCGCCTGCTGCAAACGCAGCACCGGCATCCACCTGGGATGCTCTGGCACAGTGTGAGTCCGGTGGTAACTGGGCAACCAACACTGGCAACGGTTTCTACGGTGGTCTGCAGTTCACCCAGCAGTCCTGGAACGGTGTCGGCATGTCCGGTTCCCCCATGAACGCTTCCCGTGAACAGCAGATTGAGGCAGCAGAGCGTCTGCTTGCACAGCAGGGCTGGGGCGCATGGCCCGCATGCTCCTCGAAGCTCGGTCTGTCCGGTAACGCAACCCCCTCCTACACCGATCCCGGTGCAGCTCAGCAGGAGGTAGCACCTCAGGCACAGGCTCAGCAGTCCTACTCCGAGCCCGTTCAGGAAGCAGCACCTGCAGCTCCCGCACCTACGACTCAGGCTCCTGCTCAGGAAGCTCCCGCAGCACCTGTTCAGGAAGCAGCACCTGCAGCTCAGGCACCCGCAGCAACCGCTGCTGGCACCTACACCGTACAGTCCGGTGATACCCTCTCCGGTATCGCTGCTCAGCTCGGCGTTGCTGGTGGTTACCAGGCAATCGCAGCTGCTAACACCGACGTTGTCTACAACGTTGACCTGATCTTCCCCGGTCAGGTTCTGAACATCCCCGCATAATTTAGGGAGTTCACCTTAACGTAGACAATATGAGCCCCATCTTCCTTCGGGAAGGTGGGGCTCATATACGTCTAGGCACGATACTGCCCTTTACACTTCAGACTTATGAATGCCAGAGCGAAAATCTATTCTGTGCAGGCTATAGGTTTGGAGTCCCTGCAAATCTAAAAACTCTCTCGCTAGATCACCAATACGTCAGCATACCTGCGAGCCGGCGGGTACACTAGATAGAGAATTGAAAGTATACCTAACGGAGAATCATGTCTGCCATCACCACCGAGCAGGTTAAACACCTTGCCGAACTGGCACGCATCGAGATGACCGAGGACGAGCTCAACGCTATGGCGGCAGAGCTCGATATTATTGTCAGCTCGATGGAGCATCTGTCTGAAACCGTCACCCCAGACATACCCCCGACCAGCCATCCGATTTCGCTTCAGAACGTCTTGCGTGAAGATGTTGTGGGGCAGACCCTCACCCAGGAAGAGGCGCTTTCAGGTGCCCCCGATGCGCAGGATGGCAAATTCCGCGTGCCCGCAATTCTCGACGAAGACTAAGGGGAAGACGTGAACGAACTTATTGTGCTCACTGCGGCTGAAGCCGCTCAAAAACTTGCAGCCGGTGAGATTTCTGCCGTTGAGCTTACCCGGGCGCATATAGATCGCATTGAAGCAACCGATGGCACCCCACTCAGTGAGAACCGCGCTGACGGTAAAAGCGGTCTGAACGCTTTCCTGCACATCAACCGTGAGGAAGCCCTGGAGACCGCGCAGGCTGTTGATGCTGACCGTGCGGCAGGTCAAGAGCTGCCCGCGCTTGCTGGTGTACCCATCGCTGTTAAAGACTTGATCGTCACAAAGGGACAGCCCACCACCGCTGGATCGCGCATGCTTGAAGGATGGATGAGCCCCTATGACGGTACCGTAACTCGTAAGGTGCGTGCAGCACGCATGCCAATCTTGGGGAAGACTAACCTCGACGAGTTTGCTATGGGTTCCTCGAACGAGCACTCGGCATTCGGCGTAGTTCGTAACCCATGGGCGCTTGATCGTGCCCCCGGCGGCTCTGGCGGCGGATCTGCCAGCGCTGTTGCGGCTTTCCAGGCTCCCTTAGCTCTTGGAACTGATACAGGTGGATCTATTCGCCAGCCTGCCTCCCTCACCGGTTCTGTAGGCGTAAAACCGACTTACGGTTCGGTATCCCGCTACGGCGTAATTGCTATGGCATCTTCACTTGACCAAGTAGGTCCCTGCGCCCGTACCGTGCTCGATACCGCGATGCTTCACGAAGCTATCGCTGGCCACGATCCCTTGGACTCTACCTCTTTGAATGAACCAGTCGGTCCTTTTGCGGCTCAGGCTCTTGAGGGTGCCAACCCTGAATCCCTCAAAGGTATGCGCATCGGCGTTATTAAAGAACTCGGTGGCGGTTCCGGCAGCGGCTTCCAACAGGGTGTTCTTGACCGTTTCCACGACGCCCTAAAGCTGCTGGAGAAGGCTGGGGCTGAGGTTGTAGAAGTTTCCCTTCCTTCCGTGAAGGAAGCGATTAGTGCTTACTACATGATTATGTCCTCCGAGGTATCTTCAAACCTGGCAAAATACGACGGTGTGCGGTACGGTCTGCGCGTTATACCCGAAGACGGCCCCGTGACCATTGAGCGCGTCATGGCGGCTACCCGCGAAGCTGGTTTTGGCGACGAGACTAAGCGCCGCATCATTTTGGGTACCTATGCGCTTTCAGCGGGTAACTACGATGCCCACTACGGTGCGGCATTGCGCGTGCGCACTCTCATTCAACGCGATTACACCGCAGCTTTCGAGAAATGCGATGTGCTGGTTTCTCCGACTTCGCCAACGACCGCCTTCAAACTGGGAGAGAAAACCAAGGGCGACCCTATGGCGATGTACTTGGGCGATGTGGCAACTGTGCCAGTAAACCTTGCAGGGGTTCCTGCGATTTCGCTCCCGGCAGGCGTTGCTGACGAAGACGGATTGCCAGTGGGCATACAGTTCACCGCCCCCGCACGCGAGGATGCACGCCTGTACCGAGTGGGTGCCGGTTTGGAAGCACTTCTGAATGATACCTGGGGCGCGCCGTTCTACACCCGCATTCCCAACACCGAAAATCTGATTAGCGACTTTGACTTTGGGGGTACCAAGTAATGAGTGAAGAAGTCCTCAGCTTCGAAGAAGCCATCGAGAAATATGATCCGGTGCTTGGTTTTGAGGTGCATGTAGAGCTCAACACAAACACTAAAATGTTCGATGCCGCTCCGAACGTTTTCGGGGATGAACCGAACACCAATATCACCCCGGTCTCGCTTGGGCTGCCCGGTGTGCTTCCCGTGGTGAACAAGGTGGCAGTTGAATCAGCTATTAAGTTGGGTCTTGCCCTGGGATGCGATATCGCACCTATCTCGTATTTTGCGCGTAAAAACTACTTCTACCCGGACTCCCCGAAGAACTTCCAGACCTCGCAGCATCACGGTCCTATCGCTGAGAATGGCAAGCTGGATGTGGAACTCGAAGACGGAACCGTCTTTACCGTCGAGATTGAGCGCGCACATATGGAGGAAGACGCCGGTAAGCTCACCCATGTGGGCGGTGCCGACGGGCGCATCCAGGGCGCTGCATTCTCGCTGGTGGACTATAACCGCGCCGGTGTTCCGCTAATCGAGATTGTGACCCGCCCGATTGTGGGCGCTGGCGAGCGTGCGCCCGAACTGGCACGCGCCTATGTTGCGGCGATTCGTGAGATTGTCAAAGGCTTGGGTATCTCGGATGCTCGCATGGAGCGCGGTAACGTGCGATGTGACGCAAACGTGTCGCTCATGCCCAAGGGGAGCGAGAAATTCGGTACTCGTTCGGAGACGAAAAACGTTAACTCCCTGCGCTCGGTGGAACGTGCGGTACGCTATGAGATTCGCCGTCACGCTGCTATTTTGGAGCGTGGCGAGAAAATTCAGCAGGAAACCCGCCACTGGCATGAGGATACCCGTGAGACTTCATCAGGGCGTCCCAAGTCTGATGCCGACGATTATCGCTACTTCCCGGAACCCGACCTGGTGCCCGTGGTACCCGAGACGGCGTGGGTTGAAGAGCTGCGTGCAAGCCTGCCCGAGCCTCCTGCGGAACGTCGCCGCCGGTTGAAGGCGGAGTGGGGATACTCAGATGAAGAGTTCCGTGACGTGGTCAACGCTGGCGCTCTTGACGTTATTGAGCAGACTATTGCCGCTGGGGCTAGCTCATCCGCTGCCCGCAAGTGGTGGATGGGCGAGATCGCCCGCAAAGCTAAGCAGGCGGAAGTTGAACTAACCGATTTGGGAGTTGAACCCGCAACGGTGGTGGAGCTTGAAACGCTGATCGGCGAGGGTAAGATCAACGATAAGATCGCCCGTAAGGTTCTGGAGTATGTGCTTGCTGGCGAAGGTAAGCCTGCCGAGATCGTTGAGGCTCGCGGTCTTGCTGTGGTCTCTGACGATGGTGCGCTCACCGCCGCCGTTGAGGAGGCTCTGGCGGCCATGCCGGATGTTGCCGATAAGATTCGTGCCGGTAAGGTTCAGGCAGCGGGCGCAATCGTTGGCCAAGTCATGAAGGCTACCCGAGGTCAGGCGGATGCGGCTCGCGTGCGTGAGCTTATTCTGCAGGCCTGCGGTGTGGAAGGCTAATTACCTAAGCACCCTGATAAATGCTATAACTGGGTGCTAAAAAGGCTCTTTATCCGAATAAAGCGTATTTTTTATCGCTTTATTCGGATAAAGAGCCTTTTTATGCTGAATAGAGTGCAGCAGCGCGATGAGTAAGGGATAAGCCCGCAGCAGACACGCGGCACATTCACCCTCATACGGTAAAGTAGTGATATGCAGCATAGTAGACTGGATAGGAAAGCATGAAGATTATACGAAGTCTCAGCTCGGGGACCCTCCTAATGCTTATCGTGCTTACTTTTGTGCTTGCTGTAAGTTCGGTGCTTGAAAGTGTGCTCATTAAGTACCTTTCCGATGCCGTTATCACGGACGATCGTAAGCTTTTTCTCCTGATGTTTCTTGCCGTGCCCGTATACCTTATCGTCGATACATTTTTTCGTTACGCACGCCAGTATCGTGCCGCTCTCGCTGGGGTGCAGATTCAGAATAATCTGCGTGCAGAACTGTTCCGCCGCATCGGGCTTTCTCCCGTAGCGCGGTTGACGGGCAGGAGCTCCGAATATTATTTTTCGCAGTTCACGAGTCAGCTTGAAAACATTAAAACCAACTATGTTGACGTTATTTTCTGGGGCGGGTACCTTGCCACGCAGCTTATTCTCGCCATTGTCGCTGCTTTTATTCTGAACCCGTTCATGGCGTGCGCTGTTCTTGCGCTGAGCCTGCCGGTGGGTTTGATGCCGATGCTGACTCGAAAACGTATTGGCGCAGTGACGAAAGTTTATGCTTCGCGGACCGACGCGTTGAACGAGGTTAGCGGTGATGCGCTCCGCAGTGCTTTGGGGTGGAAGATCCTGGGCGCATACTCATTCGTGGCTAAACGCTTTTCTGAAGAATTGAGTGAATGGTACGTGGCGGCGCGGAGCTATCAGCGCACGCAGGAGCGTGTAGACGCCGTCAATAGTATGTTCACGAAACTTCTGTATTTGGGAACGTGGCTTGCCGGTGGGGCGTTGGTGCTCTCGGGGCTATCGAGTGTGGGCGAGGTGGTCGCTTTTGCCCAGTTGACCGGTATGATTTGCATGCCGCTGTTTATGTCTACAGGTTTGCTGACCCAGTATTACGCGGGTCGTGAGATTATTCACAAGATTGATGCGGAAGTACCCGCTGCGGAAGATGACCGACCGGGCGAGCCTCTCACACTGGACGCATTTACCTATCGTGACGTCAAGCCGTTGGGCAAAAAGTCGGTGGGTTATGGCGTGAGTTTCATATTTGAGACTGGTAAAAAGTATCTGGTGATTGGCGCATCCGGCTCGGGCAAATCTACGCTTTTCAAACCTCTTTTTGGAAATCACCCCGAATACAGTGGAACTATTGAGGTACACGAAGATGGGCAGACGCGCGATCTGCGTGAGATTGCCGAACAGGATATGCATGTCTCCCTAGGGCTGCTCGCGCAGGATAGTCATCTGGTGCATGATAGTCTGCGCGAGAATATTCGTCTGTACGATCCGTCGGTGCCGGATGTGCAGATTCTCTGGGCTTGTGAGCGCGCAGGTCTGGGCGAATGGGCTTCCGCGAAGGGTCTTGATTATATGCTGAGCGACGATTTGAGATCGCTTTCCGGCGGAGAGAAACAGCGTATCTTGCTCGCACGTATGCTCTTGCACGAACGCTCTTTCTATATTGTGGATGAGCTCACCACTGGGTTGGACCACGCTACGGCGGGACGGGTTGAGCGTGCTCTTTCTGAGAGCATGGAAGGGTTTGTTTACATTACGCACCGTACGGTTCCCGAGGTTTTGGCGGCGGTCGATGAGGTACTTGTCATGGAAAACGGCGAGCTTGTAGCCTCCGGAACCTGGGATGATGTGCACGCGGCCGCCCTAGAACGCGGGCTTGTGGGACATCCCTGACAACCTGCTAAAAAGGCTCTTTATTCCAATAAAGCGGCGAATAATACGCTTTATTGGAATAAAGAGCCTTTTTTGTGCCCCGAGGAAGGGGGACACATTGGAAGGGTATATCCGCTTATTTGGTAATCCCTAGGTGTGTGAGGATGAAGGCGTAGTCCCAAGCAATTTCACGCCAGCGGGCTGGAGCATGCAGATTCCGAGCGCGCGAGGTACCAAATCTGCGTGTGGAAGGGTATACCCGCTTATTTGGTAATCCCTAGGTGTGTGAGGATGAAGGCGTAATCCCACGCAATCTCACGCCAGCGGGTATACCGCCCGGAACCCCCACCATGTCCGCCGGTCATATCGATCTTCAGCAGCGGGGTGGGGGATGACGGGTCGATGGTTTCGCGCAGTTTTGCAACCCATTTGGCGGGCTCCACATAGAACACGCGCGTATCGTGCAAGCTGGTTACCGCCGCGATAGCGGGGTAGCGCTCGGTGCGGATGTTCTCGTAGGGGGTGTAAGACTTCATGTACTCGTACACTTCTTTATCTTCAATGGGGTTGCCCCATTCTTCCCATTCCAAAGCAGAAAGTGGCAGGTCAGGGTCAAGGATGGTGGTGAGCGCATCCACGAAGGGAACCTGGGCAATTGAGACCGCATATTTCTCAGGGGCCAGGTTCAGCACGGCACCCATAAGCAACCCGCCCGCAGAACCACCGTAGCAGGCGATACGCGCAGGATCCGCCCACGGCTTGGTCGCCAGGTAATCGGTGACATCCACAAAATCAGTGAATGAGTTCTTCTTGTGTAGCTTCTTGCCGTTGAGGTACCAGGTGCGCCCCATCTCGCCGCCACCGCGAATATGCGCAATCACGTACACCACTCCGCGGTCCAAAATCGACAGCGTGGGGATGGAGAACATGGGGTCCATCGAAATTTCATAGGAGCCGTAAGCGTACTGAAGCACCGGATGCGGCTGCGTCAGGTCAAGATCGGCACGGTGAATCACCGAGATGGGGATGAGGGTTCCATCGGCGGCGGGTGCCCAGTCACGGTAGGCACGATAATCCTCACGCTGATAACCCCCAAACACCGGGGTCTCGCGGCGCAGAAGCAGGGTCTGCGACATGGGGAAATAATCGTATACACGGCGCGGAGTTAGGAATGAGGTGTAGGCGATACGGATAACCGGGGAATAGTTCTCGGCACGCAGCACGCCAGCGGTGTACAGTTCCTCATCGAACCCGGCAGGCTCCATGAACGTGATACCTGCGGGCTTCTTGCGGCGCCACTGCACGGGCAGCTGCTCCCGCGGGGCAAGGAACAGGCGGGTGGTTGTATCCGCGCGGGCGGTCACCACCAGGTGGGTCGCAGAGAGTGTGAACCCTTCGAGGCGAATATTTTCGCTGTGGCGAATCACCGGAACCCAACGCTTCGAATATTCCTCTAAAGATTCGCCTTCCTGCGGCATATCGGCGAGCACCAGCTCCGAGTTCAGCGCCTTATAGTCGTGCTGAATCAGCAGATGGGTTTCACCGGCAATCGTGATCGGCTCCGCCTGGTACTCAATGCGTGCATCCCTCGGAATGATCACGCGCGGCGTGCTCTTCGGGTCGGCAATAGGCACCAGGCTAACCTCGGTAAACTCGGAGTTACCGCTTGAGAGCACGATGGACGAACGGTCGGCGCTCATTGCTGAACCCAGCCACATGGTGGGCTCAGTTTCCTCGTAGATCAGGTGGTCTTCGGTGCCCGCCCCAATATCGTGCACATACACGCGGTAGGGACGCCACGAATCGTCCGGCACCGTGTACACGAGCTGCTGTGCATGGTTAATGAAGAACGACCCGCCGCTAATATTCGGGATGGTATCGGGCAGGAACTTGCCCGTTTCCAGGTTGAGGAAGCGCTGCTCGTAACGTTCGTCGCCTTTCTCATCAACCGAAATGCTCAGGAGTTTACCGTTACGCGAAGGCTGGAACACACCGAGTGCGAAGAACTCCATGTCTTTGGCATACTCATTGCAGTCAAGCACCACCGATTCGCCTTCCAGCGGCTCGCCGGGCTTAATAACCGGGGGGGTGTAGCGCACCACCTCGTCGCCCTCATGCAGGGCAGGGTAACGGTAGAAAATCGGGTACTGACCGCCGGGAACCATGCGGCTGTAATACCACCAATCGCCGATGCGATTCGGAACCGTCAAATCTGTGAGCAGGGTGCGGGACTTGATCTCTTCAAAGATGCGCTCGCGTAGAGGCTGCTGATCCGCTGTGACGGCGGCAGTGTAGTCTGCCTCCGCGTTCAGGTAGTCGAGGACTTCCTGATTTTCTTTGTCGCGCATCCACTCGTAATGGTCAATAAAAGTGTCGCCGTGATACTCACGAATATGCTCAACCTTTTTAGGGACGGGAACGAGGGGAACTTCTTCTGCCGGTGTGGTGTTCGATGCGTCGCTCATGGGGCTCTTTTCTCGTAGTAGTCCTGGATAAATATGCTTGCTATCTAGTGTAACGAGGCAGTACACATATCGTCCTAGAAATCTCCGAATTGAGGTAGCCCGCATGTCGCGGTTGTCTCAACCTGTGTGGCTGATTTCTTTGAGACTAGGGGAACATATATTTATCCCAGTATCCTGCGGCAGGTTCGATCTGTTCGACAATATCTACCCATAATCCTGAAGGGTCCGAAAACCCAAAACGGCGTTGCCCATAAGGCTCATTGGTTAGAGGATAGGTTATGTCGAGTCCCTGAGCTTTGAGATCGTTATAGGTGGCGGTGGCATCTTGAACTTCAAGCTCAAGGCATATCCCAATTCCGTTGAAATTTTCAGATCCGGGAGGTGCAGAAGGGTGATCGGGCGTCATGAACGCGATAGATGTGGTTCCGTCTTGAGAAGCAAGAAGAGTAAACCACGAGCTGTCAAAGATAATCTGGAAGTCAAAATAAGACGTCCAGAAGTCTCGGGAAGAGTCTTTCACGGGGGTAACGACGAGGGGGTAGCGGTCGATGAAATTCATGTCTTCCTCCTACATATACGGGTAATTAGGATCCAAAAAAGTTTCACATACTCTAGGTATGTTAAAAATATCTGGCATACTTTGGGTATGTCAATGTAAAAGGGGAAAGCTATGGAAGGACAGCGTGCCGCCCAGCGTGAAGCTACTGTCTCAGCGCTTGTAACCGAGGCTCGCCAAAGGTTTGCTCGTGATGGCTATACCAGCGTGCGGATAGACGATATCGTCTCTTCGCTTGGTATCACTAAAGGGGCTCTATATCATCATTTCAAAAATAAGAAAGACCTATTCCGTGCTGTCGTCTGTGAGGTGCAGCAGGATGTAGGGTATCAGATTGAAGATGCGGCTCGGTCGTGCGCCACCCCTTGGGAAGAGTTAGTAGAGGGCAGCAAAACTTTTATTCTTGCATCAATAGAACCAAATGTGCGGCGGATCATGTTAGTAGATGCGCCTGCCGTTCTGGGGTGGCATGAATGGCGGGCGCTCGATGAATCGTCTTCAATGGTGCTCTTGGCTGACATCCTCAAGACCCTTATGGAACAGGAAATTATTGCAAAGCAGCCGGTGGAGCCTCTTTCACATCTGCTTTCTGGCGCGATGAATGAGGCAGCGCTGTGGCTGGCCGAAACCGACTCCCCAGATGCTTTAGAAGACACGATGAAAACCTTAACGAGGCTTCTTGAATCGCTACGGATTTCAGCTTGAAAGCGTCCTGCGCGATCGTTCTGATAGATCGCGTCAGTTGATCTGAAAGAGCAGATTTGTGCAGCAGCATGATGGTGCGATTCATTGTTCAGCTTGCCTTGGCAGTACGCGCCACGAGCAGGCTGAATCTTGTTGCGCCCCGTTGGTTTTAGCCGTGTGAGTTCCGGTTCCTCAGCGTCGGGCTGTCAGTCAGTTTGAGCCAGATAACTCCCGCGATAATGACGGCGAGCCAGAATGCTTTTGCTGGAGTGAGTACTTCATCAAAGAACACCGGTCCCAGCAGGGCGGCTCCCACGGAACCGATACCTGCCCAGACTGCGTAGCCGATTCCAACATCGACCTTCTTTAACGCGACGCTCAGGAAGAATAGCGTGCACAGGAAGAACACTAAAGCAATGAGCGACCATGCAAGGTTCGTAAATCCTTGGCTGCCGTTCACGCTCAGGGCGTAGCCAACCTCAAAACCACCAGCCAGTAGCAGTGCGCCCCAGGCCCGCCCTTTCTGCTGAGCCTGTACAGAGTCATCTGATTTTTGTGAATTCATGAGAACACTTCCCTTCAAAGTCTAAAAATTTTAGAGAGAGCTAGCGAGGTTAAGTCCGATGACGCCAGCAATGACAACCAAGATACCCAGGAGTTTGCTCCATGTGAGCTGCTGGCCCAAAAATAGAGCCCCTACGATCACAATTCCCACCCCAGATACGGAGGTCCAGATGGCGTATCCTACCCCCACATCGAAGCTCAGAAGAGCTAGACTCAGAAAATAGGTTCCTAATGCGCCAGCAATAAGAGTCGTGGCGGTCCAGGGAATGTTTTTAAAACCCTGCGCCTTGCCGGCCGCGATACCTACCGTTACCTCAAAAACCACGGCAATGGCGATAAAAATCCAGCTCATGGATCAGTCCTTTCAGATATAACAGATAAAAATTATTCGAGGTCGGATGTGTGCCCGCCCGAAATCTCTAAATACCGCGCAAAAGGTTCATACCTATCCGGAACCGGCAGAGCACGGTAAAACTGTGCTCGCATATCATCGGTGATGCCGAAAAGAGCGTAACTGGAGCGGTAATCGAACCCCCAGCTGGCAGCCTCTTCACGGTCCACCGCAACGTATATGGCATCAACCCCGCAGTTTTGCGCGAAACGGTAACATAGCCCGCAGGGCTCACCCGTGGCAAGAAGAACGGTTCCTGAAAGATCGGAACATTTGAGTTGTGACATGGCATCGCGCATGGCAACAACCTCGGCGTGTGCGCTCGCATCACCGGTTTCGTAGACACGGTTAAACCCAAAGTTAGAAACAGCGACTCTGCTCTGAACAACGACGCCCACAAAGGGCAGACCTCCGGAATCAACGTGCTGAATGCATTGGTGAACCGCCTCAACCATGATGGTGTGTAGCGTTGTATGTTTAGTCATTGCGTTTCTCCTGCGCGGGGTCGCGGCTACTCAATATATTGACGATTTTCTTAATCCGGGTGGCGCTTGGAACACCGACCACAAGATGGTCGTTAACTCGAAAACTAGGAACCGACGTAATACCAACCACTTGTGCAGCGTAGTTCTGATCAGCGGTGTGTTGGATCCGGCGTGCCTCGCTCAGCAGAGCCTGTTGTACCTCATGGGCGGTGAGTCCGACCGATACGGCAGCGTCGATAATGACCGCATCGTCACCAATATTTCGGTCCTCTTGGAAGAATGCCTTGAATATTGCGTGCGAGTATTCTTCGCCAAGGCCATGTTCTTGGGCGAGCTGAAGAACCATGAAAGCCTTCTGTGTTCGTGGCTGCGGCGATACGCTGGGAAGAGAAATTGGAATGCCCACTTGATGCGACATCGGATAGACGGAATCCTTCCATATTCGCGGTAGATAATCGTCTTCCGGGCGCAGCGTGAGAACGGGCTTCGGGCGAAGCTCAAATGGGCGAATAACCAGGTTCACATCGCATTCACGTTTGAGTTCATCAATTGTGCCTTCCACCAGAAAACAGAATGGGCACACATAGTCTATGAAGACTTCGACGGTGGTACTCGTAGCAGCTCCTTTCGTAGAAACACTCTTATAGATGTATGCACATGCATATATTTAGATGAAAATTACCTCACTCAGTAAAAGAGGTGTGTTTAGGCGATTAATCTGCCAACTTTTTGGAAAGCTGAGCTTAAGGACGGGCCCTCTAGATGAGGGAATTGTTGGGTGGCATCCTTCAAAATTTCTTGAATTTTCGCTTCGTAAGCCGTTTGGATGTGTGTTACAGTCTCAAGTCCGTGGTCGGTGATAACTGCAAAGATGCCGCGTGCGTCATCGGGGCAGGTGTCTCGAAATGCTAGATTTTTGTCCTCCATGCGTCCCACAAGGCGGGTGACAGAGCTTTGATTGAGGCCAAGTTTCTGAGCGAGTTCTGTAATACGCAACTCGTGCGTGGGGGAAGCGCTGATATGCTCAAGTGCACGATATTCGGTTAGTCCGATGTTGTGCTGTGCTGTAAGCCATTTACCGATAGAGGTATCGATAGCGCTGACCGCTGCCACGACTTGCTCCCAGGATGTTTTTAGAAGCGGTGATTGGTCGCTGTGTGTCATGCGAATCTCCTTGAGCTCTTGAGTATGCTTGCTGACAGCACCTTTAATTCATGTACATACATGAATATACGACGTGTAGCTATATATCTCAAGAGAATTCTGACAAAAATTTATTACCACCATGTGGGAGAGATGGAATTTATCATTGTTCTGCGATGAGAAAACAGAATATAGGGCAGCGGTGTATATATTGATGTCATATTTTGGGGATGTGCGCAGTGCCCCTTGATAGACAGCTCAACTTCCATTTCACTATGCTGAAAGGTGATGCTGAACTTTCAGCGTCTTTCACAGCTCATACAAGGAGGAAAAATGGCACAGATTGCTCTCGTCACCGGCGCAAGCCGCGGTATTGGTAAGGCGACCGCAGTTCGGCTGGTGAAGCTGGGGTATCACGTGATTGCGCAGCACCGTGCGGGAAACCCGGACTTTAGCGAGGTAGAGGCTGCCGCATCCGAGCACGGAGTAAAAGTAACACCCGTACAAGCTGATTTCTCAGATCCGCAGTCCGTTTCTGCCCTCTTAACTCACGTGAAGGATGTGCTGGGTGGGGATACCCTCGACGTCGCTGTGCTCAATGCAGGTGTTGGCACGCAGGGAACCTTCCAGGAGCTCAACGGAGAGGCTCTGCGCAGTCTGCTGCAGATCAATACGGTTGCCCCCTACGAACTTGCTGCCGGGCTGGTGCCGCTTATGAGCGCACCGGGCGGGCGTTATATTTTCACCGGGTCGGTGCTGACTCGCTACGCGTTCCCTGCCATGACGGGCTACGGCATGAGTAAGATTGCACTGGAATACCTAGTGCGGAATATGGCGGTTGAGCTTGGCCCTCAGGGGATTACGGTGAACCTTGTGGCGCCCGGCGTGGTCGATACCGATATTAATGCCGCATGGCTGCGCAATAATGCGGAAGCGGCCGAATTCGTGAAATCCGGCAATGCTATGAAGAAGGTTACCCAGCCTGAGGACGTAGCAGAAGTAATTGGTCTGCTGACTCAGAACGCATCGCAAACAATTACCGGGCAGATTATCGACGTCTCGATGGGCGATAAGCTCTAAATCCTGACGTCCGCGAGCAGGTAGGACTTGGCCGACCAGGCCGAAAAATCCTACCTGCTCGGGACAAAAACCACCTGTTCGCGGCAAAACTTTATGGTGTGAGAGACACACATCTTGAGGAGTCACACATGTACGACTTTAAACGCGAGGGTTTTCCCGGTTTTCCTCTAGGGCAGAAGATTGAATTCTACGGGCAGAAACTCCCGGAGCCGAGGATGGTAGTTACCGATCTGCCGGGCACAGACAGGAGCATCCGTACACTTCATAGTCGTCTCGCTCTTGAAGGCTCAGAACATAGTAGTATCGCATGCCAACTCGGAGAAGACGACCTTATTTCTCTGATTGAAATCTCATGGGCTGATGGCGATGAATTCTCTTTTGAGGGGCTGCCTCTGGCTGAGCTTTCCGCCGAAGAACTCGTGGCTCAGCTGAGAGAACGGGGCATAGTTGCAGAGGTTGGTTCCGTGACGGTGGAACTGCCGGAACTTAATATTTCTTTCTTCTTTTTCGAGGATGTTCCCCGTACGATCTCCTGGCAGACGCCTGAGGCTTTCTAGCATCTCTCAGTACTTTTGCGTATTCAGTTGTGCGCGGTGTCTATACCCTCCCGAGCAGGTGGTTTTTGGCTGAGTGGATAGAATTTTCCTACCTGCTCTGGACAAAAACCACCTGCTCGCAGGAGGCGTGGGGTTTTATTCGCCAGTTTCCAGAACTCGTTTAAGGCCCGCCAGCACAAACGACCAGCCCCGAGGTGAGCCCACATTCTGCGCCGTAACGGGAGAGTCTTCCAGACGGTCGTGGGTGACCGTGAGTTTTGTGGCACCATCCGTCCACGGCTCAAGCTGCCAGGTAACGCGGCTTGCCGGTTCGTGTGCCGCATCGGGAAGATAAAGCGAGCGCCACTCTACGACGAGAAGTCGCGGTGGGTCAGACTCCAGAATCGCGCCGTCTCCCCAAACTTCCTTCCCATCTGGGGAAAGGTAGCGCAGACGACCCGGCTCGTCCTCGGTGATTTCAACTCGTGAGCCAAAGAAATACTGGGAGGTGAATTCGGGCTGGGTGATCGCCATCCCACACGCGCTGCGGCGAGGTGTTTTGAATAATTACCGAGCTGATAATCCTCTGGGGACGTGGGGGAGTGTTTGGGTTGTCGGCGGTGCTCATGAGTCTTCCTCCTCTAAATTCTTCTGTAGGTCAAGAAGTGCTGAACTTTGGTGGGCGGTGTATTTGTCGATCCAACGGTCATGGATACGGCGAATCGGCACAGCATTGAGGTAGTGGAGCTTTTGGCGGCCTGAGCGCTGTGTGATCACAAGGTTTGCTTCTTCGAGGATGCTCAGATGCTTGGCCACTCCGAAGCGAGTCATTCCCAAACCTTCTTCAAGCTGTCCCTGGGTGAGGCCCCCGGTAGTGTAGAGCTTATCGAGCAGCTTTCTGCGGGTGGGGTCTGCGAGAGCTTTGAAAACTGCATCATCATCCATAACACGAGAATATGTGACTATATAGTCACATGTCAAGGGTGGGAGGTTATTTTGGGTACACACAAGCAGCAGATTTTTGGTCGAGAAGGTGATTTTCTCACCTTCTCGACCAAAAATCCGCTGCTCGCGGGAGACATAAGACCTCAGAGCAGGTTCGTGCGTGCACCGGAGCGGATGCGTCGCGCAGCGGCATGCACTAGGACAAGCCCCGCGAGTGCCCAAAGTACGCAGACTAACACCTCAGTCACAACTGTTGAATCCACCATTTCAGAAGAGCCGCTCACCAAAGCAATCGTTCGTCCGCCAGGAACCAACGTACACAATGCCGCCAGCCACACCGGGTATGCATCTACCGGCACGATCACACCCGCACTGATAGGCAGAAGCGCTCCTAAGATAGTTCCTCCCAGATATGGGTCGGAGAGATACAGTCCCAGTCCAGCGGCGAAAACACCCAGACATACGCCTGCCATGAGAGCCAGGGGTAAGAGCGTCACAGAACGCACAAGCATGGACAGGCTGCCTTCAAGGGAACCACCGAAACCGGCATAGGCAGCTGCAACACCCAGGTTCGTGATGCCAGTGATCAGAGCCAAAAGCACGGGCATTGCAGAGACTCCCAGCCAATAAGCCGCATCAAACCGTCGAGCGGTGCACACCTGCTCGAACACTCCCAGCCAGCGGTCGGTCGCCGCGCGCGCCACAACACCGACTGCCACGCTGAGTACCACGCTTGCCAGGGCAGAGGCGCATGCGATCCGCACAGGATCAGGTGCGGAAAGATCGCGTCCTAGTAGAACGCTGAACAGCACGCTCATCCCCGGTACGATCACGAGGGTGCTGAGTGCCGTACCAACTGTGGCGAAGGTGATGGATGAAGACCACCCAACCTTGGCGGTACTGTTCAGACGATAGAGAAAGTTCGTTCGTTTAAACATCGCAGCCTCCTAGATTGCACCCAGAGTGCCATGTACCGTTGCCGCGCGTAGTGCTCGCCTACCCAATAGATATGCCGCGAGCATCCAGAGGGCTGTGACCGCACAGGTTTGCAGTACAACGCCCAGAAAGTCACCGAATGAGTTCATAGGCATCTGCCCAAGCAGAACCTTCACGGGTGCCTGAATCGGAATCAGCGTGCCGAGCCCATCAAGCCATGCAGGCGCGGAACTCTCGGTAAAAAGCACCCCGGAAGCCACGAAAACCGGCACAAGCAGCAGCTCCTCATAGGCGATAGCGTTCGGGGTCGCCACAAAGAACCCTGCAATCACGAAGGTCACCGCCAGACACGAGATCCACAGCAGCGAAAGACCCACCAGATAGCGTGCACCCACCTGAGTAAAGTCTGTAAAATCTACCGAGAAGGTGCACAGCGCCCAGAAAACCCAGGCCAATGGCAGGGCGGCAAGCCCAAAAATGGAGGCAGTTGAGACCACCGCTGCGAGCGCCCGCAGCGGGTTCACGGCACCATTGAGCAGATACACGAACGTTCCCCGGTAGCGCTCAAAGTTGAGGATTCCGGCACTAACAATGCACATGTTCCAGGTGCCGATAATACCTGCGCGAGTCCAGGCGGGGGTTGCATCAACTGGCCAGGCACCGGCGGCGAGCGCCTGCAGGGCCGTCGCCCCAAAGGTACTCAGCAGCAGTAATTGTAGGAAGTAGGGAACTGTGAGGAATTGGCGCAGAGAAAAAGACATCAAGCGAAGTTGCCGGTTCATCGTTTCAGTCCTTCCGCCATGGCCAGGTATGCCTCTTCGAGAGTGGCTGGGCGAGTATACAGTGGTGTGAGCATCTGAACCTCACGCTCAGCGAGAATACGGGTCAGCAGAGCCTCTGCGTGTTCGGTACTGAAGGGGTGCGGCTTTTCCGAAACAGAACGTTCATTCCAGTACACGGTGATCTCCCACTCGCTGCCGCGCGGGGTCAGCAACACTGTTCCCGCATCGCCCAAAGACCGAGCAAGTTCTTGAAGCACCGGCCCGGCATTCGCATCCACACGCCCCACGGTGGTAACGGAGATCCCGGCGTGCGCGGTAATATCCGCCACTGTGCCCGAAACCGCCATGCGACCGGCACCGATGACCGTGACCCGATGCGCTAACTCCTCAATCTCGCCCCCAGCAGATGGCTCGTGAGTAAAATGGCGGTGCCGTCATCAGCGAGGGCGCGAATTAGCTGGCGTATTGTCAGCGAAATATCTGGGTCAAGCCCATTCGTCGGCTCATCCAAAAGCAGCAGTTTTGGCTCGCCCAGCAGTGCCCGCGCGATGTGCAGACGTTGTTTCATACCGCGGGAAAACTCTTGTACCTTCTTCGCGGCGACATCTGCAAGATCGACCCGTTCCAAAGCGCTCGCCACCTGGGTACGGCGTTTGCGCGCGCTAACTCCGGCAAGGTCGGCGAAGAAGAGAAGATTATCGCGGGCGGATGCTCGCGGATAGAACCCGGTATCCCCGCCGAGTACAAGCCCTAGGGATGCGCGCGCACGCTGGGGGTGTGCAAGCGCATCCACCCCGTCGATGCGAACGGTACCGCTTGTGGGAGTCAGCAGTGTTGCGCACATCTGTACAACCGTTGTTTTCCCCGCTCCATTGGGACCGAGCAGAGCATGAATTTCGCCGGAACTTATGCTGAGTGAAACATTATCGACAGCGGTGAAAGCGCGTTCACCCTTGCCAAAGGTGCGGCATAGCTGTGCCGCGTCAAGAATTGTAGACATTGTGATAAAACCTTGCGGTGCTTAGTCACCCGAAGCCGCTTGAGCATGGTGTTCGCACGCCTGCAATACGTGGGACGGGTGAGATGAATAGTCGTGAGAGAGGCACTTCTTAGTGCCTGAATAATCCCAAGTCACCGGCTGCAGGTGCGGAAGGTATAACAATAAAACCCTCAGAACTTTGGTGTCCCAAGCGCTCACTATGCGCTTCTGAAATGTATCGAACCAAAGCAGGGTTATTTCTAAAATTTTTAGAGCCCACCATCTGGGCGGGCATTCCGCGAGCCGGTGCGACTTTAGCGGGAGGTCATACCTCATCACTCCTAGATTCAAGGTTTCCATCAGTGTAGCATGGCTCACGATTGCCTACACTGATGGTAATTTAGCGACGGCTAACGGCAGATCACATGGCTTTAGCGGTTCGGGTACAACATAGGCACGGTCACAAGCGCATAAGTATTGGTGTTTCTCCCAAACAATAGGCTGTCGCGAAAACAGTTCATAAAACGTCATCTTTGCAACAATGCGCCGAAAACACGCATCCCGCTTGACCATGTGCGCTTCCTATGAAACTCTAGATGCAGGTCATGAGAGCCAGTGATAAGCCCCAGCTAGCTGGCCGGCAACCCTCCTCCGCGGTGGGGTGCCCTGGGTGAGGACCAGGCGTTGAACACAAAGTACAACGCAAGCGCGGGACCGATGTGCCCGATTCTGGTACATCGTTTTTTCGTTTGCAGAGAAGAAAACCTAAGAACTCTGTACCGAAATCGGCATGCGGCCCCCTGAACTATCACAAGGAGCTTCGCATGAGCAACACTACAGTCCCGACTCCCGCCAACCCCGCCGGTTGGAAATTTGAAACCCGCCAGATTCACGCGGGGCAGGCACCGGATGCTGCAACGGGAGCTCGGGCGTTACCTATCTACCAGACCACCTCGTTCGTTTTCGAGAACGCAGAACAGGCCGCTAACCGTTTTGCTCTAGCTGAGCTTGGGCCTATCTATACCCGTCTGAACAACCCCACCCAAGAGGTTATCGAAAACCGCATCGCATCCCTTGAAGGGGGAGTAGGGGCGCTTTTGCTGGCCTCAGGCCAAGCAGCTATTACCTATGCGATTCTCAACATTGCGGGTGCGGGCGACCATATCGTGGCTTCCCCATCAATTTATGGGGGAACCTACAACCTACTTAAATACACGCTTGCCGACCTCGGCGTTGAAACTACGTTTGTTGAAAACCCGGACGACCTGCAGCAATGGCGCGATGCGGTTCGCCCCAACACGAAACTCTTCTACGGAGAAACCGTACCTAACCCCCGGAACGATGTGCTCGACATCGAGCCTATCGCCCAGATCGCCCACGACAATGGCGTTCCCCTAATCGTCGATAACACGGTTCCCACCCCATACCTTGTGCGCCCCATCGAATTTGGTGCGGATGTTGTAATCCATTCCGCCACAAAATATCTGGGTGGGCACGGCACCTCAATCGGCGGCGTTATCGTGGACTCCGGGAATTTCGACTACGGAGCCAATCCCGAAAAGTTCCCCAAGTTCAACGAACCTGCCCCCGGTTACCACGGTCTAGTTTATGCCCGTGACTTGGGCAAAGACTCCGCTTTTGGTGCGAACCTTTCCTATATTCTCAAGGCGCGGGTTTCGCTTCTGCGCGACACCGGGGCGGCGATCTCTCCAACCAACGCCTTCAACATTGGTATCGGTCTGGAGACTCTTTCCCTGCGCATCGAACGCCATATCGAGAACGCGACCAAGGTCGCAAACTGGTTGGAGGAGCATCCGCTGGTCGATCAGGTGATCTGGGCCGGTCTGCCTTCCTCGCCCTGGTACGAGCGATCCCAGAAGTACCTGCCGAAGGGACCGGGTGCCGTTGTGGGATTCACCCTCAAAGACGCCGACCTGGAACAGACTCGCACCTTTGTGGATGCTCTGCAGCTGCACTCCAATGTAGCGAATATCGGCGATGTGCGTTCGCTTGTTATTCACCCTGCATCCACCACCCACTCGCAGCTTTCCGAGGAAGAGCTAGAGGCAATCGGTGTGAGCAAAAACTTTGTGCGCCTCTCTGTAGGTATCGAAAATATTGACGACATTATCGCAGATCTTGAATTGGGTTTTGCGACTCTGAACGCCTAACCTGCACCGCCGCGACCGGGCTGCACAGTAAGTGCCCGGTCGCGGTATCGGTTTCTCGCCTGCCATTACCAAAACTACCGGTTACCCAGGAGAAAACATGACGGAAAATACCGTACACGCCACCTATCTGTCGCAGCTGCAGTATCCCAGCGCTCAGGGGTACCTGCGGCAGATGGCGATCGGTGATTTCACCCTCGAAAACGGTACCGTGCTTCCACAGGTGAACATTGGCTACGAGACGTGGGGGACTCTTAACGAAGCTGGGGACAACGCGATTCTTATTCTGCACGCCCTCACCGGTGACACCCATGTTTCGCGCGGGATTCCCACATCAGATATGCCTGCACCCAGTATTCGCGCAGTCGAAAGTGATGGTTGGTGGGAAGGTATTGTGGGGCCGGGCGCGGTGGTCGATACCACCAAATATTTTGTGATCGCCCCCAATATCCTGGGTGGATGCTACGGCTCAACCGGCCCGGCAAGCATCGTACCCGAGGGGTACCCGGGCGCCGGAAAACCCTGGGGATCACGCTTTCCTCACGTCACTATTCGCGACTCGGTACGAGCCGAAGCCGAACTTATCGCCCGGTTGGGGATTAAGAGTTTTCACCACGTCATCGGCGGATCGCTCGGCGGGGCACGCGCTATCGAATGGGCGGCAACCTTCCCCGAGCTGGTACGCGGATGCGCGGTCATCGCCGCTGGCCCCGCCGCCACTGCCGAACAGATTTCCTGGGCGCACACCCAGAACCTCGCTATCCGTGCTGATGCCAATTTTGCTTCCGGCGATTATTATGGGGGAGCGGCGCCCACGGCTGGGCTCGCGTTGGCGCGGCGCATAGCCCACATCACCTATCGCAGCCCGGCCGAGCTGGAGCATCGCTTTGGGCGGCAGGCAAACCGCGGCGAATCCACCGACGGCGGGTCTATCGGTGAGAACCGCGGACGATATGCGGTCGAAAGCTACCTGGACCACCATGGCGATAAGCTCGTTGAGCGTTTCGATGCCAATAGTTACCTTGCCGTGAATGAGGCGCTAATTTCACACAATGTTGCACGCGGGCGCGGCAGCCTCTCGCATGCGCTTGCGCTCAGCGATTGTAAGTGGACTATCGCCGCAGTAAGCACCGATCGCCTGTTTTTTCCGCACGAATCGTACCGTCTGGCGGAGGCGCTTCCGGTTCCCGTAAAGGTCGATATTATCGAATCCGACCACGGACATGACGGTTTCTTAGTCGAATCCCGCCAGTTGGAGGCGATTCTCGCTAAGGCTCTCGGAGTCCCGGTTCCCGAGCGAGAGCGCGCTGTCGATGAAGAAAAATCCTTTCAAGATATAGCTGCTCTTTTCGGTTCGCCTCTTGAAACACAAAAACAGAACTAGCTTTCGTTTTTGATACATCCGAACATAGAAACCGTACATAAAAGCCTTGTGAAGACTATATTTCGGCGTGAAATAAGTCCCCACAAGGCTTTGTGTACGGTACCGATAATTGTGAATGGACGAGGTTAGCACCAGGTCACATTCTCGGGGTCAAGGCCGTGGGCACGGGCATTCTCGTAGATGATGTCCCGCAGCCAGACAGCCAGTCCCGCAGCGAGCTTCTCGTAGTGCTCGTTGAAACGGGCGTCCTCAACATAACCGCGTGCCAGAATTACGTGCTTGGCGGGGGTTACCTCGAAGAAGAAAAGTGAGGCGCGGTGCCGCTCGGCAAGCGCATTCGCTTCCTCACTGCCCGGCTGCACGCCACGAGTGAAAGCCTCGACGAGGGCTTGCTCAACTGCGTCAAGCTCCTGCTTGCCCTTCACCCAGTCGGTGCGGCTCATAGCCGCAGTGCGGCGTTGGTATTCAGCCCAATCGTCGGTGTGCCCGTAACGCTCCTGCGCTTCTTGCTCACGTGCGGGGCTGAACCCGTCGCCCATAATTTCTGCTTTTTCTGCAGCGGTAAGCTGTTCGTTCTTAGGTGCCATTGCATCCTCCAAAAGTTGATCTAGTGTTGTTAGCATGCGCTCATAGGCGGCCATTTTGCGCTGGAGCATATCTCGCTGGGCGAGTAGATGCTCGGTGCTGTTCGCTTCGTCCTGCAGTACGCTGCGAATGGCTTCAAGGCTCATGCCAATGGCGCGATACCCCATAATGACGGTGATGCGCTCAAGATCGGCATCACTGTAGTAGCGGTATCCGTTGAGCTCATCGTGCGCGGGGCTGATCAGACCCCGCTGTTCCCAGTGGTGAAGCGTGCGCACGGTCAGCCCGTGCAGGGATGCAGCCTCTCCTACGGTGTACTCGTGCTGCCCGCCATCTGGTGTAGTGTTCGCGTCCATGTTTTTACTGTAGATCCTGACGTTGGGTGAGGGTCAAGCCTTGAGCGGAAATCTATTTCGGTTGTTTATGGCAGGCTCCTCGGTAAGATGAAGATATGAGTGAAAATACGTACATTGTCGAATATTCCCGACCCGAGGAGGAACGCGCCGGAACCCACTTGGTGCTTCTGCTGCACGGGTACGGTTCGCACGAGAAAGACCTGCTGTCGCTGGCTGAACATCTGCCGCAGGAGGGTATCACCTATGCTGGGATGCGCGCCCCGCAGCCGGTAGGCACCCAGTTTTCGGCGGACACAACCGGTGCCCACATTCCCGCCGAGGCCATAGGCTACCAGTGGTACCCGCTGGATCAGCAGCTCAACGCGGATGTGCGGACCATAGAACAGGCCAGCGACTACGTGCTGGAGTGGGTCGAACAGCAAGAATCACACTACGCTTCGGTCGCGCTGGTGGGGTTCTCACAAGGCATGGCGGTGGCAACTTCTATGGTGCGGCATCGCCCAGGAAAATTTGCTGCACTGGTGGGGCTCTCCGGATACGCGGTCGAATCGGACTCTCCTTATTTCAAGGACGACGAGCTCAAAGCCACCGAGCTACCCGTTTTCTACGGCAGGGACCAGGAAGACCCTATCATTCCGCAGCCCTTCGTGGATTACACCTACGAGTGGATTCGCGCATATACCGATGGCATCAAAGTTCTGTATGCGGGCGCCGGGCACGGGGTAAGCGCCCTAGAAATCCGCCATGTAGGCGAGTTCATCGACGTGAAGGTGCTGGGCAACGCGCCCCAAATCCGTGCCGAAAAAGTTGCGGATGCTGCGGGTAACGCTGGGGCGTCAGAGCAAGGGTCACCCGACTAAAAGGACCTGAATAACGCATTTTGGGTTGTATAACGCACCGCAGGAAGGCGCGTTATACAACCCAAAATGCGTTATTGCGGGAAGGGGAAAGAATAGAAACCCTAGTCCCGAGCCACCTGCACGCTCACCCCGTTGAAACTCACCGTATCGCCCAGATGCAGCTGTTTGCCCCGCGCCTCCTCAATCTGCCCATTGACCTTTACCAGTCCATGCTGGATTACTTCGCGTGCCTGCGCACCGTCTTCGACCAGATTGGCCAGCTTCAAAAACTGCCCCAGACGAATCATCTCGTCACGAATATAGATTTTCTCCATGTCACCAGTGTATCGGCGGGAGGATGCCATGTGCGGCAGTCATACTAACCCGCCACGTGTTCCTCATATACACGCTCTAACTTAAAACTGTCTACCGTTGTTCAGAAACTACACGGTAACGCAGGCATGCAATGATACCCTAGTATCTTGTACTTGTGACCGTATATCCCGGCGCTTACCGCGCGCGGAAGAACACTGAACTCATGCACGCCACAGCCGGTGGCGGGGCATAAAGGAGTAAACATGGCAGAAAAGTCCACTCTCGACAACGTTATTGCGCTCGCTAAGCGCCGCGGCTTCGTCTTCCAGGCGGGTGAAATCTACGGCGGTTCCCGTTCCGCATGGGATTACGGTCCCCTCGGTGTGGAACTGAAAGAAAACATCCGCCAGCAGTGGTGGCAGCGTTTCGTGCGTTCACGCGCGGATATGGTCGGGCTGGACTCTTCGGTAATCCTGCCGCGCCCGGTGTGGGAAGCATCCGGGCACGTGGCAACCTTTATGGACCCGCTGGTGGAATGCCTCTCGTGCCACAGGCGCCAGCGCCAAGACCACCTGATTGAGGCTTTCGAAGCTAAAAAGGGGCGTGCGCCCGAAAATATGGGCGAGGTTGTCTGCCCGAACTGCGGCACCCGCGGCGAATGGACCGAGCCGCAGAACTTCTCAGGGCTGCTGAAAACCTACCTGGGTCCTGTCGATAACGAAGAAGGGTTGCACTTTCTGCGCCCCGAAACCGCGCAGGGCATCTTCGTAAACTTCAACAATGTGGTGACCGCAGCCCGCAAACGCCCTCCCTTCGGTATCGGGCAGATCGGTAAGGCATTCCGCAACGAGATCACCCCCGGCAACTTCATCTTCCGCACCCGCGAATTCGAGCAGATGGAGATCGAATACTTCGTTCACCCCGACGAAGCAGATAAACACTTTGACGCATGGGTTGAAGACTGCTGGAATTGGTTCGTTGACTTGGGCATTAATCCCGACAATATGCGCCGGTTCGATGTTCCTGAGGACGACCGCGCGCACTACTCGGCGGGCACCATCGACATTGAGTACCGTTTTGGTTTCCAAGGCGGCGAATGGGGCGAACTCATGGGTGTGGCGAACCGCACCGATTACGACCTGGGCGTGCACAATGAACACTCGAACGCGAAGCTCGAATACTTTGACCAAGCCAGCGGCGAACGTTACGTGCCCTACGTCATTGAGCCTTCATTCGGCCTGACACGCTCCATGATGGCGTTCCTCGTCGATGCTTATGTTGAGGATGAAGCCCCGAATACTAAGGGCGGCGTCGATAAGCGCGTGGTGCTCAAACTCGATCCGCGCCTGGCACCGGTGAAGGCTGCCGTTCTGCCCCTGTCGAAGAAACCCGAACTCTCCGAGCCCGCCCACAAGTTGGCAGCCGATCTGTGCGGTGCCTGGAATATCGACTACGATGAGGCGGGGGCTATCGGCCGCCGCTACCGCCGCCAAGACGAAATCGGCACCCCGTTCTGCATTACCGTAGACTTCGATACTTTGGAGGATCAAGCGGTTACCATCCGTGAGCGTGACACCATGAGCCAGGAGCGTGTGGCACTCGATCAGGTGAAGGCATACCTGGCGGCGCGTCTAGCTGTCTAGGATCTTTTTTCGACATGTACATGGGCGGGGTTCTCTGCAACAGAGAGCCCCGCCGGTATTTTCACTCAGTCACTAGGATCTGGTGCAGAACCTAGCCGATACGTACAATAGTGAGAACCCTATCCTCGCGGTGAAACCCGCGCATCCTGTGGAAGAAAGGCATCCCATGAACACCTACGAATTTCGTCCATGGCGCGAAGGCGACGATTTAGAACTTCTGCAGGTGTGGGGAGATCCGCGAAGCGAGCAGGAGGCGCAGCAGCGCGCATCGTTCGGAGAGGCCTCGGACGCACCTTTTAGCCGAACCCTTGTGGTCACCGACTCGGGTGTGCCTATCGCCGCTGGTGTGGTGACTGCGTCGCTTCTGCACCCACAACGCCTGTGGACCTATCTTGAGGTTGCCGAAGGGCACCGCCGCGCCGGGTTAGGTACCGAGCTTTTAGACCGGCTGCGTGAGATCGCCGCCGAAAACGGGCAGGTTCCGAACCTCCGCGTGAAGCTGGCACCATTTAGCACCGGCGAGGAATTTGCCCAGGCAAAGGACATGAAAATGATTCAACGCTCGCGCCTGATCCATATTGATGCGGGCGCGATTCCGCCGGTGCCCCTGCGCGAGGATGAGAACGGCAAACCCACCCAGGCAATTGAGGATTTGGCGACCGGCTCGGTTGAGCTGACCTCGAAACTCTGGGAGTTCTACCGCGATTCACATGATTGGGATGTTCCCGCCGAGGTCGGGTTAGGGACCGTAAACCGGTATTTCCTCTCGGACGAGGCACGCGCCTTCGGGGCGTTGGTACTGCGCGATAACATTCAGCAGGCTGAGAAAGAGGGGAAGAAAGGCGAAATCATTGCCTTTGCGGTGAGTTATCACCCCTTTGAGACTGACCCTGCTGCCGCGCTGGTCGATGAGAATACCTCAACTGAGGTTTTGCTCGGATATGACATGCAGAACGAAGGCGCGGTCGAGGCTATTATGCAGCTTCTTTCGCTGTTGACGGCGCAGTACCCGGTGTTGGTTGAGGTAGACGACTCGATGACTGCTCTCGTAGAGGTAACCGATGCTCTTCTGCGTGCCGGAACCGCGAGCGTGGAAGGCGACCCAACCTATATTTACGCAAGCGATTATCCGGGTGCCGCTTCCTAAAGAACAAAGTGCCCAGAAGAGGCCCTAGAAAACTCGCAGCGTGAAGGCTTGACAACCTTGCCGAACGCTGACCGGTGCGCCTGTCGTGAACCGGGGTAGGTGCATCCGTGCCGATTTGCGTGTGTATGCCACAATATAGAGGTGAATTCTGAAGCCTCCCACCTGAAATTACCGCCGCTGAACCTCGGTAAACTGACCGTTGAAACGCCTGTAGTGCTCGCCCCGATGGCGGGCGTGACGAATAAGGCGTTCCGTCGTCTGTGCCGCGAGTACGGTGGTGGATTATATGTGACCGAGATGGTGACGGCGCGCGCCCTCGTGGAACGCAAACCCGAGTCGATGCGTATTATCGAACACGACGCAGATGAGCAGATTCGTTCCATCCAGATTTACGGGGTAGACGCGGTTAACGTGGGTAAGGCTATTCGGCTGGTCGTAGAAGAAGACCGTGCGGATCATATCGACTTGAACTTTGGGTGCCCGGCGCCGAAAGTCACAAAACGCGGCGGCGGCGCGGCGCTTCCGTGGAAAACCGATCTCTTCACCGCGATTGTGCACACAGCGGTCAAAGAAGCATCGCGCAACGATATTCCCCTGACCATCAAGATGCGTAAAGGTATTGATGATGACCACATCACGTTCCTTGAATCCGCTAAGATAGCCCGGGATGCGGGTGTCGCTGCCATAGCCCTGCACGGGCGCACCGCTGCCCAACACTATTCGGGAACAGCGGACTGGGACTCCATCGCGCAGCTTCGCGAGGCGATTCCAGACGTCCCCATCTTAGGCAACGGCGATATTTTTGCTGCCGAAGATGCCGTGCGCATGGTCGAACAGACCGGTGTGGACGGCGTGGTGATTGGGCGTGGTTGCCAAGGGCGCCCGTGGCTTTTTGGCGATCTGCAGAACGCTTTTGAGGGTAGTACCGAGCGTATCCGACCTACTCTGAGTGAGGTTGCCGCAATGATTTACCGACATGCCGAGCTGCTTGTTGAGACTTTTGCGGATGAGTACAAGGGACTGCGTGAGATCCGTAAACATGTTGCCTGGTATTTCAAGGGTTACCCGGTGGGCGGTGAGTTGCGTGCCAAGATGGCGACCGTACCTGATTTAGCGACTTTCCGTGAACTGCTGGGGCAGCTTGATCACAGTATCGGGTATCCGGGGGCTGCGGTTGAAGGTTCGCGCGGCCGGGCCGGGAGCCCGAAGAAACCGCATCTGCCGGATGGGTGGCTTAATTCTCGTATTTTGGGGGATGCTGAAAGGCTGGGACTCGTGGAGGCGGAACTCGATATCTCGGGCGGATAATCGGTCGGAGTTTGTCGTAGTCTGATAAAAACATTGCGTCTGGGTGAAATAGTGCTTATATAGGTAGTAAACAATGTGCCAGACGCACCGGGAGCAGGAACGGAGGAGCGATGACTCGCATTGCCGAAGAAGGGCAGGAACGTTGGGAATGGAACCTGCCCGCAGGGTACACCCCCGACGATTCGGAACGCTGGGTGCCCGAAATACATCCGTTCCGGGATCGCACCCCCTTTGAACGCGATCGTGCACGTGTGCTTCACTCCTCTGCGCTGCGGCGTCTAGGCGCTAAAACCCAGGTCATGAACCCGGATACAGACGATTTCGTGCGTACCCGTCTCACTCATTCCCTTGAAGTCGCCCAGGTCGGGCGCGAAGTGGGCCGGATGCTCGGATGCGATCCAGACGTAGTTGATACTGCTTGCCTCTCTCATGACCTGGGGCATCCGCCCTTTGGACATAACGGTGAACGTGCCCTGAACAAGCTCGCCGCTCATATGGGCGGGTTCGAGGGCAACGCCCAAACCCTTAGGCTGCTCAGCCGCCTTGAGCCGAAAGTGATCGCCGAACATGACGTATCTGCGGGGCTGAACCTGACACGAGCATCCCTGGACGCCACCTGCAAATATCCGTGGACGCGCACAGATGCACCACGTCGCGCAAATGGCACCCAAACCCACAAATTCGGTGTTTACGAGGATGACCTGCCGGTCTTTGAATGGTTCCGCGAGGGCGCGCGTGACGCCGGGGTAGAGTCCCAGCGCAAATGCCTGGAAGCGCAGGTTATGGACCTTGCCGACGATATTTCATACTCGGTGCACGACGTTGAAGATGCAGTCTTCGGCGGGCATGTGCAGTTAGAACAGCTGCGTGAGGCGAAGCATCGGCAGGCCGTCTTCGACATGACTCGCCAATGGTATCTGCCCGCCGCTACTGACGAACAACTGGATGCGGCACTCAGCCGTTTAGAGACCCTGAACCGGTGGGTTCCGTGCATGACCGGTTCGCGCGCTTCCCTAGCCCAGTTCAAGGGACTCACCAGTAAACTCATCGGTCGTTTCGCCTGGAGCGCCGTGGAAGCAACCCGCGAACGTTATGGGCGAAACACCCCGCTAACCCGCTACAGCGCCGAACTGATCGTACCGGAAGATACCCGAGATGAAATCGCCGTCATGAAGGGGATCGCAACCGCATTCGTTATGACGGTGCGCGACGCCCAACCCCACTACGAACACCAGCACGAAATACTGGGTATCCTAGTCGAAGCACTATACGAAGATTCCCAGCGTGCATACCCTCAGTACATCGACAGCATCTTCAGAACGGACTACGCGCAGCTGGGGACTCATGACGACGACGCACGCCTGCGCCTCGTTATTGATCAAGTGGCATCCCTAACCGACAGGTCGGCGGTTGCGCTTTACACCCGCATCAACGGAACCCCCTGGATGCTGGGAGAGAAGCCCTTGTGGTAGCCGCAGCCTTCCATGCGGCAAAGACAAGACAGAGACCCCGTGCATAGACGGGCATGAAATACCTTCTAAAACTGCTATTACAGCACGGTGCAGCAGAAATGAGACGATGGCTGGACTAATCCGCAAAGAAGACATTGATGAAGTACGCGCCCGTACCGATATCCGCGAAATCGTTGAGGGATACGTAACCCTCAAAGGTGCAGGTATCGGCGCGTACAAAGGGCTGTGCCCGTTCCACGACGAACGCACGCCCTCCTTCAATGTGCGCCCGCAAATGGGCACCTACCACTGCTTCGGATGCGGAGAATCCGGTGACGTCTACTCCTTCGTCATGGCGATGGAACACACCGGGTTTACCGAAACCGTTGAACGCTTAGCGGCGCGTATCGGATACACCCTGCACTATGAAGGTGGAAACCCGCGAGACAGGTACGAAGCAAGCTTGCGCCGTCGACTTCTCGACGCACACAAAATCGCCGCAGAGTTCTTTGAACGCAGCCTCTACTCAGCGAACGCAGGGGAAGCACAACGCTTTCTCGGAGCTCGCGGGTTCGACCCAGCCGCCACCAAAACCTTCGGGGTCGGATACGCCCCCCGTGGCTGGGACAATCTGCTCAAACATCTGCGTTCCCAAGGATTTACCGATGAGGAACTGCGCGCTACCGGTATGTTTTCTGAGGGAAACCGCGGCCTCTACGACCGTTTTCGTGGGCGCATCATCTGGCCCATCCGCACCGTAGCGGGCGAAACCATCGGATTCGGGGCACGCCGTCTCTTCGACGACGACCAAGGCCCCAAATACCTCAACACCCCCGAAACGCCGCTATACAAAAAATCGCAAGTGCTTTACGGCATCGACCTCGCCAAACGTGAGATGACCAAAACCAAACAGGTCGTCATCGTCGAAGGCTATACCGATGTTATGGCGGCACATCTGGCAGGCATCAAAACCGCCGTAGCAACCTGCGGCACCGCCTTCGGTGCAGGGCACATTAAAGTGGTACGCCGCATGATCACCGATGACGGCTCCGGCGGAGAAATTATCTTTACTTTCGATGGCGATGCCGCGGGACAGAAAGCCGCGCTCGCAGCGTTTGAAGAGGATCAGCGTTTCGTGGCACAAACATACGTGGCGGTCGCCCAAGAAGGTATGGATCCGTGCGATCTTCGCCTGCACAGGGGCGATGCGGCGGTACGATCCCTTATCGCCTCTCGCCGTCCGCTCTTCGAATTCGTCATCGACACAACCCTCAAACGCTTCGACCTGACCACCCTAGAGGGGCGTGTGCTGGCGATGCGCGCCATCGCGCCCATTATCGCCGGGATCAGGGACCGCGACCTGCGCCCGGCCTATATGCGTAAAGTCTCTGGACAGCTCGGTATGGAACTTGAGGAAATACAGCGTGCGGTCGCCTACGCCCAGCGCCATCCGCAGCAGAAAAAGCGGTACGAACCGGTGGCTCAGCAGCCCCAAACGCCCCGGTATGAGCAGGTATCTGGATACGGTCAGCAGGCTCCGCAGAACTACTCAGCTCAACCGTGGAACGCATCTGCTGGAAACCCTGCGTATCAGCCAGAAGGATCCGCGAACCCCGGAAATACTATGCCAGACACTCACAGCGATACTAGCGTGGCAAATACCGCCGGGGGAGAGCCAATACTCGCCCCCGACCCTGCCGACCCCGTGGCTCGTCTCGAAAAGGCCGCACTCGAAATCGCCCTGCAGCATCCTCACTTGATGAGCGTATCCCAGTGGCAGGAATTCGCCCGCGTAGAATTCCGCTACCGTATGCACCGCGAAATTTCTCGCGGCATCATACACGCGGCCTCCACGGTAGCGCCCGCTGCCGGGGTTGAATGGCTCAACGTAGTGCGTTCCGGTACTATCGCCGAGGTACACCCCGCAATCGCCGAACTGAGTGTAGCGGCATTGCCCATAGCCCACGAAGAGCACCTCCCCAGGTTTATTGAGGGTACCCTCAACAGTCTCTTTATCCACCAGATCACCCGACAGAAATCCGACCTCATGATGCGCCTGGAGCAGCTCAGTTCGGCCTCTGACGGTGAAGAGTATGCGCACGTGCAGCGAGAGCTTTTAGAGCTTGAAATGCGCCGCAGAACACTCACAAAAAACTAGTAAGGTACATCACTATACCCTAAGTTGCGGAGGCAACAAACAGCCGGTATAGTTATTACTCGTTGCGGATAAACGCCGTAACGGGATAATCCCCCGTAGCTCAATTGGCAGAGCATTCGACTGTTAATCGAAGGGTTACTGGTTCGAGTCCAGTCGGGGGAGCTTATTAAAGGGCC
>NZ_KV804814.1:0-133889 GCF_001811455.1 Rothia sp. HMSC065G12
GTAGCCCTTTACGAGGTTATTTTGGGCATCTTAACGATTATCATCATGACGAATAGTATTAAGAAGACCACCCAACTTTCAGGACAAAAACACTGAGGGTCATTCATTAGGGGTACCTCCCAGATGACAGTAAAAACAATGGCTCTTACCCCTGCTGGTTCGTGACTCTTGTCTACAACGCTGTCCCCCAGTTCTCACAGTGGCTAAGCCAATTTAGAGTTATTTGTACTGCTTTTCTCATTACGCTGGTCACACTTATTCTAAGGTTTATTCACTTTGTGGGTTTGAGCCTTGGTAAAACCACAAGCGGAACAATACCGAGAACACCAGCAAGATTTTCTGAAAACCAAGCCTGCACCTGTTATCGAGTACGCTCCAGACTTTCACATTCCCATCATGGGCGTCCGAAACCGTATTCTGCTGCAGAAGGACTTGATGAAATATTCCGTTTCAAGAGGATCATGGCGCAGCTTCTATACCTTTATGACCACAGCAAAGCCGCCCGGTGCATCCTGAAAGCTCAGAACACACCGGGCGGCTTATCTACACAAAACTGGGTTGAATCCTAGGGGCTACTCCCCCGCAGGGCTACTCCCACTCAATGGTTCCCGGAGGTTTGGAGGTGACATCCAGCACCACGCGGTTTACATCTTTGACCTCGTTCGTAATCCGGTTCGAGATTTTTGCCAGCAGGTCATAAGGCAGGCGCGACCAGTCGGCAGTCATCGCATCCTCCGAAGAAACCGGGCGCAGCACAATCGGATGCCCGTAGGTGCGGCCATCGCCCTGCACACCCACCGAACGCACACCGGACAGAAGTACCACGGGGCACTGCCAAATATGCTCGTCCTGACCGGCGGCGGTCAGCTCTTCACGCACAATCGCATCCGCCGCACGCAGGGTCTCAAGGTTCTCGCGGGTCACCTCACCCACAATACGAATACCCAGACCCGGGCCGGGGAACGGCTGACGCGCCACGATCTTCTCGGGAACACCCAGCTGACGACCAATAGCGCGAACCTCATCCTTAAACAGGGTACGCAGCGGCTCGACCAGCTCAAACGCCAAGTCCTCAGGCAGACCGCCCACATTGTGGTGCGATTTAATATTCGCCGCACCCTCGCCGCCGCCGGATTCAACCACATCCGGGTACAGGGTACCCTGCACCAGGAACTTGATCTGTGCGCCCTCTTCGCCTGCTTCCTCAATGAGCTTGCGCTCGGCCTGTTCAAAGGAACGGATGAACTCGCGACCAATAATCTTACGTTTCTGCTCGGGATCGCTCACGCCAGCCAGCGCGGTGAGGAAACGCTCTGATTCGTCAATGGTAATCACGCGGATACCCATTGACGCGGCGTAATCCTGCTCAACCTGTTCACGCTCACCCGCACGCAGCAGCCCGTGGTCGATAAAGAAGCAAGTCAACTGATCGCCTACAGCCTTATGCACGAGGGCCGCAGCAACAGAAGAATCCACGCCGCCAGAGAGCGCACAAATCACGCGGTCTTTGCCAACCTGCTCACGAATCTTCGCAACCTGTTCCTCAATGATATTGTCAGTTGACCAGGTGGGTTTAAGCCCAGCAATGTTATACAGGAAGTTCTCAAGCGCAACCTGACCGTAGTCGGAGTGCTTCACCTCGGGGTGCCACTGCACGCCGCCCAGCTTGCGGTGCTCATCCACGAACGCCGCCACGGAAGCACCCGGGGTCTGCGCCAGAACCTCAAACCCGGCGGGGGCTTCGGTCACAGAATCGCCGTGCGACATCCACACGTTTTGCGTCTGCGGGGTGCCGGTGAGGAACGAAGACTCAACTGCGCACAGGGTCGCATCGGTTGCGCCGTATTCGCGGGAACCGGTCTGCGCCACGGTACCGCCCAAGGTTTGCGCCATCACCTGAAAACCGTAGCAAATGCCAAAGACCGGCACGCCAGCCTCAAATAGTGCCCTATCGCCGCGGGGGGCGCCATCGGCATACACCGACGAAGGCCCGCCCGAAAGCACAATCGCGGCGGGGTTTTTAGCGAGCATCTTTTCGGTGCTCATAGAGTGGGGAACGATTTCAGAGTAGATACCCGCCTCACGCACGCGACGAGCAATAAGCTGCGCATACTGGGCACCGTAATCTACCACCAGAACCGGACGCTCTTCAAGCTGATCCGGGTGTACAGAGTCGGTCACGGATTTTCCTCACGTGTCAGGTTTGAAATTCCGCGCGAGCGCGCGAAGTCTTGTATTTCTATTCTACGGGAGAGATAAAGGTTTTATGCGGCACCCATTCAGGGGTACTCGCCGTTGGGCTTTCGCCGATGCTGGGGGCTAGTACCGCTTAGTCGCCTGCGGGTTTGCCTCAAGCTGCGCCAAGGTTTCTGCGTGGATGCGCTTCTCAACGATGAATGAGAGGAACGGCACCACACCGCCGAGCGCCATGACGATGAGCTGGGCGATGCCCCAGCGCATGAGCAGCCAAATACGAATGCAGGAGAACAGATAAATAATGTAGAACCAGCCGTGAATGATAAGCACCCACGTGGAAATGTTTACTCCGCCGGTAAGGTTTCCGGTTTCGCGGTTAAGGATGCCGAGCGACACATCGGAACCGGTTGCGGCGTCTTTTGCACCCGCCACCAGGTCATAGCCCATCCCGTGGTGGGTAATCATCTCAACCACCAGCAGCAGCAGGAAGGTACCGGATATCCAGGCGCACCATTTATAGAAGGTGAGTGCGGAACGAATCTGCGTTTCGGTACCGCCAAATTTTTTGCGCACCGTAAATCCGCCCTGGGGCGCGTGTTCTGCCCCGTCTGCTGATGCTTTTGAGGCATTCTGCGATAGGGTGACTTTGCGCCCGTCGGTACGTTCTACCGGGGTAATTTTTGTGTTCTTCTCGGAATTCTCTGACATGCTGTGCCTCTCGTGTGTGCTGATGAGTTTAGCTTGCGTTAGTCTTTTGTATCTGCAGGTTTCTGAGGATTAACGCTCTCCGGAGCGTTGCATGGTGTATCTTCCATACGCACGGATGCTTCTTCGGGAGCTTCATCAAAGAAATAGTACTGCTCGTCGGCGGGGTCCCAATAGTAGGGGCGTCCGGTGGCTTCGTCCACAAAGTATTCGCCCTCGTACTCGAAATACTGGGTGTATTCGGCGGGTTCGGCGGCACGATGCGCCGCATCCTTAAGCATGCGTCCCCACAGGTAGAGGGCGAAAGCCGCGAAAATCAACCATTCGAGCGAGTAGAAGATGTTGAGCCAGTTGATGTTGGCATCATTGGTAGCCTGGGCTGCGCGAATAGGGCGCAGATTCTCAGACTGTCCAATAATAGTGGCGTTTTCCGCGATTGTGTACTGTTCGGTGAGGGGTACTTTTTTGTTCTCGGGTACTTCGGCGGAAAGCGTGAGCACGCCGTCATAGAGGGGCGCATCCCACAGGTTTGTCAGCTGTGCCGGGGATGCGCTTTCCAGCACCTTCTCGGTCGTGCGCGTGTACGGGGCGGCGCCCTGGGCATTTACTACACGACCGGCAACCTCAACTGTCCCTGTCGGTTCGGCGGGTATGCTCGGCGCATGATCATCCTCGCCCGCTATCCAGGCTCGTGCCACTGTGATGGCACGGGGCTTGGTGCTTCCCAAAGCGGCGGCTTTATCGGTTCCTTCGGGAATGAATTCACTCAGAACCCAGTACCCGTGGTCACCGTTATTGAGGCGACCCGCTACCAGCATGGAGGATCCGAGAACGTACTCCCCCTTCGCCTGCACTACGGTATCAACCGTCAAGTTCGTCACGGGCTGATGCGCCTGCAGAATCTCGGTGTAAGGTCGCACCCGATCTTTCGCAGGATCGGAATGTACCTGCTGTGAGGTGGAGGCGTTGAACTGCCAGCTGGAGAGCGCAACAAACCCCGTCACGAAGACGAGAGCCAGCAAAAGCCCACCCAGCCAGCGGGGAGTAAACGCCAATTTCCACACATATCTAGGGTAGCGCGTCTGCGTGATGTGCCCCTAACGCCGTTGGTAACCTACGCGGGGAAAAGTCCCGGTGAATAGTTGGCAGAGATGCGTCGTTTCCCAGTGTAGAACGCAGTCTAGCCGGTACGGTAAGGACCCAGAACCAAAAACTAGCTGGCAGCAAACCAGCGGCGCACAGCGTTAAAGCTCCCCGCCCTCCGCAAAATACTTCTCTTCAGCTTCAGTAAGATCAGTCATCGCAGGCGATTCAATTGTCGCGGACACGAGTCTTGTACCAACTCCTAAACCAACACTCGCGCGCGACGGCAAATACCAAGACAAAGTTTCTACTTCGCTGCTAGGGCCAGGGGTTGCAGCCCCGTACAGTGATGTAAGTCCAGCAACGTAGCCTGAGCGTGCCGACTGTATCAATGCCTTAATTTCTGGGGTTGGGTCCGGGGATGCGAGACTGGTCAAGCGGAAAGAAATCCCGGATACAAATTTATTGTTGCTGACATCTAGGCTTATGTGGCCATCTTCCTCTCCGTTACTGACGGGTGTAACGAAAAATTTCCCGTCGTCGGGAGCGGGTATCCAGTCGAACTGATCTCGTAGCGAGAATGCCTCTTCAACAGTCATAGGCCACCGGTGCTCAGCTATTGCTTGGATGATAGCCACCGCTTGCTCGACCGGATACGCGCGAAAGCCTGACGGATTAGAGTTTGCTTCATATAACATATGAGAATTCGGTCTCTCTTCTGGGATTTTTAGAGCTTGTCGATAGATTCTTAAGATGCTGAGCAGCCTCGGGCGTGAGAACGCCATAGCCCACCTAGCTATGCGAACTGCGTCAGTCTTCCCCTTCATTGGAGCGTATATCGAGGACAGCGTGGGGAACGCCGTCGGGCTTGGGGCCGAAGTCCTTTCTGAGATCGGCGGTTTCGAGCTTGTTGTACTCCATCATAGACAGGTAATAGTCCAGAAGATCGTCGTAGCGTCCTAGTACTTCACCGCGCACCCACGAGGCAGTCCCCTCCGCCGGGGTACCGGGCCGCCCCATCAGAACGATGTCAATCGACCCCTGTGCGGCGGCAACCATGAAATGGTCAGCAGCGATAACACCGTCTGAAGCCATAGCCTCAATGCACTCCTCCAGCTCCAGCTGAACCCCGCCCAGCCTACGCAGTTCGCCGCCAAGAAGGTCACTAGTGGAGAAGATCGTCATGTCCTGGTAGAAACAGGGCCAGCCGTCGGCTACCTTGAGAAAATCACGATAGGACTTTGGCAAACGAAAACCCAGCTGAGCCTCAGTACGTGCCAGTGTTTCTTCAGAGGCTCCTGCATTGGGCGGTGCGTAGTCCCACAGGCCCTTCCAGTCGGCCTCCATTCGCTCTTGGTTAATCTCCTGCCCCCAGTTCAGGTAGTCCTGCCACGTCCATTCCGACATAGCCCGATTTGTCCCGCTGGGTACACCCATAGCCTCATCTGTCATGCGCCTTAGCCTCTTCCTATCTCCTATCCGGCTCTAAAAACCAGCTCTGCTGCCGCAGCAACCAATCACTACTAGCTTGCCGGTATCGCCATACTCTCAGGATTTACCGTGCCCATATCAGCCTCGCCCCCTTTCACTATGACTACATCATTCACGAGAAGTACTGAGGGTACTCCACATAAGGGTCGTGTTCACGGTGATCTACCCATTGCTCAAGCACCTGCTGGGGTGTAATTCCCGGAGTCAAGACTGTGTGACCATCGAAAGCACTGGATGTAAACCATAGCACCACGTCAGGGTCTGGGTTCAAAGACCGCACCCATGCGGCGATCTCTACGGCCTCCTCAAAATCTGCCCCATCAACAGATATGAGCCGACCATCAGTGAAATGACTAATAATCGTCGATGCCCCATCAGGGGTAATAATGATGTCGGCATCCGTCAAGCGGTCTTCCTCAGCGGTCCACTGCGCCGTCTTACACCCGGGCCATTTTCGCTGCCCTTCGCGTAAGAAAGCTTCGACATCAATGAGGGTATCCTCTGAACTGAGAACGGGATATAGGTAATTAACGCCCACAATTTTTCCTCTCACCTTACCTGCGAAATACCGTAAACCACTGCACGCTACCCGCCTGCCCTATTCATGCTACGGGGTTTAATGCTCCCGTGCCCCGCGTATGGTCATTGTGGTTCTTGCCGCCACAGCATCATTGCATATTTACCGTATTCGACATTCACAGATACCCCTGCTCATGATAATTCACGAGAAGCTACTTTAAGTCTCATTACGAGAGCTAGAATTCCCCTCCCTCTGCGAAATACTTCTCTTCAGCTTCAGTAAGATCAGTCATTGCTGGTGATTCAATTGCTACAGAAATAGATCGGCGAGTAATCCCTATGTCAACGCTTGCGCGCGATGGCAGGTACCACAAAACACCATCTACGTCACTGCTGGATCTGGCTTCACCTGCACCATATCTCATAGTGAGGGCTTCGACGTACCTCGAATATACTGACCGCATTTCTGACTGAATGTCAGGGTTTGCATCTTTAGGAAGTTGGGAGGTTAAGTTGAAGTCAATTCCTGATATGTAAATTCTGTTCTCTCGGTCAATGCTTATAGTTCCATCTTCCTCGCCATTGCTAACGGGGGTAACGAAAAATCTCCCGTCGTCGGGAGCGGGTATCCAGCCGAACTGATCTCGCAACGAGAATGCCTCTTCAACAGTCATGGGCCACCGATGCTCGGCTATTGCTCGAATGATATTCAATGCCTGATCGACTGGGTACGAACGAAAGCCTGACGTTTCCGAGCCTGCATCATTTGACTTACTAGGGTTCATGGTACTTTCCTAGGCTTTCTAAGGCTTGTCGATAGATTGAAGATCTGAGCGACTTTAGGTGTGATCTCGGAAGGTGCGCCAGTAGCTTCTACTCTACCAATTTCGCGTCTCGCTCTCCCCCTGATTGCCATCTTTATGTACCCGTTCCGAACATCTGCCCCGCACCGGGTGGGGTGCGGAGCCATGGTGGTAGGTTGGTGGTTAGACGTCGATTCGGCGCAGCAAGTTGGCCGGTGGTAGGGCGTTGTCCTCGATATAGGTTTGGAAGATGGGGACTGCCTGCTCACCGGTGAAGACCTCCTCGGGGTGAACCTGGATGGTGAAGGGTTCGGGGTTCCCGTTGTCCCAGGACACCGTGGTCCACGCCTCGGGATCGGCCACAGGTTCACGAGCCACCGTGTAGTGAGTGTAGGAGTCACTTCCGTCGGAAACCCGCACCTCAATAGTCATCGCCTCATGAACACCTGCGGCCTGCATGTAGCTGTTGAGGGAGGGGTCGTTCTTGGGAACGTCCTCCGGCCACAACACCTCCTCCGGAAGCGCACGCACACCAAACGAAAAGAAACCACCAAGTCGTAGGAATTTTGGAGACCCCAGCTGGTCTTTTATCTCGTTGAAAATTATGTTTGGTGTCTGTGGGGTGAGGAAATTGTTCCTTAGGCCGAACCTTGGACTGACGGTCCACGTTGTAAAATGCCTTTCCATTTGTACTCCCCCTCAAGGCTGCTCATATATATCGCTCTGACAACTTCTATGACTTCGTTGCCACTGAGGTTAACTCATGCTGGGTTGTCAGAGGAGACGGCCCGATTGAATTCTCTCTGCCCTTATCTAAGAGAGGCTGTGCCGTGAATGTTCTCGATCCCGGTTCACCTTCTGAGCCAGCCTGTCATAGAACCACCCATGTTTGACCCCGTTTACTTAAACCAACCATCCGCTGAAGAGATTTGCCAGCCTCTTCTCTTAATTGAGAAGATACTTCTCTTCCTTGGTGCTCTTGGCGGTGTTGGCGGAGTTGTCAGGAGAAGTATTCGGGGTACTCCGCATAGGGGTCATGCTCACGATGGTCCACCCACTGATCAATAACCTGCTGGGGTGTGATGCCCGGAGTCAGAACGGTGTGCCCGTCGAAGACGTTCGTAGTGAACCATAACACCAAATTGGGGTCCGGGTTAAGAGATCGCACCCAAACGGCAATGTCGGCCGCCTCCTCAAATTCTGCCCCGCTCACAGATATGAGTCGATTGTCGCTGAAGTGACTGATAACCGTCGATGCTCCATCTGGAGTAAGCAGAATGTCTGCATCGGTATCGTCTTCATCGTCGTTCCAGCGTGTACCCTTGGAGTCTGGCCAATGCCGCTTTCCCTCGCTGAGGAACGTGTCAGTGTCGGCGATAATGCGTCCTGAATTGAGAGTGGTATAGAGGTATCTGACGCCCATTCTATGTCCTCCTTCTAAGTTTATGGTTTCAGTTGTATGTGCAGCTCAACGTCCGGGCCGAGAATCTCTCGGGTTCGGTTATGCTCGCCCCTGCCTTACCACACCCCCTGCTTCAGTAATCAGGTCACTCATCGTGGACTCAATGCGAGAAAACTCGGCAATTGAAGCTACTTTAAGTCTCATTACGAGAGCTAGAATTCCCCTCCCTCTGCGAAATACTTCTCTTCAGCTTCAGTAAGATCAGTCATTGCTGGCGATTCAATTGTTGCGGACACGAATCTTTTACCAACTCCTAAACCGACACCCGCGTGTGACGGCAAACGCCAAACCAAGGTCTCTACTTCGCTGCTCGCGCCATGGGTTACAGGTCGTCGCGGCGGGCCTCCTTGATGACGGGTTCCGTCGGTTTAGCCCCTACTGGACAACGTCATCCTGTCCCCCTCCTAGGGCCGAAACTCACTGAGGACAATTCGGTGGCCATATGAAGAGCATCGAGTCGGTCGCCCACCATGCGGGGCCAGTTCAGGGTAGGGGAAGTGTTATTCCAGTGAGGGCAAAGCGGTGGGGCCAAGTGGGAAGGACGTGGCCCCACCGCTGAGTGGGTTGGTCAGTAAGGTGCCTCAGCCAGGAAACCAACAACGGGCACGGAAGGCAGCCTAGCCGCCGATACGCATCCAGTCAGGAATAGCATTCGGTTCCCGCGGGAAAGCCTCCAGTTCTTGGGCCACATCCTGAGCTGTGTAGGGTGGGTCCAGAACGGGTTCACGGTCGTAGTTGAAGTCGGAGACGAGCTTGTGCTGCTCATGGACAGCCGTGCCCAGGTCCACGCCCCGCCTCCAGGGCGCCCCATAGCCACACGCAGATCCACACCCAAGCGCACTAGCTCCATCGGCAGGGCATTGTTCACCCAATGGCCCTGATGCTGCACCTGACTGCTCACAGCCGCACGGGTACCGACACCCTCAACCTCAACGACGACCTCCTGAACGCCGTTAGCACGCATCCACGCACCCCACTGGTTCGCGATCGCCTGCGCGACCTCCATCTGACCTTCAAAAGACCACTCCATCATTGTCATTCTCCTTCATCATCCAAGAGCTCCACCCCACAAAGACCGGGCGCACAATAAACAAATCTCCTATGCTATCGGTCTGCTTCGACCGAGTCAGCTACTCGCCTTCTCCGCCGCCTCACTGGCAGTACTCGACGTATTCGTCTCGGCCTCCTGCGCAGCCTGGGCAGCTTCAGCCTTCTTGCGTTCCCGGCGGGCTCGGTCGCGTTCGCGACGTCCTGCTCGGGCCTCCTCCTTCTTGTGGAAGGCGGCTGCCTTGGTCGCCATCCACTCCGGGATGAACTCAGGATCCCTGGGGTGCAACCTCAGCTCCACCGCCGCGCCCTGCTCCGACACCGGCTCGCCGTTAATGACTGGCTCACGCATCCAGTCCGACTCCTGATGCAGCACACCGTCCGAGGCCTCCATCCACAGGTGCGAGTATGTCCACGCACCCCGACGAGGATCCACCTGCGCCGGACGAAGGTCATCCATGGTGAAGTCCAGCTTCGCGGGAAACAGGACGCCCTTGCGCTGACCGTCAATGGTCAGCCAGTTGATGACATGCCCGGTGCGGTGGATGGCGTGATAGTCGATGTCGATGCGAGTCCCGCCGCTGTCACGCAGCCAGTCCCGCAGCATGGACTCGAACCGCTCGAAGGCCTTCTCTGCGTCCATCTCTTGCGCACTCATAACTATGCATTCCCCATATCAACTCGCCCGACCGGTTTCTTCGGTGCAGCACCACGCTCACCCACGCATTACCCACCTAACCCTATTCATGCTACGGGATTCTGCTCGCTTGTGCCCCGCGTATGATCATATACCCAGCTTCCGCGCCTGACTCGGAATAGCACAATGCGCCCCCACCGGATATTTTCACCGGTGAGGGCGCAATACGTTTCGGCAAAGAGAATGTTCACTCGGTTCCTGCGCACTCAACAGAACGCGAGACTGACCGCAATTATCCCCGATATTCAGGCACAAGCGTCATCTCTGCCTTCTGGAACTTCTTCAAGTCCAGATAACCGCAGGTTGCCATAGCGCGTTTGAGCGCCCCCACAATATTGCTCGTGCCGTCCACATGGTGTGAAGGCCCATACAGCACTTCTTCGAGGGTTCCAACGACACCCAGCGGGGTACGCACGCCGCGCGGGAAATCCACCGAATGCGCCTCATTACCCCAGTACCAGCCCTGACCCGGCGCCTCGGATGCGCGTGCCAGAGGAGCGCCGATCATTACCGCATCCGCGCCCAGAGCCAGTGCCTTCACCAGGTCACCGGAACGGCTAAGCCCGCCGTCGGCAATCACATGAACATACCGTCCACCGGATTCGTCCAGGTAGTCCGAACGAGCCGCAGCAACATCGGCAATAGCGGTTGCCATCGGCGCAGAAATGCCCAGCCCCTTACGGGTGGTCATCGCGGAACCGCCGCCGAAGCCCACCAGAACACCGGCGGCACCGGTGCGCATCAAGTGCTTCGCCTGGGTATACCCTGCCACGCCGCCGACCATAACAGGTACATCCAGCTCGTAAATGAATTTCTTGAGGTTCAGCGGTTCATGCGAAGTTGAGATATGCTCCGCAGAGACCGACGCGCCGCGAATCACGAAAAGATCGGCCCCGGCCTGCACCACGGTCTCGTAATGTTCTTGGGTGTTCTGCGGGGTAAGCGAGCCCGCCACAATAACACCCGAATCACGAATTTCTTCCAGGCGCGCGGTAATCAGCTCGGGCTTAATCGGCTCAGCGTAAATCTGCTGCATGCGCGTGGTAGCAGAGGCGGGATCAGCTTCGGGAAGCTCAGTAATTTCGTCTAGAAGCGGCTGCGGGTCCTCATAGCGAGTCCACAAGCCTTCTAGGTTGAGCACGCCTAGCCCACCGAGCTTTCCGAGCGCAATCGCGGTCGCTGGAGACATCACAGAGTCCATCGGTGCGCCCACAATTGGGGTGTCAAATTTGAAGGCGTCAATCTGCCATGACGTATCGACATCGCGACGGTCACGGGTGCGGCGCGTTGGTACCAGCGCCACATCGTCAAGCGCATAGGTGCGGCGGGCACTCTTAGAGAGCCCAATCTGAATATCGGACATGTATGTTTCCCTTCGGAAGGTATCTGACCGGTGTTTCTTGGCGCACGGCTGCCCCGCAAGACTACGCGCCTGATGCAGTATCTACTCTACTCGGTGTATAGCCCGTTCAGCCGCAGATTATTTAGAAATATCACAAAATGCACGACGGAATAGATTCTCTAATGTTCGAGCCATACACACCACTAAGCCGGTCAGCGGTGGTTAACGGCGGTAGTTAGGTGCCTCGACAGTCATCGTAATATCGTGCGGGTGAGATTCTTTCAGACCCGCCGGGGTGATGCGCACAAACTTGCCCTTGGTCTTAAGCTCCTCAATGGTGCGTGAACCCACGTAGAACATGGTCTGGCGCAGACCGCCCTCAAGCTGATGCAGCACGGCAGAAAGCGGTCCGCGGAACGGAACCTGCCCCTCAATTCCCTCGGGAATCAGCTTCTCTTCGCTGGAAACATCTGCCTGGAAATAACGGTCTTTCGAGTATGATTTGTGGCGGCCGCGGGTCTGCATAGCGCCCAGCGAGCCCATGCCGCGGTAGGCTTTGAACTGCTTACCGTTCATGAAAATCAGATCGCCGGGGGCCTCGGCGGTTCCCGCCAAAAGCGAGCCAAGCATCACGGAATCGGCGCCAGCAACCAGAGCCTTACCGATCTCACCGGAGTGCTGCATGCCGCCGTCGGCGATGAGCGGAACACCGGCGGGAATAGCTGCCTTCGCGGATTCGTTAATCGCGGTTACCTGGGGTACGCCCACACCCGCGATAATACGAGTGGTGCAAATTGATCCGGGACCCACGCCGACTTTCACGGCATCTGCGCCCGCATCAATAATGGCTTGAGCACCTTCACGGGTTGCCGCCTGACCACCAATCACATCGACATGTGCGGCTGCGGGATCTTTCTTCAGGCGGGAAATCATATCGAGCACGCCTTGGGAATGTCCGTTGGCGGTATCGACGAAGAGCGCATCCACCCCGGCCTCGACCAGGGCCATAGCGCGTTCGTAGCCGTCGCCGAAGAAACCGATAGCAGCGCCAACACGCAGGCGACCATCGTCATCCTTGGTGGCACGCGGGTACTGTTCGGTCTTCACAAAGTCTTTAAGGGTAATCAGCCCGGCAAGTTTACCGGCCTCGTCAATGAGGGGCAAACGCTCGATTTTGTTCTTCGAGAGCAGGGCGAAGGCTTCATCCTTCGTGAGGTTCGGCGAACCGGTAATGAGCGGCATCGGGGTCATAACATCGCGCACGAGGGTGTTTTCATAGTCCGAGCGCGAGAGGTAGCGAATATCGCGGTTGGTAATAATACCTTCAAGTTTGCCATCTTCGGTGACCACCGGCAGACCCGAAACCTTGTAATAGCCGCACAGATTATCGTATTCGCCGATAGTTGCGTCAGCACCGATGGTGACGGGATTAATGATCATGCCCGATTCGGAGCGTTTCACGCGATCAACATGCGCTGCCTGATCCTCGATCGAAAGGTTGCGGTGGATCACGCCCATGCCGCCTAGGCGCGCCATCGAAATCGCCATCTGGGAATCAGTCACGGTATCCATCGCAGCGGAGATAATGGGGGTGCCCAGGGTAATACGCTTGGAGAGTCGAGTGCTGGTATCGGCATCGGAGGGAATAACATCGGTGTTGCCGGGTAGAAGCAACACGTCATCATAGGTCAGACCAGTGAAACCGAAGGGATCGTCGGTCAGGGCGGTGGGGACAGTCATGTTTAGCCTTTCAAATGCTGTACCGGATGTATAGATGTTGTGTAGCGAGTGGTGCCACCGGGTGTAAAACGTCGTATCTCTATGGTAAACGCTTACGTCTGCTTCGGGGTACACGGAGCGGTTCGGATGTGTGCCTTTCCTGCAAGGCCGCAGTATCCGGTTCGAGGCTGCGCTTGCGTTTATTTCAGGCCAGTCTGCATCAAGCCCCTACAGATAGTTGTTGCCCGGTTCAACGAGATTTTCTCTCCTCGAACCGGGCAACCCATCAATTATTCGTCTTCGTCCTCTTCTTCGGGCTTGGTAACCACCAGAGTCTCGGTCGTGAGTACCAAAGCCGCGATAGATGATGCATTCTGCAGCGCAGAGCGGGTGACCTTCACGGGGTCAATTACGCCCGCTTCGAACAGATCAACATACTCACCGGTTTTGGCGTTGTAACCGTGACCAACGGGCTGTTCGGCGACCTTTGCCGCCACCACATAGCCGTCGTCGCCAGCGTTTTCGGCAATCCAGCGCAGCGGCTGTACCAGGGCGCGGCGTACAATCTGCACACCTACGTTTGCGTCGTGGCTATCGAGTTCAAAACCGTCGAGCGCCTTGCTGGCGTGGATCAGTGCCGAACCGCCACCGGATACGATGCCTTCTTCAAGAGCCGCGCGGGTAGAAGACACAGCGTCTTCGATGCGGTGCTTACGTTCCTTAGCCTCAACCTCGGTTGCCGCACCCACCTTGATCACGCCCACGCCACCGGCGAGCTTCGCCAGGCGTTCCTTGAGCTTTTCGCGATCCCACTCGGAATCGACGGCCTCGATCTCTCGGCGCAACTGCTGCACACGGTCTTCAACCGCTTCCTTGCTGCCACCGCCGTCCACAATCGTGGTGGTGTTCTTGGTGACGGTCACGCGGCGCGCCGAACCGGTTTCTTCGAGAGTTGCCTGAGCCAGGTCGATACCCAGTTCGGGGGTAATCACGATGCTGCCGGTCAGAATGGCGAGATCCTGCATAATAGCCTTGCGGCGATCGCCGAACCCGGGAGCCTTAAGCGCCACAACGTCGAGAGTTCCGCGGAGCTTATTCACCACGAGGGTGGACAGTGCTTCACCATCAACGTCTTCGGCGATAATGGTCAGCGGTTTTTTCGCCTGTACGACCTTCTCCAGCAGAGGCATAATCTCGGCAACAGTGGAGATCTTACCCTGGTAGAGCAGAATGAGGCTATCTTCAAGAACCGCTTCGCCACGCTCGGCATCGGTCACGAACGAAGGCGAAAGGTAGCCCTTGTCGAACTGCATACCCTCGGTAATGTCAAGCTCAATCTCAGTGGAGGAGCCGTCCTCGATAGTAATGACGCCGTCCTGACCGACCTTCTCAAAAGCAGATGCCAAAAGCTCGCCGATCTGGTCGGACTGAGCCGAAATAGCGGCAACATGCGCAACTTCCGGGCCCTGTACCTCGCGGGCATCCTGAAGCAGACGCTCGGAGACCTGCTCAACGGCGGCCTCAATGCCACGCTTCACCTCCGCAGGTGCCGCACCGCTTGTTACGTTGCGCAGCCCCTCATTCACAAGTGCCTGCGCCAGCACGGTTGCGGTGGTCGTACCGTCACCGGCAACGTCGTTAGTCTTGGTGGCTACCTCTTTAGCGAGCTGCGCGCCCAAGTTTTCGTAGGGGTCTTCAAGCTCAACTTCGCGGGCGATCGAGACACCATCATTCGTGATAACCGGTGCACCCCACTGTTTATCGAGCACAACATTGCGCCCGCGTGGGCCGAGGGTAACCTTGACCGCATCGGCGAGTTTATCAACGCCGGCCTGCAGGGACTTACGGGCGGCATCGTTGAATTCAAGCTGTTTAGCCATGAATATTCGCTACTCCTTGAGGGTTGTGAGCGTTCGATATCGTAGAAGGCGCGCGTGCGCCGAATCTAGGTCATGTATAGCGGATGCGCCGCGCGAGAAACCGGCGGCGCATCCTGCATATATGCGAAATTAGTCGACGATCGCCAGAACGTCACGAGCGGAGAGAATCAGGTATTCCTCGCCCTGGTACTTGACCTCGGTACCGCCATAGCGGGAGAACACGACTACGTCACCTTCAGCGATATCGACGGGAACGCGGTTGCCCTTATCGTCCACACGACCGGGGCCCACAGCTACTACGCGAGCCTCCTGCGGCTTCTCCTTTGCAGTTTCGGGAATAACCAGACCGGATGCGGTGGTCTGCTCAGCCTGCTCTAGTTTGACAACTACTCGGTCTTCGAGGGGCTTAATAGCCATAGGTATGCTCCTTTTTAGTCAGCGTTTTTAAAAATTTGTGAAGCGGTTTAGCCCTAGTGCCTGGGCGTTTAGCACTGCACCGCTTCGAGTGCTAAATTCAACTTTAGAATCCCGGCGGCACCCGGTCAAGAATGCGCGCCGTTTCGAGGGCGGCGTTTCGCGCACAGGATAATACGCGAGCGCCCCGTGAACCTGCCGCAGCATCCAAGCCTTCTGCATATGCTCATGCCACTACACTTAAGCCTATGGTTGATTTTGTGCCCCCGCCGCCGTTTGCATTGCCGCCCGAGTTGCCTTTTACCCGGCAGGCGTTAGATGCCGCGGATGCGCTTTTCCCCTATAGTCAAGAGCACTCGCTCGAACAGGTTACGCGGCTGCGGGCGCAGGGGTTTACGCCCGATGAGACCGCCAATATTCTCAGCCTTGTTAAGGCGCGCACTCGGGCGCTGTCAAAGTTCGGCGATAGGGCGCGCACTATGTTTTTGACCGAGCACGGCGCGCAGCAGGCGACTCGACCGGTTGTTGCTGCCGAGCACGTGGCCGTGTTTGCCCGTGCCGGGGTTCGCTCGGTTGCCGATCTGGGATGCGGTATCGGCGCGGATTCGTTGGAGTTCGCGCGCGCATCCTTAGCGACTGTTTCTGTGGAGCTTGACCCGTTGACGGCATCTTTTGCTGCCGCAAATCTGGCGGATTTTTCGGGTTCACGGGTTGTGGTCGGTGATGTGACGAATTTTAACCCCGAGAGTTTTCGTGATGGCAACGGCAAGGTCGTGCAGGGCATATGGCTTGATCCGGCCAGACGTGATCTGACCGGAGTCGTAAAATCCCGTACAGAACGTATTTTTGATCCCGAAGCCTATTCTCCACCGCTTTCGTTCGTGGTGGATCTGGCCAAAACCGGTATGCCAATGGGTGTCAAACTTGGTCCGGGGATGCCGCATGAGGCTATTGCGCGCCCTGAGGATATTCGTAGTGAGGCGAACCCGCATCCGCGTGTCACGGCGCAGTGGGTTGAGCATGAGGACTCTCTCGTGGAGTTGGTGCTTTGGTTTAACGCTTTGGCTCAGGAGGGTGTTGCACGCACGGTCACGGTGCTGCGGCAGGAGGCGACGGGACAGGCTGAAGACAAGGGCCTGCGCATTCACAAAACCACGCTGAGTAGTCCCTATTCTGCGGAGCAAGTAACCCCTGTTGATGAAAAGCAAACCCGGTTCCCCTCCCCCGGTGAGTACCTCTATGAGCCTTCCGGCGCGGTAGTGCGGGCGCATCTGGTGCAGGAGTTAGCCCAAGAGCTTGGGGCGAACCTGATTGATCCGCACCTGGCGTACCTCACGGCGGCAAAAGCTGTTCAGAGTCCGCTGGCACAGTGTTATGAGGTTCTTGAGGAAATCCCGGTGCATGAGAAACAGCTCAAAAAGTGGGTGCGCGAGCGCGGTTTTACGGCTTTGACGATCAAGAAACGCGGCGTTGATCTGGTGCCCGAGAAAATGCGTGCGACCCTGCTGGCAGGCGGTGCGGGCAAGAAATCAGGTAAGAAGGCCGCGAAGAATCAGGGCTATAACCCGGCGACTTTAGTGTTTACGCGAGTGGGGTTCGGGCAGCAGGCACGGCGCATCGGGTGGCATGTGCGGCCTGTAGATTTTTCTGATTCAGCGCAGGTCTCTAGCTCGGACACTAAGAATTCTGTGGTCTAGCGGTTTATGTGGGCGGCGTATCTACAAAAACTGTGATGACGGTGTGTGACGTTTTATGTCAGATACTTCATGTTCGTGTCGTATTTAGTTCATACGCACTCGAAAAAGCGTTGTTGTGGTCACCAACACCGTAGAATAAATGCAGTCACCCTAAGAAGGAGAGAGTTTTGATTTCGTTCGCTTCCTCGGCGCAATCCACTCTAGGCGTAGAGTGGGAGATCGCGCTGATTGACCAGCATACCGGAGAGCTGGTAGCGCGCGCTCAAGAGGTACTTACCCGTGTGGGCGAACGTTATCCTGAACTTTTGGAACCTTCCCTGGATCATGCTCATGTGGCGGGCGAATTTTTGGAAAATACGCTTGAGATTATTACCGGCGTGTGTACTACGGTTCCGCAAGCGTGCCAGCAGTTGATCTCGGTGACCGATAAGATCCGTGAGGTTACTGATGAGCTGGGACTTGATTTTTATGCGGCGGGCACACACCCTACGGCGCATTGGCAGGATCAGCAGGTATCTGCAAAGAAGCGGTACCAGCGTGTGGTAGGTCGCGGCCAGTACTGGGGCAGGCACATGGTTATTTTTGGCGTGCATGTGCATGTGGGCGTCGATTCACGCGATAAGGTATTACCGCTTGTGGATGCGCTCACCAACTATTGCGCGCATCTGCTGGGGCTTTCGGTGTCTTCGCCCTACTGGGACAGCGTGGATACCGGTTATGGTTCGCACCGCACGATGCTGTATCAGCAGCTGCCTTCAAATGGTCTGCCTTTCCATTTTGAAAATTGGCAGGAGTACAGCGACTATTTGCATGCTTTGGTGAAGACGGGCGCTATTTTAGAGGTCAGCGAGGACCGTTGGGATGTGCGCCCGGTTCCCCGCTATGGCACCTTGGAGATGCGCTACTGCGATGGTCTTCCGTCGATTCGGGATGTTGCAGCGGTTACGGCGCTCACCCAGTGTTTAGTGGAGTTTTTCTCGCGCAAAATTGAGGCTGGCGAGAAGATTGAGGTGTTAAACCCTTGGCATGCACAGGAGAATAAATGGCGTGCCGCCCGATATGGTTTAGACACCGAGATCATTGTGTCTAACGAGCCACAGGTGCGCCCGCTGCGCGAGGACATTGAGCTTCTTGTTACTCAGCTAGAGGATGTTGCCCAGGATTTGGATTGTTTGCCGGAGCTGCAGCATGTGAGGAATATGCTGGCGGAGGGCACCGGTGCCGACCGGCAGCGCGCTATCTATGAGAAAACAGGCTCTTTCCACGAGGTTATTCGAGATGTCGCGCTCCAGTCACGGGCGCGTCCCATCCGCTAGGGGCCGATAAAGTTCCAGCCCGCTCCCCCGAGTTTTCTCAGGAGGCGGGCTGACGGATCCTTCTAGTCTAAGCAAATGCTCTAGAAACACACCGTCGTGACCGGCAGCGAAGAATCGGTCGTAAAATCGATTCCCGAAGGTTCATACCCGGCCTCGACAAGGCGTGCCCCAAGCGCCGCCACCATTGCACCATTATCGGTACACAGCGTAAATTTCGGGATAATGAGGCGCACCCCAGCTGAAGTGCATCGTGCCGAAAGCAGCTCACGCAGCCGCGAATTTGCCGCAACGCCGCCGCCGAGTAAGAGGGTGTGCAGTCCCTGTTCCCGGCAGGCCAGCACGGCTTTCTTCGTGATAACATCGACAACCGCTTCCTGGAAAGATGCCGCAATATCGGCGACCGGAACCTCTTCACCGCGTGCTTCAAAGCCTTCAATCACGCGCGCTACGGCGGTCTTGAGCCCTGAAAACGAGAAATTATACCGGTGTGCCCCCGGGGCTTCGGCAGTACCCATGAACTTACGGTTTGACAACCCGCGCGGGAAAACAAACGCCTTAGCATTCCCCGTGCGCGCGGCGCGGTCAATAGCAGGGCCTCCCGGGTAATCGAGCCCCAGTAAGCGAGCAACTTTATCGTAGGCCTCACCGGCAGCATCATCAAGGGTGGCTCCGAGCAGACGCACATCCTGAGTAATATCGCGCACCTGCAGAATTTCGGTGTGACCACCAGAAACCAGCAGTGCCCCGAGCCCGCCATCTCGCGCGTGCTCAAGCAGCTGTGCTCCATCCTCGGTACCGTTATCGTCGAGCAGCCCCACGCCCACATGCGCCACCAGGTGGTTAATGCCGTAGAGCGGCTTTCCGGTAGCGATAGCCAGCGCCTTCGCGGCAGAAACACCGACCATGAGTGCACCGGCGAGCCCAGGGCCGGCGGTGACGGCAATCGCGTCTATATCGTCGAGGGTCACGTGAGCGTCTGCAAGTGCAGCTTCGAGAGCCGGAATCATAGCATCAAGATGCGCCCGCGAAGCAATTTCGGGGATCACCCCGCCGAACCGCACGTGCTCTTCCATAGAGGATGAAACCGTGTTGGTGAGCAGACGGGTGCCGCGTACAATGCCGATCCCGGTCTCATCGCAGGATGATTCGATACCTAATACAAGCGGTTCAGCCGCGGCAGAAAGTGTTTGTTCAGTCATCATTTCTCAGGTAGTTTCCGTTGTTGTGGAGGCATCGGCGGCGAAGTCCTTGAGCATGATCAGCGCATCCGTGCCGTCGTCATAATAGCCGGGCCGTGTGTGAATATGCGTGTATCCGGTGCGCAAGTAGAGGTTCTGGGCTCGGGGATTATCGGCCCGCACCTCCAAAAGGATGCGCTGCGCCCCTAAATCCTGTGCCCGGCGGTGCATTGCGGCGAGCATGGCTCTTCCGTATCCATTGCCTTCGTACTCGGGCAGCACGGCGATGGTCTGCACGTCGGCGGTGTCTGCTACCGTCATAACCCCGCAGTACCCGATAATATTCGGGGCGTTCTTTTTATCGGGGTTTTCCTGGAAATTTTCGCTGGCATGCGCCCGCTCAAGTACGTAATAGGTGCGGGTGGGGTGGGTTATTTCGGCGAGGAACATATCAAGGTTCCAGGCATCGAGGGGGAAGAGCTCTTGTTCGAGGGTGAACAGATGCGGTACATCGTCGATATCGGCGCGGCGCAGGCGGGCACCGTGGGCGAGCGCACCGGGAAGTTCTGGATGCTGAAGTTTCGAGTGCATATTTACGCCCCCCTATCCCTTAGACGATGCGGGATCGCTCGGAGCGCTCTGGCTCTGCCGCGCAAGCATAGCGGCTGGAACCTTCGCGTCCGAGTCACGCAGGTAGAGGGCGCGGGTGTCGGTGCTAAGATTTTTTACGCCCAAGCGCGCGGCGGCGCGCACGAGGTCGCTTGCGTTGGGGTGCAGCTGCGATAACTCGGGAGAAATTTGCACTCCCAACTGTTCCAGCTGTTCGCGGTAAAGCTCGGCACCGTAACCGTAGGCACGGTAACCTGCGGTATTCTGTCCAGAAACGCTGCCGGGTGCAGGCGTACTTTCGCTTGCGGGTGCCACCTGCGGACCGGTTTTTATCGTGTATCCGTTCTCGGTGACGGTGAAGATCGCGGAGTAGATTTCGCGGCGGCGCGCATCGGAGGCTACCAGAATATCGGTCTTCTGCGCGGCTTTGCCCTGGAAATCCTGAACGAATGCTCGTTCTGCCAAGGCTGTTAGACTCATAAGTCCATAGACAGGTTTGTTCCAGGCAAATCCAAGAGTTCGGGCGGTGACGATTCCGGCGCGCAGCCCGGTGAAAGGGCCCGGCCCGGTTCCGGTGAGAATCGCATCCACGTTCCGCCCATTTACCTGTGCTTCGTCGAGTACCTGGGATACGAAGGGCGACATCACTTCGGCGTGTGAACGTGTATCGGCGCTTTCGCGGGCAGCGAGAATAGTTGCGGTCGAACCGGGATTTTCGCCGTCGAGGCGCGCCAAAGCCACGGATGCGGTGGCTGATGAATCTAGAGCAAGTATGAGCACCCTATCATTCTAACGTGCTGCCGTATACCCGTTATTGTGACGGGTTCTCGCTTCATAAATGCCCCAAGGCAAGCTCATGAGGTGCGCTTCCGTTCACTTCCGGAAACTCTTAGAACAGGTTACTCGACGCCGAGTTTGAGCATGGCGGCTTCAAGACTTCGATACGCTTCGCCTTCCCATCGTGGGCCGTAAGCGGTAATGCGCAGCAGCCGCGGTTCTGAGGCATCAGCGCTCTCCTCCTCACGATCGTCAAGCGCATCCCAGTCGAATTCCCCCTCCCCTGTGGGCGAGTAATTCTCGGCGGCGTAGGCGATGGAGGCGTCCGCGCCGGTGAGTCGCGTGAAGTCTAGTTCCAGGCGGGAATCGCTCAGATGCTCGGCTTTACCGCGTCCCCATTCGATGACGGTCACGGATTTTTCCAGCGAGAATTCTAGATCGAGGTCGTCTAATTCTTCGGCGCTAGAGAGCCGGTATGCGTCCACGTGCACGAGATCGGGTCCGCCCGGGCGGGTGCCGTCCGACAGGTTGGGATGCACCCGCGAGAGCACAAAAGTTGGTGAAATAACGCCCTCACGTACTCCAAGCCCCTCGCCTAGGGCACGAGTGAAAGTGGTCTTCCCGGCACCAAGCTCTCCCGAGAGCAAGAGCAGGTCCCCAGCGATGAGCAACGGCGCAAGCGCATGCGCCGCCGCGCGTGTATGCGCAAGATTGGCAAGATCAACTTCTAAAACGGGATGTGCGTGCATGGGCTTCTTTCCGGGGAACGGTACGGGTTAAACAGAGGTGCGAAGGCTCGACCTCACATATCGTTAGACGGTTTCCGGTGTCTGTTCATCGTCGAGACCGAAGAGGGATCCCAGGGCATGCAGACCATCTACTTCGCGTTCCACCCAGGCGCCACCGCGGTAGATGCGTATCACGCGCGGGGAAATACGAGTCACAATCTCGTAGTTAATGGTCTGCGCTGCAGCGGCCCATTCTTCAACGGGAGGGTTATCTCCCGAGCCGAAAAGCACGGCAGAACCACCGAGAACACCGCGCGCAGGATCGGCGAGTCCGGGCTCTTCCAGATCAACTACAAGCTGGTCCATAGCAACCCTACCCACGGCACGGTACGTGCGCGGTTCCACAGGGTTCGCGGCATCGGCACGCGGGTAAATACGCACTGGAGCCCCATCAGCGATGCGCGGCACGCCATCGGCGTATCCGAGCGGGATGAGAGCTAACGTGGTGGGCTTATCGGTGCTGTACCGCAACCCGTATGAGACCCCCTGCCCGGCGGGTACCTCTTTGACATTGCACACATGGGTTCCCAGGGTCATAACGGGTCGCAGATTAAGGTCTTTGGAGCTCACACCCGCGAGCGGGGACAGACCGTAAAGGGCGATTCCGCAGCGTACTGCATCGGCAAGAACTGCCTCGTTCGTGTTATATAGGGGGCTCGCGCCGGTGATCGTTCCCGGGGAGTTCGCCAGGTGAACAAGCTCGGGGGTAAGACCCGCGCTGCGGGCAACGGTCACAAATTCGTTAAGTCGGGCGATCTGCCGTGCGGTCTCGGGGCGTTCAGGTTCATCGGCAACCGCCAGATGCGAGAAAATTCCCTCAATGCGCACCAACCCTGCGGCTTCAAGTTCAAGGGCACGCGCCACCAACGCGGGCCAATCCTCAAAGGTGGAGCCGTTACGCCCAAGCCCCGTGTCTACTTTCAGATGTACACGAGCACGCTTCTTGGTGCGATTAGCAGCTTCTGCTATTGCTTCTAAGTCCCAGCCGGAGGCACCCAGGATAATATCTGCTTCGAGTGCTTCGTCGAAGTCCGTCTGCGGGGTGTGCAGCCAAGCTATAATCGGGGCGGTAATACCCTCTGAGCGCAATTCCAGGGCTTCGGTCACATGCACAACGCCCAGAATATCGGCACCGGCTTCGAGTACTGACCGGGCCACGGGGTAGGCGCCGTGACCGTAGGCATCCGCTTTCACCACGGCAATGAGTTTACGTTCGCCGATCATATCTTTGAGCACGCGCGTATTGTGCTCAAGAGCATTAAGGTCGATGATAGCGGTTCGCTCCGCCTCACCGGGCTGCAGGTTCGGGGTGTAGAGGGGACGTGTGGGAACAGTCATTTCTATATACCTCCGGTACTCGGTGAACGCGGGGAGCGTCTAGTTACACTCATTCTAGCCCGTCTTTTCATGTATTTTCGCTCTTCTTATCCCGATTTAGGGAGCGTTCATCAACAGTTCATGTTCTTACTGTGCGAATGCGCCTCTTCGATACCGTCGAAGCTTACACGTTCACCCTTAGGCTCACTCGGCTTGCAGAACGCGCTGTCTCATAAAACCGCGCGTTAGACTAGGAAGGTGAAGATTCCCGAGAGCTCGCAGTCCCGCTTGCCCCAGCCTGTTGTGCATGTCTATTCTCTGCATACCGATCCTTTTGCGCAGCCCGGTCGCGGCGATGCCGGGGGCATGAACGTTTATATTGCGCGTTCGATTGCGGCTATGCTGGCGGCAGACGATACTTTGCGCGTCGAGGTTTTCACACTTCTTACCGATCCCGATTGTGAGCATGCAAAACCCAGCGTGCAGGTTCCAGCTCTTCTCAATTCGTATCGTGATCGGGTGCGGGTGCATCAGGTATTGATTCCGCAGGCTTTAGGTGCCCGTAAAAATCAGCTTGCCGAGTTTACAGCCGAATTTGCGGCGCAATGCGTCTCATTAGCGTGCTGGCATCCGCAGGTTATTCATGCACATTATTGGCTTTCGGGCGTTGCTGCGCTGGGGGCTGCCCAAACTTATGCTGCCGAAGGAACGGCTGTTCCCGTAGTATTTACCCCTCATACGACTGCCGCTGCGAAGGATGCGCGCCGCTCCCCCGACGAACCCGAAGAACCACACGCACGTTATGAAAGCGAGCATCGAGTTCTTGAACATGCCGCTTTGACGATCGTCAATACTTCTCTTGAAGGGCAGCAGCTGCAGGACTACTATGGGGCAGATCCCGCACGCATGCGTGTGATTGCGCCGGGGGTTGATACCGGTATTTTTCACCCACTGCCGGGGGTGCACGCCGAACATGAGGGTTCGGATACGCACGCTCGGGTGGTTTTTGCTGGGCGTCCTCAGCCGTTAAAGGGACCCCATATTTTGGTAGAGGCCCTTGCGCTTCTTCCCGCGGATCTGCATGTTGAACTGGATATTATCGGCAAGTCTTCTTCCGGGTACGAATTAGATCTTCTTGCCCGTGCCCGCGATTTAGGCATCGCCGATCGGGTGCATCTGCGCAGTCCGGTTCCTGCCGATATTCTTGCCGATATTTTTCGCCGCGCCGATATTGTGGCTTCTCCTTCCTCGTCTGAATCTTTTGGGCTCGTGGCTTTGGAGGCGCAGGCTTCGGGGGCTGCGGTACTTGCCACCGATGCAGATGGGCTGCGTTTCGCTATCGAGAACCATAAAACGGGGTTGCTTGTGGCGCCACGCACCCCGCAGCGTTGGGCAGTTGCGATCGAGCGGCTGGTGCGTGCCCCACGTCTGCGCTTAACACTGGGGGCGAATGCGGCAGCTCGTGCACTTTCTTTCAGTTGGGAAGCGACCGCCCGAAAAACCTTGTGCGTCTATTCCGAGGCGATAACCGGTCGTCATTTAGCACAAGAGCGGACCGAGGGCTCCGCATAGTTCTTTACTTTACGAATGCTCTGCTCACTCAAAAACCTGTAGAACGCACCACAGCACGGTCTCGAAAGTTGTTCAAGCGGCTACACTTGACGTATGAGTTTTGCAATGACGCGCGACGAGTTTGCCGCTTATCTTGATTCTGCCCGCATCACGGGTGATATTGCTACACCGCGCGAGAATAACCTTTCGCATATTCAAGGGTTTCTCGATCATAATGAGCACCTCGAGTTCGGGGTTACATGGTCGAAGGATTGGACCTATGACGAAGTTTTTGAGGTCATGGTACGCCGTGCTGGTCTGAACCCTGACCGTTCGCATGTCCAGGGGCAAGATACGATTGGTGCCGCCCAGTGCATTGATGCTCTCGAAGAGTATGCCCGTATTTTTGGCGATGCGGTGCGCGCCCACCAAAAGATCCTGTTCGCCACCGGTCACCCTGCCGGACTTTTCCCCATTTATGCTGAGCTGGCGCGCATCGCCGAACGCGCCGGAGCCACGGTGCTGCGTATTGAGCAGGGCGAGCGGTTCTTGGATGGCGATATTCGCCAGATCATGGGTGTGGTGATGTTTGAGCAGTACGGGAATCTGCAGCATACGCATTTCCCGGGGCCGATGCGCATCGCCCTCGCCCAGCTTCGTGAGCGCGGTGAGATACCCGATCTTGTGGTTTCCGATCACGGGATGGCGGGGTATGCGGCATCGCAACAGAAGCTGCTGACGCTCGGTATTGCCGACTGTAACGACCCGGGATTGTTTATTGCCGCAGAGCAGGGTGATTTACCGGTGTGTGTTCCGATGGATGATAATGTTCCGCCGAATCGTTACGAACCGCTGATTGATTTTTTGGTGAATCGCGCCTCATTGAAACAATTTCGGTAAAACTTTTAGGCTATAGTTTTTTATTCTTTCAAGGTATTTTATTAGTTTACGGGTATTGAAGCTCTCTGACTAGGATATTTATTAAAGCTATTTACAAAAGTAAACATCCACAATAGCCTTTAATAATCGTGTCTTCAGCACCTTTATAGCACATTAAGGTGATTGAATTCACTCTTTATCCTTGAAGTTTAGACCACCATTCAGGAGGACTGAACTCCTGGTTTAACCGTAAAATATAAGGACTGAGTAGTTTTGAAGAACTATCGTGAGAATCAGTTAAAGGCCAGGTTTCTCTTCCGGACTACCTCGGGGCCTCAAAGCTGGTTCTCGTTCTCTCTACTTCTCGCTCACACACTGCACACATCATTCATCTGTATTCCGACTGACCACCGGGCTGCGGGTCTCAAACTCGAGCATTCCGCGCATACGCCGATATGCGCGCTCACCACGACCGGGGAAGATAACTTCATTGAAAGCAAAAGAAAGACTCAAAAAAGTTTGGGGCACCACATATGTCGCCAAACGTGAGTGGCATCCACAGGTTTTGAAATCTCTTTACCTGGGCGACTTGATTGCCATTGCCATCTCTATTTTTGCTGCGCACTTTATTCGCTTCGGCTTCGTAAACGCGGATTTACCGCCTGTGAATGTCTGGCCGCTTAACCTGCTCGATCCTTCCGTCGCACCCATCGACTATATCTTCCTCGATATCGGCATGATCATAATCTGGTGGCTGACTCTGCAAGTCAACGGCTCACGGAATATTCGCGTTCTAGGAATGGGAACCGACGAATACCGTATGGTCACACGCGGCAGCACTTACTTTTTCTGCACACTCGTGATAGTGGCGTTCTTTCTCAAAATCGACCTGACCCGTATGTACCTGCTCATCGCCTACCCGTTGGGTTTAGGACTCATCATGATAGAGCGATGGCTACTACGCCAAAGACTAGTACAGAAACGTTTGCAAGGGTATTCGCTAACCCGCGTCATGATTATTTCCGACGTTCCCACCGGTAAACATTTGTATAAGAGCCTCTCCGGCGCCGTCGCATCGGGGCTTTCACCAGCTGCGTTTTACCTGCCGGGAATATACGCCGGTACCACGATTGCAGACGTCGATCTGCCCATTCTGGGTTACTCCACGAACCCTGACGATATTATGCAGGCCGTGCAGGAGAACAATATTCAGATGGTCGCCATCTCGAACGGGCATCAGCTGACCCCGGAACAGATGCGTATGCTCGGCTGGCGTCTCGCGGATGCTCATATCGCCCTGATTATGGCTCCCGCGACCACCGATATTGCGGGGCCTCGCATGCATATTCAGCCGCTCAACGGGCTACCGCTTGTGCACGTTTCTACCCCGCATATTACGGGTATCGCTGCACTGGCGAAACGCGCCCTGGATGTGCTCGCCTCCGGGCTGGGGCTTCTCGTGCTTTCCCCTGTTTTCTTGGTGGTGGGTATCCTTATCAGACGCGACGGCGGACCTGCATTCTTCTTCCAAGAGCGCGTAGGAATGAACGGCGATGTTTTTCGCATGGTCAAATTCCGGTCGATGCGCACCGACGCCGAAGAGATCAAAGCCCAGCTTATGGAACAGAACGAAGGCAACGGGGTGCTCTTTAAGATGGTGAATGACCCACGCATCACCCCAATCGGCCGGTTTATTCGCAAGTTCTCCATTGACGAACTGCCGCAGCTCTGGAATGTTTTTATTGGCGACATGTCCCTGGTGGGCCCTCGGCCCCCGCTGGCGGAAGAGGTAGACCTATATGAGGATATTATGTACCGCCGCCTGCTCGTCAAACCCGGGATTACCGGGCTCTGGCAGGTCTCTGGCAGAAGCGATCTCTCCTGGGATGAATCGGTACGTCTTGACCTGTACTACGTCGAAAACTGGTCTATGACAACCGACTTTATTATCCTGCTGCGCACGGTACGAGCAGTCTTCGCCAAGGAAGGCGCCTACTAATTTTCGTGCCCGACTATGCCAAGGTCGGTATAGTCCAATACAGCGGTGGGGCGTGACATGATGTCGCGCCCCACCATACTATGTGTCTCGTTCAGGTTTTAATCGTCGAGAACGGCTTTCTCATCAAGAAGTCCCGCAATCGCCTGCGGTAAATACGCGGCCACTCGGCTGGGAGGAACCGGCCCTTTGCGTCCTTCCAACGATGCCAGCGCCGCACGATTATGCAGGTAAACCGCCAGTGCCGCAATACTTGCATACGTGCATCCCTCGACCTGCTCATGACGTTCCTGCGCAACCGCCATATATTGTGCCAAGAGAGCACCCAGAATACCGGTGAGGGTATCGCCGCTTCCGGCGGTAGCAAGCCACCCGGTAGCCCCGTGCACGCTATAGGTGGCACCCACGGGGGCGGCGATAAGCGTCGTCGAGCCCTTAAGCATCACAGTTGCACCGCTGAGCTCGCATGCGGCACGAGCCCATCGGAACGGCTCGGCGTTAATATCTTCCCGGCTGGGCACGAGAGCGCCGTCAAGCATTTCTTCCCAACGCTGCGGCGAATGCTCATGAATGCGCCGCAGAAAACGTTCCAATTCTCCCGCATGCGGAGTCAGAATTTTATGTTCGCCTAGGCTGTGCCCCGCCATTAAATAATCTGCGGCAAGGTCTACTGCACCAGCATCCAGAATTGCAGGTTCAGGGGCATTGAGCAGGTACCTGTTATGGTCCAGAGTTTCGGTACCGGTACCGCTGCCACCAGCCCAGGCGTGCACATGCTCGTGGGCGGGAGGTCCTGTGAAACACACCGTTTCCGGGTTTTGCCCAAGCATGAGAGTGCGCAGGGTATCGTCTTTCCCATTGAAACGCACCATCCCCACCCCGGTATTGAGGGCAGCACGCACACTCATCAGGGCAGCACCGGGATAATCGCGACTTCCCGTGAGCATACCAAGCACACCGCGATTGTACTTATGTGAGAATACCGAAGGCTTTTCGAGGAGATCCCGATAGTCCTCACGTTCCATAACGCGCAGCATCGGCTTATGCCCCTTGAGGGCTTCGGGAACCCCTAAATCGTAGAGTTTAATAGTTCCGCAGTGCTCCCCAATATGGGTTCCTGCCGGTAGTTTACGTCCGATAAACGTAACCGTTCGCTCAGCCGCAAGTGAGGGTTCGTGCAGAGTACCGCGTTCGCTATCGAGCCCGGTCGGGGCATCACAGGCGAGCACTGGGGGTAATTTACCGTCCAGCTGTAAGGCACGGAGTTTAGCCAGATATTCCCCCGCTTCCCCACGTGCTGCTCCCTTCGCGCCGGTTCCCAAAATACCGTCAATAATCAGGGAGTAGGAGGCAATATCGCGCAGACTTTGGGCAGTGTCAAGCACGCGGGTTCCTTCACCGCTTTCGCGGGCGAGCAGCTCCAGGTTATTACCGGTTGGGTCGAAGAGAACGGCCTCAATGCGGTACCCCTGCTGATGCAGACGGGTGCCTGCATACACTGTATCCGCACCGTTATTCCCCGGCCCAACCAATAAGAGGATGCGCGTGTACTGGCTGTGCTGCCCCGCATCAGCGAGCATATCGTGAGCTTCGGCGGCGAGCGCATCTGCCGCGCGCTGCATCAGATACCCGTCGTAGTCCGGTGCCTCAAGGTAAGGACGTTCAGCGTTGCGAATTTGTGTACCCGTGTAGACGAGCTTCATAACTCCTCCTGATCAAATGCTCGCGTCGATGCGGCAGGGGCTAGTCGGTGGGGTCTTCGGTGAGAACCGTCATACTGTAGCTTTCAGGATCGAACCTTTTCAGATGGGCAAGCTCTGTAGCGCTCAGATATTCCGCCGTGGCGATGGCAACGGCTACGGGTTCATCGTGGGTTAGGCTCAGGTGCAGACGATTGATGCCGAGGGTACGGGCACGCTCGGCGATCGTCCCCGTAAGAATCAGGTATGGTTGCCCACTCTCGCTGCTGGCGACTTCGCAATCTTGCCAATTGAGCCCATCGGGTGCCCCTAAGACTTTGGCGACCGCTTCTTTGGCGGCAAAACGTACGGCTTGAGAACGGATATTACGAGTGCGCTCATTCGGTGTGAATACCCTGCGCACAAAAGCGGGTGTTTCGGTGACGATTCGTTCAAAGCGCTCAATGTTGACGGTATCTACGCCGATTCCGATAATCATTTTTCGCCTTTCCTGCCAAAATGCGAGTTTTGTTTTAAGTTTAGCGAGGTTGGTACAGGGAAGACAGCACAGCGAACAATGTTAACGCATCATGAAACTTCCTCGGCCTCGCGCTGTAGCGCGGATTAACGAGGCGTGGACGGTGCCGTCCCCTGAAGGGTAACGACACCGCCCACGCGAACGCATATGCGGGATGAGGATTACTCCACGGTCACCGACTTGGCGAGGTTACGGGGCTGGTCAACATCCAGTCCTTTCGCTTCAGCAAGTGCGCACGCGAAAATCTGCAGCGGCACGGTGGCAAGCAAAGGCTGCAGCAGAGAAGGCGCGGCAGGAACGGTGATCAGACGATCCGCATATTCCTTGACAGCCTCATCGCCCTCTTCGGCAATGACAATGGTGAAGGCGCCGCGAGCGCGTACCTCCTGAATATTGGAAACAACCTTGCCGTGCAGAGATTCGCGCCCGTGTGCGGAAGGCACAATGATGATAACGGGCTGACCCTCTTCGATCAGGGCGATAGGACCGTGCTTCAGCTCGCCGGCGGCGAAGCCTTCGGCGTGGATGTAGCTGATCTCTTTGAGTTTAAGCGCGCCTTCAAGGGCAACAGGGAACCCAACGTGGCGCCCTAGGAAGATCACCGAAGAGGTATCTTTCATCTCGGCGCCAAGTTCTTTCACAAGGGTATCGTTGTCGATAACCTTCTGGATCTTGGCGGGCATCTTCTGCAGCTCACCGAGAATGGCAGAGATTTCATCCTTGTACTTGTTGCCGCGAAGCTGCGCAAGATACAGACCCAGCAGATATGCTGCAGTAATCTGCGCCAGAAACGCCTTGGTCGATGCGACCGCAATCTCGGGGCCAGCGTGGGTGTACAGCGCCGCATCGGATTCACGCGGCAGGGTTGAACCGTGGGTGTTGCAGATAGAGATAACCTTGGCGCCCTGCTCGCGGGCGTGACGCACCGCCATGAGGGTATCCATGGTCTCGCCGGACTGCGAGAGAGCCACGATCAGGGTCTTCTCGTTCACGATTGGGTCGCGGTAGCGGAACTCGTGGGCAAGCTCGACCTCGGTGGGGATACGGCACCAGTGCTCGATAGCGTAGCGCGCAACCTGACCCGCGTATGCTGCGGTACCGCAGGCCACCACGATGATCTTATCGATCGAGCGCAGCACGGAATCATCGATATTGAGCTCGTCCAGAACAAGGTTGCCTTTTTCATCCATGCGTCCCATGAGGGTTTGCTCAACGGCGGTGGGCTGTTCGTGAATTTCCTTCTCCATGAACGAGTTGTAGCCGCCCTTTTCCGCCGCTGCAGCATCCCATTCGATGTGGAAGGGCTTGCCTTCGGCGGGGTTGCCCGCAAAATCAATAATGGAATAGTCAGTACCAGTGATGGTGACAATCTGATCCTGCCCCATCTCTACGGCTTCTTTGGTGTGGTCGATAAACGCCGAAACGTCGGATCCTAAGAAATTCTCGTTCTCTCCCAGTCCAATCACCAGCGGAGAGTTGCGGCGGGTTGCCACCACACGGTCGGGGTGGTCTGCGTGAACCGCAAGAATCGTGAAAGCACCTTCCATACGGTTTGATGCTTCACGCACAGCCTCGGTCAGGTCTTTAGTACCCAGTTTGTTATAGATACTTGCGATAAGTGCCGCAGCTACCTCGGTATCGGTCTGAGACTGAAACTCCACCCCTTCGGCAAGCAGTTCGGCGCGTAGCTCGGCGAAGTTCTCAATAATACCGTTGTGCACAACCGCTAGACGACCGTGATCGACCACGTGCGGATGCGCGTTATTATCGGTGGGGCCACCGTGGGTAGCCCAACGGGTATGGCCAATACCAATCTGTGATTCGGTGAGCGGCGCATCCTCGACCTCATGTTCTAGGTTGATAAGTTTGCCCGCCTTCTTGCGGAATTCGATGCCGTCAGGGCATACGAGCGCAACACCGGCCGAGTCATAGCCGCGGTACTCCTGGCGGCGCAGACCTTCAATGACCACTTTGTATGCATCGTGGTCGAATTTATTACCGTCCGGAGCTGCGTCCAGACCTACATATCCTACAATTCCACACATAGCTCAAGTTTATCTTATTCACGCCCCAGGGCAGCTAACCCGGCGCCCTTTACACCTGTGGGCAGAATAACCCCTAGTCAAAAGGCATTTCTTTCAAGGTATAGCCCCAGCCTTTGTGCATTCTTAACCTAAAGGATGCCACGCCTTGTTCGCATCTGACGCGCAAAATTCGTACACTTAGGGGAATGAGCTCCTCAAATTTTTCTGCCGCCAGCTCGCGTTTTGTCGAGCTGGAACGCTCACGATGGTCGCGGCTAGCGACCGAAATTTCGGTACCCCTCAGCGAAGAGGAACTCGAAGCGCTCCGCGGCTTAGGAGAACCGGTAGACTTCGATGAGGTGCGCCAGATCTATTTGCCAATCTCCCGACTTTTAAATCTGTATGTCAACGCGGCATCCTCACTCAACCACATGACGAATGACTTCCTTCAGGCATCCCACCGGCGAGTTCCCTTTATTATCGGTGTAGCCGGGTCCGTAGCGGTCGGCAAATCGACAACGGCACGCCTGCTGCAGGCACTCCTGAGGCGCTGGCCCTCAACCCCAAAGGTTCAGCTCGTCACCACCGACGGTTTTCTGTACCCAAACGCTGAGTTACAACGCCGCGGCATTATGCACCGCAAAGGCTTTCCCGAATCATACGACAGGCGGGCACTGCTGCAATTTGTCTCCGATATAAAATCGGGAGTCCCTGCGGTCAGAGCCCCCAAATACTCACATCTGTACTATGATATTCTTCCCGATGAACAGATTGAGGTCACGACCCCTGACGTGCTGATTCTTGAAGGACTTAACGTACTCGCTCCCGCCGGTACCGAAGGTCCCGAAACCTCAGACCTGACACTCAGCGACTTTTTCGATTTCTCCATCTACGTCGATGCGCATACCGAAGATATTCAACGATGGTACGTTAACCGGTTCCTCACCCTGCGTTCCTCCGCGTTCACAAACCCGGATTCTTACTTTAAGCGCTATGCTGAGTTAAGCGATGACCAAGCGATTGAGCTTGCCACCGGTATCTGGAAAACCGTCAACGAGCCTAACCTTGTACAGAACGTTCTTCCTACTCGCGCTCGCGCGCACCTGATCTTGCAGAAAGGTTCCGACCATAAGGTGGCGCAGGTTCTCTTGCGCAAAAATTAGCGCATTGCCGTTGACATATTTGTCAGAATAAAGACCAGTTTCCCAAGGAGGGGTCCCGATGGGTACATCAGTTTTTTCACGCCGAGCGCTACTGACGGCAGCCTCTGCGGCATCTGGGTCTTGGGTCTTGTCTGCATGCGGCTCTCAGGAACCTCAGGCTAGCGGGAATGCATCAGCTACTGCCCCCACTACACCAAGCGCTACAGGCACGGCTTCTGCGGCAAGTGCGTCATCTTCACCTACCGCCGCCCCAAAGGTTACGCAGAGTTCCGCTCCATCAACCCCTACGATGAAGCCTAGTGCGTCCCCAACGGCAAGCGAGAAAGCCCCAGAGACAAAACCGTCTGAAAAAGCTACCCCAGAGGCCACAGCCTCAGAGTCTTCACAACCCAAAGACCAGAAGTCGCAACCAGAAGGCGGCACTACAGAAAAACCTTCCGCACCCGAAAGCAAAAAACCTGCTGAGCACACATCGGTCGAGTCGCACCCGGAATTGTTACGGTGCATCGTCAATAAAACTCGCCCATTCTCACCGCAAGATTGGGCCCCGCAGGATTTGGTGCCGTTTTATGGGCAGCAGTTACGTGCTGAGGCGGCTGCGGCGGCGCAGTCCATGATGGATGCGGCAGCACGGGATGGGGTAACCCTCACGGTCAGCAGTGCTTATCGTTCCTTCGCGGCGCAGAAACAGACCTACCAGCATTGGGTTCAGGTTAATGGGCAGAAGACCGCAGATACACTTTCTGCACGGCCCGGATATTCGGAACATCAGACCGGACTGGCTATCGATTTTGGTTCCCCCGAAGGATGCCTGCTGCAAGAATGCTATCAAGATACTCGTGCGGGTCAATGGTTGGCGAAAAACGCCCCCGACTTCGGGTTTATCCTGCGTTTCCCAAAGAACCAGCAGCATGTGACGGGCTATATCTTTGAACCCTGGCATTACCGTTATCTAGGCAGCGGCCTAGCACAGGAGTATCGGGCATCCGGAGCAAAGACTTTGGAAGAGTTTTTTGGCACCGGTGCAGCACCAGATTATCTTGGGTAGGGTTCAGCCAACCCTTATGGTTTTATCAATGGCTTACCCCCTAACTAGTCTTTAGACGGGGTTCTAACCCACAGAAACAAATATCTAAAATCAACCTTTAAAGATTGATATGTAATGCACTAGTGAAGAAAGTCACTTTATTTGGAGCGGTTTTTGTTGGTTTTTCCTGAAAATTTGCTGGGAAACACGATACCCTAGGTACATGCTTAAAGGTTTTAAAGATTTCTTGATTCGTGGCAACGTTATCGACCTTGCAGTCGGTATCATCATGGGTACTGCGTTCACCGCAGTTGTGACTGCACTGGTTCAGTCGGTGCTCATGCCCGCAATTTCCATGCTCTTCCAGTCTCCGAACTTTGATTCTTTCCTTGTCTTCGGTCAGATTAAGATCGGTGTCTTCCTGACCGCTGTCGTAAACTTCCTGCTCATTGCGGCTGCTGTGTACTTCGCTGTGGTTCTTCCGGTTCAGAAGCTCAATGAAAGGGCTACCCGCAACAAGGGTGAAGAAGAGGAAGAAGAAACCGAGCTTACCCTTCTCAAGGAAATCCGTGATTCCCTCGCTAAGAAATAATCTACGGATCACTCCGATTCAAACATACTAGTCATTCAACAAAAGCCGTGGGGCGCATCCGAATCTGGATGCGTCCCACGGTATTTTCAGCTCGAATAAATCTAACGATATGAGCTGAACCTACGCTATAAACAAAATGCGTATCGTCGGCGAAATAGAAATATTTCGCCGACGATTTTCTAGAAAGCCTGTAAGACTAGAGAGCCAGTTCTTTCGCCACCACATCCGCAAGATGCTGAGCAACAGAATCGGCTTGCTCCTGCGTAGCCGCCTCAACCATAACGCGCACCAGCGGTTCGGTTCCAGAAGCACGCAGGAGAACACGCCCGCTCTCCCCCAGACCCTTCTCAGCATCGGCCACAGCAGCATTCAGCGCAGCATTGGTTGAAACTCCGGCACGATCCACGCCCTTAACATTAATCAAACGCTGCGGGGTGGGTTGCATCCGTGAGGCCAGCACAGAAAGTTTTTCTCCACTGCGTGCTACCTCAGCGGCAAGCTGAATCCCGGTGAGCACACCGTCACCCGTGGTCGCATAATCACTCATAATCACATGCCCGGACTGCTCACCGCCTAGGTTATACCCGTGCTCACGCATCTCTTCGAGTACATAACGATCGCCCACGGCGGTGCGCACCAGCGAAATGCCATGCTCACGCAGATAGAGTTCAAGCCCTAGGCTGCTCATCACGGTCGCCACAAGAGTGTTCTGGCTCAGATGCCCAGCACGATGCGCCGCTAAGGCAAGAATAGCCATAATCTGATCGCCGTCTACCAGGTTCCCCTGCTCATCAACTGCCTGGCATCGGTCGGAGTCACCATCGTGTGCAATCCCCAAGGTTGCGCCGTGTTCAACGACGGCAGATTGAAGGGACTGCGGATGTGTAGAACCTACGCCATCGTTGATATTGGTGCCGTTCGGTTCAGCAGCGAGCGCAATAACCTCGGCCCCTAGCCGGGTGAAGGCCGCAGGAGAAGCTGCATAAGCCGCGCCATTCGCGCAGTCCAGCACAATCTTAAGACCTGCGAGAGGCTTCTCGTCTTCTAGCGTGGAAACTAGGTGCTTAACGTATGCCTCAGTACCGTTCTCTAGGGCGCAGATAGAGCCGACCTCGCCCCCGGTAGGGTACCTAAAGTTCTTTTCTCGGTACACGCGCTCAATGGCATCTTCAGTGGCGTCTTCAAGCTTTTGTCCACCACGCGCTAAGAATTTAATGCCGTTATCGGCGGCGGGGTTATGCGATGCTGAGATCATCACACCAAAGTCTGCATCCGTGTAAGCCACTAAGTAGGCGGCGGCCGGAGTGGGGACGATTCCCGCGTCCAACACATCCACACCAGCGCTGGTAAACCCGGCTTTCATGGCAGAGACAATAAAATCTGCAGATGCGCGTGAATCGTTAGCGATTACGGCGCGGGGGCGGGTGCCTTCGGCGACCTGCTCATGTCCAAGTACAAGGGCGGCTGCCTGCGCGAGCTCAAGAGCGAGTGCCGGAGTGATAATCTCATTCGCGAGGCCGCGCACGCCATCAGTTCCAAAAAGTCGTTCAGTCACCTTACTATCTTACGCCGGAACCGCCCCCGCTTTGGTAGGCAGGGGCGGTTCTTGGTTATTTTCTTAGTAGGTTTATTGAATAAACCAACCAAAAGTTTTATTTATTGGATGACAGGGAAACCTTCGGGGTCACTGCCGCCTTCTTCTTCAAAAACATCAGTTGCAGAACGTACAATCAAAGGATCGCAGGTTCCCACGACTTCACGGTCTTTTGAGGTGTAGTCGAATTGTGAGAGCACGTAACGCATAGCTTCCAGACGAGCACGCTTCTTATCATTTGACTTGATAACGGTCCACGGGGCATCGCCGGTATGGGTGTAGAAGAACATGGCTTCTTTCGCAGCAGTGTAATCATCCCACTTATCGAGCGACGCCAAATCGGTAGGTGATAGTTTCCACTGACGAACAGGATCGGTGCGTCGTGAGGTAAAGCGTGCCAGCTGTTCCTGCTTGGTAACTGAGAACCAGAACTTAATGAGCTTAATGCCCGAGTTCACGAGCATACGCTCCAAGTCGGGTACTTCGCGCATAAACTCGAAGTACTGAGCCTGCGTGCAATAGCCCATCACACGCTCAACCCCGGCGCGGTTGTACCAGGAACGGTCCATCATGACGATCTCGCCACCAGAGGGTAAGTGCTTGATATAGCGCTGGAAATACCACTGAGTCTGTTCAATATCGGTTGGCTTTTCAAGAGCCACCACGCGAGCCCCACGGGGGTTCAGGTGTTCCGTAAAGCGTTTGATGGAACCACCCTTACCCGCAGCATCGCGTCCCTCAAAAATAATGAGGATTTTCTGCCCGGTCGATTTTGCCCATAGCTGGAGCTTCAGAAGCTCAATCTGCAGTGCGCGTTTTTCTTTTTCGTATGCTTTACGACCGAGTTTTTCATCGTAGGGGTAGCCAATCTTCCAGGCATCGCCCCTTGAGCTTTTCTTATTTCCGCTCAGAGCATGGGTGAGAGATGCCATTTCATCCAGTTCTGCCGCATAGTCTTCAACCACCGAGGTGCGACGAACTTGGGGTTTGAGAGCTTCTTTAATAGCGTGCTTTTTCTCTGATACGGCTGGATCTGCAACATCGGAAGACTGAGGAGCGGTTTCGGGTACGGTGCTCTCGACCTGCTCCGTTGCGGGCTGAAGGTTCTTTTCTGTCATGAATTCTCTTTCCGTTCGTGTCTGCTTTGACACTTTAACTGTACCGAGAGTGAGAATGAGTGACAAATGTAACAGTTATCGCAACCTTATGCAGGTAAACCCCTTATAATGCACAAAGCCCCCGCGCTTCTTTGGGAAGTGCGGGGGCTTTGTGCAGCAGAACCAGCGATTAACGCTTGGAGAACTGCGAAGCCTTGCGTGCCTTCTTGAGACCGGCCTTCTTACGCTCAATAACACGTGCGTCGCGAGTCAAGAAGCCTGCCTTCTTCAGCGCGGGACGATTGTTCTCACGATCAATCTCGTTGAGGGCACGAGCGATACCGAGGCGCAGCGCGCCTGCCTGACCGGAGGGACCACCACCGCTGATGCGTGCAATCACATCGTAAGCACCTTCAAGTTCCAGGATCTTGAACGGCTGGTTCACATCCTGCTGATGCAATTTATTGGGGAAGTAGCTATCCAGGCTACGGCCGTTAATGGTCCAGTTACCGGAACCGGGAACCACGCGAACACGTGCCACTGCTTCCTTACGACGACCGACTGCAGCACCTGCAACAGTCAGTGCCGGACGGCTTGTCTGCGCAGCCGCCGCGACGGGGGCTGCGGATTCCGAGGTGTAGCTAGTGAGCTCTTCCTCGACTACGATCTGCTCTTCGTTCTGAGCCACGATTTCTCCTAATAGTTTCTTCGTAGGCCCGAATTACTGGGCGACCTGGTTGAATTCGTAGGTCTTGGGCTGCTGTGCCGCGTGCGGGTGCTCGGGACCAGCGTAGACCTTCAGCTTCTTGATCTGCTGTGCAGCTAGCTTGTTCTTAGGCAGCATGCCCTTCACAGCCTTCTCAACTGCACGAACAGGGTTGGTTTCAAGAAGTTCTGCATAATTGACGGACTTCAGACCGCCAGGGTAACCCGAGTGGCGGTATGCACGCTTCTGCTCAAGCTTTGCACCGGTCAGAGCGACCTTCTCGGCATTCACGATGATCACGAAATCGCCGGTGTCCACGTTAGGGGTAAAAGTCGGCTTGTGCTTACCGCGCAGCAGGATAGCGGTCTGGCTTGCGAGGCGACCGAGCACCACATCGGTGGCATCAATGATGTGCCACTGGCGCTCAACTTCGCCGGGCTTAGGAGTATAAGTGCGCAAAATATTGGCCTTTGTCTCGAAATGTACATTCGGCGCTTAGTTGGGTATCACGCCTATTACTACGTGCATGACGAATCCGGGTGAGGACCGAATGCTCGCCCGTTCTGACCCGTACTCTGCGACACCTTGACGTCCTGCAACTAGACAGTGCCGAGAGCGTGCTCGGGCAGAACACGCACAACTAGCAAAACTATACAGCAATTTAGGTGCTTAATCCACACCAAAACCCTTAAATGGCGCGGATTCCCCGTTAAAAATGTTGCTCTGCCGCATTGCCCGAGTAGCTCGTGCCTGCAGACCGTACTCTTCAGGCGCTGGATAATCAATGTGTGCAAGAGCTAATCCATGCGGGGGTGCCATAATGAGCGAGGCATCCCGCTGCGGGTTTCCTAGGCGTTCCCGCAGCCATGCTTGGGTCCGTTTTCCGGTGCCGTAGAGAACTAGTGCCCCTATAAGCGAGCGCACCATATGGTGACAAAAAGCGTCTGCCTCAACTGTCGCTTCAATAACTCCGTCATCATGGCGTGTTAGGTATATACGGCGGAGTTCACGAATCGTCGTAGCTCCCTCACGCGGTTTACAGAACGAGAGAAAATCATGTAGCCCCGTAAGTTCATGAGCTGCCTTGTTAAGATCTTCAAGGTCTAGGCTTTCGGGAATGCACCAGGCATACGCGCGGTGCAGCGGATCGGGGCTACTCCCCTGTCCATCCAGGATGCGGTACGTATACCGCCTGCCGGTCGCTGAAAACCGCGCATCAAAGTCCTGCGGCACGGGCTGTACCTGGTGAAGCACAAGAGATCCTTGAAGAAGCCCGCGCATGCACTCGGGGATTCCTAGCGTATGTTCTGCCTGCGCCAGGGTTCGTTTCAGGGCACCAGAAACCTTACGTTTGAGCGACTCAGCTGGATCTGCCAGCCCGTCACGCCCAGTAAGTTTCTGCCAGGTTTCGGCGGCAATATCAAGGTGGATAGTTTGCGCCTGCGCATGTACTCCGGCATCGGTACGACCGGCGACCGTCACTCGGTGATGCGCGCGAAGCACCAGCTCCAGCGCATCCTCTAATACACCCTGCACAGTTACCAGATTAGGCTGCCTTGCCCACCCGCTAAACCACGTGCCGTCATAGGCGCAGTCGATACGTACCCGCTGCGTGCCCAGCACGTCCCCATCGCCAGATGATGGCTGCGAGTCCAGGTTGATCTGTGATGCCTGAGGACCAGGTTCTTGTAAGTGATCAGACACAGTAGCTTTCCCCTTTCGCCCTTCAACAATACCTGGTGAATTGCCCAAGAATGTACGTCTGAAACACGCAAAATCCGTCGCCTATGAACCTAGGCGACGGATTTTGACAATAAGCTAACGCGTTAGCTGTACTTACTCAGCAGAAACTTTCTGAGCTGCTGCACCACCGGCGGGTGCGTAACCTGCCGCCTCAGCCGACTCAGCGGAGTCAAACCAGATTTCGGCGATGGTGTTTGCATACCAGCGGGAGCCGGGCACGTGGTACTTCATCGAGTCAGCGTTACCCTTGACCTCGAAGCCTTCGGGAGCCTCACCAGATTCTAACGGAGCGTGTGCGCCTGCAGGCAGACCCTCGGTACCTTCAGACTTAGCGGGCTTAGCTTCTTCCTTAGGTTCAGCTTTTTCAGCTTTTGCCTTCTTTGCTTCAGCCTTAGGAGCCTCGGCAGCCTTCTCAGTAACCTTGGTAGCTTCTGCAACAGCACCCTTGGTTTCTACAGGCTCCATCACGAGTTCGATAACAGCCATAGGTGCGTTATCGCCCTTACGGTTACCGATCTTGGTGATGCGAGTGTAGCCACCGGGACGCTCGGCCATTGCCGGTGCGATTACGGTGAAAAGCTCGTGTACTACGGACTTGTCGGTAATGGATCGCAGCACGCGACGGCGAGCCGCCAAATCGCCCTTCTTACCGAAGGTGATGAAACGTTCAGCCACCGGGCGCATACGCTTTGCCTTAGTCAAGGTGGTGGTGATGCGCTTGTGCTGGAAGAGCTGCGCCGACAGGTTATTGAGCATTAGGCGCTCATGGGTCGGGGAACCGCCGAGGCGGGGACCCTTAGTGGGAGTAGGCATAGTTATTTCTCCATGATTTACGTTCCACCGCCCCAACAACGGGACTTAGGAACCACGTTTACTGATCCCGGAACAACCGGGTGAACTATTCGATCGAAATTTATTCGCCGGAACCGTCTTCGTCATCGTATGCACGAGCAACGGGTTCAAAGCCCGGAGGGGAATCCTTGAGAGCCAGACCAAGCTCATGCAGCTTAGCCTTGACCTCATCAATGGATTTAGCACCGAAGTTACGAATATCCATCAGATCCGCCTCGCTACGAGTCACGAGCTCGCCCACGGTGTGGATGCCCTCGCGCTTGAGGCAGTTGTAGGATCGAACGGACATGTTAAGGTCCTCAATCGGCAGAGCCAAATCGGCAGCCATGGACTCGTCGGCAGGCGACGGACCAACCTCGATACCCTCGGCAGCAACGTTGAGCTCACGTGCAAGTCCGAAGAGCTCAACCAGGGTGCTGCCTGCGGATGCGACGGCATCGCGCGGTGCAATGGCTTCCTTGGTTTCGACGTCCAAAGTCAGGCTGTCGAAGTCGGTGCGCTGTTCAACACGGGTTGCGTTAACGCTGAAGGTAACCTTCAGAACCGGGGAGTAAATAGAATCAACCGGAATACGGCCGATCTCTGCATCACCGGTCTTGTTCTGAGCTGCAGACACATAACCGCGACCGCGCTCAATAATCAGTTCGGCATTGAAGTTTGCCTTCGCATTGAGGGTTGCGATGTGCAGTTCCGGGTTGTGGATCTCAACACCGGCAGGTACTTCAATGTCGGCTGCAGTAAGTTCACCCTCGCCCTGCTTACGCAGGTATGCAACTACAGGCTCGTCATTTTCCGAAGAAATCGAGAGCTTCTTGACATTCAAGATAATCTCGGTGACATCCTCGGTGACTCCGGGAACAGTGCTGAACTCGTGCAGAACACCGTCGATACGAACGCTGGTAACAGCGGCGCCGGGAATGGAGGACAGCAGGGTGCGACGGAGGGAGTTACCCATGGTGTAGCCGAATCCCGGCTCAAGGGGCTCGATGGTGAAGCGCGAACGGTTCGGCGCTACGACCTCTTCAGTCAGAGTGGGGCGCTGTGCAATAAGCACTTTGTTTCCTTTCGGTGGGCTCCGCTATATGAGCCCACAAGTTTGGGAAAACAGATTTTAGGAAGCAGACGGGTGTCTGGACTCTTTGGTGTTATCTGTGAAGACGACAGCCGCAGAGGGATTAGGCATTCGCCTAATTAGACGCGGCGGCGCTTCGGCGGACGGCAACCGTTGTGAGCTACGGGGGTTACGTCCTGAATCGAACCAACCTCTAGGCCTGCTGCCTGCAGAGAGCGGATTGCGGTCTCACGGCCAGAACCGGGGCCCTTTACGAAAACATCAACCTTACGGACGCCGTGTTCCTTAGCACGGTTTGCGGCAGTCTCAGCAGCTAGCTGTGCGGCGTAGGGGGTGGACTTACGAGAGCCCTTGAAACCCATGTCGCCTGCAGAGGACCACGAGATTACTGCACCAGTGGGATCGGTAATGGAGACGATAGTGTTGTTGAAGGTCGACTTGATGTGAGCCTGACCAGCAACGATATTCTTGCTGACCTTGCGGCGGGTCTTGCGAGCAGCCGCGGCGCGAGTCTTGGGAGGCATTATTGATTCTCCTACAAAGGTTTTCTAATACGTTGGTCGATACTGATAGTTCGACAGAGCAACGTTGCTTACTTCTTCTTACCTGCGACGGTACGCTTTGGGCCCTTACGGGTACGTGCGTTGGTCTTGGTGCGCTGACCGTGAACCGGCAGGCCGCGACGGTGACGCAGACCCTGGTAGCTGCCGATTTCAACCTTGCGGCGAATATCGGCTGCAACCTCGCGGCGAAGATCACCTTCAACCTTGTAGTTGCCTTCGATGAAGTCACGAAGTGCCACGAGCTCCTGGTCGGTGAGATCCTTGACGCGGGTGTCAGGGTTCACGCCGGTAGCAGCGAGGGTTTCGTGAGCACGGGTCTTGCCCACGCCGTAAATGTAAGTGAGAGCAACTTCCACGCGCTTTTCGCGGGGAATATCAACTCCAGCGAGACGTGCCATACTGGCTTCTCCTTGTTGTTTTCCAGAGGTCTGTAGCATCACTGCCCGGGTATTTGCCCGGTCCCCGGCCTCTGAGTCCGGAGGTATCCGCATCCTTTATCACTCGATAAACAATGCGGAGCGGTGCCTATGACGATTCCGCCCGCAGGCGGTGTTACGCAGCTACCGTGGGCTTAGCCCTGGCGCTGTTTGTGGCGCGGGTTTTCGCAGATCACCATGACTACGCCATGACGGCGAATCACTTTGCACTTATCGCAGATCGGCTTAACGCTCGGCTTGACCTTCATCGCATTCCTTTTGATTGCAACTTGATAACTGGCGAGATAAGAGGTTCTTACTGTGCAACCAGAAGAACTATTTATCCCTATGAACACGACTTAAACGCCGCCGAAGCGACGTTTAATGATCGGGTTTTACTTATAACGGTAGACGATACGACCACGGGACAGGTCGTAGGGGCTCAGTTCCACTACCACGCGATCCTCAGGCAGGATTCGAATGTAGTGCTGACGCATCTTACCCGAGATGTGCGCGAGAACTTTGTGACCATTGTCTAGCTCAACACGGAACATCGCATTGGGCAAAGCCTCAACCACAGAGCCCTCGATCTCGATGACGCCGTCTTTCTTTGCCATATCCTCCGCTAACGTCGGTGCCCAGAGTTTACGCTCTGAACAGTTCTATCTTCTGATGCTGTATATCTTCACACACTGGTGAAGAGCGTTTTACACCTGCAAAAGGGCGCACTTAACGCTGGTACAAACAGCCAACTATCAACTATACGACATAGTTGCCTTTTAAACAACTGCAGAATAAGGACTATTATCCGGTATGAGGCGCCCCTACTCTTCTTCTTTGGCAGCGAGCTGGCCACATGCACCATCAATATCAGAACCGCGAGTATCGCGAATTGTCGTTGGAATACCGTGTGCCCGCAGACGCTCCACAAAATTCTGCTCCACGCCCTTACGCGATGCTGTCCATTTTGAGCCAGGAGTCGGATTCAACGGAATAGGGTTTACATGCACCCATCCGCGACCGCGCTGCGCGAGCTTTTTCCCCAGCAAATCGGCGCGCCATCCCTGGTCGTTAATATCGCGAATAAGCGCATATTCAATTGAGATGCGCCGCCCGGTCGTGCGGTAATAGTCGTATGCGGCATCCAGAGTCTCATCAACCTTCCACCGCTGGTTGATGGGAATAAGCTCATCGCGCAGTTCATCATCCGGCGCGTGCAGCGAGAGGGCAAGCGTAATCGGCAGTTTCTCCAGCTCAAACTTGCGGATACCGGGCACCAAACCCACGGTAGACATCGTAAGTCCGCGCGCGGAGATACCCAGTCCCTCGGGAGCGGGATCGATCAGACGGTGCACCGCGCCCATCGTTGATTTATAGTTTGCGAGCGCCTCGCCCATTCCCATAAATACAATATTGGAGACGCGTAGCGGGCGGGTATCTTCCGACCCTCCATCGGCCTTGTCAAGACCCTTCATCTGTTTCAGATATCGTGCCCCAGCAACTACTTGCTCCACGATTTCTGCGGTCGAGAGATTGCGGGTGAGCCCCTGCTGCCCGGTGGCACAAAAGGGGCAGTTCATACCGCATCCAGCCTGCGAGGAAATACACATGGTGACGCGGTTGTCATACCGCATAATGACCGATTCAATAAGCGCCCCATCGAAAAGACGATGTACGACTTTGAGGGTATCCCCGCCGTCAGCTTCTAGAGTTCGCACAGGAGTTAGCAGCTGCGGCATTGCACGGGATACTATCTCGTCACGGTCCTGAGCAGGCAGGTCTGTCATCTGCGCCGGATCGTTAACCAGTCGTTCGAAATAGTGCTTTGAGAGCTGCGATGCACGGAAGGGTTGGTATCCCAGTTCCTTGATGAATTCACGGCGCCCTGCCATATCAAAATCGGCAATATGCTTGGGTGGTTTTGTTCGCCGGGGTGCTTTGAGCGCAATTTTTCCCGGTTCAGGGCGCACGCTTGAAATCTCCACGGGTACTTTGGTGGAGCGCGACGTGGAATCGGTTGAAGCTGCGGTGCAGCCTGTCAGAGTTTCGCTCATAGTTTTCCTTCGGGCGTTATAGATGCTCGATGATTGTCAAGGATGCACACCCCAAAATGGGCAGATGCTACTTAGGAATCGGTACGGGGATAATGCCGAAGCGTGCCAGTTCAGAGGCTCCCCCATCTTCTGCGGTTAGAACCCACAGGCCATCTCGATGCACGGCAACCGAGTGCTCCCATTGGCAGGCATCCGATCCATCGGTTGTAATGACTGTCCAGTCATCCTCAAGTACGGTGGTATCGGTATTCCCCGTTACAAGCATGGGTTCGATTGCAAATGCCATGCCAGGTTTAATTTTTGGACCGAGATCACGGGCGGCGTAGTTCAGCACGTCGGGCGCCATATGCATGTAGGTACCGATACCGTGGCCTACATAGTCTTCGATGATACCGTATGTATCCCCGGTTTCGCTGCGCACGAATTCTTCGATCGCAATCCCAACCTCGCCGATTTTCTTTGCGTGCGACAAGGCGGCGATACCGTGCCAGAGGGCTTCCCGGGTTATATCGGATAGGTCTCGGCGGGCCTGTGAAGTATTTCCAACCAATACAGTTCGTGCAGAATCGCCGTGCCACTGCTTCTTAGTAGCCGGGTCAATAATATAGGCGCCTCCATCGATAGAGATAATATCGCCGTCTTGAAGGATATAGTCACCGGGTATGCCATGTACCACCTCATGATTCACAGAGGTGCAGATACTTGCAGGGTAGTCATAATAACCATAAAAGTTCGAGATTCCGCCCTGTTCTTCTAGACTGCGCTCGAAAACTTTATTGAGCTCTGCGGTACTTACTCCGGGCTTTGCAGCCGCAACTGCCGCATCCAACGCACGGCTGGTTATAATGCCTGCGCGCGACATGTGGTGTAATTCGGTATTAGTTTTGACCTCTACACGTGCCATAGAAGATTCCTTCTCGCCCTGACTCCATAAGAGTATTGCCGTATCAGTATCGCTGCGGCATACGTTCATGCAACTGCGCCCCCGCACGATGACGGAGGCGCAGTTTATAATGTATAGCCCTAAGATAGGGCTTTAAGAATACGTTCGGTCACGTCGGCAATCTCACCTAGACCATCAACCTCTTTGACGATACCGCGTTCACGATACTTCGCGATCAGCGGTGCGGTCTCTTCTTCGTACACCTTCAAGCGATGGCGAATGACCTCTTCATTATCGTCGGTGCGCCCCTGCTCGGCAGCTCGGTTGAGCAGTCGGGCAACAAGCTCGTCATTATCTGCAACGAGCAAAAGTACACGATCAATCTGCTGGTTTTTATCCGCAAGGATAGCATCAAGCTCGTGAACCTGAGCGATGTTGCGGGGGTATCCATCGAGAAGGAAACCGTGTGCCGCATCGGCTTCGTCGAGACGAGCACGCACCATATTGTTCGTAACGGAATCGGGCACGAGGTTGCCGGAGTCAATATACGACTTCGCTTCCTTACCGAGCTCGGTCTCTTCCTTAATGTTCTTCCGGAAAATATCGCCGGTCGAAATCGCGGGAATCTTCAGCTCCTCAGCGATCTTGACGGCCTGAGTGCCTTTACCGGCACCGGGAGGGCCTATGATCAGAAGACGGTTCATCGAAGCAATCCTTCATAGTTTCGTTGTTGAAGCTGGGCGCTGACCTGCTTGAGAGTATCAAGACCAACACCCACCACGATCAGCAGCGATGCACCGCCGAACGGGAAGTTCTGGTTTGCGTTGAAGAGAACCAACGCAACAAGCGGAATCATGGAAACCACAGCGAGGTAAAGCGAACCCGGCAGTGTAATGCGGGTTAGCACATAGCTGAGGTAACGTTCAGTAGGCTTACCCGCGCGAACACCCGGAATAAAGCCGCCATATTTCTTCATATTGTCTGCAACCTCGACCGGATCGAAGGTCACCGCAACATAGAAATACGTGAATCCAAGAATCAGCAGGAAGTACAGAGCGATATACAGCGGATGATCGCCCCTCGTAAGGTAGGTATTTACCCAGTTCACCCATTCGGGGGGTGCTGCGCCACCTTGTGGGGTATTGAACTGCGCGATAATACCAGGCAAAGTCAGCAGTGAGGAGGCGAAGATGATGGGAATAACGCCCGCCATATTGACCTTGAGCGGAATATAGGTGCTGGTACCGCCAATAGTACGGCGACCAATCATGCGTTTAGCGTATTGCACGGGAACGCGGCGTACAGACTGCTCCACGTAGACCACCGCAAGCATCACGGCAAGGCCCACAAGGCATACGGACCAGAAGACGAACGGACCCTGCTGTTCCAGGATGGAGCCCAGAGCATTCGGGAACGAGGAAGCAATTGAGGTGAAAATAAGCAAAGACATGCCATTGCCTACGCCGCGCTCAGTAATCTGCTCGCCCATCCACATGATGACGCCGGTACCGGCACACAGAGTAATGATAATAACCAGGATGTGCAGCACATCGTCTTGCGGGATAATACCGGGGCAGTTCCCCAGAAGCACGCCAGAGCGTGCCATAGACACAATCGTGGTCGCGTTGAGAAGCGCAAGAGCGATAGTGAGATAACGGGTATATTGAGTGAGTTTGGCCTGTCCCTGAGCCCCTTCATCGTGTAGCTCTTGGAAACGAGGAATGACCACGCGCAACAGCTGAATAATAATGCTTGCCGTAATGTAGGGCATCACGCCCAGCGCGAAGATAGAAAGCTGTAGGAGTGCACCACCGCTGAACAGGTTGATGATGTCGTAGGCGCCACCGTGAGTTTGGTTGGCGTTAAGACACTGCTGAACCGTGCCGTAGGAAATACCGGGGGCGGGAATGAAGGTGCCCATACGGTACAGCACAATCATGCCTAGGGTAAACAGCAGCTTACGTCGCAGGTCGGCGGTCTTAATGACTCGCCCGAACGCGCTAAGCACATGTCCTCCTGAAAATCTTGGGGTATGTATTCGCTAACACAGATGTTAGGAACACGCTAAACACATACCTTCCAGTCTAGCCTGTTCACCGGTGTTGTCGATAACCACGGCGCGAGATATGTGTATTTTGTATTCTGTGAGCGTTATTTAAGATGAATTTTCTAGAATTTCTGAGACGTTAAATACATCATAAAAGCTTTAATGCAGACTCTTGCTGCTCAAAGAAGATGGCCCCCGCCTCATGTGCGGGAGCCATCTAGTGAGTCTGAAGACTACTTAACGGTTACAGAACCGCCTGCCGCCTCAATCTTAGAGATTGCGGATGCAGAAGCCTTATCAACCACAACGTTCACCTTAACGGTGATGTCGCCGTCGCCCAGAACCTTCACAAGCTCGTTCTTACGAACGGCGCCCTTAGCGACTAGGGCCTCGACGGTGACCTCGCCACCTTCGGGGAACAGTTCCTGAATGCGCTTCAGGTTAACAACCTGGTACTCGGTACGGAACGGGTTCTTGAATCCGCGCAGCTTCGGCAGGCGCATGTGCAACGGAAGTTGACCGCCCTCGAAGCCTGGACGAACCTGGTAACGAGCCTTGGTACCTTTGGTACCGCGACCTGCGGTCTTACCCTTGGAGCCTTCACCGCGGCCTACGCGGGTCTTTGCCTTGTGGGCACCCGGTGCCGGGCGCAGATCGTGAATCTTGATAGCGTCTGCCATCTTACTTGACCTCCTCAACCTTCACCAGGTGAGCAACGGTGTTAACCATGCCAACGGTGACGGGGTCGGCAGTGCGCACTACCTTGTTGCCCGGGCGCTTCAGACCGAGGGAACGTAGGGTGTCGCGCATATTCTGCTTCTGACCAACATAGGATTTAACCTGGGTAATTTCCAGCTTTGCGTCGCTGGGCTGAATACGCTTAGCCATTACGCACCTGCCTTATCGGACTTGGTGTTGCGCAGGTAGCTGGGGATAACCTCATCGTTGGGCAGACCACGACGGGCTGCAACTGCCAGAGGCTCTTCCAGTTGCTTGAGTGCTGCAACGGTTGCGTGAACAATGTTGATCTGGTTCGAGGAACCGAGAGACTTCGACAGCACATCATGGATACCTGCTGCTTCGAGCACTGCACGCACCGGACCACCAGCGATCACACCGGTACCAGCGGTTGCCGGGCGGAGCATCACAACGCCTGCTGCTTCCTCACCCTGTACGCGGTGGGGAATGGTGCGGTTCTCGATGCGAGGTACACGGAAGAAGTTCTTCTTAGCTTCCTCAACACCCTTGGCAATAGCTGCTGGAACTTCCTTAGCCTTGCCGTAGCCAACGCCGACCATACCGTTGCCGTCACCGACAACTACCAGAGCGGTGAAGCTGAAGCGACGACCGCCCTTAACGACCTTGGACACACGGTTGATGGTTACCACGCGCTCGATGTACTTATCTTTTTCCTCCTCGCGTGCGCGGTTCTTACGATCACCGCGACCGCGACGCTCGCCGCGGCTGTTGCGGCGCTCTTCGCGCTGCTTGGAAGTCTCAGCGGTTTCAGCTGCTACTGCTTCGCTCACCTGAGTTTCCTTTACGTTCTGTTCGCTCATTAGAGTGCCAGACCTCCTTCACGTGCGCCATCAGCAACTGCTGCAACACGACCGTGGTATTTATTGCCGCCGCGGTCAAACACGACAGTTTCAATACCGGCTGCCTTAGCGCGCTCTGCTACAAGCTCACCAACGCGCTTTGCTTTAGCGGTCTTGTCCAGATCGGTTGCGGCACGAAGCTCTGCTTCCATAGTGGAGGCGGATGCCAGGGTCACACCCTTGACATCGTCGATAACCTGAACGAACATGTGACGGCTCGAACGGGTGACGCACAGGCGCGGACGCGCAGCGGTACCCGAAACATACTTGCGGATGCGAGCGTGACGGCGTGCACGCTGCGATGCCTTCGACTTGATAGCCATGTTTACTTACCAGCCTTTCCGACCTTGCGGCGGATGTGCTCACCTGCGTAGCGAACACCCTTGCCCTTATAGGGATCGGGCTTACGCAGACCACGAATGTTTGCTGCAACCTGACCGACGAGCTGCTTATCGATACCCGAAATGGTCAGCTTGTTAGCGCCTTCCACGGCGAAGGAAACACCTTCGGGTGCAGAGACGCTAATCGGGTGGGAGTAACCTAGAGCGAATTCCAGGTCGTTACCCTTCGCGGTCACACGGTAACCGGTACCAACAATTTCCAGCTTCTTCTCGTAGCCGTTGGTCACACCGATAATCATGTTCTGAATCAGGGTACGAGTCAGACCATGCAGAGAGCGAGAAACACGCTCGTCGTTCGGGCGCGATACCGCGATTTCATTGTCGTTTAGAGCAACAGTAATGGGGGAAGCCACCTGGTGGCTCAGCTCACCCTTGGAACCTTTAACGGTCACCAGGTTGCCATCGACCTTTACCTCAACGCCGGCTGGAACCGAGATGGGGAGACGTCCAATACGTGACATTCTTCTCTTCCTTTCTCTTCTAACCGACTACCAGATGTAGGCGAGAACTTCGCCGCCCACACCCTTCTTCGCAGCCTGCTTATCAGTGAGCAGGCCCGAGGAGGTGGACAGAATAGCGGTACCGAGACCACCCAGAACCCGAGGCAGGTTCGTGGACTTTGCGTAGGTACGCAGGCCCGGCTTGGAAATACGACGCACGCCAGCGATGGAACGCTCGCGGGACGGACCGTACTTAAGAACGAGGGTCAGGGTCTTGCCAACCTTTGCTTCCTCTTCCTTAACATCGGCAATGTAGCCCTCAGCCTTCAGGATCTCGGCGATGCGAGCCTTGAGCTTCGAGTAGGGCATAGATACGGTGTCGTGGTATGCGGAGTTTGCGTTGCGCAAACGGGTCAGCATATCTGCGACCGGATCAGTCATAGTCATTTTGGGCTGTAGCCCTTCCTCGTTGTGGTTTCCCTAATCTGCGGTAACAGACTCTGGACCTGCAACGTAGTCGTTAGTTGGTCTTGAACGGGAAGCCCAGTGCCTTCAGCATGGCACGGCCTTCATCGTCGGTCTTGGCGCTGGTCACCACGGTAATATCCATACCACGCACGCGGTCGATCGAATCCTGATCGATTTCGTGGAACATGGACTGCTCGGTGAGGCCGAAGGTGTAGTTGCCGTTACCGTCGAACTGGCGATCGGAAAGACCGCGGAAATCGCGGATACGGGGCAAAGCCAGGGTAACCAGGCGGTCCAGGAACTCCCACATGCGGTCGCCACGCAGGGTAACGTGTGCGCCGATTGGCATGCCTTCACGCAGTTTGAACTGTGCGATGGATTTCTTGGCACGGGTTACAACCGGCTTCTGACCGGTAATAGCGGTGAGATCGCGGATAGCGCCGTCCATGAGCTTTGCATCGCGAGCTGCCTCGCCAACACCCATATTTACGACGACCTTAACGAACTTCGGGGTCTGCATGACGTTCTGGTATTTGAACTCTTCCTGCAGCGCGGGAACGACAACCTCAGCGTACTTGGTCTTAAAGCGGGGGGTAATCTTGGTCTCGCTCATTAGATATCCTTCCCCGAACGCTTAGCAACGCGCACGCGAACGGTACGCTGCTTGCCATTACGCTCTACAGTCTCTTCGCGGAAACCAACACGGGTCGGCTTCTCGGTCTCAGGATCAACGATTGCCACGTTCGAAACGTGAATCGGTGCCTCCACCTTCTGAATACCGCCTGCTGCGCCGGTTACGGGGTTTGCCTTGGTGTGCTTGGTGACGACCTTAACGCCCTCAACAATCACGCGGTTTTCCTTGGGGATAACCTTCAGAACTTTGCCCTGCTTACCCTTGTCTGCACCGGAAATAACCTGAACCAGGTCGCCGGACTTGATCTTAGCCATAAGTTAGAGCACCTCCGGAGCCAGCGAAACAATCTTCATGAACTTCTTATCGCGAAGTTCACGACCAACGGGACCAAAGATACGGGTACCACGGGGATCACCATCAGTGTTCTTCAGAATAACTGCTGAGTTCTCGTCGAACTTGATGTAGGATCCGTCTGCGCGACGGGTTGCCTTCTTGGTACGGACGACGACTGCTTTCACAACGTCACCCTTTTTAACAGTGCCGCCAGGAATTGCATCCTTGACGGTTGCGACGATAATATCGCCGATGCCTGCGTAGCGACGCGAGGAACCACCAAGCACACGGATGGTCAGGATTTCCTTCGCACCAGTGTTATCGGCGACCTTCAGTCGCGACTCCTGCTGAATCATATTTCTCCTGTCGTCTCGCCGGTTCCGACTCGCCTTCAGGCGCGAGCCAGCCTTGCGGAACATTTTTACGGGATTGATTGACGCCCCGGGCCCACAGCATCATAAGGATGCACGGGTTAGCGGAAACGCCTGGGGTAACCCATGCCAGGAGCATTTGGACCCGCGTAAGCGGGCGTATCCACCCGTTATAGCGGCATTATGCACTGGCACGAGAAACCCGTGGTTATGAGACTATATCTGGGTATAGCCACACAGTCTTAAAACTTTACCGGAATTTTCCTGATATTTCAAAGGATTTATCGTGAGGCATAGCGCATCATACCGGGCTTCAATGCACACATTCTCAGATTATTAGAAGACAGTGCGGGGGTATCCGCTGGATGGCACCATCTTGCGGGTTACCGAAACCGTCGCATCAGGAGTATCACTGTCAGACCCTTCAGGTTCCCCTTAGGTAAGTTCCTACCAGCACCATAACGCAACATAATCTATAAAACACCCGCAGCTCTGTACTTCCTGAATGAAACTGGCTCATGACGCTTAAGACTCGTGTACCTGCATATTAGACACATTACGGATATAAAGGTAGATAACTTCATGAATTAACAAGATTTTTTCTCTTTTACTCGCGAACATGATGCAAAATCTAACAGTTTGCATCATAATGGTTAAGACGCTTGCGTCATTTTACAGGTTCGGCTCTTATCAGACAGATTTCTTGGGTCCCATATTCCTTGCTAGTCCGTCTGCAGGAGCCGAACCGCTTTTAACTGTCAAATAACGCCGCCACCGTCGAAGGTCGCGGCGTTATTCTCTACTATTTAGGCAAAATAGCAGCGGTACTCACTCAAGATCATGGTTTTCTCATGCCCACATTCACTTAAGCAATGAATCCATCTCAAGTACTCCAAATAACAGTAACAAGACGGCGCCCACCCCACGACCATGGGGTAAGCACCGCCTCAGTAACCACGTATTCGCTTGTGTCGCCTCTTATTTATTTGACGGCGAATCGGTGGATGAAAGCTGCCATCGCAGCACGCTGGATAGGCTCGTTCGGACGGAAAGTGCCGTCACCCCAGCCAGTCGTGATGTGCTGGTCTTTAAACCAGGAAATCTCGCGGTAGAACGGATTATTGCGATCGACATCCTTGAACTGAGGAGTCTGCGGTGCCTCATAGTTTGTCACCTTCGCATAACGGAAGAAGAAAGCCGCCATCGCTCCACGATTTACCGATGCATTGGGACGGTAGGATCCATCCTCATATCCGGTTGTAATGCCCTGTTGAGACATCCACACAATCTCTTTATAGAAAGGATGTGACGAATCGACATCTTTAAAAGGTGAGGTCTCAGGAAGTGCTACCTCAGGAGAGCCCGCCATGCGGTAAAAATATGCTGCCATAGCCCCACGATCTACCGGCTGCTGGGGGTGATAGGTACCATCAGCCCACCCAAAAGAAAGCCGCTGATGCGCCAACCACTGAATATCGGCGTAAAAGGGAGAACCTTCAGGAACATCCGAGAAAACGGGGGTATCGCCATTAGAGGTTTGTGAGGGAGCAGTGCTGGTGCCCCTAGGATATACAGCACCTGCTGTTGAAGTCGTGGCGACAACCTGCTGAGTCTGCACGGGATCGCACTGAGGAATGTTTGGAACAGCAGTAAACGTCGGAGTAATCTTGACAAGGGAATTTACCGTGATCGGAGTATCTGCACCGTTCTCACCCTTGGGTTCAGTGCTTGCCGCCTCTTTAAATTTACCGGTGGTGGGATCCAGCGTGTACCCCGTCGTCACGTTATCAGCAAACTTGTCTCTGACAACCGCGTAGACTTCGCCTTCGGGGGTTACGAGAACGTCGTTAGCTCCGCCTTCTGCACCCGTGCTCACCTCATGCGTGATGGAGCCGGTACGGCCATCAATAACGCCGATCTTTCCGGTAGCAAAATCGGTAGCATAAACCACGTCATGCTCTTCGTCGGCAGTAATCGCCAGCGTCTGTTTCCCGAAATCAATGCTCTTCTTGTACTCGCCCGTCTTTAAGTCGTAAACCGTGATACCAGAGTTCCCCTTAGAAACTTTCGTCTCGCGGTCCATATCGCCCTGGGACGAAACATAGATTTCGCCCAAGGACTTATCAATCGTTACGTCGGAGGGACGCAGCTGCGCGTCCGCCACTTCTTTATGCAGCTCGATAGTCTGCTCGACGGCGAGAGTTTCGGTATTAATAACCTTCAACGTTCCCGAATTCAGCGAAGGTACGTAGAGGCGACCGCCTTCGGAATCCAGCTCCATATTCATACCCGTATCAGCAGAGCCGTCGGAGCTCGTAAAGTTGATTTTCTGAATAACCCGGTGGCTCTTCAGGTCAAACACAGTAACGCCGCCAGAACCAGATACGAATGCTTTCCCTGACTTCGCATCAACCTTAACCTCACGAGGACGCGATACAGACCCGTTTTCCGGATTCTGCGCATCGTAGCTGGTCCACAGTTCCTTCTTGGTGTACAGATCGTACACGGTTACCGAGTTGGTACGAGTCTGGGTTACCCAGATGGTACCGTGTGCATCATCAATCGCAATACCGTCAGGAGAAGCAAGTTGCTTACTTGTCGCTTCGGTCTGCCCGCTAGGTACAAAATCTACGGTTCCCGGCAGCATAACTTCATCGAGGGTTGGGATTTCGCCGTAGGTTGTCCACACTCCAACACCACCGGTGTAAACGGGCGGACGTCCATTTGAGAATGTTGTATAAAGGTTCCGGGTGTAGTCGGAATATGCCAGCTGATATTCGCCCGGAAGCCCCTGGTATCGATCAGCGGTGATCGCAATATTACGACAACCAGAACTGTTGTCGTGGGGAGCGGGCTGTTGCTCATTAGCAAACGATGCAGGTATCGCGCTTAACGATGCCACCACAAGCGATACGGTTCCAGCAGACGCTAGTGCTCTCTGCGTGGGTCGAGATACGCCGTGATTAGATGAAGGAGTCATGTCTGTGTTCCTCAGTATGCAGTGTGTCGGAGGGCATAACGCCCTAGAGGCTCACTAATCAGCGAAACCACGTCAAATATAGGTTTTACTTAGTAAGCGTACCTTCGATAGTAAGCAATACTAGAGCGGATTTTCAACCATATTCAAAAAGTAAAGTTTTCATAAAGTACTGTGAACATATTTCGTTTCATCATCTGTACATCTTTCATATAAGAGACGTATAGAACATAGAGGTAGGGCCTCTCCCCCACGGAATTATGGGGAAGAGGCCCTACCTCGTATAGTGCTCAAGCAGAGTCCTAGGCGCTTACTTAGCTTTCTCTAGGATCTCCACGACACGCCAACGCTTGGTAGCGGATAGCGGACGGGTCTCTGCCAACAGAACATAGTCACCAACACCGCAGACATTCTGCTCGTCGTGTGCCTTGATCTTGGAACTACGGCGCATAACCTTACCGTAGAGTGCGTGCTTCACGCGATCCTCGACCTCGACGACAACGGTCTTGTCCATCTTGTCGGAGACAACGTAGCCGCGGCGGGACTTACGGTAGCCGCGCTCTTCGTTCTTTACTTCACTCACTTGGACTCACCTTCGGTTGCGGGACGAATACCGAGCTCGCGCTCACGCAGCACGGTGTAGATACGTGCGATATCACGCTTGATGGTGCGGCGACGACCAGCGTTAGCCTGACCGGTGACTTCCTGGAAACGGATGTTGAAGAGTTCCTTCTTCGATTCGCTCAGCTTTGCAGCCAGCTCTTCGTTGGAGAGCTCTGCGAGCTTATCGATGCTCAGATCCTTGGATCCAACTGCCATCTCGCTTATTCACCACCTTCGCGACGCACAACACGTGCCTTCATCGGGAGTTTGTGGATTGCCAGGCGCAGTGCCTCGCGAGCCACCTCTTCGGATACACCGGCGATCTCAAACATGACTCGACCGGGCTTAACATTAGCAACCCACCACTCGGGTGAACCCTTACCAGAACCCATACGAGTTTCGGCAGGCTTCTTGGTCAACGGACGGTCCGGGTAAATGTTAATCCAGACCTTACCGCCACGCTTGATGTGACGGGTCATTGCAATACGTGCAGCCTCAATCTGACGGTTGGTCACATATGCGGGCGAAAGAGCCTGAATGCCCCATTCACCGAAGCTAACCTCGGTGCCGCCCTTTGCAAGACCATGACGCTTGGGGTGGTGCTGCTTACGGAACTTTACTCGACGGGGAATAAGCATTTATGCCTCACCGTTCTCTGCAGTCTTGGCTTCGGTGTTTGCCGAAGCATTCTCGTTGCGGCGTTCACGACGGGGACCACGGCCACCGGAGCGGCGGCGATCACCATCACGGCGGTTGCCGCGACGGTTGTTAGCTGCCTGCTGAGCTGCCAGTTCCTTGTCGGTCAAGTCGCCCTTGTAGATCCAGACCTTCACACCAATACGACCGAAGGTAGTCTTGGCTTCGAAGAAACCGTAATCGATGTTCGCACGCAGGGTGTGCAGGGGCACACGACCTTCACGATAGAACTCGGAACGGGACATTTCAGCACCGCCCAAGCGACCGGAGCACTGGATACGAATACCCTTTGCCCCTGCACGCTGTGCGGACTGGATTGCCTTCTTCATAGCACGGCGGAATGCAACACGCGCTGCAAGCTGTTCTGCAATGCTCTGAGCAACCAGCTGAGCTGACAGATCGGGGTTAGAAACCTCAAGAATGTTCAGCTGAATCTGCTTGCCGGTCAGTTTCTCAAGCTCGCCACGGATGCGGTCTGCTTCAGCGCCACGGCGGCCGATGACGATACCGGGACGCGCGGTGTGGATATCCACACGCACACGGTCACGGGTACGCTCAATCTCAACCTTTGCAACGCCCGCACGATCCAGGTTCTTTGCCAAAAGCTCGCGGATCTTCACATCTTCGCGAACGAAGTCTGCGTAACGCTCGCCGGGCTTGTTGGAATCAGCGAACCACTTGGAGACGTGCTCGGTGGTAATGCCCAGTCGGAAACCGTTCGGGTGAATTTTCTGACCCATTTAGCGGTCCTCCTCCTTCTCCGGGGTAGCAACTACCACGGTGATGTGGCTGGTGCGCTTATTGATACGGGATGCACGACCCTGCGCGCGGGGCTGAATGCGCTTCATGGTCGGACCTTCATTCACGAATGCTTCGCTGATGAACAGCTCTTCCTCGCGGAACGGCAGACCTTCCTGGGTCGCCTTCTGGCGAGCGTTTGCTACTGCCGAAGCAACGATTTTATATACCGGTTCTGAAGCACCCTGGGGTGCGAATTTCAGAATCGCCAGAGCCTCTTCCGCTTGCTTACCACGGATCAGGTTGACGACACGGCGGGCCTTCATAGGCGTAACGCGAACAAAACGCGCTGATGCCTTGGCTTCCATTGCCTATCTCTCTTTCGTCTTATGCCGAAAAGGAAACGTAACTGATCGGATTATCCGATTAGCGACGCTTACCCTTACGGTCGTCCTTCACATGGCTGCGGAAAGTGCGGGTGGGTGCAAACTCGCCGAGCTTGTGCCCAACCATCGACTCGGTAATGAATACCGGTACGTGCTTGCGTCCGTCGTACACTGCGATGGTGTGCCCGAGCATATCGGGAATAATCATCGAGCGACGGGACCAAGTCTTAATAACATTCTTGGTGCCCTTCTCGTTCTGAGCCGCTACCTTCAGGTAGAGGTGCTGATCAACGAAAGGGCCCTTCTTCAAACTACGAGGCATGTGTCAGGCTCCTTAGCGCTTCTTGCCAGTACGACGGCGACGAACGATGAGCTTGTCGCTTTCCTTATTGGGACGACGAGTGCGGCCCTCGGGCTTACCGTTGGGGTTAACCGGGTGACGACCACCGGAGGTCTTACCCTCACCACCACCATGCGGGTGGTCAACCGGGTTCATAACCACACCGCGAACGGTCGGACGGATGCCCTTCCAGCGGTTGCGGCCTGCCTTACCCCAGTTGATGTTGGACTGCTCTGCGTTGCCAACCTCGCCCACGGTTGCACGGCAGCGAACATCCACGTTACGGATTTCGCCGGAGGGCAGACGGAGCTGACCGTACTTGCCTTCCTTAGCAACCAGCTGAACCGAAGCACCAGCGGAACGTGCCAGCTTTGCGCCACCACCGGGACGGAGCTCAACACAGTGGAGCACGGTACCTACGGGGATGTTACGCAGGGGCAGGTTGTTGCCGGGCTTGATGTCGGCTGAAGGGCCAGACTCGACGATGTCGCCCTGAGAGAGCCTGTTCGGAGCGATAATGTAGCGCTTAGAACCATCGAAGTAGTGCAGAAGTGCGATGCGTGCGGTACGGTTTGGATCGTACTCGATGTGCGCAACGCGTGCATTCACCCCGTCTTTATCGTGACGGCGGAAGTCGATCAGACGGTACTGACGCTTGTGTCCGCCACCCTTATGACGAGTGGTGATACGACCGGTGTTGTTACGGCCGCCGGTCTTGTGAAGCGGACGAAGCAGGGACTTTTCCGGGGTGGAGCGGGTGATTTCAACGAAATCAGCAACGCTCGAACCGCGGCGACCCGGGGTCGTCGGCTTATACTTACGAATACCCATGTGAGATATTTCTTTCCTTCGTTAAAGTGGTCTCCGCGAGCCTTATGCCTGCGGACCGCCGAAGATGTCGATACGGCCTTCCTTGAGGGTCACGATGGCACGTTTGGTGTCCTTACGAGAGCCCCAACCGAAACGGGTGCGCTTCCGCTTTCCCTTACGGTTCATAGTATTGATGGAAGCAACCTTGACGTCCCAGATTGTTTCGATAGCCTGCTTGATTTCAAGCTTGTTTGAGTCCGGAGCGACCTCGAAAGTGTATTTGTCTTCGTCGATCTGTCCATAGCTCTTTTCAGAAACAACAGGAGCGATAATTACGTCGTACACAGACTTGGTGGAAACGCTCATTACTTAGCGCCCTCCTTCTTCTGATTAGCAGCTACGAATGCGTCGTATGCCGCCTTGGTGAAGACTACATCATCCGAAACCAGCACATCGTAGGTGTTGAGCTGATCTGCGTAGAGCACGTGAACTTTCTGCAGGTTACGTGCGGACAGTGCCAGCACATCCTCTGCACGATCGATAACGAACAGAACATTCTTGCGATCGGTAAGCTCTGCGAATGCAGCCTTAGCAGCCTTAGTCGAGGGAGTCTCACCAGAGATGAAGTTCTCCACCACGTGGATGCGGTCGTGACGAGCGCGGTCAGAGAGAGCGCCACGCAGTGCTGCGGCGATCATCTTCTTGGGGGTGCGCTGTGCGTAGTTACGCGGGGTCGGACCGTGCACCACGCCACCACCGGTCATATGCGGAGCGCGGATGGAGCCCTGACGTGCATTACCGGTACCCTTCTGCTTGAAGGGCTTGCGACCTGCACCGGAAACTTCACCACGGTTCTTGGTCTTATGTGTACCCTGACGTGCGGCAGCAAGCTGTGCAACGACAACCTGGTGCAGCAGGGGTACGGATGCCTGCGCGTCGAAAATCTCTGCGGGCAGATCTACCTTAAGGGTTTTGACAGCCATGATGTACTAGGCTCCCTTCACAGCGGTACGAACCAGAACAACGCCGCCCTTAGGACCGGGGATTGCACCCTTGATCAGCAGGACATTGTTCTCTGCGTCCACACCCTGGATAGTCAGGTTCAAAGTGGTGTGACGAGCTGCGCCCATACGGCCAGCCATGCGCATACCCTTGAACACGCGTGCGGGATAGGATGCACCACCAATGGAACCGGGCTTACGGTGGTTCTTGTGCTGACCGTGCGATGCGCCAACACCCTTGAAGCCGTGACGCTTCATAACACCTGCGAAACCCTTACCCTTGGTCTTGCCAACGACGTCTACCTTCTGACCGGGCTCGAACATCTCAACGGTCAATTCCTGACCGAGGGAATACTCAGCAGCGTCTGCGGTGCGCAGTTCGACGAGGTGACGACGGGGAGTAACACCGGCCTTCTCGAAGTGACCAGCCAGAGGCTTGGTAACCTTGCGAGAATCGATGGAACCGAAACCGATCTGCACAGCGTGGTAGCCGTCAGTTTCCTGGTTACGGATCTGAGTAATAACGTTAGAATCGGCCTTGACGACGGTCACCGGCACAACTTTGCCGTCCTCGTCCCAGACCTGAGTCATGCCAAGTTTAGTACCCAGCAGACCCTTCACCTGGCGCTCGAATTTGTTAGTCATGAGATGCGATCCTCTACAGCTTGATCTCGATGTTCACGTCTGCCGGCAGGTCAAGACGCATGAGGGCATCAACAGCCTTAGGGGTCGGATCAACAACGTCGATCAGACGCTTGTGCGTACGCATCTCGAAGTGCTCGCGGCTGTCCTTGTACTTATGGGGAGAACGAATAACGCAGTATACGTTCTTCTCGGTCGGCAACGGCACGGGGCCAACCACAGTTGCGCCTGCACCCTTTACCGTTTCGACGATTTTCCGTGCCGAAGAATCAATGACCTCGTGATCATAGGACTTCAGACGGATGCGGATTTTCTGTCCCGCCATCTGTCGGACTCTCTTTCTTGATGTATTCCCTGTATCGGAGCTTGTGCCCCTTATCATGGCGCTTAAGGAACGCGATATATTCATCACGTGCGCCGCCCACCACGGACTGAATCCGGTGAAACCGGGTTCCTCACCCCGCATGGGCACCGACCCCCGAACTCGGGCGTGTCGCCTGCCGTAAGACAGACTCGTCCCTTCATTCCTCGGACCGGGTCATATGTGGGCTTATCTAGAACAGATAAACGCTTTTACAACGTCGTCCATTCTCTCAAAACTCACCATCTCACGCAAGCAGATTCAAAGGTTGTTGTTAAAAACACAATTACTGGCAAGGATACATGCCTTTGCTTCGCAGTCCTGCCTGACTCTCATGCTGAGGTTCATTATTTTATTTTTTCATATCGTTTGAGTGTCCAGAGAATTTATCAAGAGGAAATCTCGAAAACCAGAATTGATCCTTAAAATGCGGTTATTTCACACTCAGGATTCTCTCATTCTTTTTCCAGAAACCTCTATGCCGAATAAAGCATCAAATCAAAGAATCTATGCTCCGCATTCGTCTATGGTGAAAATAGGTAAATCATTAAAGGAGTAAATATCATGTCTACCCCCAACCACGAATTCCCCTCCGGCACTCAGCCACAGGGTTCAGGGCAGTCTCCTCAGACACCAGCCGGGTATTCATACCCTCAGGCACAGATGCCTTGGCAGGGCCAAAACCCACAAACAACGTGGTATTCTGATCCATCACAGGCAACGATGCAGGCTCCCCAGCAGACCACCCGTTCTTTGACACGCCGCCGTGCCGAAGATCTTTTCCTCAATGTCTTGCTTTACTTGGGCTCATTGCTCCTCATCGGTTCTGCGGCGCTGTTCATCACTTCGATCACCTCGCAGGATAGGACCAGCGTTATTCTTCGTGTAGCTGGCCTAGGATTAGGTAGTTTACTTTTCTACAGCGCAGGTCTTATTACCTACAAAACCGTGGTACGTTTGCGCATCGCATCCTACTCATTCACCGCCACAGGTTTAGCACTTTTACCCCTTACCGGTATCGCAACCTATGTTCTGGGACTTTGGAATGACGGAAGCCTCATCTGGCTGCTGGTCTCACTCGTTGGCACAGCTGCGATTATTCTGGCCTGCTCTTTTATGCGCAACAGGGTGATGGCTTATGTTCTTATTTCTTTCTTCGTCTCGGATGCGCTTGCCGCCACGAACGTAGCCGCTCTCCCCTTTGTGTGGTACTTCGTCGCGCTCACGGTACTCGCCATTATCCTGGGCCTGCTCATACGCCTGAATTCGCGCCTTGTACCTACCGGTTTGCGTGAGGGTCTTTTAGAATCCTCCCGTATTTTCGTTCCCGTCACAGCGGTCGTTGTGCTCTTCTTTATACCGCAGATGAGCAGCTCTGATATGGGCATAGTCTTCTCCGTTATGTCGGCTCACGCTTTCGTCTTTACCGCTCTGGAACACAAGCTTGACTACTACGTTCAGGCTCGCCTCTACCCGTTCATCGCCCTGATCAGTTTCGGCTGGGGCTTAGAGAGGCCCATTACCGTCATAGTTGTCCTCATGGGCCTATATGCGCTGCACCTTCTCGCAGTCTTGGGAGGGTACCCCCTTATGCAGCGTGAAATGAAAGCGAATCTACCTAAGCATCCCATCATGCGCTGGGATGTTCGGATTGATACCTATATAAGCATTATTTTTGCTGCATTCGTCACTTTTATCGAAATGCCACATGTACTTCTGACCAATATAAATTCTTTCCCAACTGGGCTAGAATTTATGCTGCTTGTACATCTAGACGGTGTTACCTTTCCGCGTGCATGGGTATTTGCTGTGCTTTGCGTGGGTATTATTGTTGCCTACCGCAAATATCTTCTTGCTCAGGAGTACGTATACCTGATCACTGGAATAAGCAGTGGGTTAAGCCTAATGTTGCTAGGCCAGCACGAATCCGCTTTCTACCTGTACTTCGTAACAGCGGGCATTCTCATGCTTACCGCCCGCAAGCTTCAGCTGCCTCAGCTCCTTGTATCGAGTACAACGAAGATATTCCTCTTCCTAGGTACCATGCACCTGCTCTTTACGCTTCAGCTCGGATGGGGCGTACGAGGTATCCTCCTAGCAGGTGCTCTCACCATTACCGCTCTTGGGTTGTTCGCCGCGCTCCGTTACGAGATGCTACCCCAGAAACGTTCTCTGACAGCCTTCCGGGAAATTCTGGTGTACCTTGTCATGGCAGTTGTATTCTTTCTGCTGCGTTCGATCTTCACGTGGACTCCCCGCGAGGTTGTTGACCCACCCCTTGATACCTCGCTCTATGTTGTCGCTCTTCTCGCGGTTCTGGCTCTTGGCTTCTTGACGCTCCGAGCATCGAGCGCGTATAAAGATCAAAAGATTGTGCCTCTCATCTGCATCTATCTCACGTTATGCGGTTTAGGCGTTGCAGCAACATCGATGAACTACCTCTTCCCCACTGGGGACTGGTGGGCAGTCGGGGTTCTGGTTCTGACCAGCATCTATATGTTTGGAATGTCTTACATTATTCCTCAAGAAACCTCGGAACGTCATATTATGTTTATGACGTCTAGGTTCCCGATGTTGTGGTCAGTCATTGTGCTGTGGGCTTCCAATAGCATTGCCTCTGATCAGGTGTTCCTCACTGCCTCTGGGCTGCTCCTTATTCAAGGTCTGCTGAGTGGAATTCTGTACATGACTCGCCGCCAGCCACGCGAACGAACTGTGTTTTACATTATCTTCTACACAGCGTGCCTGCCCGGTTTCATTGCTCCCTTTGTGTACTCAGACAACGCTCTGTTCACCGCCATCTTCTGCCCCCTTGCTGTTCTAGTGCTGTGGGGGCTCGGGGAAGCAGCAAACCTGGCTATGCTCCGAGTATGCGCCTCTATCGCGTTGCTTTTGACAGGTTATACCGTTACCAATCATATGCTGAACCTCAATCATGCACGGTTCTCTGAATATGTTATCTACCAGGGTCTTGCCGCTACCCTATGCGGTGCGGTCCTCTACGGTCTAACAACCCTGCTGAAGCGCGAGATCCCCGGCAAGTATGATTCGCTTCAGCCTCTCAACGTGCAGTTGGAGAACTCAGCAAAGGTTATTCAACTTCCGCTCCACGGGCCTACCCGATCCTCGAAAAACTATTTGGTTTCTCAGCGCAATGACAGCACCCGATTCTACGGCCCGCACAACACCTTTTTGATGGTTCCGGCGATCATAGCTATCGCCTTCTGGACTTTTGCTTCGATTGCTTCCGAAGATATGGTACAGAGCGCTCTGCTGTGGGGTCTTACAGCTTTGAGCTTTGCTTCCGTCAGCACTAAGCGCATGCTGCCAACAGCCATCGTTGCCGCGCCGGTGGCATTTACTACACGAATTCTTCTGGATTTCTCGGTGACAGGGTTCTTCCAGAGCCTTTTGGAAGCTGCGATCCTCATTCTGCTTGCTGTCGTGGCTTCTAAGATACTCCGAAACCTCATCGAGAAACGCCCCGCTCAGCAGGGTATCTCTGCGGCGTTGCTCTACACGGCTATAGGATTACAGGGGCTCCTCACCATCATGGCATGGGGCACTGGTTACCTTCAGCAAGGTGCGGTCATCATGCTCTTGGGCATTCTCCTGACTGCACTCGTCAGCGTTGTTCTTGACCGTATCTGGGTATTTGTCAGCGCGGCTCTTGTTACGGTAGATCTTGCGCTTCTACTTAACGGGCTCAACCCGCTCACGCTTATGATTATCTCGGTACTTCTCATTGCTGGTGTTGTATGGCGTTTGCTGGCTCGCGATCAGGGGCCTTCAGCGGATAAGCAGGCTCCCATTCTTCCGCAGAACCCGTATCAGGGCGCGCCTGCCGGATTCGTTCCTCCGAATGGCGCATCCGCACCTTACGGACAGGCTCCATGGGCAGGGCAGCAACCTTACCAAGGCTATAACCAGCCCAATAGTCAGGCACAGTATCCTGGATATTCACAACAGCACAACAATCCGAACGGAAATAGTCAAGCCTAGAATATTCCTGATGTTCTAGCTCCTACAAAAGAGCCGTGATGGTGAACAAAGCATTGGAAACTTTGCTTCATTCACTATCAAGACTCTTTTTATGGAGAGGATAAGGGAGGCACGGGTAAAGTGAAGTAATGCAATCCCGGACTATTTACCCCGTTGCCTTTTAGCGTGTTCTAGAAAAGCCTGCCCAAGCAGGACACGCTAAAAGAAGGTGCCCAATCCACCCTGGCACGCCCTCCCCAGCCGTGCTTATGGTCAGGGGGTGTACTGCCACTGGGGTTAGATGCCAAACATAAACTATCGCTCATAGAAGCACCCTCTCTCCAGGACTGCGGAGTGTTAAACGTAGAAGTCCCCCTGCATTCAATGATGCAGGGGGACTTCTAAAATCGCTAGCGTTGAAAGATCAAACTGTTCAACGCATCATCAGCGAATTGTCGTTGCTACGGCAATTACTTGATGATCTTGGTAACGCGGCCCGAACCAACGGTGCGGCCACCCTCACGGATAGCGAAGCCGAGGCCCTCTTCCATAGCGATGGGCTGGATCAGCTCAACGGTCATCTCGGTGTTGTCACCGGGCATAACCATCTCGGTGCCCTCGGGCAGCTTAATAACACCGGTCACGTCAGTGGTACGGAAGTAGAACTGAGGACGGTAGTTCGAGTAGAACGGGTTGTGACGGCCGCCCTCATCCTTGGAGAGGATGTAGACGTTTGCCTCGAACTCGGTGTGGGGGGTGATGGAACCCGGCTCCACAACAACCTGACCACGCTCAACATCGTCACGCTTGAGACCACGCAGAAGCAGACCACAGTTCTCGCCTGCCCATGCTTCGTCGAGCTGCTTGTGGAACATCTCGATACCGGTCACGGTGGTCTTCTGGATGGGGCGGATACCAACGATCTCAACCTCAGAGTTGATCTTCAGGGTACCGCGCTCTGCACGACCGGTCACAACGGTACCGCGACCGGTAATGGTGAAGACGTCCTCAATGGGCATAAGGAAGGGCTTGTCGGTCTCACGAACCGGATCCGGAATGTAGGTGTCAACTGCTTCCATAAGCTCCTCGACCTTAGCAACCCACTCGGGGTCACCTTCGAGAGCCTTCAGAGCAGACACGCGGATCACGGGAGCGTCATCACCGTCGAACTCCTGCGAGGAGAGGAGGTCACGAACCTCCATCTCGACGAGGTCGAGAAGCTCTTCGTCATCAACCATGTCAGCCTTGTTCAGTGCCACCAGCAGGGTGGGAACGCCAACCTGGCGAGCGAGCAGCACGTGCTCACGGGTCTGCGCCATGGGACCGTCGGTAGCAGCAACCACGAGGATTGCGCCGTCCATCTGTGCAGCACCGGTAATCATGTTCTTGACGTAGTCAGCGTGACCGGGAGCGTCAACGTGTGCGTAGTGACGCTTCTCAGTCTGGTACTCAATGTGAGCGATGTTAATGGTAATACCGCGCTGGCGCTCCTCAGGAGCGCTGTCGATCATACCGAAGTCGCGCTGTTCGTTCAGGTCCGGGTACTTGTCAGCCAGAACCTTGGAGATAGCAGCGGTCAGGGTGGTCTTACCGTGGTCAACGTGACCAATGGTACCGACGTTAACGTGAGGCTTGGAGCGCTCGAACTTAGCCTTAGCCAAGAGTGTTCCTCCTAGAACGTATTGAAAACATGCACCCGGATCTTCGCTCCGGCGCAACCCGCAAAAAACGGTCTAGCGTCTAGAATAGCGGATTACGCGGCAGAGATGAAACTGTCCATGCCTTCAATGGTGGATTTTTATTTAAAAATTTTAGTGAGGGGTCACGGGCATCTCAACCCGCGACCCTCAGAGAAGAGACGGGAAATTACTCGCCGCGGCTCTTCTGAATGATCTCGTCAGCGACGTTCTTGGGAACCTCGCCGTAGCTGTCGAATGCCATCGAGAACACTGCACGACCCTGGGTCTTACCACGCAGGTCGCCAATGTAGCCGAACATCTCGGTCAACGGTACGAGAGCCTTGACGATCTTGACGCCGGATGCATCCTCCATGGAACGCACGTGACCACGACGAGAGTTCAGGTCGCCAATAACGTCGCCCATGTACTCCTCGGGGGTACGCACCTCAACGTCCATCAGCGGTTCCAGCAGGACAGGGTTAGCGCGCTTAGCGCCTTCCTTGAAGACCATAGAACCAGCGATCTTGAACGCCATTTCAGAGGAATCGACATCGTGGTAGGCACCGTCGATCAGGGTTGCTTTCACGCCGACCATCGGATAACCGGCCAGAACACCAAACTTCATAGCGTCCTGAATACCAGCGTCGACAGAAGGAATGTACTCGCGAGGCACGCGACCACCGGTCACCTTATCCTCAAACTCATACAGTTCCTCGCCATCCAGAGGCAGCGGCTCGAAGGAAACCTGCACCTTCGCGAACTGACCGGAACCACCGGTCTGCTTCTTGTGGGTGTAGTCGACCTTCTCAACGGTCTTCTTGATAGTCTCGCGGTATGCAACCTGAGGCTTACCAACGTTAGCCTCAACCTTGAACTCACGCTTCATACGGTCAACAATGATGTCCAAGTGAAGCTCACCCATACCGCCGATCTCGGTCTGACCGGTCTCTTCGTTCAGCGACACGGTGAAGGTGGGATCCTCAGCGGAGAGCTTCTGAATTGCGGTCGACATCTTCTCCTGGTCGCCCTTGGTCTTAGGCTCAATTGCCACGAAGATCACGGGAGCGGGGAAGGTCATCGACTCAAGCACGATCGGGTTTGCAGGATCGCACAGAGTATCACCGGTAGTCGTATCCTTCAGACCGATCGCCGCATAAATGTGACCTGCGGTAATTTCCTCAACCGGGTTCTCCTTGTTGGAGTGCATCTGGAAGAGCTTACCGAGACGTTCCTTCTTACCCTTAGTCGAGTTAAGAACCTGCTGACCCTGAGCCGCGTGCCCAGAGTACACGCGGGTATAGGTGAGCTGACCATAGAACGGGTGAGCTGCAACCTTGAAAGCCAGGGCCGCGAAAGGCTCATCAACGGAAGCCTTACGAGACAGTTTCTCTTCCTCATCGGCGGGGTTGGATCCCTCAACGTCGGGAACATCCAGCGGGGAAGGCAGGTAGTCGATCACAGCATCCAGCATGGGCTGAACACCACGGTTCTTGAATGCGGAACCGCAGAGCACGGGGAATGCCTCGCCGTTGATGGTCAGCTGGCGAATACCAGCCTTGAGCTCATCAATCGTGAGTTCTTCACCTTCGAGGTACTTCTCCATAAGTTCCTCGCTGGACTCGGCAACAGCCTCGATCAGCTCTGCGCGGTACTCTTCAGCCTTAGCCTGCAGGTCAGCAGGGATCTCCCGAGTCTCGTACTCTGCCCCCATGGTCACGTCGCCCTTAGAGTCGCCGGGCCATACGTATGCCTTCATTTCGAGCAGGTCAACCACGCCAACGAAATCGCTCTCAGCACCAATGGGTAGCTGAATAACGATCGGCTTAGCGCCCAGACGATCAATAATAGTCTGAACGGTGAAGTAGAAGTCCGCACCCATCTTGTCCATCTTGTTAACGAAGCAGATGCGGGGAACGTCGTACTTATCAGCCTGACGCCACACGGTCTCAGACTGAGGCTCAACACCTTCCTTACCGTCAAATACCGCTACAGCGCCGTCAAGCACGCGCAGCGAACGCTCCACCTCAACGGTGAAGTCAACGTGACCGGGGGTGTCGATAATATTGATCTGGTTGCCTTTCCAGAAGCAGGTAGTAGCTGCGGAGGTAATAGTAATACCTCGCTCCTGCTCCTGAGCCATCCAGTCCATAGTTGACGCACCATCGTGAGTCTCACCGATTTTGTGGTTAATACCGGTGTAGAACAGGATGCGCTCAGTAGTAGTGGTCTTACCGGCGTCAATATGCGCCATAATACCGATGTTGCGGACCTTGTTCAGGTCAGTGTACACATCAAGTGCCACGTTTTTCTCCCTAAATGAGATACTCCGAAAGCCTGCCAGGCTCCATAACCTCGACAAGCTATGAACAGAGAATTACCAACGGTAGTGTGCGAAGGCCTTGTTGGACTCGGCCATCTTGTGAGTGTCCTCGCGGCGCTTGACAGCGGCGCCGAGACCGTTGGAGGCATCCAGGATCTCGTTCATCAGACGCTCAGTCATAGTCTTTTCGCGGCGCTGCTTCGAGAAGCCAACCAACCAGCGAAGAGCCAGAGCGGTGGAACGGCCGGGGCGGACCTCGACCGGCACCTGGTAGGTTGCACCACCAACACGGCGGGAACGAACCTCAAGCGAGGGCTTGATATTGTCCATAGCCTTCTTCAGGGTGACGACCGGATCAGAGCCGGTCTTCTTCTCAACACCCTCAAGAGCACCGTATACGATGCGCTCTGCCACGGACTTCTTGCCGTCCAACAGAACCTTGTTAATGAGCTGGGTAACCAGCGCAGAACCGTAAACAGGATCGTTTACGAGGGGACGCTTGGGAGCGGGACCCTTACGAGGCATTACTTCTTCTCCTTTTTAGCGCCGTAGCGGGAGCGAGCCTGGCCGCGACCCTTAACACCCTGGGTATCCAGAGCACCACGAACGATCTTGTAACGAACACCAGGGAGGTCTTTCACACGGCCACCGCGAACGAGCACAATCGAGTGCTCCTGCAGGTTGTGACCCTCACCGGGAATGTATGCGGTAACCTCGATACCACCGTTAAGCTTGACACGAGCGACTTTACGCAGTGCCGAGTTCGGCTTCTTCGGGGTGGTGGTGTACACACGGGTGCACACGCCACGCTTCATAGGATTGCCCTTCAGTGCGGGCGCCTTGGTCTTAACGACCTTGGGAGTCCGGCCCTTACGGACCAGCTGCTGAATAGTAGGCACGTTTTCTCCGTTACTATGTGGACTTATCTGTCTTCAAGTCCTTGGGAACTTACTGGCATTTTGTGTTACCACGAAATGCTCTCGGTTACAGAAGCCCTCAGCCCATCTAGGCATACGGGTTCTTGCTCTCAGCGAGTTTAAACTTATTTCTGATGAAAAAGTTTTTGGGCACACTTAAAAATGGCATTTAGGTGTCAGCACACAGGCAACACCAAAGGACGGTATCCATACTGCCATTGATTCGTTGACCCAAGACCTCACGATTAACTATCACAAGGAATCACGGTGGTGAATTCCACGCCGAGGCTAGGTACTTCGGATAAAGACTATACAGGTTAAAATCCTGTTAATCTAGCTGAACTCGGAGAGAACACCGCCCAGCATAGTAAATATATTATGGTATTCATCACTTAATACTGGGATAGGATGCTCCTCTCCCCTAGCTAACGTCAGGAGGCGGTCTCGGGAACTTCCCGAAACCGCCTCCATCATCTAGGCTACTAGGCCCGATTCATGATCGAGTCTTTACGAACCCCACATGTGATTCTTACTCAAGACCGCGACCGTACTCATCCAAGGGAACAGCCATGTAGCCGCTGTTGGCGTAGGGGTACGGATCTTCACCCAGCTGGGTAAACGCGCTCTGGTAGCCGAAGCCATCGAACGCCTGCATCTGCTCCTCACGCGCCTTCTGGCTGGGCTCAACCTCAATATCGTTGTAGCGAGCCAAACCGGTACCGGCGGGAACCAGCTTACCGATGATGACGTTCTCCTTCAGACCAAGCAGCGGATCGGTCTTAGCCTCCATAGCAGCCTGGGTGAGAACGCGAGTGGTCTCCTGGAAGGATGCGGCAGACAGCCAGGACTCGGTGGCCAGCGACGCCTTGGTAATACCCATCATCTCAGGACGGCCAGCGGCAGGCTTCTTGCCCTCAACGAGCGCCTTACGGTTAGCCTTCTGGAACACAATGTTGTCCACGAGTTCACCGGGCAGCAGCTCGGTATCACCAGACTCAATGACGGTCACACGGCGGAGCATCTGACGCACAATAACCTCAACGTGCTTATCGTGGATCTCTACACCCTGAGACTTGTACACGCCCTGAACCTCGCTCACCAGGTGCTTCTGCGCCTCACGAGGACCGCGAATACGCAGAACCTCCTTCGGATCAACCGCACCAGCAGCCAGCTGATCGCCCACCTGAACGTGGTCGCCGGTCTGCAGCTTCGAAGCCGCACGGCGAAGAACCGTGTAAGACTGCGGTTCGGAACCATCATCCGGGGTAACGACGATCTTGTACGACTTTTCGGTGTCCTCAATGGTCACACGGCCGGAAACCTCAGAAATCGGTGCCACGCCCTTAGGGGTGCGAGCCTCGAAGAGCTCCTGAATACGGGGCAGACCCTGGGTAATATCGTCAGCCGATGCAACACCACCGGTGTGGAAGGTACGCATAGTCAGCTGAGTACCGGGCTCACCAATGGACTGAGCCGCGATAATGCCCACAGCCTCGCCAATATCAACCAGAACGTTCGATGCCATCGAGCGTCCGTAGCACAGGGCGCATACGCCGATGCTGGACTCGCAGGTCAGCACAGAACGAACACGCAGTTCCTTCACGCCAGCCTTGAACAGCTTCTCGATCAGCACATCCGAAACATCTTCACCAGCGGATGCGATGACGTTACCGTCAGAATCCTTGACATCAATTGCCAAGGTACGACCGTGGATAGAAGTCTCAACATCCGGGTGGAGGTTGCCGTCGGCATCGATCAGCGGAAGTACCAAACCACGGCGAGTACCGCAGTCGTGTTCACGCACGATCACATCCTGCGAAACGTCCACCAGACGGCGGGTCAGGTAACCCGAGTTAGCGGTACGCAGCGCGGTATCGGCAAGACCCTTACGAGCACCGTGAGTTGCGATGAAGTACTCCAACACCGACAGCCCTTCACGGTAGGAGGACTTAATCGGGCGGGGCATAATCTCGCCCTTCGGGTTAGACACCAGACCGCGGATACCCGCAATCTGACGAACCTGCATCCAGTTACCACGTGCACCAGAGGTAACCATGCGGTAGATGGTATTCAGACCACCGTTGTCGCTCAGATTCTCGCGCATAGCCTCAGCGACCGTATCGGTAGCTTCGGTCCAAATCTTGATGAGTTCCTCACGGCGCTCGTCGTCGCCAATCATACCGACATCAAACTCATCCTCAATCGCGGAGGCCTGCTTTTCGTAGCGTTCCATAATCGCGGGCTTAGTCGCCGGGGTCGCGATATCAGAAACGGCGACGGTCACGCCCGAACGCGAAGCCCAGTAGAAGCCAGCGTTCTTGAGGTTATCCAGGGTACGCGCCACGATATCCATCGGGTACTTCTCAGCAAGATCGTTAATGAGCTTGCCCAGCCCCTTCTTATCTGCGACGCCAGAGAACCACGGGTAATCCTTCGGCAAAGTCTGGTTGAACAGAATCTGACCGACAGTGCACTCCAGCAGAATCGGATCGCCAGGCGTGTAAACCTCAGGGGCTTCCCAACCCTCGGGCGCTACAAACTCATCACCAGAGAGACGCACCTTAATCTTGGTGTACAGCTCAATATCGTGACGATCCATCGCCATCAGAGCTTCAGCGATCGACGAGAATGCGTGACCCTCGTTCTTCTCACCTTCGCGTGTGGTGGTCAAGTGGTACAAGCCAATGATCATATCCTGCGAAGGCACAGCTACCGGACGACCGTCCGAAGGCTTCAAGATGTTGTTCGAGGAGAGCATCAAGATGCGTGCCTCAGCCTGAGCCTCGGGCGAGAGCGGCAGGTGAACCGCCATCTGGTCGCCGTCGAAGTCAGCGTTGAACGCAGAACACACGAGCGGATGCAGCTGAATAGCCTTACCCTCAACCAGCTTCGGCTCGAACGCCTGAATACCCAGACGGTGCAGGGTAGGTGCACGGTTCAGCAGCACAGGATGCTCGGTAATGATCTCTTCGAGAACATCCCACACCTGCGGGCGGAAACGCTCAACCATACGCTTAGCACTCTTAATGTTCTGCGCGTGCGAAAGCTCCACCAGGCGCTTCATGACGAAGGGCTTGAACAGCTCCAGCGCCATCTGCTTCGGCAGACCGCACTGATGCATTTCCAGCTGCGGACCAACCACGATCACGGAACGGCCGGAGTAGTCCACGCGCTTACCGAGCAGGTTCTGGCGGAAACGACCCTGCTTACCCTTGAGCATATCGGAGAGCGACTTCAGCGGGCGGTTACCGGGACCGGTCACGGGGCGACCACGACGACCGTTATCGAAGAGCGAATCCACAGCTTCCTGCAGCATACGCTTTTCGTTATTCACAATGATCTCGGGAGCGCCAAGCTCCAGCAGACGCTTGAGGCGGTTGTTACGGTTGATCACACGACGGTACAGGTCGTTCAGATCGGAAGTCGCAAAGCGACCGCCATCGAGCTGAACCATCGGGCGCAGCTCCGGCGGAATAACCGGAACAACATCCAGCACCATACCCAGCGGGGAGTTATTAGTGGTCAGGAAGGCGTTTACAACCTTCAGACGCTTGAGCGCGCGGGTCTTCTTCTGACCCTTACCGGTCTGAATGACCTCTTTCAGGGCCTCAGCTTCGGCCTCTAGATCGAAGGTTTCCAGGCGCTTCTTGATAGCCTCAGCACCCATTGCACCCTCAAAGTACAGGCCGTACTTATCGATCATGGAGCGGTAGAGCGCCTCATCACCCTCAAGGTCAGCAACCTTCAGGTTCTTAAAGCGATCCCAAACCTTCTCCAGGTGCTCAATTTCACGGTCGGCGCGCTTACGAACAGAAGCCATCTGACGCTCTGCATTATCGCGTAGCTTACGCTTTTCGGCTGTCTTCTTGCCGCCCTCGGCTTCAATACGGGCCAATTCCTGCTCAACTTCGCGGGAAATAGCGGCAATATCGGCGTCACGCTGAGACTCCAGCTCACGCTTTTCACGGTCGTGTGCCGCCTGCAGGTTCGGCAGATCCTCGTGACGAGCTTCCTCATCCACGCTCGTGATCATGTAGGCGGCGAAGTAGATGACCTTTTCCAGGTCTTTCGGTGCCAAATCAAGCAGGTAGCCCAGGCGTGAAGGAACGCCCTTGAAGTACCAGATGTGGGTGACGGGTGCAGCCAGTTCAATATGGCCCATGCGCTCACGGCGCACTTTAGAGCGGGTCACTTCAACGCCGCAGCGCTCACACACAATACCCTTGAAGCGCACGCGCTTGTATTTACCGCAGTAGCACTCCCAGTCCTTGGTGGGACCAAAGATGCGCTCGTCGAAGAGGCCTTCCTTCTCCGGCTTCAGGGTACGGTAGTTGATGGTCTCGGGTTTCTTGACCTCGCCATAAGACCAACGACGGATATCGTCGGCGGTGGCAAGACCAATTCGCATCAAACCAAGCGAAGATTCGTTGGACATATCGGTCCTAATCTCTTTCTGTAGTTTCGAAGACTTGGGGTTGATGGGCGGGGCGAAAATCGTGCGTGACTACGCCCTGCCCGCGAAGGAGGGGCTGTGATTAGAGCTCGTCCACAGAGCTGGGCTCCTCGTGGGTTAGGCTCACGCCCATATCTTCTGCTGCCCGGAAGCCTTCTTCCTCCGAGTCGCTCATTTCAATGGTCTTCCCGTCGGTAGAAAGTACCTCGACGTTCAGGCACAGTGACTGCATTTCTTTAATAAGAACCTTGAAGGATTCAGGGATGCCCGGCTCGGGGATATTCTCGCCCTTGACGATCGCCTCGTAAACCTTCACACGACCGGCCACATCGTCAGACTTGACGGTCAAGATTTCCTGCAGGGTGTAGGCGGCGCCGTATGCTTCCAGCGCCCACACTTCCATCTCACCGAAGCGCTGACCGCCGAATTGTGCCTTACCGCCCAACGGCTGCTGGGTAATCATCGAGTAAGGACCGGTGGAGCGAGCGTGAATCTTGTCGTCCACCAGGTGGTGCAGCTTCAGGATGTACTGGTAGCCCACCGAAATCGGGTCAGGGAACGGCTCACCCGAACGACCGTCAATCAGACGTGCCTTGCCGGAGCGAGTAATCAGACGATCGCCGTCACGGTTCGGGTTCGCGTGATCCATCAAGTCGAAGAGCTCGTCCTCATGAGCGCCGTCGAACACAGGGGTTGCCAGGCGGGTGGGTCCGGATTCCTTCGGGAAGTTCGGCATATTCTTCAGCCACGCCGGGTCACCCTCAATCTTCCAACCCTGCTTAGCGAGCCAGCCGGTGTGAACCTCAAGCACCTGGCCGATGTTCATACGACCGGGCACGCCCAACGGGTTCAGAATGACATCAACGGGAGTACCGTCTTCCAAGAAGGGCATGTCTTCGACCGGCAGGATTTTGGAAATAACGCCCTTGTTACCGTGGCGACCTGCGAGCTTGTCGCCGTCGGTAATCTTACGCTTCTGCGCAACGTACACGCGCACAAGCTTGTTAACGCCCGGGGGCAGATCGTCTTCATCGTCGCTTTCGCGGTCGAAGATGCGAACGCCGATCACGGTACCGGATTCACCGTGGGGAACCTTCAGAGAAGTATCACGAACTTCGCGGGACTTCTCGCCGAAGATTGCGCGCAGCAGGCGCTCTTCAGGGGTCAGCTCGGTCTCGCCCTTGGGGGTTACCTTACCGACCAGGATGTCGCCAGCCTCAACCTCGGCACCAATGTGGATAATACCGCGGTCATCCAGTGCAGAGAGAACTTCCTCAGAAACGTTGGGAATATCGCGGGTAATTTCTTCGGGACCCAGCTTGGTGTCACGAGCGTCGATTTCGTGCTCTTCGATATGAATCGAGGTCAGCACGTCCTCGGAAACCATGCGCTGGGAGAGGATAATCGCATCCTCATAGTTCAGACCTTCCCAGGGCATGTATGCCACGAGCAGGTTCTTACCCAGTGCGAGCTCGCCGCCGTCGGTCGAAGGGCCGTCCGCGATAACGTCACGCTCCTCCACACGCTGACCGACCTTCACCACAACACGCTGGTTGTAGCAGTTGCCCGGGTTCGAACGGGAGAACTTCATGATCGGGTACGAGCTGGTGGTGCCGTCATCGTTGCGGACCAACACCAGATCGGCCGATACCTCGGATACCACGCCAGCCTTCTTCGCCAGCACGGAATCGCCGGAGTCAAGCGCAGCGTACTTCTCCATACCGGTACCAACGACAGGAGCCTCAGACTCCAACAGCGGCACAGCCTGGCGCTGCATGTTAGCGCCCATCAACGCACGGTTTGCGTCATCGTGCTCAAGGTAGGGAATTAGAGCGGTTGCCACAGACACCATCTGACGCGGGGAAACGTCCATGTACTGCACAGCGCCAGGAGCAACCAGCACGGCCTCACCAGAACCATCGCCTGCACGGCAGAGAACCTCGTCCTCAGCAAAGGTACGCTCGTTAGTCAGCGGGGCGTTTGCCTGCGCAATAATAACGCTCTTCTCGTCGTCGGCAGTCAGGTAACGCACCTTGTCGGTGACCTTACCATCTTCAACCACGCGGTAGGGAGTCTCGATAAAGCCGTAAGAGTTGATACGCCCGTAGGTTGCCAACGAACCGATCAGACCAATGTTCGGACCTTCAGGGGTTTCGATGGGGCACATACGACCGTAGTGCGAGGGGTGCACGTCGCGCACTTCCATGCCCGCGCGGTCGCGGGAAAGACCGCCGGGGCCCAGCGCCGAAAGACGACGCTTGTGGGTTAGCCCAGCCAGCGGGTTGTTCTGATCCATGAACTGCGAAAGCTGCGAAGTACCGAAGAACTCTTTAATCGCTGCAACCACGGGACGGATGTTCACCAAGGACTGCGGGGTGATGGAATCAACGTCCTGAGTGGTCATACGCTCACGCACCACACGCTCCATGCGGGAAAGACCGGTGCGAATCTGGTTCTCAATCAACTCGCCCACAGTGCGGATGCGGCGGTTACCGAAGTGGTCAATATCATCGATATCGATCTTAACGGAAATTTCCTTGCCGTCACGCTTACCGGGGATGCTGCTCTCCTGAGCGTGCAGGGCGCACAGGTAGTGAATCATCTGAGCGATGTCGTCCTGGCTGAGTACCGATGCCTCGGGGGAATCAAGAGGAACATCTACACCGAGCTTACGGTTCACCTTGTAACGGCCAACCTTCGCCAGATCATAGCGGCGCGGGGTGAAGTACATGTTGTCGAGCAACGCCTGTGCGGCCTCTACCGTCGGGGGCTCGCCCGGGCGGAGCTTACGGTAGATATCGAGCAGAGCCTCGTCCCGGGTTGAGACGGAGTCCTTCTCTAGGGTTGCACGAATAGAATCATAGTTCCCGAACTCGGCAAGGATCTTTGCCTCGGTCCATCCCAGAGCCTTCAACAGCACGGTCACAGACTGCTTACGCTTGCGGTCCAGGCGCACACCCACCTGATCGCGCTTGTCTATTTCAAGCTCAAACCATGCACCGCGCGAAGGAATAACGCGTGCTGAGTAGATGTCCTTATCGGAGGTGCGGTCGGGTGCCTTCTCGAAGTATGCACCGGGTGAACGCACCAGCTGGGAAACGACCACACGCTCGGTACCGTTAATCACGAAGGTACCGGATTCGGTCATGAGCGGGAAGTCGCCCATGAAGAGGGTCTGCTGCTTAACCTCACCGGTGGTCAGGTTCATGAATTCAGCTTTAACGTACAGGGGTGCCGCATAGGTTGCGTCACGATCCTTGCACTCTTCCATGGTGTACTTGGGATCGGAAAATTCCGGATCCGAGAAGGACAGCTGCATGGTTTCCTGGAAATCACGAATCGGGGAAATCTCCTCGAAGATCTCAGCAAGACCGGATTTCTCAGGTATAGAGGTGTCACCTGTTGCCTGAGCATTTTCCAGACGCTTTGCCCAGCGCTCGTTACCCACGAGGCGGTCGAAGCTGTCGGTCTGGATAGCCAGCAGGTTGGGAACCTTGAGCGGTTCACTAATTTTTGCGAATGAGATACGACGGTCGGAATTGTTTTCCGCACCGTTAGCGGCGTCATGGTTAGAGGTGCTCGAAGCGACCAAAATGGGGATCCTTCCACAGACATGTCTGTTAGCAATCTGCCTCCCGGCGACAGAGCCGTAAGACATCATGATGAAGACCCCGAAAACGGTGTGCAAAGCTAGTAGATGTCGAACGGTTTAACGTCACCTTCAGCCCGTGCCCACCGCTATATGAAGGCACAAAGGTCAGGGAAAGCGTAAATATTAACAATACACTATGCTCGCGCGTTTGTCTACCACACCCGTACAGCAGATGCAAGCGCCGGATTCAAGTGAGCTTTTTATAGCCCTTCCAGAAGCTTCCGCGGTATATTTCCTAGGCTTTTGAAATCGCGTATGAGCGCCCTCTTACTCTCCCCTGCTAAACCTATTCTTCGCGCAAGAAAATACTGCCGTCAGGGTTGGTGTAAGACTCAACCGCCATACCCACTTTCACCAGTTTCGTGCCGTTTTGGAGCACCATCATCATACCGTGCTCAACATCCCACTCGGTCTCGGCTTCCACCACAATCAGCACATTGTTATTGTCCCAAGGGAAAGTACGCCATCTTGGAGTGTCTGAGGTGACAGCTGACCAGTTGCGCCGTGCCCACGCTATCCATCCGATTGCCGCCGTGCAATTCGAATGGTCGCTCATGTGGCGTGAACCTGAAGTAAATATTGTGCCAGCGGCACGCCAGCTGGGTGTGGGCCTAGTCCCCTATAGCCCTCTAGGCCGCGGCTTGCTTGGCGGAAGTCTCAACACCACCAGCGTTGCCGAAAGCCCCTTCCGGGCGAATGACCCACGGTTTAACGGTTCCAGTCTCACTGCTAATATGCGCCAAGTTGATGCCCTCGCCTCGTTCGCGCAGTCCCGCTCCATGACCGTGGCCCAGCTGGCTCTGGCGTGGCTTCTTGCGCAGGGCGACGATGTTGTTCCTATCCCCGGAACACGCAAGGCGCAGAGGGCACAAGAAAATGCTGCGGCTATGCGCTACCACCTAGAGGCAGAAGATTTAGCCGCCCTGGAGAGCATGGTACCAACAAACGGTTGGGTGGGAGACCGCCAGTCTTTCGCCGTACCGGTAACCACTCGACCGGTGTTCTAGCCGATTGCACGATAAAAGATAAAGAAAACGCTCGCCCTGAATGCCCCTGCGGCTTCCGGGCGAGCGCTCCCCCACCGTTTTGGAGCTAACACTCCACCACGTTAACCGCCAGGCCACCCATTGAGGTTTCCTTGTAATGGTGTGACATATCCATGCCGGTTTGGCGCATCGTTTCGATCACTTGGTCTAGGGAAACACGATGCACACCATCACCGCGCAGTGCCATGCGTGCCGCCGTGACCGCGTTCGACGCGGCCATCGCGTTGCGTTCAATGCACGGAATCTGCACCAGCCCGCCCACAGGGTCACAGGTCAGCCCCAGGTTATGCTCCATCGCAATCTCTGCGGCGTTTTCAATCTGCTCGTTCGTACCGCCCAAAACCTGAGCAAGACCGGCGGCGGCCATCGAGCTGGCGCTGCCGACCTCTCCCTGGCATCCCACCTCGGCACCGGAAATCGAGGCACGCTTCTTATACAGCACCCCGATTGCGGCGGCGGCCAAGAAAAAGTCGATCACCGCATCCTCACGCTTGCCCCGACCGCAATGCCGTATTCCGGGCGTATAGTTCATCGCATAGTGCAAAACCGCCGGAATAATGCCGGATGCACCATTCGTCGGCGCCGTCACCACGCGGCCGCCAAACGCATTCTCTTCGTTCACGGCGAGCGCGATTAGGTTCACCCAGTCGATGGCGTATTCGGGCGATTTATTGGGGTCTTCGGTTATCAGGTCGCGGTGCCATGCCCCGGCGCGGCAGCGTACCTTGAGGGGTCCAGGCAGGTAACCGACACGCGATAGTGAAGACCCGATGCATTCCTTCATAACCTTGTAGATGTGCAGAATTCCTTGACGTACCTCGGCCTCGCTGCGAAGCGAACATTCGTTCGTCATTTTGAGTTGGGCAATACTCATCCCGGCCTCGTTCGCCATATCTAGGAGCTCGGCGCCGGAACCGAACGGGTAGGGTGGGTGTTCCAGGGATGCTCCCCCGGTTGCGGGCTCGTCACCTTCGACAATAAATCCACCACCGATGGAAAAATAGGTGCGCTCCAAAAGCATCTTCTCGCCCTCGAATGCGGAGATCTTAATACCGTTTGTGTGGCGCGGAAGCACGGTCAAGGGGCGCAGGGTTATATCGAGTTCTCGGTAGTTCAGAACCGGTCCGTAAACTTTGCCCTCCTCGCCACAGGGAGCCGTCGCACCGTACATACTGGAAGGATACCCGGCGAGCGGCAGAGTGCCGTCCACGCTATTACGCTCGATCATGGCGTCTGCCTCGGTGAGGCAGATAGTTTCGGGCACATGCCCGCACAACCCTTTGAGCGCCGCGCTCATGGTGCCGTGCCCTGCCCCGGTTGCGGCGAGTGATCCATACAGGTCAATATGCACTTTCGTGATGCGTGAGAGCAGGTTGGTGTCAATAAGTTCGGCGATAAAACGATTGGAGGCGCGCATCGGCCCTACGGTGTGGGAGCTGGAAGGACCTATGCCGATGCTAAAAAGCTCGAACACGCTGATATCGTATTCGAGCGCTTCAGCTTGTTTTTGCACACTACTTGGAACGCCAGTATCTAGTGCCACATTATTCCTTCATCTGTGTGAGTATGCGCTTGCCCGCCAGGTTTTATATGCGGCGGTTCGTCCGTTTATATTCTCACGGTGTAACCGCCCGAAGACGGTATGCAGCCTTCATTGTCTGCTGGTTTTCCCTGAGGTTTATGCTCACCGAGCATCTTGCAACCTGCTGAGTTTATCCTAGCTTACTTCAAGTCATGGATAAACTAAGGCGAGATTATGTTTGCGTGCGCGCCCGGGCTTGCCTGTGCGATAAACTTCGAGTCGATATACCGACACAGGCATGCTGAAGGGCGAGTAAATATACCTCAGCACATTCACCCGCCCTATGCCTCTTGCTCGGGTTACCTGAGATGAAGCAGTATTTACTTCTCGCGCTTGTAGAACGGAAGCGAGACCACGTCAAAAGTTGCACGCTTACCGCGAATATCCACATCCACCTCGGAACCGACCTCAGAGAATTCGCGCTTCACCAGTGCCATTGCTATCGGGTAACCCAGGGTCGGGGAAGGAATACCGGAGGTTACCTCACCGATTTGATTACCCTCGGCATCGACGAGGAACGAACCCGCACGTGCCGGGCGCTTTGCCTGAGCTTTCAGCCCAACCAGGATACGCTCCGACGGGGACTTCGCCAGTTCGGTCAGGGCGGTGCGGCCCACGAAATCGGCGGTCTTCTTCTCCAAAGCGATCTCAACTAGGCGACCCAAGCCGGACTCGAATGGGGTAATATCCAGGCCCAGCTCATGACCGTACAGCGGCATACCAGCTTCCAAACGCAGCGAATCGCGTGCCGCCAAACCTGCCGGGGTCAAGCCAAAGGGCTCACCAGCGGCGGCGAGCGCATCCCACAGTTTCACAGCGTTGGCGTTCGGTACAAAGAGCTCGAAACCGTCCTCGCCGGTGTAGCCGGTACGTGCCAGAAGTACATCTACCCCGGCAATGGTGACCGGAACGGAGGCGTAGTATTTGAGCTCGCGTACCGCATCCTCATCGGAGGCACCAGCCGCAAGCAGAATTTCTTCGGCACGCGGTCCTTGCACAGCAATCAGGGAGGTGTCGTCAGATTCGTTGACGAACTTCACATCAAAATTACCCAGACGCTCGCTCATGGCCGCAAAATCGTTATCAATATTGGCGGCATTGGGCACAACCAAGAATTCTTCGTCGCCCAAGCGGTAGGTGATAAGGTCGTCAATCACGCCGCCCTTGTCGTTGGCGAGAATCGAGTACTTGGCGCGACCAGGCTTGAGTACGGACATGTTGGAGACCAGAGCGTAGTCGAGGAATGCAGCGGCATCGGGCCCGGTGATGCGGAACTCGCCCATGTGGGAGAGGTCGAAAATACCGGCGCGGGTGCGCACAGCCTGATGCTCGGCAACATCGTTGGCGTATTTGAGCGGCATATCCCAGCCGCCGAAGTCGGTAAATGCGGCGCCTAGCTTTTCGTGGACGGGGTAGAGTGCGGTCTTCTTGGGTGACATGTTTCTCCTTAGTACATAGTCATATACACTGCTTTGTGCCAGAACGGTTTATACCAGAACGATTATTCTTGTTTTTAAGAACATTCATTCTATTTTATGTGTGTACGGTAAGCCTTCCGGGCGCCCCGCTCCCCCGCCTCCTAACAAACAGGCGAAAAACGCGGGACACACAGAAGTTCATCGAATCATCGAAGCTACTCGGCGTGAGCTTCAAGATCGAATGCCTCCATCGGAGGGCATTCGCAAACGAAGTGACGATCTCCGCCCGCACCGTCAATACGACCCACAGGCGTAAAGTACTTGTTGGCGCGAAGCGAAGGAACCGGGAAGGCAGCCTGGGTACGGCTGTACGGGCGATCCCACTCGTCGGCAGAAACAACATCCACCGTATGCGGAGCGTTGCGCAGCACGGAATCTTCCACTGCGACCTTGCCTTCGGCAACCTCAAGAATTTCGCCGTAGATAGTCTCCATCGCCTCAATAAAGCGATCGAGTTCTTCCTTCGACTCCGATTCGGTCGGCTCCATCATCAAAGTTCCCGGAACTGGGAATGCCAGAGTAGGCGCATGGAAACCGAAGTCCATCAGACGCTTACACACGTCTTCGGCGGTCACATGGGAGCGGTCGGTAAGCTCACGAATATCTAGGATGCACTCGTGACCCACCAGGTTTGCGTTGCCGGTGTAGAGCACAGGGAACTTATCGTTGAGCTTTTTCGCCACATAGTTTGCGTTCAGCACCGCGTATTCCGAGGACTTTTTCAAGCCCTCAGCACCGCTCATAGCAATGTACATCCAGCTGATGGGAAGCACACCAGCAGAGCCAAAGAACGCCTGCGCAATCGGAAGTGCCGCGCCGCTAGGCAGCTTGCCTTCGGCATCCGCAGTCGCGGCATCGCCGGGAAGGTACTTCGCCAGATGCTCACGAGCAGCGAGAGGCCCAACACCGGGACCGCCACCGCCGTGTGGGATGGAGAAGGTCTTGTGCAGGTTCAGATGGGAAATATCGCCGCCGAACTTACCCGGCTGTGCGAAGCCCATCTGCGCGTTCAGGTTTGCACCATCCAGGTAAACCTGACCGCCCGCGGCATGCACAAGCTCGCAAACCTCAGATACCTGAGGCTCAAACACGCCGTGCGTCGAGGGATAAGTAATCATGATGCCAGCGATCTTATCGCCGTACTTCTCGATCTTCGTCTTCAGATCATCAACATCAATCGAACCGTCGGATGCGGTCGCCACACCCGCAACCTTGAGCCCAGCAAGCGCTGCGGATGCGGCATTCGTGCCGTGCGCCGAAAGCGGAATAAGCACGGTATCACGCTCGTGATCACCGTTAGCCTCGTGGTAGGCACGAATAGCACGCAGACCACCGTACTCACCGGTTGCACCGGAGTTCGGCTGCAAAGACACGACATCGTATCCGGTGATAGCAACCAGCCAGTCGGAAAGTTCCTTGATGAGCTTATGCCAGCCCTGAGCCTGATCGGCGGGTGCGAGCGGGTGAATATTCGCAAATTCGGGCCAGGAAATCGGCTCCATTTCCGCCGCGGCATTGAGCTTCATAGTGCACGAGCCCAGAGGAATCATCGTGCGGTCCAGAGCCAAATCCTTATCAGAGAGGTGGCGCAGGTAACGCATCATCTCGGTCTCGGAACGGTACTTATGGAAGACGGGGTGCTGCATGTATTCATCGGTACGGAGCAGATTTGCGGGAATGCTGAACTTGGCATCTGCCTCGGAGGGAAGTTCTGCGCCAAATGCCTTTACCAGACGCTCCAAAACCCGGTCATTATGAGATTCACCGACCGAAATACCCACGCGGTTCTCGTTGATACGGCGAATGTTAATACCAGCCTCAAGCGCCTTGGCAACGAGCTCATCTGCGCGAGCCGGTGCATCAATCACCACGGTGTCAAAGAAATGCTCAAAGGCAATACCGTATCCGACGCTTTCCAGGGCTGTCGCTACACGAGCCGCGTTAGTATGCAGACGTTCGGCAATAGCGCGCAGCCCCTCGGGACCGTGATACACAGCGTAAGCACCGGCAACAATCGCCAGCAAAGCCTGGGCGGTACAGATGTTACTGGTAGCTTTCTCGCGACGAATGTGCTGTTCGCGGGTTTGCAGAGACAAACGGTACGAAGGCTTACCGGCGGAATCCTGCGACACACCGACCAGACGGCCTGGCATAGTGCGTTCCATACCCTTATGCACGGCCATGTAGGCGGCATGCGGACCACCAAAGAAGAAGGGCAAACCGAAACGCTGGGTATTGCCCACTGCAATATCGGCACCGAGTTCCCCCGGAGACTTCAGCAGGGTGAGCGCCAACAAATCGGCGTCCACGGTCACTAGGGCGTTACGTTCCTTGGCCGCTTTCACCAGCGGTTCAATGTCACGAATTTCCCCGTCGGATGCGGGGTATGCAAGCACCACACCGTACAGATCGCCCTCGGGCAGCCCCTCCGAGAAATCGGTGACCACGAACGGAATGTCAAGAAGTTCGGCACGACCGCGTACCACGGCAAGAACCTGCGGTAGGCACCGAGAATCAATCGCGAAGAAACCGTTCTTAACCTTACGGTTGGCGCGGTGCATCATCACAACCGCCTCCGCAACCGCGCTTGCCTCATCGAGTAGGGAAGCATTCGCAATATCCAGGCCGGTGAGTTCCATAACCACGTTCTGGAAATTCAGCAGAGCCTCCAGACGACCCTGCGAAATTTCAGCCTGGTAGGGGGTGTACGAGGTGTAAAATCCGGGGTTTTCAAGAATGTTGCGGCGCAGAACGGCGGGGGTTACGGCATCGTAATAGCCTTCGCCAATCATCTGCGTATAAACTTTGTTCTCGGCGGCATACTCGGCGATCTTGGCGAGTGCATCCTGCTCTGTCAACGGATCGGGAAGATCAAGCTCGCCGTGAAGGCGAATCTGAGGCGGGACAGCGTCGTCCATCAGAGCTCCCAGGGAATCATATCCCAGGGCTTTGAGCATCTGCTCAGCGTCTGCGGAACGGGGGCCGAGATGACGATCGATGAAAGACATAATATCTTCTCCTATTCGGCGCAAACCGTTAGCGGTTCACAACAGTACTGTTGTGTATATACAGTACTAATTTTCCCATATTGTGGGCTCAAACTTCTAGCTACATATGCCCTGTGACACGTATGTTATAAGGGTTTATCGGCATACATGCGACCACCTGTTACGGCACGGCGAGCGATTTCTTACCGCCACATACAGGAGCGTCATCCCCCCCCTCTGGCGGCAGCCGTTACAGATAAGAGCATCTATCCGTTAAAAGTAGCTGTTTGCGGCAGCGTCGTAGGCTGCACCCATCACCAGCGGCGGGAAGAACCCGCCTAGACCACCGGCAGCGTCGGCCAAAACCTGCATTGTAATCAATAAATTAGAGGTATTTACGTTCAGAGCCATCTGTTCCGAATTTGTGACCGCCACCCCATATTGGTTTTAGGGTACGAAACTCACGTAAAAAGCTCTGGCCGCTCCCTCAGAGCAGGGAACGGCCAGAGCCATGGAAACAAACAATTGAGTGAAAAACTCAGCTACTACTTCGCTACGGCATCAGCCTTATGATGTTCCGGCTTACCGCCATGCTTGACCAAGAATGCCGATGCAAAGGCCACAGCTGCAGTTACAGCCAACAGAGTTAGACCGATAAAGTAGTTACGATGTGCGGCATCGTAGGTTGCACCCATCACCAGCGGCGGGAAGAAGCCGCCAAGAGCGCCGGCAGCAGCGATCACGCCGGAGACCGCACCCACGTTCTTCGGGTCAGCCGCGCGGCCAACCCAACCGAAGACCGAGCCGGAACCCAAGCCCAGCAGAGCTGCCATCGCCAAGAAGATGGGACCGTAGACATGCTCAGCATCCGGCTGAAATGCGGTAACCAGAGCCAAAACCGACACACCGCCCAACGCAATGAAGGTAATAATCTTCGGACCAAACTTATCAGCCAAGATACCGCCGAAGGGACGAGCGATCACGGCAGCCGCCGCGAAGCCTGCGGCACGAGCACCAGCATCTTCAGAGTTGAAACTGTAGATATTGTTCAGGTAGGTCGGCAGGTAGTTCGAGAACGCCACAAAGCCACCGAATACTACCGAGTACAGGAAGCACAGCTGCCAGGTTGACTTCACCTTGAACGCCCGAATGATCTTCGGCATCAGCGGGGTAACCTCGCGGTTAGCGGTAGCCGGTGAATCACGCAGGAACAAGAATGAGATAATGGCGGTTACCGCGCACAGAGCCGCAATGATGTAGTGGGTATTCATATAACCCACGAGGTTCATCAGGCGCGGAGTAAAGAACGCTGACAGAGCGGTACCGACCATACCAGCGCCGAAAACACCGGTTGCAAAGCCCTTACGAGCGGGCGGGTACCAAGCGGAGCTGAACGGAATACCCACCGCGAACACGGTACCGGCGATACCCAGCAGGAACGAGAAGACCAATATCAGGGGGAACGACTTCATCGAGCCGGCAACACCGACCAAGAGCACCAGCGGAGTGCTGACGGCAAGTACCAGACTCATCATGATGCGCCCACCGTACTTATCGGTTAGACCACCAACCGGAATACGCCCAATCGCACCAATAAAGATAGGCATAGCAACCAGCAAACTCGTAGTTCCCGGGTTCAAATGCATCTGATCCGGCTTGGCGTAGTACTTCGCAAGCGGACCGACAATCGTCCACGCCCAGAACCCAACGGTTGAGGCGAAGGTAACCAGCAGCAGGTTAAAAAGCTGCCCCTTTTTTAGGTCGTAACTCTCAGCAGTGGGAGCACTCATTATTCCTCTTTGTGTTATGTGTTGTGTGTATATTGTTAGCGATTGACGCGCTCACGTGGGAGCGCCTCTTGCGGGTTGTCCCAACCACGACGTGCGCCCACGCGCTCATTGCCGCGAGAACGGTAGATGGTGTAGGGACGGAACAGGTAGTGCAGCGGCACGGTCAGTGCATGCACCAAACGAGTGAAAGGCCAGATAATGAACAGCACCATAGCCACAATGATGTGAATCTTGAAGGCGACAGGCACATTCACCATCAACGCTACCTCTGGGTGGAAGTAGAAGATAGAACGGAACCACACCGCAATGGAGGTGCGGTAGTTGAACTCCACCTCATGCCCGTTAACCGGGGGCAGACCGCCCGAGGGGTCAAAAGCGGAAATCAAAGTTGCGGCGGTACCCGCCAGAATGACGGCGACCAGCACAAAGTACATAAACTTATCGTTCATCGTCGTTGCAGAGAAAACCTGTGCATTACGACGACGACGCCACAGAAGCAGGAACAAACCAAGAATAGTTGCTGCAGCGGCTGCGGAACCGCCCACCAAAGCGACAATGTGATAAGTGTGGTCGTCCACCACGAGGTCTGTGAGCATCTTAGGCACCACTAGACCGCCCACGTGTCCCATAAACACGGCGGCTAGACCATAGTGGAATAGAGGCGATCCCAGACGCAGCATCTTGGATTCATAAATCTGTGATGATCGAGTGGTCCAACTAAACTGATCGGTACGGTAACGCCAAATGGTGCCGCCGATCAGAACAAGAATAGTGACATAGGGAAGCACGCCCCACAGGAGGGTGTCTACAATCCCCGGCTCGCCGACAGGCACCGCATGTGCTGCGTGCTCGGATGCGAGTGCGTACACGATGTACTCCTAATTTGAGGGGTCTAAATATTATTAGGGTTAACTTGGGTCAGCCGCGGATCGGCATACCCGCTCAGACCAACGGTCTCAACGGGCGGGCCATAACCCGCCATCTGCTGCACCTGTTCCTGAGTCTCGGGAGAGACACCGGGGAGGGTATTGCAGATACTCTGTAATAACCCGTAGTGTGGGAGGTCTCCGTCCCGAAGCGCTAAACGAAGCAGCTCTAATGAGGGACGGTATGCTTGAAGCGCTGCGCGACCCTGGCGACGATCCACCAGCGCCGCAAACTCCAAGACGAGAGGTAAATAGTCGGGAAGTTCCCCGTTAAGGCGGGTGAGCATCCCCGAATCGCGATACATTTTCTTAAATCGAAGAAGGGTTTCGCCGCGACGGCGAGTATCGCCATCCGTCCAGTAAGAAAGGTGCAGAGCGTGCCTGCGGGAGAGGTCGTATTCCTGCACGTAGTCACTCTGAACTTCTTCAAGCTCGCGAGCCGTAAGCCAATCCGCAACGGTTTGCACGGCCTGCACGAAATCGGGATTCTCAGTTGCCTGCGCCAAGCGCGTAAACTCCGGCAGAAGATCAAGAGTTTCTTCCGTCGGATAGCTCAACAGCATGCCGCTGACCTGGTAAATCACCGAGTCTCGGTCTTCACCTGCACCATAGTCACGATCAAACGGATCAATGTTATCGTGCGCGGCTTGCGCCGATTCCGGGGTATTCCCGGAATCGGCTTTGCCCATAAGCTTGGAAAAGAATCCAGCCACTACTTACTTCTTTCCGGTGGTATTCGGGAACAGACCATCCGGACGCGAGTTCCCATCCCAGCTAAAGAGGCTCACCTTGTTAGAGCTCTCATATACGCCAGTCGAAACGGGGGTCGGGCGACCTTCCATGTCATTGAATGCGTCACCGTACATGCCGGGACCACCATCAACGCTCAGCGAGCATCCCATCTCTTCGAGGTTATGCGCATCCTCCATATGAGCCGGAGGAATCACATAACGCTCGTTGTACTTAGCAATCGCCATCAGACGGTACATTTCGTACATCTGTGCACCGGTCATACCCACCGAGTTTGCGATCTCTTCATTGCCTTCGCCGCCCAAATTAATGTCACGCATGTAGGCGCGCATTGCGGCTAGGCGCTTGAGCACGAAGGTCACGACCTCGGTATCGCCAGCGGTAAACAGCTCAGCAAGGTATTCAACGGGGATGCGCAGCGCCTCGATCGCGCCGAACAGGTTCTGACTGTTCTCAGCATCGTGTCCCTGGTCCTTGAGCAGATCCACAATCGGCGACAGCGGCGGAACGTACCAGACCATCGGCATGGTGCGGTATTCGGGGTGCAGCGGAAGCGCAACCTTCCATTCCTTCGCCAGCTTGTACACGGGCGACTTCTGGGCTGCGGTAATCCACGCCTCGGGAATATCGTTCTCGCGTGCCAAACGAATAATCTCGGGATCCGAAGGATCGAGCATAAGCGAAAGCTGCGACTCGTACAGATCCTTCTCATCGGCAACGGATGCTGCCTCAGTCACGCGGTCTGCATCGTAGAGGAAGATACCGATATAGCGCATACGACCCACGCAGGTCTCGGCACATACGGTCGGAATACCGGCCTCGATACGGGGGTAGCAGAACGTACATTTCTCTGCCTTACCCGTCTTGTGGTTGAAGTACACCTTCTTGTAGGGGCAGCCGGTAATGCACTGACGCCAGCCACGGCAGCGATCCTGATCGACCAGCACGATGCCGTCCTCGGCTCGCTTGTAGATAGCGCCGGAGGGGCATGCCGCCATACAGGACGGGTTCAGGCAGTGCTCACAAATACGCGGCAGGTAGAACATGAAGGTCTGCTCGAACTCGAATTTAATCTTGTCCTCAGCCTTCTTGCGCACCTTCTCCACAAGCGGGTCAAGGTGACCGTGCTCGGGGGCGCCGCCCAGGTTATCGTCCCAGTTCAGGCCCCATTGAATCTTGGCGTCCTGACCGGTAATCATCGATACCGGCTTAGCCACGGGGAAGTCATCGCCTAGAGGTGCGGTGGTGAGATTCTGGTAGTCGTAAGTCCAGGGCTCATAGTAGTCGCTGAGCTCGGGCTGAATCGGCGAGGCGAAAATGGAGAAGAGCTTCTGGAAGCGGTTACCGCTCTTGAGCTCCAGACGACCACGCTTGTTCAGCACCCAGCCGCCCTTCCACTTTTCTTGGTCCTCGTAGCGGCGCGGGTAGCCCTGACCGGGGCGGGTCTCAACGTTGTTGAACCACACATACTCGGTACCGGAACGGTTTGTCCATGCCTGTTTACAGGTCACGGAGCAGGTGTGGCAGCCAATGCACTTATCAAGCGCCATCACCATTGCAACTTGTGCCATAACACGCATTAGAATGTAACCTCCTGCGACTTGCGACGGCGAATATACGAGACAATGTCACGTTGGTTGCCGGTCGGTCCGAGATAGTTGAAAGCGAATGCCAGGTGTGCGTAGCCGCCAATCATGTGGGTCGGCTTGAGTAGGATGCGGGTCATCGAGTTGTGAATACCGCCGCGTTTGCCGGTGGTTTCGGTCTTCGGCGTCATCATACGCTCCTGAGCGTGGTGCACGTAGCACACGCCCTCAGGCATACGGTGCGAGACAACCGCACGACCCACGAACACACCATTGGTGTTCACACATTCGATCCATTCGCCGTCCTTGACGCCGATCTTCTCGGCATCCTGGGGGCTCATCCAGGCAGTCTGACCACCGCGGAAGAGGGTCAGCATATGCTGGTTGTCGAAGTACTGGGAGTGAATAGCCCACTTGTTGTGCGGGGTTAGGTAACGCACTGCAACCGAAACGCCGTCGGTAGTACCGATTTCGGGTTCTTTGAAGAGCCCGGTCATATCCAGCGGGGGACGGTAAATCGGCAGCGCCTCGCCCATTTCGTGCATCCAGTCGTGATCCAAGAAGAAGTGCATACGACCGGTTAGGGTATGGAACGGCTTCTTCTTTTCAATGTTCACGGTGAACGGCGCATAACGGCGGCCGCCGGTTTCCGAACCGGACCACTCGGGAGAGGTCATCACGGACTGTGGGGCTGCCTGGGTCATGGGGAAGGTAATCTTACGTTCCTCGTTACCCTCGGCAAGATCCATCAGGTGCAGACCGGTCTGCTTCTCAAGTTCCTTGAAGCCCTTAAGGGCCACCTCACCGTTGGAAGTACCAGAGATGCGCAAAATCGACTCGGCGAGCTTGGTGTCGGTATCCAGTGCAGGACGACCCGCGCCCTTACCGGAGTCCATTACACCAAATTCCTTCGCCATCTGAGCGACTTCGTCCTTCAGATCGTACGTCACGTATTTGGTGGTGGCACCAACCTTGTCGAAAAGCGGGCCTACAGAGGTGTACATATCGTACATCGCGCTGTAGTCGCGTTCGACAGTCATGAAGTTCGGCATGTTCTTACCGGGAACACCTAACATGCCGGGAGTGCTCTTCCAGTCGGGTGCATGACCGCCGGGTTGCTTGATCTGACCGGGGGTATCGTGCAGGAGCGGAACCGAAACAATATCCTTGCGGGTGCCCAGGTGTTTCTTGGCCTGGCGTGTGAACTCGTATGAGAGAGCCTTGAAGGTATCGTGATCGGTTCGTGCTTCCCACGGCGGGTCGATAGCAGGCGAGAACGCGTGCAGGAAGGGGTGCATATCGGTCGAGGAAATATCGTGCTTCTCGTACCAGGTAGCGGTGGGGAGCACAACATCCGAAAGCAGGGTCGTGGTGGTCATGCGGAAGTCCGAGGTGACCAGCAGATCGAGCTTGCCTTGCGGTGCTTCCTGGTACCAGGTGACCTCACGCGGAATGGATTCCTCATGATCGGCGCCCTGCACGTTGTCCATGCTGCCGACAAGGTGCTTGAGGAAGTAGCTCTCACCCTTAGCGGAGGAACCGAAGAGGTTTGAGCGCCACAGCATCAGGGTACGCGGCCAGTTCACGGGATTATCGACGTCTTCAACAGAGAATTCAAGGTCGCCGGAGTTCAGGCGCTGTGCCACATAATCGGCATTATCCTTGGCTTCTCCGCGCGCTACTGCCGCCTCTGCCTTATCGGCGAGGTCGAGCGAGTTCTCGGGGAACTGCGGGTAGAACGGCATCCAGCCCATACGGGTGGAGCGCGCGACAACATCCGCAGTGTGTACTCCCTTGAGCTCGCCGGTGCCCAGCGGGGACTGCAGGTAATCGGTGGAGTAACCGTCCTGGCGGAACTGGTCGGTATGCATGTACCAGAAACCGGTGCCGATCATATGACGCGGCGGGCGGCTCCAGTCCAAAGCGTTTGCCATATTGGTCAAACCGGTGAGCGGACGTGCCTTCTCCTGACCCACGTAGTGAGCCCAGCCGCCGCCGTTGCGGCCCTGGCAGCCGGTCAGGTTCAGCAGAGCCAAGATAGCGCGGTAGGTTGTATCCGCGTGGTACCACTGGCAAATACCGGCACCGAAGATAATCATAGAACGACCGTGAGAGTCAATAGCGTTCTGCGCAAATTCGCGCGCCACGCGAATAACGGCCTCCGGCGGAACTGAAGTAATCTGCTCCTGCCATGCCGGGGTGTTCTGAATCGACCAGTCTTCGTAATCCTTGGCCCAGTCGCCGGGCAAGCCGGGGCGACCGATACCGTAGGTAGCAAGCATCAAGTCGAAGACGGTGGTAACTTCCTGACCCTCAACGTAGGTGACGGGCACGCCGCGGGTCATGATGTCGCCGTGGCCCTTGGGGTTATCGAAGGTCGGCATCTTGATCTCGACAGCGGCGGACTCGCCCTGCGGCAGATCGCGAATCGAGAGAATGGGTTTGCGCCCGTCCAATTCAAGGTTCCATTTACCCTGATCGGATTCGGAGTAGCGGTGACCCATCGTACCGTTGGGAACAAAGACCTCGCCGGTTTCGCGATCCATCATGGCGGTCTTGAAATCGGCGTTTTCCTGGTGCTGCTCCCCCGCCAGGGATGCGGCGGTCAGGAACTTCGAGGGAACCTTCGTGCCGTCTTCACGAGTTTCGAGGGTAACCAAGAAGGGCAGGTCGGTGTAGGTCAGGGCAAAGTCTTCGAAGAACTCCACGCGCTGATCCACGTAATTTTCCTTGAGAATCACGTGACCCATAGCCATTGCGAGCGCAGCATCGGTACCTGCCTGTGCGGGCAACCATTCGTCGGCGAATTTGGTGTTGTCGGCATAGTCAGGGCTGACTGAGACAACCTTGGTACCGCGGTAGCGCACCTCGGCAACCCAGTGGGCATCCGGGGTACGGGTGACGGGGATGTTTGACCCCCACATGATGAGGTAGGAAGCATCCCACCAGTCACCGGATTCGGGTACGTCGGTCTGGTCGCCGAAGACCTGCGGCGATGCTACGGGAAGGTCGGCATACCAGTCGTAGAAGCTGGTCATCACGCCGCCGATGAGCTGGATAAAGCGCACACCGGCACTGAAGGAGACCATCGACATTGCGGGAATCGGGGTGAAGCCGGTGCAGCGGTCGGGTCCGTAGTACTTAATGGTGTGCACGTGGGCGGCGGCTACGATTTCGAGCGCTTCTGCCCAGGTGGAGCGCACCAATCCGCCTTTACCGCGCGCGCTGATGTAGCGGTTGCGTTTGACGGGGTCGGAGACGATGGAGTGGAATGCTTCAACCGGGTCGCTGTGCAGGGCTTTTGCTTCGCGGTACATTTCGAGGAGCAGACCGCGCACATAAGGGTATTTCACGCGGGTCGGCGAGTAGGTGTACCACGAGAATGCAGCGCCACGGGGGCATCCGCGCGGTTCGTATTCGGGGCGGTCGGGACCGACTGTGGGATAGTCGGTCTGCTGTGCTTCCCAGGTGATAATGCCGTCTTTGACATACACCTTCCATGAGCAAGAGCCAGTACAGTTCACACCGTGGGTTGAGCGAACTTCTTTATCATGGCTCCAGCGGTCGCGGTAGAAGGTATCGCCTTTGCGACCGCCTTCACGGAAAACCGCACGACCGTCATCAGTCTCGTCCCAGCGAGAGAAGAACTTACCGAATTTGATCAGCTGATCGGTAAGGGGTCCATCCGGACCTTTGGTTTGTGATGCTTGTTCCATACAGCCAATATATCGCAAAATTGGTATGCCAAATACGATATAAAAATATTCTCTATTTTAGGGAACCCATAGGGTTATTCAGACCGTAAGCCAACCGGAAATTCCACCTACTAAAACACGCACGGGAGTATCTGTAGCGGCAGCAATATCCCGCGCCGCTTCCAACGCCCGTGTATATCCCGTGCAGTAGACCACAAGATATTTCGATGCGGGGTCAATTTTTTCGCGGATTTTCGCGGCAAGATGGCCTTCGCGGGCGGCTTCCAAGATTTCTGTCAGAGGCAGATTGATTGCCCCATCGATCGCAAAAGAAGAAAACTCGATAGCTTCACGAACGTCGACAAGAGTCATTTTTTCGTGCTGCGAAAGCTGCCGGGCTTGAACAGGGGTTATGTCTTCTAACTTTTGCGTGTGATGGTTACCCGTCAATTTTCCTGAATTATGACGAAATATTAAGTGATTTTTAGTGTCTTGACTCTCTTGAGGGTGAGTTTCTACCGATTTCTTAGGTTTTGCTTGCATCGAAGCTAAGAGAGGTATATATTCCCATTTTCCTGTTAACGCGGAGTATAGCCCAACCTCACCTAGCAGCGGCTTTCCGGAACCCGTGATGACCTTAATAGTCTCCATTGCCATCGCTGAGCCCACTACCCCGGCGAGCGCCCCGATAACCCCGGCGGTACTGCACGAAGGAACGCTTCCCGGTGCGGGGGACTGCGGGTAGAGGTCTTCATAGACCGGCCCATGACCTGCCCAGAATACGCTGAGCTGTGCGTCGAAACCCAGCATTGCCGCCCAAATATGCGGTATACCCAACTGTTGTGCCGCAGCCGAAACCGCATAGCGAGCCTCAAAATTATCGCTGCCATCAAGCACCGCATCCGTGCCAGTGAGGAGCGTCAAAGCGTTACTGTCGGTGAGGCGTTCTCGGATAACGGTCACCGTGATGAAGGGGTTAAGCGCGCGCATCGTTTCGGCAGCCGACTCTGCCTTCGAGTTTCCCGACCGTGCATAAGTGTGAATGACCTGCCGGTGCAGGTTTGAGACCTCAATGGAGTCATCGTCGATGATGATAATCTCGCCCGCCCCGGCTCCCGCAAGATAGAGCAGGGCGGGGGCACCAAGCCCGCCGGCGCCGAGCACCGCAACCCGTGCCGCCTTCAGCTTCAGCTGCCCCGCCATGCCGATCTCGGGCAGAATCAGCTGACGTGCATAGAAGGCACGTTCGGCCGCGCTCAGCTGAGTTACGGGATCCGGCGCGGTTTCGGGGTCTGGGATAAAGCTCATCCTGATGGTATCTTTCGCGGGAATATGTGTTGAGTCTCTAGGTGTCTATGCCCACCCATTCGGTGCTGCCGTCTGTCAGCTCCTGTTCTTTCCAAATGGGAACCTGGGCTTTCACACGGTCAGCCACCGCCTCGCAGGCCTCGAAGGCCCGCCCACGATGTGCCGCAGCGGCAAGCACCGTCAGCGCAGACTCTCCTATAGCGATAGGACCGACGCGGTGAACTGCCCACAGACGAACCCCCTCCAGCTCATCCGCTACAGACTGCACAACACGCGCAATATATTCTTTTGCCTGCGGATGCGCACTATAAGAAAGCCCGCGCACCGCGCTGCCGTGATCATGGTTGCGTACAATGCCGTCGAATACAACAAGGGCGCCCATGGCCTCTGTCATGACCTGAGTCTTCGCGGCGGCGGCGAGCGGCTCTAAGGCTTCCTCGGTAATATCGGTGAAAATGACTACCGATCCGGTGGGCTCAGCGCCATGCGCCCCACTGTGGTCGAGCCCCTGCGGCTTAGTGGTCATGATAGTCCTCCATCTGGCGGCAAATATGCTCCACGAGTGGGTCCAGGGTTTTCACTCCATCTTTAACTCCGCCGCGCGACCCGGGCAGAGTCATCACGAAGGTTTTATCGATCACGCCCGCAACCCCACGTGAGAGCACGGCGGAAGATACGTTCTGCAGACCGTTCGCCCAGAAAGCGTGCATAATTCCGGGGATTTCCTTATCCAGATGCGGGCGTACCGCCTCTACGGTCTGATCGTCCGTGTTCAGCCCGGTACCGCCGCTGGTGAGAATAAATGTGGGCAGGTTATTATTCTTCTTCCCATCGGCAATGAGGGAGTTGAAGTAGTCGATAATCTGCCGGTCTTCGATCACGACGGCGTCCGGGGTCTTAAACCCGCGTGAACGCAGCCATTCAACCGCGATAGGCCCCGATTTATCCTCATAGATACCGCGGGCGGCGCGAGTAGACGCCACGATAACAAGCCCGGTCAGATTCTCGGGAAGCTGGATTTCTTCTGCACTCACGATGTGCTCCCTCTCATGCTGTTGTTCATAGGTTTTCCTTCTGGGGCTTCACAAAATAGCAAAGTGCGAAACGCTAAACAGCCCAGTCACCGGATTTTCCGCCAGATTTCTCTAGTACCCGAATATTGCTGATCACGGCGTATTTATCGACCGCCTTAATCATGTCGAAAATCGTCAGCGCTGCGGTCGAGACCGCGGTCAGCGCCTCCATCTCAACCCCGGTAACGCCCCGGGTTTTCACCGACGCCACAATGCGCACATAGTCCTCGCCACGCTCAAAATCCAGAGTAATTTTACCCAGCGGCAGCGGGTGGCACAGCGGAATAATATCCGGAGTACGTTTAGCGCCCATGATACCCGCCACACGCGCAACCGGCAGGGCATCACCCTTAGGCAAATCGGCATCAAAAATCTTGGCGATCACATCGGCACGAGTGTGCACGGTTCCCTCAGCGAGCGCCGTGCGTGTGGTGACGTCTTTCAAAGTCACATCAACCATATGGGCAGACCCGTCGGCGCGCACATGAGTCAAGTCTTGAGCTGGCTGTGCCGCATCGGGGTGAAGATTCTTCTCAGTCACGGTTTATCCTTAAGGTCTGTGTTGGGGTGAGGGTTCAGCCGGGTTTAGTTATCCGTAAGCCGGATGCGGTGGTACCGCACCGCTTCTCCCCCAGTGTACGTGGTGCCCGGCGCCAGTTCGATGAGCACATCGGCGGTCGCAGCGTGATGCAGCAGATGCGATCCGGGCAAAACATCGGGGTATAGCTCCACCTGGTAGGTTCCCGGTTCGGATTCAACCATCGCTAGGTTACCGCGCAAAAATTGGCGTTTATTAGCCGGTGCTGTCAGCGGTTTATCAATGACGAGCACGCCGCGCGGGGCATTTTCGAGAGTCGCCATGCGCGAAGCAACCTCGTGTGGAGTACCGTAGGGACCGCCCGCGCGCAGGTAGGGGCGAAGCATCAGCACATAGGAAATAAGGGTACTGACAGGGTTGCCTGGGAAAGAAATCATGGGCAGACGGTGCCCGTTGAAATCCAGCACATTCACGCCTTGCGGACCGCCAGGCTGCTGGCTCACATGTCCGAACCAGCTAAGCGGAATTGGCAGCCCCAAAGACGGTGCCATAGCGATGGCATTGCGCACAACCTCGTATTTGCCGTGGCTGATCCCGCCGGAGGTGATAATAATATCCGGTGCGAAAGTCTCATATTCTTCCCGCAAGTGCTCGATCAGAAGCTCCGGGTCGTCTCCGATCGATATGCGCCGCACCACAGCGCCGTCCTCGACCAGCATTGAGGTGAGCATGGGACCGTTAGCATCATAAATCTGGCCATAGGCGAGCTCTGTGGCCGTATCGTCGCCGTCTTCGGTGAGGGTGGGGCGAATCTCGTCGCCGCCGGTGCACACCAGTACACGCGGCCCGCAAGCGACTGTCACGCGGGTATACCCCTGTGCGGCGAGTGTACCCAGTAACGCGGGGGTCACGCGTTCGCCAGAGCGCGCCATGATTTGCCCAGCCACCACGTCTTCGCCACGGCGACGTATAAACTGCCCTTTGGGCGCTTTAGGGAGCCTAATTTTTTCGCTGGGACGCCCGAAGGATTCGGGTAAGTCTGGATATTCGATGCGCTCAGAATGCTCAACCGGCACCACCGCAACATATCCCTTAGGAATGGGGGCACCGGTCATAATCGGGTAGGTTAAATCGTCGGATGCGCGCGAACGCTGCAGCGGCCGCCCCGCCGGAATTTCACGCCCCACCGTAAAGATGCGGTTCTCACGGCTGGCGCCCTCGGCGGTTAGGGCGTAACCATCCATCTGGGAGTTATCGAAACTCGGTACATCAAGCCTGGACAGCACATCCTGCGCAAGGATACGGTCGGTAGCACGCGCCAGCGGCAGATTTTCGGCGCGACCAATAAAAGTATCACGCAGTAAAAGCGCCAGATAGGCGCGATACTCTTCGGTGCTGGGGGTGCCATCGAACTGGGGCTTGTGCATCTGTACTCCCAAATGGTGATGAATTATCTACTAGCTATTGTAAGAGGCTTTGGCACGCAGTTTCTTCACCACGGAAAATAGGCCAAGCAGCCCAAAGATGCACACGTACAGGCTTATGAGCATGAGGGCGTTACCCAATGCGGAGCTCATGCTTCCGCCGGCAATCGCCAATTCGATACCGAGCGGAATAGTTTCGGTTTTGCCCTGCACATTACCCGCGAAGGTGACGGTGGCACCGAATTCGCCGAGCGCACGTGCGAAGGAAAGCAGGAAAGCGGTGGCAATTCCCGGTGCTGCTAAGGGAAGGAGCACCCTATAGGTGATTTCGGAGGATTTTGCCCCTTCCACCCGAGCTATCTGCTCATATTCTTCAGGAATAGCCTGCAGGGTTGTTACGGCGGTCGCCACGAAGAAAGGCAGAGCCACAAAAGTTTGGGCAAGAATAACTGCGGTGGGTGTAAAAGGAATTATGATGCCCAAGTGGTACAGATGCTCACCGATCATGCCCTTACGTCCCCAGAAGAAGAGTAGCCCCAAACCCGAAACCACCGGGGAGAGGATCACGGGCGTATAAATAATCGCGTACAGTACTCCCCCAAATTTTTTCAGGCGCGAGCGGCTGAGCACTTTAGAGAGCACCAGCGCTAAGGGGGCGCCTAAAAGCCCGCAAATCAGCGTCGAAATACTGGCAGTGGTGAGCGAGAGACGCGCGGCGTCGAGAACTTCTTTGTCGATAATGTCGTGCAGGCGCATCCAGGGGATGTTGTACAGCAAACCCACGAGCGGGCCCAGAATAAGCAGGAAACCCAGGAGTGCGGGAACGGCAAAGTAGCGGGGAACGGCGGTGAAAGCGGTATGTTTCTTCACGGGTACGTCTTTCGGAATCTGCGGCGACACAGCCGCCTCCTGCAAGAATCTCGCAAGGTTCTTTCAGGAGGCGACCGTTACGTGACAGCTGTTGTGCGCTGAAGATTCTAGTTTGCCTGAGGAGACTCGAAGTCGTACTTCGCCAGAATCTTCTGGGCTTCATCCGAAGAGAGCCATTCGTTGAACTTCTTCGCAGCGTCGGAGGAAGAACCCTTGGTGGTCAGTGCTGCGGGGTACTCGTTCTTGGGAACATCCGGCAGGTCTACCGAGCCCAGGTTCTTGCCGTCTTTCTTAGCGGCGGCAAGGTCAGTCGTATAGATGAAGCCAGCATCCGCGTTACCGGTAGTGACCTTGGTGGTCACCTCGCTCACATTGCCTTCGGTGGTCGCGTTCTTAAGCTCAATATGGTGTTTCTTGAGCTCTTCGTCCGCCAGGGTACCGCAGGGTACATTCACCTTGCATACGGCGACAACACCTTCGCTGTTCTTCAAATCGTCCAGCGAGTTAATCTTGCCGGGGTTACCCTCGGCGGTGACCAGTACCAGCTTATTGGTGGCGATAACCTCGCGCTTGGCGTCCTTTAACTCATCGAGTTTAGCCGCCTTATCCATGTTCTGGGTATCGGCGGTAATCAGGAGATCCGGGCTTGCGCCCTGCTCGATTTTCTGCACCAGCTTGGATGAACCTTCGAAGGAGTAGGTGATCTCAACGCCGGGGTTTTCCTTCTCGAATGCTTCCTTCAGCTCAGTACCCGCATTGCGCAAGGAAGCAGCCGCATAGACCTCAACCTTGCCAGACACGGATCCGGATGCTGCCGAAGAAGCAGAGGCAGACGCATCGGTGTTAGAGGAGTTGGAGCCGCATCCGGTCATGGCGACAGAGGCAAAAAGTGCCGCGCTGGCACTGGCAACCTTCAACGAAGTTTTCATAGTGTATGTTTCTTTCCTGTGGTGTGATGACGCACAATAACGTGCATTCCCGCCGCGATAATAATGTGCCGTACGTTTGCGCTCGATGTAACTTAAGGTACGCACACTATCCTCATACCCGCAGACATGGAATAATCTAATTGTCACCTCTAATATACGAATTTTCTTTGAGGTCATTCCATGGCATACACCGCCGGTTCAGGCCGGACACAGCTTATTGCGGGCCCCGTGTTACGCACCTTAGCTTCTGAGCAGGATGCGAACACGGCTTTTGTTACGCCCGAAAATTCTGGTGACGCCCAAAAGCCCTTACATAAACCCGCACGCAAGACCCCATATATTACAAACCGCGGTCCGCTCTTAGATAGGTGGGGGCGCATCGCCACCGATTTGCGGATTTCGCTGATTGATAAATGTAATCTTCGTTGCATTTATTGCATGCCTGCCGAAGGTTTGGAGTGGCTGCCTAAAAATAATCTGCTGACATCCGCTGAAATTGCACGCCTTGCCGACATCGCCATTCGTGAACTTGGAGTCGAAGAAATTCGTTTTACCGGCGGGGAGCCCTTGGTGCGCGCAGACCTCGTCGATATTATCGGGCGAATTCACCGCGAACACCCCACGATTCCGCTGGCGATCACCACCAACGGCATAGGACTTGAAAAACGTGCGCAGGCGCTCGCCGATGCCGGGTTGAGCCGTATTAACGTCTCGCTCGATACCATCTGCCCCGAAACCTTCGCCGAGTTGACCCGCCGCGATAAGCTGGGGTCGGTTCTTAAAGGTATTGACGGCGCGGCAGCAGCGGGTCTAAAACCCATCAAAATTAACGCTGTGCTCATGCCCGGTATCAACGACGCTCAGGCCCCCGAACTTCTGCAATGGGCACTTGACGGCGGCTACCAGCTGCGGTTTATCGAGCAGATGCCGCTAGATGCCGATCACAAATGGACGCGTGAAGGAACGATTACGGCGGCACAGATTCGCACGATGCTCTCCGAACACTTCGTTCTGGGCACGGTCGCCGAAAAACGCGGCGACTCCCCCGCCCAGCTTTGGGAGGTCTACCCGCTGGGTACCGCCCTCGACAGTGCCGGATTCCCGCGCGAAGATGCCGCTTCGCTTGGGCGCGTGGGCATTATTGCCTCGGTCACCGAATCATTCTGCGGAGCGTGCACCCGCACTCGCCTGACCGCCGACGGCAAAATCCGTTCCTGCCTCTTCTCGGATTCCGAAACCGACCTGCTCGACCTGCTGCGTTCGGGTGCCAGCGACCGCGATATTGCCTTGCGGTGGCGCGAAGGTATGTGGTTCAAGCCGCGCGCTCACGGCAAAGAAGACGCTGATTTCGATATTGAAGAGTTCGCTCAAGCAAGCCGCTCAATGAGCGCTATCGGAGGTTAAAACGTGCAGATACATTTCTTCGCTGCCGCACGTGCCGCATCCGGCGTTGCCGAGACACAGGTGAGCCTTACAGATTTGGTCGAGCCGACCCTGCGTGCGCTCGTCGAAAAATTGGGTGAGGCGTTTACCGGGAAAACTGCCTCCGGCATGACCCTCGCGCAGGTTATGCACCAGTGCTCGTTCCTGATCGACGGTACCCGTTCCGAGCTCGATACCGTGCTCACCGATAATGCGCGCGTAGACGTTCTGCCGCCCTTTGCTGGCGGGTAAACTCAGACTTATGGGCTGTCGTTCGCTTTTGGCGGTTGCTTCATGTTTTCCGCCAGGATGCACACCACGCTACCCTTGCTGCTATCATCCCGGAAGGTCTCACCTCTGTGCACACACCACATGACCCATTACGTGCGCCGGATAACGGTACACGAACCCAGCATTCGGTAACCCGCGCCGCCCAGATTCCCACGTTCTGCGCCATTATTGTGGCGGGCGGTAAATCTTCGCGTCTCAATCACACCCCGAAGGCCGGACTTTCCAATGGTTCCCACACTCTTTTGGAACGCGCGCTTGATGCCGCCGGGCAGGCACAGCTGCGCGTAGTCGTAGGCCCCGAAACCTTGCCGGTGCCATCGGATGCACTGCATACGCGCGAAGACCCTCCCTATTCCGGTCCTGCGGCGGCGCTTCATGCCGGACTCGAAAAACTCGCGGCAGCCTATGCGGCGCGCGAGAAGGCCCCTCCCGCGTGGTGCCTTATTTTGGGGGTAGATACCCCGCAGATAACGCCCGCAGTGAAGAAACTTCTCGCGCACATAGTAGATGCATCAACCGAAACTCTGGGGTACTGGGGCGTAGCGGAGGGAGTCTTCCAACCGCTCGTTGGCATCTACCGGTTCGCACCCCTACGCGAAGTCTTTGCAGAGGGCAGCACAAACGCCTCCGTGCGCTCTTTTGTGAAGCGTCTTGCCCCGGTCGCCGTCGAGCTCGATCCCGCGCATACTGCCGACGTCGATACCTGGGAGCAGGCGCACGAACTCGGCTACAGCACTCCACGCTGGCTCGACTACTAATAACTATCAACTTCAGCAGAGGATTCCATGTCTCACCACCATCCACCCGCCGTTTCCTGGCATGAAGCACGCGAACTGCTTCACACCGCCGCGAGCGCGCTCACCCCAACGCTGAGCACCGAGGCTCTCCCCCTGCAGGCGACCATCGGCAGGTATGTGGCGGAAGACCTGACGGCGCGCATGCCTGTGCCGCATTATAGTTCTTCGGCGATGGACGGGTATGCGGTCGCCGGTGCACCGCCCTGGCGTCTCGTATCGCCGGATTACCCCGAGGATGCGCGCACAAACGTTCACCGTCTGGCGGTTCCGATTGCCGCTGGGGAGGCAACCCCGATTCTCACGGGTGGGCTTCTGCCCGAGGGGACCGAGGCGATTGTGCGTGAGGAGCATTCCCACCGGTACGAGGGTGCTGGTGCGCTCGGTTCGGGAATTCACTATCTTGACATGGCGGAGGGTTACACTGCCCCGAAGCCCGGAACAGATATCCGGTATGCGGGCGCGGAGCTTTCTCCCGGCGCGATTCTAAGCTCTCGCGGCGATCTTATTACGGCGCAGCGCGCGGCATTCTTGGGAGTCAATGGTTTTGACGAGCTTCCCGTGCTTAAGAACGTTCCGGTGCGGTGCGCTTTCACGGGGAACGAGGTTATTACCTTCGGCATGCCCTCTCCTGGTCAGGTTCGGGATGCGTTCGGAGGTTTTCTGGAAGTCTCTCTCGCCGCCGCCGGGTGCGAGGTGCGTCCTTCCGCACGGCTTGCGGATATTGCCGAAGAATTCCACACCTTTGTGACGACTTCGACCGCGCGCATCCTGATTTTTACGGGCGGGTCGAGCACGTCCGGGGTAGACATGGTGCGGCAGACGCTTACTGATATTGGTGCCGAGTATATTTTCGAGTCGGTGCAGGTGCGACCGGGGCATCCAGCGTTGGCGGCAAAGATTCCCGCGCCCACTGAGGGTATGAATGCGGGACAAGAGCGTTTGGTGCTGGGTCTTCCCGGTAACCCGTTAGCGGCGTATACGGCGTTATATTCGTATCTTCCCGTAATCCTGGCGGGGCTGCGCGGTCTGCCGATTCCAGCGCTTGATCGGGCCGAACTCGCTACAGATATTCCGCCTCTGCGCAAACGTTCTCAGCATCGTCTCATGCCGGTGCGGGTTTCTGAGGGTAAGGCGTATCCTCTGGACGCTCTAGCCTCTCATATGCTTTCAGGGCTGGCTCAGGCGACCCACTTCGCTCTCGTGGATGCGACCGGCCAGCGGGCGGGCACGCACGCAATTCTCGTGCCTGTTTTCTAGCCCGCACATCGTTCTGCTGTACGGGCCGCGTTACCTCAGTACCCCGATCCCCGCTCAGTAAAAAACTTGCCGCACGAGGGAAGATATTCCGTACTGTAAACACGTGCTCGCACAGGGTTCTCGGTGCATCCGGGAGGCTGTATAGTGTTGGGAGATTATCTGACACGCGAAAGGACGCGCTATGGCACAGCCCAAACTCGGCGATGTTGCCGCCCGTGCCGGGGTTTCGCCCACGACAGTCTCGCGAGTGTTGAATAACCGCGGCTATTTGAGCCAGAAGACTCGTGACAAGGTTTTTACGGCTATCCGCGAGCTAGGTTATCGCCCTAATGCCATTGCCCGTTCGCTTCAGGAACGGCGTTCGCATATTATCGGGCTTATTTTTCCGACCGTGGCGCATCCTTTTTATGGGGAAATGGTGTACCGTTTGGAGTCGCGTTTGGCGAACGCGGGTTACCGGGTGATTCTGTGCAATAGCGATGAGCAGCCAGAGCTTGAGCACCGTTATTTAGATATGCTTTTTGCCCATCAGGTGGACGGAATTATTACCGGCTCTCATTCGCAGGCTGTCGCGCAGCTTCCTCAGGTACAGGCGCCGCTGGTGGCTATTGATCGCCCCGAAACCGGTCCTTACCCCAATATTCGTTCCGATAATTATGCGGGCGCACGGCAAGCGACCGAGCATCTGATCGGCACTGGGGCGCGGCGTATACTGCACATTACCTCGACCCTCAGTGAACAGAATTTACGGCAGAGAGGTTATGCGGATGCACTCACCGCCGCCGGGCTATCACCGGATTTTCTGGAGCTTGGGTTTCACGAGTCATCGGAGCATCAGCGCAACATGCTGTACGAATACCTTGATGCGCATCGCGGCGCCCAACCCGTTGAGGCGGTTTTCGCATCGAATGATACCTATGCGTCGCTCGCCTTGGCTTGGGCTCAGAGCCGCCGGGTGCAAGTGCCGAGGAATTTCAGGTTATAGGTTTTGACGGCACGGATACGGTTCACACGCTTCTGCCCGAACTTGCGAGCGTGGTGCAGCCGATTGATGCTCTTGCCGAGCGTGCCGTTCGGCGTTTAACGGAGGCGATCGCAGCCGAGACCGAGGAAGATGCAGAACCCGCAGATGCTAGGGGCGGTGAGGATATTCTGCCGGTAACCCTGCGGTTGGGTGGCACGGTGCGGCCTGCACGAGATTGAGTGTTGTGCATACACCGTATCACGTGTCTAATATGCCCAAACGACCGCTCAAGCTTTAAGGTATTTCCTCTCAAATATTTCAGATAAAAATACGTGTCTTGAACCCTCGCAACGTCAGAATTGCGAGTGCTCAAGACACGCGGCGATGAATTGGGTACGTTCTATGAGGAGGAGCCGGCGAGCTCCCGCATCATGAAATGTCCCTCGTCGTGAGAGTCTTCTTCACGGACAGATACGCTGTGCTCATCATCCTGAGCGGTTTCAAGATTCATAGGGTACAGCATGCCCATATAGGGGTCTCCCGAGGCGAAGGTGCCCATAGGAATGAACCCAAGACGCTCGTACAGAGCGGCACTGCGTGGGGTGGATGCCTCCAAATATGCGGCGGTACCGTCAAAACGGTCAATCGCGTGGCGCAGGAGCTCCGTTCCAACCCCAAGACCCTGAGCTGCCTTTCGTACCGCAATCGTGTGCAGATACCAGTGCTTAAACTTCGGACGGTACTTGTGCAGTTCACGATTCTCAGCCATCACATGCCGCATAGTACGTGGTCCCAAGATCCTCATGAACTTCGCGTTATCTCGAAGCTCTTGTTTGACATCGGTCTGCTGATTTTCGGGGGAAAGCCACAGGGCAGTACCCAGAATCTTTCCGTCGAGATCAACGGCGACGTCTACACATCCGCGAGGCAGATAAGTGCCTTCGAGCTGGACTTCAAAACGTGCGCGCAGTTTATCTTCCTGCGGTTTTTCGCCCAAGACCTTGTACATATAGGGGTCGTTCAGGAACGCCTCGGTGAGCGTGTCAAGAACCTGCGATATTTCTTCTGGACGAGCTTGGCGGACGGTGTACGGGGTGGTATTCATGATGATCACCTTTCATGGGTACTGGCTATCGGCTGGGCTGGGTTCTCAATCCCCTCTCAATCTCTGCATTTTTATGCAGAAAAAACTGACATATATAACGTTATCTAACTCACCAGAAACGAACAAGGAGGTACGACACATTTCCCTACAGCGTCACACCCCATTCAATGTAACGCGGAATTCTGCGAAACCATTGTCACCACAACGAAAAACGTGGCACCCCATCAGAGATTTTCGTGATGGGGTGCCACGCACTTTATGCACCTCTAAGCGTAAATTTATGTCTCGCTCAGTGAAATCTATGCCGAAGTTTTCTCTTTGAAGCCAACTTGAAGCAGGTTGTCACCGGCAGCAACCGAGGCACCCGAAGTCTGTGCATCACGTACGGCGGTGGTGAGTTTCTTCGCGTTGGTGATGACCAGCGGGGTCACCAGCACATACCCGGCATCCTTGATGGCGGGAATATCGAACTCGGCGAGAATATCACCGCGTTTGACAGTATCGCTCTTAGCAACCTTAGGGATAAAGTGCTAGCAGTCCAAAAGGAGCCGCCGCGCGGATGTTGTCCACGCCTCCGACATCCTGCAGCACGCGCTCTGCCACTGATTTGTGGTCCACGCTACTCTCCTTTGGATTGGCACCCCGAGGTGCTGTCTGTGTTAAAGGCGGTGAAAAATCACCGTTTCGTGATATGTCAATCGCTTGACATGTTAGCATGCAGTATACCCAAAGATAGGAGCCTGGGACCATGAAACCCCAGGCTCCTGCACAATATATTTTTTCTACTTATGAAACTCCCTAATGGGGCTAGTTTTTCCGAGCATACTCCAGCGAAAGAACCTTCCCGCCGGTCAGACGAACACGGCGTTTCTCACCCTTGAAGAAGGTGCGGGCGCTAAATACCTCTGCACCCAGCGAAGCCGCAAGCTTACCGCCCACGAAGAGTTCGGCGGCCGAGCCATCGACGAGCAGCTCGAACTGGCGGGTCTTAGCGCGTTTGAGGGTACGGCGGCGCAGGCTGCCTCCCTCGGTGTAGCGGGTTCCGCCGCGATCCATCTGCACGAAATCCTGATCCAGTACGATACTCAGCGCCACGCCGTGCGTATCCTTAATCTTGATTTTCACGCGCTCATCGGCAACGTTCACGCGGCCGCGTAGACGGAAGACGCGCGCATCCTTAAGTTCTTTGAGCTTGCCTTTCTCGTCTGGCTCGATTGGTTGAAGCGGCATGGCGTCGTCAAGCTGAGGCACAGGATGCTGATAGAGCTTACCGTCTCGCAAGTGCAGTTCGCGGGGGAAGGTCATCATATGCACCCAGCGTTTCGACCAGGACGGCTGGTCGTCCTGCTCGGCATTGCCGAACCAGGCGATCATCACAGTTTCGTCGTGGGGCGCGTCCTGAGCCGCTGAGATTCCGGTGCCCGAGATAGTCTGCGGGGCGTAGAATTCGAAGCCCGCATCCAGCTCAGTAAAGGGGGTTTCTACCTTGAATTTGAGGGTTTTCGGGTTGAACTTACCCACAATATAACCGCTCTGGTAGATGTTGAGGTACTTCTCCCCCATCGGTTTTAAACCCTGCGGGCTGAAGATGAGCACATCCCGTATCTCGCCGGTGACTTCGTCACGCAGCTGCAGCAGGGAGGGGCACTCGAACATGTAGCATTTCTCAAGTTCTTTAGCCTTGATACCCAGCTCGCCCTTGAATTTCCAGTCGCGGCGATCCTTTGAGGTGTACACGACCACGGCGCCGGTCTTATCTTTGCGCTGCGCGCCGATGACCATCCACCATTTTCCGTCGCGCTCAAATACGTGAGGGTCACGATAATGAGCAGTGTAGCCATCGTGAGGACCAGAAATAAGCGGCGGAAGCTGGCGAACGGGGCTCGCATCTTTACCTGCGGTGGCAAGAATCTGGTAGGCTTCACGCTTATTCTTGGAGTCTTTGACGTTGCCCGTGTAGAAGAACTCGAAACCACCCTTCACGCGAATACCCGAGCCCGAGTAGCATCCGTGGGAATCGTAGCGGGTATTCGGAACCAGCGCGGTCCCCACGTCTTTCCAATCTACGAGGTTGGTGCTCACGGCGTGGCGCCAGTACACTTTGCGTTCGGGGTGAAGCGGCGAGTACTGGTAGAAGGCGTGGTAGTTGTGCCCGTCATAGACCAGTCCGTTGGGGTCATTCAGTCTTCCTACCGGAGGCGCTAAATGCAGCGCCGGATAGTCGCGGTCCGCTCGAACAGCAGCGCCGAAGGTATCCAGAACGTCTTGTGCCTCAAGGGCTAGGTCTCGTTCGGGGCGTGCTTTCGATGCGTTCTTTGAGGTCTTGGTTTTCTTCGGGCTCATGGTCTCGATCTTTCCAACTCTCAGATATCTGTGCTCTGCTCCCCCCGGCTGTTGGCAATATACCTCTGCGTGGGGGTTCAAGCGTTTATCATACCAGCCTATGAACGCCTTCCCTAGGGTCATGCGCCTCTTATTGTCCGATGTACAGGCAGACTCAGCATCGCCACAGCTGGCGTACAGCTTAAAGGTTTCTCCGGGGTTAGATTCCTTCCTGTGTATTGTAAGAACAACACGTTTCGTGTTTAAGGATTAAAAAGCCGCTGGGCGGCGCATCCGTAGTGGATGCGCCGCCCAGCGTAATAAGAATCGAGAAGAAATCGATTACTTGAGGGTAACGGTTGCGCCTGCGCCCTCAAGCTGCTCCTTAGCCTTCTCAGCGTCTTCCTTGGAAGCACCTTCGAGGATGGGCTTGGGTGCGCCGTCAACGAGGTCCTTTGCTTCCTTCAGGCCGAGGGAGGTCAGGGCACGAACTTCCTTAATCACGGCGATCTTCTTGTCGCCAGCGGATTCGAGGATAACGTCGAATTCGGACTTCTCTTCAGCAACGTCGCCGCCGCCAGCGCCGCCTGCTACAACTGCAACGGGAGCTGCAGCGGTAACGTCGAACTCTTCCTCAAATGCCTTAACGAACTCAGAAACCTCTACGAGGGACAGTTCCTTGAAAGCTGCAATGAGTTCTTCGATGGACAGCTTAGCCATGTGTGGCTCCTTCACTATCAGGTGCGGGTCTTGCCCGCGGTCTGGTTTATTAGTACCCTGCCCGGGCGGGCGGGTTGAAGTTTTGGTGCGTTTTCACGCGGTGAGGTGCGGGGAGCTTATGCTTCCTCCGAAGCCTCCTCGGCTGCAGCGGGGGCTGCGCCTTCCTGCTCTTCCAGCTTGACGCGCAGTGCATCCACAGCCTGGGCAACGCGGGCAATAGCAGCCTTTGCGCCACCGGCAACCTTGGACAGCAGAACCTCGCGAGATTCGAGGTCAGCGTAGCGCTTCACATCGTCCTCGGTCAGGGTTTCACCCTCGTAGTAACCGGTCTTCACGATAAGCTGGGGGTTTGCCTTGGCAAAGTCACGCAGTCCCTTAGCGGCATCAACGAGGTCACCCTTGATGAATGCCAGCGCGGAAGGACCCTGAAGCTGACCCTCAAACGAGTTGATGCCAACTTCCTTTGCTGCAATAGCAGCAAGCGTGTTCTTCACCACGGCGTATTCGGTCTCAGCACCGAGTGCGCGGCGCAGCTCCTTGAGCTGTGCCACCGTGAGACCGCGGTATTCGGTCAGGATGACTGCGTTCGAGGCTTCGAAGAGTTCCTTCAGCTCGGATACTGCAGCGATCTTTTCCTGAGTCGCCATGGTAGTTCCTTCTTCCGATTCTTGTAAGGTCGCCGAATAAGTGCAGTATTTGGAGCAATAAAAAATGCCCCGACGCGCAGACGTACGAGGCAGACAGCATGAAAATGCATCCATATAGGATGCAACTGTCACATCGGGCACCTGCGCGGGCGGCGATTTCCCGATAGGAAATCTGCTCTTATCAGAGATTATGCTGTATTTCGTGACGGTAAGATACCGAAATTCGCACAGCACATAGCTCTAGACCGGCGGTCTTTGGTCTAATCATCATGACAGGTTAAATCGGCAAAAGCAAGTTCTTCCTTCCCAGAAAGCGTACCTATGCGAAAAACCGTTCTTCGGCCTGTCGTCCATAAAAACGATTTTCTGACCAGGCCTGTTCTGGTTGCTTTAGCTCATTATGTTCATGAGGCCGGTGAAGTTCTAGGACCTTGTGCTTTACAGATAGTGCCGCATGCCGTCGGCAAAGATAAAACAGTGATGCGGGGGAACCTGAACCTGTACCCGCTCCCCCGATGTAAGGACGGGCAGCGCGAGCGCATCCGGCTCAAAAAATTCGAGGGGCTGCCCACCGGAAACCTTCAGAGGAACTCGCGCCGAACCGTCATGCGACGCGGCATATAAAGTCGCCTCTGCCTGCGTTACAGCGCGGTAGAGTGTGCCGCCCACCTGCGGGAGTACCCCCTGAACCTGCACCGGTATCGTATTCTCCAAGGGGTTCTCAACAATGCCCTCTACACGCCGCAGCGAAGTTGCACGCACATAGAGCGAAGCCCCAGCAGGAAGATGCTGCCCCTCCGTGAGAGTCAGTTCGTTCAGAGCTGGCGATGCTGTCAACCGCGCCGCCTGCAGCGTATGCGGATTTGCCAACAGATGCTCGGGGGTATCGACCTGCACCAGGTAACCGGCGTCCATAACCGCCACGCGCTGCCCAAGCTGTAGCGCCTCATTCTGATCATGCGTCACGTACAGCCCCGTGAACTTGTATTCGGCGTGCAGACGCGCAATATCCGCCCGAATACTTGCACTCAGTTCCTCATCAACACTCGCCAATGGCTCATCGAAAAGAACCACAGGTGCTTTGCGAATGAGGGCACGCGCAATACCCACACGCTGCGCCTGCCCGCCTGAGAGTTCCTGGGGTTTGCGGTGCTGAAGCTCGCCAATCTGGAGCGCGTCCATAAGATCCGTATAGTAATTTTTATCGACCTTTTGGCGGTAGCCGCGCAGGGTAGTTGGAAAAAGAATATTCTTACGAACCGACAGATGTGGGTACAGAATCGGGTGCTGAAAAACGAATCCTACCTGCCCGGCGCTCAACGGCTGGCCCGCATAGGTAATACGCCCGGCATTGGCTCCCTCAAGCCCCGCAATAATGCGCAAAAGCGTAGATTTACCGGTTCCGGATGCACCCACCAGCGACACCATCTCGCCCGGCTCCACCTCAAGGTCGATCTCACGCAGAACGTGAGCATCCGCCCCAAAACTCTTCGCGACGCCACGAATCTGAAGCCCGCCGTGAGTCGTCGTTGAGGAAGGTTGAGGTGTTGAACCTTGAGTTGTCATGCTTCTATTATGACCTCCCGGCGTTCTACCCGAAAAGCAGCGCTACAGCCCGCACGTTCCTGAGGATCTGTGTTCGATGAAACTACCGCACTAAAAGCCTGCCGCGTATTGCCAGCATCAGCATCCCGAACCAAAGCACCGCGATCAGTGCGGTGCCAAGAATCCACAGCGCCCAGCCGAGCTGCACGAGCTGAGAAACCGCGACCAGGTGCATTCCGGTGCCCGCCATAGCGCCCAATCCGAAGGAGAATCCCCACAGACTCATGGTGTACCCGGCCTTGAGAACCCACGGCACTAAGCGAAGCAGGAACAGCAGCTGAAGTACCCCATAACCCGTGAGCACTAGGAAAACCCAGTCCACGTGCCCGCCATTAGCTGCCAGATAGGCATTACCGCCCACAAACGGAGGGGCTAGCTGAACCCCTATAATGCCGCGTACTGCAGGATCCAATGCAGGTTCGGTGCGCAGGCGGCCCAGGATTGCAGCCTCCACGCTAAACCACGAGAGAAGCCCCATACCGAAGAACAGCATCGCCCAGTCGCGGTGCCCCAACGCCCCTAACCCGGACGCGGAGGCAAAGTTCGCGGCCACCGTTGGCAGGTAGATGACCGGGGTTGTCGCCGCAACCGTATGCGTTCCACGCCAGAGTCCGGCGGTGCGGTACATCGAAAATGCCAGCTGCCCCAGCACACCGATAAGAATCAAAGCGTATCCGAGCAGTGCCATATAGGGGTATGCGGATATCCCGACCTCAATGGTGGTGACCGGAACCAGCGCCAAAAAGCAGCACATCACGAGGTCTCGAAGTTCGCTCTGGAGCGCATCGCGACGGGTTATAAGTTTGACGGCAAACGCCGCGATCAGCGCCAGCCAGGTTGCCGAAGCGAGCGCCTGTATACTCTCCCCTACCCAGGACGGTACCAAATTTGCGGTAGCACCGTACCGCCACGACAACCCCAGCGCACTCGTTCCCAGCGCTACCGAAAAATAGCTCGTCGGAATAGGGAACGGTTTTGTGGTGGTAGGCGTACCCAAAGGTACGGGATGCGCGGCGGCAGTACTCATGTAATCCTCCCGGGGTATATGCACAGTATACGGCGGCGCTCGCCCCTTCGAGAGCGATGCGAAGATCGTGTGTCAGCGTTTTAACGCCACGAAACATAAGGGGAAAGAAGCTCCGTTTATTCCCGGCGGCTTCATCCAGAATAGATATGTCGGCAGAACCGCTGGGAAATACCATGGGAGCGAAAAAGTGGAACGGAAGCGTGTTCCTCTAGCTCGTTACCCAGCCTGCTTCAGGCTGGGTGGTTCTTCTACAAATCTTGTGGGATATGGTGCCAGAATAAAGAAAACCCGCTGCCCGTGCGTGCAGTACGCATGGGCGGCGGGTTCTTTCACATCTGAGAAGCCCACAGGCTTCCTAGAATCCCAACCTTAGGCTGCAGCCGAAACTACGGATGCGGGATCAACCGGAATGCCGGGGCCGAAGGTGGTCGCAACGGTAGCCTTCGAGATGTAGCGTCCTTTAGCCGAGGAAGGCTTCAAACGGTTGATCTCTTCCAGAGCGGTGTTGAAGTTCTCTTCCAGCTGCTCGGCGGAGAAGGATGCCTTGCCGATAATGAAGTGCAGGTTCGAGTTGCGGTCAACGCGGAAGTCGATCTTGCCACCCTTGATGTCTGCAACAGCCTTCGCAACGTCCATGGTCACGGTGCCGGTCTTGGGGTTCGGCATGAGGTTACGGGGACCCAGAACCTTACCCAGGCGACCAACTTTGCCCATCATATCGGGGGTTGCAACTGCCGCATCGAAGTCGGTCCAGCCGCCAGCGATCTTAGCGATCAGTTCGTCCGAACCCACGAAGTCAGCACCCGCTGCCTCAGCTGCGGCTGCCTTATCGCCAGCTGCGATAACAACCACGCGAGCAGTCTTACCGGTGCCGTGGGGAAGGTTCACGGTGCCGCGAACCATCTGATCGGCTTTACGGGGGTCAACCGAGAGGCGCAGAGCTACCTCAACGGTTGAATCAGTTTTAGCGGAGGAAGTCTCCTTCGCCAAGGCTACTGCCTCAGCGGGGGTGTATAGTTTGCCCTCTTCAATCTTGGCTTCAGCCGCCTTGTACGCCTTGCTGCGCTTTGCCATCTGCTTATCTCCTTATGCAGTTGTGGTCTCGTGAGCCGCGCTCGACTCTGCCACATCCCACGCCCAAACGTGGGCATTTACAAGTTAAAATGCGGAAAACCGCGGTGCCGAAAACGGCTTAATTACTCGACGGTAATACCCATGGAACGAGCGGTACCGGCAACGATCTTAGTTGCGGCGTCTAGGTCGTTCGCGTTCAGGTCGGGCATCTTGGTCTCAGCAATTTCGCGTGCCTGAGCCTCGGTAATAGAACCAACCTTCGTGGTGTGGGGAACAGCCGAGCCCTTAGCAACGCCAGCAGCCTTCTTGATAAGCTCAGCAGCTGGAGGGGTCTTCGTGATAAAGGTGAAGGAACGATCCTCGTATACGGTAATTTCAACGGGGATCACGTTACCGCGCTGCGATTCGGTAGCAGCGTTGTATGCCTTGCAGAACTCCATGATGTTCACGCCGTGCGAGCCCAGTGCCGGGCCGACGGGCGGAGCCGGGTTAGCGGCGCCTGCCTGGATCTGCAGCTTAATAAGGCCGGTGACCTTCTTCTTGGGAGCCAATGTTAGGGTCCTTTTCTTAGCTGGGAAACTGACGTACAGGAGCGTACGCCAGCAGACGGTGACCGTGGCGCGGTCACCCGTGCGGGCGCATGAAAGCGTGAGCATGCGCATACACAAACGAATATTCTAGCGTTAAAGCAGCTTTAAATCCACTGGATTTTCTTGCGACGAGCCTTTTAGCCGACGGCTCGTTCTCTAGGGTGCAGAGGCGAAGTGCGCACCTGACCTGGTTAGCTTGGAGTGCACGCAGGTTCAGGAAAACTCTTGGTTATCACAGAGCTCGAAGGTGTACCGTTTTTGCGGACAACGGTACACCTTCGTATCTATGAGCATGATGTTACGACTAAAGCACGGTGAGCATTGAAAATGGGGCTTCCACCACCGCTCACGATAACAGCTACCCGGGGTTATTTTTAATGTTCTGCAGTCGAGAAAGCATATCTGCACGTTGTTCTTCGGTCAAAGGAGCGGGAGCGTTTCCGCGCTGAGACTTGATGGTATTTACACGGTTAATCAGCTCTGGAATGCGGGGATAGTACACGCCGGGGCATAACCTGCTGACAACATCCCGATGTCCGATGATATAGAGTGTATGCCCAATCTTGGTTTCAATATCTACGATAAGTTCGGCAAGGGTCGCAAAGTCATCGGAGTCAGCCTCAGGACGGTTCTCGACTCCGATTGAAGCAACGTTCATATTCCAGTTACCCGCATGAAGCGCTACATCCTCGTTTTCTGCGATCTGCGCTACGCGACCGCCCTCCGAAACATAGTGTGCGGAAACTTTATTGTTATTCTTACACAAAAAATTCACATTGCTATCAAAAGACAGTCCTTTTTTATCGTCCCACCAGTGAACAACAAGGAAGAAAATATCGTTGACCTGGCGGTAATTTTTATGACGATTCTCGGTTTTACGGTTCGTCAAAAGCTCATAACTCATCTATTTCTCCTTATCTCTGTCCGCTCACATGGCGAGCGATTTTCAAGGCGGGAGTATTCTCTATGGCAGACACTACCCACCCTGCCATTTCACCCGTCCAGATGCAAGGAATTTATCATGCTGATATGTAACGTTTATTCGGTGAGTATCCTAAACTTTTAGAGTTCTCTTAAATATAAGAAAGGCTCTTTATATTGAATAAAGAGCCTTTCTATGGTGAAAAATGAAAGATTAGATCTTTTCGATCTGGTTGAATTCCAGGGTCACCGGGGTATCGCGCTCGAAGACCGAGATCAGGGTTACGACCTGCTGCGACTCCGGCTTGATTTCGGAAATAGTAGCATCCATACCCTCGAACGGGCCGGACTTCACGCGCACGTTCTCGCCCACCGTGTAATCGGATTCCACCACGGGCTGCGGGGTCGGAAGCCCCTTACTCTGTTGCTCTTCCTCGAACACGGGCAGGAGCATGTCGAAAACTTCATCCATGCGCAGCGGCACCGGGTTGTACGCATCCTGACCCACGAAACCGGTCACACCGGGAGTGTGGCGCACCACGCCCCACGAGTGGTCGGTCAGATCCATACGCACCAGCACATAACCGGGCACACGCACGCGGCGAATAGTCTTCTTGACCGTGTTCTTGTATTCGACGACGGTTTCCATCGGAACCTGAACCTCGAAAATTTCGTCCTCGGCCTCAAGGTTCTGGATGCGGGTCTCGATACCGGTCTTCACCTTGTTCTCGTAACCCGAGTAGGTGTGCACCACGTACCAGTCACCAATCTGGCGGCGCAGCTTCGCTTTGAACTCTTCGAGAGGGCTTACAGCGCTCTCATCAGATGCGTTCTCGGCAGCGACAGGCGCATCGGCGGTTTCTGCCTCAACAGACTCGGCATCAACCGCAGCCTCGACTGACTCAGTCTCTTCAAGTTCGGGTACCTGTTCCTGTTCGGACACGTCGCTCCTACTTTCTTTACATCGTGAATCTAACCCCGCACCGGGGGCTCGATAAATAGTACGGGTATAAGCGCGGATGCGCCTTATGAAGACTATCGCCCGCCTTGATTAGGTGACAGAGTTCCGTTACCGAACACCCAGAAGGATCCCTGACCGAAAACCCAGTCAAGCCCCGAAATGAACAAAATCATAAAAACAACAAAGAAAAGAACGCCGAAGAAGTAAATGGCGAGTTCTTTGCGAGTGGGGGTGGTAACCTTTTTCAACTCCGAGATAACTTCGCGGAGGAAACGGAACATACGACCAAAGACGCCAGGTTGAACGTCATCAGAAATATCTGTATCTGTGGTCTTCACAGTGGCAGTTTTAGCCATTTTCGCTGCCCCTTTCTACGTCTAGTTGCGCATCCTATACGATGCCAGAACACTTCATCGAGGCACTAGCAGGGCGGACAGGACTCGAACCTGCAACCTGCGGTTTTGGAGACCGCTGCTCTACCAATTGAGCCACCGCCCTTCGAAGCATAAACTTCGTCGGTCGTGGATTACTCCACGTGTTTACATCCTCGAATGCCTCGTAGCCGTGGGCCCACGAGGAGGCAAACTAAAACACCCTCATGGGGTGCTGACATAACTCTATCCTAAGCCTCGCGTCTTTGGCAACTTTCTACACAGTATTAGAGGCAATATTTTGTGCTTTTCAGGCTTCGTACTCAAAAAATCTTGCACATACACTTTCTCCACCCCCTCAATGTTCTCTATGCTTATAAGAAGGGCTCGACGTGCCTCACACACGCACCGCCGAGTTTCACTTTAGGAGAGATACTTCACGATTCCGCCTGCCGCGTAGAGCCCTCTCGAAGGCGCACGGCGGAATAACTATGAAAGCGAGTACATTCACATATGGCGCGCATATCCAGCCGTATCGGCGCAATCGCACCCTCAGCAACCCTTATCGTCGATTCCAAAGCTAAAGCACTCAAGGCAGCCGGACGTCCTGTAATTGGTTTCGGTGCCGGTGAACCCGATTTTCCTACGCCCGCACATATTGTTGATGCTGCCCGCGAAGCCCTCAACGATCCTAAAAACTTCCGCTACTCCCCCGCCTCGGGTCTACCCGAGCTCAAACAGGCTATCGCGGATAAAACCCTGCGCGATTCCGGCGTTAAGGTCGATCCTTCTCAGGTACTTATTACAAACGGTGGTAAGCAGGCGGTCTATGAAGCCTTCGCTACCGTGATCGATGACGGCGACGATGTTCTGCTCCCCGCCCCGTACTGGACAACCTACCCCGAGTGCATCCGTTTGGCTGGCGGCAACCCGATCGAGGTTTTTGCCGGAAGCGACCAGGACTATAAGGTCACCGTCGAACAGCTGGAGGCGGCATACACCCCAGCGACGAAAGCGCTCATCTTTGTCTCGCCTTCTAACCCCACCGGCGCGGTGTACACCGAGGAGGAGACTCGTGCGATCGGCCAGTGGGCGCTTGAAAAAGGCGTCTTTGTGCTGACCGATGAAATTTACGAACACCTGACCTACGACGGCATGGATTCCGTTTCTATACTCAAGGTTGTTCCCGAACTTGCCGATACCTGCGTTATTCTCAACGGCGTGGCGAAAACCTACGCTATGACCGGTTGGCGCGTGGGCTGGCTTATTGGGCCCGAAGATGTAGTCAAGGCGGCTTCCAACCTTCAGTCACACCTGACCTCGAACGTGAACAATATCGCGCAACGTGCGGCTCTAAAGGCTCTCACCGGATCGCAGAATGACGTTGAGGAAATGCATGCCGCGTTCAACCGCCGCCGCACCAAAATTGTAGACGGACTAAACGCGATCGATGGGGTTCACTGCCCTAGCCCCAAGGGCGCCTTCTACGCCTACCCGGATGTGCGCGGGCTTCTCGGCAAAGAAATTGCGGGCAAACACCCCCAGACCTCTGCCGAACTCGCCGAGCTCATCCTCGAAGAGGCGGAGGTTGCGGTGGTTCCCGGTGAGGCCTTCGGCCCTAGCGGTTATCTGCGCCTCTCCTACGCGCTGAGCGATGAAGACCTAATGGAGGGTATCTCTCGTCTGCAGAAGCTACTCGGTTCCGCACGCTAAACCTAGGCGTTTTTGCAGTCCTCAAGAGAGTAGTTAAGCACTTCTGGTCGCACCGCATACATCTCATGCAGAGGCACCCGTTCTGACTTGTACGCAAAGTCCGGCGGGTGCCTCGCATATGCTTAGGGGGTTCAGGCTGAGGGGCTCAACTCTCACGATCATGATTATTACCCGAGCTTTGGTTATCCCATGGAGCGAACAGAGAAACGGCTTTCTTGCCTAATGTCTTGCTTTTCTGGGTTACACCCCAGATACCACACACTCTCTCGGCAGCATTGAGCTACCACCGCACATATGGTTCTCTCCCGATAAGACGCTTTTCCGCGCTTTGAGTATTTAAAACCTGAACTTTAATGCCGTTTCGTGGCAAAACACAGGTAATTCCACAGCTACCCACATAACCCAAACGCGGCTAAAATAGTATCTAAGAGGATGGTCTCCCGAGCTCGCGCATCCATTGCACGACGCTGGCGGAGACCATATTTTTACCCACGCGCAGAACACCCAACACGCGCAGACATAAGGAGCCATCATGAAAATCGGTCTGCTTACCTCCGGAGGCGACTGCCCCGGTCTCAATGCCGTTATCCGCGGCGCAGTTCTCAACGGTGTCAAGAAGTACGGCTACGAATTCGTCGGTTTTCGTGACGGGTGGCGTGGCGTAGTCGAAGGCGACTTCATGGATCTTCCGCGGCAGAAGGTACGCGGTTTGGCGTCCCGCGGCGGCACTATTATCGGCACCTCGCGCACCAACCCCTTTGATGGACCTAACGGCGGACCCGAAAACATCGAAATTATGATGGAACGCCACGGGATTGACGCCATTGTCGCCATCGGCGGTGAAGGCACTCTTGCAGGCGCCAAACGTCTGGCGGATGCGGGCCTACCCGTCATCGGTGTCCCCAAGACCATTGATAACGATCTGCGCGCCACCGACTACACTTTCGGTTTTGACACCGCTGTTTCTATTGCGACCGAGGCTATGGACCGCATCCGCACTACCGGCGAATCGCATCACCGCTGCATGGTCGCCGAAGTGATGGGCCGCCACGTAGGCTGGATCGCACTGCACTCCGGCATGGCTGCAGGCGCGCACGCTATTCTGATTCCCGAAGTCAAGGTTTCAATGGACGAAATCTGCCACTGGGTGAAAGAAGTACACGATCGCGGCCGTTCCCCGCTTGTCGTGGTTGCCGAGGGTTTCATTCCCGAAGGCTTTGACGAGGTTCTAGCCAATAAGGGCACGGAAAAGGACGGTCGCCCCCGCCTGGGCGGTATCGGTGAATACCTCACCCAGGAGATTGAGGAACGCACCGGCATCGAAACCCGCAACACTATTCTGGGCCATATTCAGCGCGGCGGCGCACCCACCGGCTACGACCGCGTGCTGGCAACCCGTCTGGGTATGGGCGCCGTCGATATGGTGCACGAAAAGAAGTGGGGCATGATGGTCTCGGTTCAGGGCACCGAAATCAAGTACGTACCTCTTGAAGAAGCTCTGGACGGTCTCAAGGCGGTACCTCGCGAGCGCTGGGACGAGGCTGCGGTTCTCTTCGGCCGCTAAGGGTTCGGCGGTAGTCCGCCTATCACAGACAGAACGCAGCGGGTGCCCGGTCAGAGTGTTTCTGGCCGGGCACCCGCGTTTTCTGTGCTCGCATGTTCGTTAGCGCTTGAGGAAGTCTTGCCCCGCAAGGGATTTGCGGGCGATTTCACCAGCCTCGGGAGAAACGATGAGGGTCTGTGCTGCGGCATATTCGGTCGCAGAGGCTGAAGATTCATCGGTTGAAGCCTCACCGGTAGCTACCGCACGCAGAGGTGCCGCAGGGTCCACGGCCCGCTTGATGACGGCGAGCGCTATGGGGCCCGCCTCGTGATGCAGCGCCACCGAGGTTATGCGCCCCACCGCACGGGGCTTGCCCTCTACGAAGAGTTCGCTGCCCGCTGCGGGCAGGGTGTGCTCAGAGCCGTCAAGGTCGAGAAAGACCAGGCGGCGCGGCGGGTGTCCCAGGTTGTGCACACGCGCGACGGTTTCTTGTCCCTTGTAGCATCCCTTCTCGAAGTGCACGGCGGTGCGGGTGTAGTCCAGCTCTTGCGGAATGGTTTTATTGTCGATTTCGGTACCTGCGCGCGGGCGCCAGGCTTCGATGCGCAGCGCCTCCGCCGCCCAGACACCCGCCAGCTGAGCGCCTTCCGTGAGGGTGGTGAGCTTATCGCGGGGAATAATGCTCAGGTACCGTTCGTAGTCGGTACCGGGATGCGCATCAGGCGTTGCGCTGTAATGGTAGCCGCCTTCGACGAGTACCGTCCACGGGTCACGCCAGATCAGCGCATCCGCAAAGACCGGATGGATAGCACCCTGTTCCCCGCGCGGGTTTCGGGCGGTCTCGATAACGGCGTACTCTCCGCTCATATTCTCAATATCGACGCGAAGCATGAACTTCATGCGGTTCAGGTAGTCGGTCAGCGGCTCCGCCTGTGCACCCTCGACGATGAGCCAGAGCGCCTGCCCGTCCTCGACGGCGGCGGGTGCATATTCGATGCGTCCCTGCGGGGAGAGTAGTAAAAATTCGCGGCTGTCCCCCGGGTTCATGTCGGTCAAAATCTGGGATGCGAGGGAGGTGAGCCAGCTGGCGCGGTCGGGGCCGGAGACCCTCACGACGCCAAGAGAGGAACGGTCCACAACCACGGGTTCCCCCGTTGTGGCTCCACGGTCGCGGACTAAAGCACGCTGTTCGGCGAGGGGATTACCGTAATGCGCCGCGATGCCCGCATCCGGGCCGTCTGCGGCGAAGGCACCGTGCACCTGCAGGAGGGGGCTGAGTATAGGGGTGTATTCGGGCGCATCGGCGGCGGTATTTTCGGCGGTGCTCATGATGTTCCTCTCGTGCTGTTTTTTATCGTGAGTGGCGGCCAGACGGTCTGCAAAACCCGCACACCGCAGCGGAACGGCGGGTATGCGGGTTTTACTCTGCGTGGAGTAGTCCTAGTTTTCGGCTGAGCCTTCTTCTGTACCGTCGTCGAGGGAACCGAACATGCCTGTGCCCAGCGAATCGCCGCTCATGGATGAGGTTTTGCGCAGTTCCGCCGAGGCGTGCTTGTGCAGGTTGCCTTCCTGGTCGGCGATTTCCCAATCCCACATGAGGTTGCCGTTCACCAGCCCCCACAGGCGCACGGATCCGGCGTAGTCGTGCGATATTTCGTCGCGCAGCAGGTTACCGGTCTGCATGCGCACAACCGGTCCCTTAATCATGCCTACGTAGTTTTCGCTGATGCCGCCGGGGTGCGCAATGGTGGCGATCAAGTTGAACCCGTCGTCTTCGTTGCGCAGAGTTTCAACCGATTCCGCATCGGCAAAAGCGGGGACGATATCTTTGGGCACCAGCCCGAACCCGCCGTCAGCATCCGTGAGAGGACGGTCGATCTGCCAGAAGCCGGTTTCGATGGTGATAGGGCGCAGCTTTTGCCCGTTATCGTCGAGCAGGAAAGACTCGGCGCGGTATTCAAGGTACGGCAGGCCGTCTTGTGTGAAGTTAATAATCTGCCCGAAGGGGGTGTTCTCTTGTCCTTCGTACCACATGGTTCCGGTACCTTCCCAGGTACCCAGAAGCCATGCGAAGGGAACGAGCTCAGGGGTTAGGTTGGTTGGAATTTCAATTGCCATTCCCCTATTCTAGGGGTTTTCTGTGTCCAGCAGTTCAAAACGTGGGCTATTTCGCCATAGGCTGGGATGCACGAGAGCTGCGCATTCAAAAGCCCCCGGCACTGTCTGCGCACCCCACCCGGAGTGCCTCAGCGTTAACCGGGGGCACCGTGAGCCTTCCTCGGCTCAAAAAATTTTACGCTCTACTTCTGCCCTGCGAAGAGACCCTTAAGTACTGCGTATGCACCAACGGCGATGCATACCGAGATGAGAGCCATCAAACAGATGAAGAAGATCTCTAAGTACAAGATGTTGTCCATGCCTTAAAAATACCATAGATAGCTGAACTAAAGCACGGATCACGGCGCTCTCTCCTGGGTAAAAATAACTTTAACGCGCACCGCTGCTGCGTGTTTTAGCGCCGTTGAAGGTACTGTGCCCGAAGAGCACACAAAGGCATGAGTAAAATAGTACAAAACCGTGCGAGTAAGGATTGCAGATTCAGGAGGGTGTATGTACCGCATTGCGTTACTGAGCGATGCGCCACGAGCGCAAGAACTCATTCCTGCCCTCAGCCTGCTCAGCCACCGTGTGATCGAGCTTCCCCTCGATTCGCCCCTGAGTACTATCGGCACGGAACACGATATTGTTATTCTAGATGCGCGCCAAAATCTGCTCAAAGCACGCAATACCGCCCAGCTTTTGAAGACCGCGGGGATCACCATCCCGCTCATGATTGTCCTGACCGAGGGCGGAATGGCGGCTGTTTCCGCCTCGTGGCAGGTGGACGATATTGTGCTGGACCAGGCTTCGCCCTCCGAAATGGATGCTCGCCTGCGCCTGTTGGTTACGGCACCCGAGCTCAAAGATACAGACGATCGCAGCCAGCAGATTATCCGCATCGGCAATCTGGTCATTGATGCACAAACCTATTCGGCGCATCTGAACGGGGCAGCACTCAACCTGACCTTCAAGGAATTTGAGCTTTTGAAGTTTGTGGCGCAGCATCCCGGGCGAGTATTTTCGCGGGCGCAGCTACTCTCGGAGGTCTGGGGCTACGATTCATACTATGGTGGTACGCGCACGGTCGATGTACACGTTCGTCGACTGCGTTCAAAGCTCGGTTCTGAGCACGAACAGATGATTACCACGGTACGTAATGTGGGGTATTCGTTCCACGCGCAGAATACCCATCATGATCCTTCTGCCGAAGACTAACGGCGCGGCGAAATACTTTTCTTTTTCTGGTGCGCCGAAGATTGCGCTTATTGCATCAAACCGGTTCAAACGCAGGCTTTCACCCGGTAAAGTTAAACAGTAGGCAATGTGAAAGAAGGCGAGAATGGCGGCATCACCCGAAAACTTCACCCTCGACTCTGGGCACTACGAAAATATGCCCCTCAATGCTGAGCTTCTAGAGCATTTCACGCAGTTCGCACGCGCCGTACAGAAGCACGACGGCACCCCGGCTTTCTCCGAACAAACTCTGGTGGAGCTCTCGAAAGCGGTGCGCGGTGAGAGTCTGGTTAAACCGCAAGTTTTCGCATTCACTCCGGCCGCCGATAATTCCGAGTTACAGGCTGTGCTCGTTGCCGTTCCCTCCCCCGAAGACTCTGACGAGCCCGGTGTACTTGAGGCAGCCGTTCACCCGCAGATGCGCGGGCAGGGGCTCGGTCCCGCCTTCTTCACTCGCGTTATTCAGGATCTAGGAAGCGAGGCCGCCAACTACAACCTCTGGGTACACGGAAGCGCAACCGACACCGGTATTGAGAGTCCCGCCAATGAGCTCGCCGAAGCCGCAGGTTTCACCCCGGTACGCGTGCTGTACAAAATGGTACTTCCGCTTGACGAGCAAACCCGTGAGAATCTTGCCGAGCTCTCGGATGCGCGCACCCTGCCCGACTCGCTTGAGTTGCGCACCTTCACCCCCGCCGACGAAAACCCCTGGCTTCGTGTTAACGCGGAAGCCTTCGCCGAGCACCCCGAACAAGGTCGCCTGACTCTCGCGGACTTACGCGAGCGCACCAGCAGCGACTGGTTCCGCCCGGAGGGGTTCTTTCTCATCTCCGAGCGGGAAGACCCGCATAATATTGCGGCGTTTACGTGGACAAAAATTCCCACCGCTCAGACCGAGCCGGGGCAGCCGCTCGACGATCTGGTGCCTGCGGGTGAGATTTATGTGGTGGGGGTCAGTCCAAACGCCCAGGGTAGCGGTCTGGGGCGCACTGTGACCCTGCGTGCCCTGGCGTATTTGGCGCTTGCATCCGACGAAAACGGCGAGCCTCTGCACGCGATCGAGCTGTATGTGGACGCCGATAACGCCCCTGCGTTGAAGCTCTATGAATCGTTAGGATTCGCAGTTGCGACCGTGGATCGCATGTATGCCCCCGAACGCGGGTCCGGCAAGAGTTCGTCTAACGGTGTGGATGCGGGCGTGCTCTCCGCTGTTACCACGGCGGTTATCTCGACCGGCAGCATCTAGCGTTTATTCGGGGTGGGGCGCGGATCCTTTACCGGCTCACACCCATACCGAACGTTCTTTCTGCGTTGTGCTCGATGACGAGCGGCGCATCGTAAACTTAGTCCCTCAACATAGTAAGGAATAGCCTGTGGCACCCCACCCGCATACCAAAAAGAATACCGAACCGGCACCGATGACCGGGTTGATTCACATCGGAAACGATATCTCGAAGATTGAGCGTGCCGATACCCGTGCCGACCGCATTGAAGCGGGAGAAAAACTCGATCTACCCAATATCGAAGGCGATTTTGGCGCCGAGCGTTTTCTCGACCGCGAAAGCAGCTGGCTCGATTTTAATTCCCGGGTGCTGGAGCTCGCCGAAGACCCTGATTTATACCTGCTGGAGCGCCTGAATTTTCTGTCTATCGTTGCCTCGAACCTTGACGAGTTCTTTATGGTGCGCGTGGCGGGGCTCAAGCGCCGCATCGCTACCGGGCTGGCGGTACCTTCCGCCGCAGGTTTGAGCCCTGACGAACAGATGGAGGCGATCTCGACCGCCGCTCACAGCCTGCAGAAGCGCCATGCCCAGGTATTCCATGAGCAGATACTTCCCGAACTGAAAAAACAGAACATTCATATTGTGGGCTGGGATGACTTGGATGCAGACGCTAAAACCCGTTTGCGCCAAGAATTCCTGCGCGATATTTTCCCGATCCTCACGCCGCTCGCGGTAGACCCGGCGCACCCCTTCCCCTATATTTCGGGGCTTTCACTGAACCTTGCGGTGCTGGTGCGCAACCCGCAGACCGGCAAGGAACTTTTCGCGCGTGTGAAGGTGCCCGATCAGCTTGACCGCATGATTTCGGTGGATGGTCCCCGCGCCGCCAACACGACCGGCAAGGAATCCCGCTATATTCCGCTAGAGGTTATCATTGCAGAGCACCTTGACACGCTCTTCCCCGGCATGGAGGTTGTTGAGCACCATGTCTTCCGCGTAACCCGTAACGAAGACCTTGAGGTTGAAGAGGACGATGCCGAGAACCTGCTGCAGGCCCTCGAAAAGGAGCTGCTGCGCCGCCGTTTCGGTCCGCCCGTGCGTCTTGAGGTTGAAGATACGATCAACCCCACGATCCTCGACCTGCTCATTTCTGAGCTCAATATCGACGACTCCGAAGTATATAAGCTCCCCGCGCCACTGGATCTGCGCGGTATGGGCGCGATCGTGCGCGCTAACCGTCCTGCCCTACACTACCCCAAGCATATTGCGCATACCTCCCGCTGGCTCAACGCCGCCGAAACCGCCAAAGAAGCGGATGTGTTTGCCGCAACCCGCGATCACGATGTGCTTCTGCACCACCCCTACGATTCCTTCGCCACCAGTGTGCAGGCGTTTCTTGCGCAAGCGGCGGCCGACCCGAAGGTACAGGCTATCAAGCAGACCCTCTACCGTACCAGCGGCGACTCCCCCATTGTCGATGCGCTGATCGAAGCCGCTGAGGCAGGCAAACAGGTTGTCGCACTCGTTGAGATTAAAGCGCGGTTTGACGAGGAAGCTAATATCTCCTGGGCGCGCAAACTCGAACGCGCGGGCGTGCACGTGGTCTACGGTCTGGTCGGACTGAAAACCCACTGCAAGCTCTCCTTGGTAGTGCGCCGCGAAGGCAACCAGCTGCGCCGTTACGCGCACATCGGCACTGGCAACTACCACCCTTCCACCGCACGGTTCTACGAAGACCTCGGCATTATCACCTGTGACGAGCAGATTTGTGAGGACGTCTCGCGCCTGTTCAACCAGCTCTCCGGGTACGCACCGAAAACCACTTACAAATCGCTACTCGTCGCCCCGCGTTCGCTGCGCAGTGGGCTCATCGAGTGCATCAACCGCGAAATTGAGAACCATAAGGCGGGTAAAGAGGCGCGCATCCAGATCAAGTGCAACTCCATGGTGGACGAGGCGATTATCGACTCTCTCTATCGCGCCTCTCAGGCAGGGGTTCCCGTCGATGTGGTCGTGCGCGGTATTTGCGCCCTGCGCCCCGGTGTACCCGGACTCAGCGAGAATATCCGGGTGCGTTCGGTGCTTGGGCGCTTTCTGGAGCACTCGCGCATCTTCGCGTTTGAGAATGCGGGCGAACCCATCGTCTATATCGGGTCTGCCGATATGATGCACCGCAACCTCGATCGCCGCATCGAGGCGCTCGTAAGGGTCAAAGACCCCCGCCATATCAAGTACCTGCTCGATATGTTCACGGTCTACATGAGCGACGAATCCCGCACCTGGCACCTCTCGGGTGACGGCACGTGGAAGCGTTTCGATACCGATGCCGACGGCAACCCGCTGCGCGACGTGCAGTCCTATTACCTGCGCTCGCGCTCCCGGAAGAACCACGACAAGATTTAGCGGTTTTCCCTTTCCGTAACTTCTGTATACAGGTGGCTTTCAGACCGAAAAGTAGCACTATGCGAATTTTCGGTCTGAAAGCCACACTATATGCCCATAATTGCGCTCCACAGGGCGCCAAGCCACGTAACATTCGGATTTTTACTACGAAGGTGAACACAAGGTTACGGGACGGTGACGCCTCTGAAGATTTTTCCCCTAGAATGGGAGTACACCGCATCATCACTACCAGCTCATAGAGGATCCCGTGACCACCGAATCAACGTACTATTCCGCCCACGTATACGATAATTCACTCGCCATCACCCGCACCCGCGAAAACACAGCGCCTGTCGTTGCCGCAGGTGCCCTCGTCTGGCGCTTGCACGGGGAAAAACTTGAGGTGCTCATGATTCACCGGCCCCGCTATAACGACTGGTCTTGGCCCAAAGGCAAACAGGATGCGGGCGAATCACTCGTTGAAACCGCCATTCGTGAGGTAGGCGAAGAAGTCACCCTCAGAATAACCCTCGGCGTGCCGCTGGCGGTCACCAACTATATGGTCTCGGGGCGCCCCAAGGATGTGTTCTACTGGGCCGCGCAGCTGCCCGTGGGGGAGCATCCCCGCGCTGACGAAGGCGAAGTTGATGAAATCCGCTGGGTAACCCCCAAAGAGGCACGCAAGCTCTTGAGCAACAGCACCGATCACGAGCCTTTGGATGCGCTCGTTGCTCACCATAAAGCCGGTACTCTGCACACTCGCCCGGTCGTCATTATGCGGCACGCCAAGGCAAAACCACGGTCTAACTGGACTGCCGCCGACGACGAGCGTCCGCTCGCGGGAACCGGTAAACGCCAGGCGCTTGCGCATAGCCACCTTCTGGAGGCATACTCCCCCACCCGTTTGCTTTCGTCTCCATGGCTGCGGTGCATGCAGACCGTGGCGCCCTATGCGAACGACCATGCAATCGCGATCAAAGAGAAGAAGTCCCTCTCAGAGAGCGGCGCGGCAGGGCATCCTAAACGCACGGCAAAAGTGACCGAATCGCTGTTCGTAAAGGAAGTTCCTTCGCTGCTATGCACGCATCGCCCCGTTTTTCCGCTGGTTTTTAAAGCTCTTAAAGGCCACCTCATGAAGGGTTCGGCGAAAATTCTTCCCACCGAAGACCCCTATATGGAGCCAGGGGATGCGGTAATCCTGCAGGTCTCAACCGCCGAGCACGGTGGTATCGTCTCGGTTGAGACCATCCGCCCGGTTATTGATTAGCACCAGAACTTTCGCGGTTCATGCGCATGGAAGTGCGCGAGTTTTGAGCCCCCTCGAAAACTTTCGAGGGGCTCAAGTATTCCAGATGACTAGACAGGCTCATGCAACGCCTCAGACCCCTACAGGATGTGCTCATATCGGGGGTTCACATCTGGTAACATAAGTTGAGCTTCAACCTTTCACTTAGGTTCAGCATAGTTTCCAGCCACGCATCACGGAAGATACATAAACTATGGGCGAATACGACAACATGCACGTTCTAGAGCGTGATGTTGAGTTCGATTTTAATCATGCCGATATTCTGCTCAGTATATTCAGATATTTAAAAAGGAAGTTAGAAATACAGCTTCCGGAACGGCAGCGGTATATTGGCATAGCCCAACGTGAGTTTAAAGGACATTTCGCACGAGTTTTTGATCAGAACTGTAAATATTCCATCTCTGAATGTAAAAACCTGATTACAGCCCTGGGCGATGCCGCTACCGACCTGCAGAAGTATATTGATGCTGCACACCAAGAAAATGAGAATCGTAAAAAATTCCGTGAGGCTATGGCAAACTGGGAGGAAGAAAAACGGAAGATCAGAGATAACATTGAAAATGATAATCGAAATACATTTATAAGTTTTCAGAAAGATCCCGCTGCTCATTACCCTCCCCAACCACAGCCTAATCTAGATAACGAAGGTCCCAAGTTCGACGAACGCGCCCCGATTATCAAATCCCGTAATACGGGCAGAAATGCAGAGGTTATTGGGCGCAACCGTACGCATCGCGCCGAAAAGAGAGCTCGGGACGCCGCCCAGGATGCTACCGAGACTACCTCGGCTATTCCCGGCAACCTCGTGACATTTGCGCAAAAGAACTCTAAGTCAGATCAAAGAATTGCTGAGCTTTACTCCAATATCACCAAATGCTACAGCTCTTTCGCTGAGCATACATCATGGGGTGTTTTTGATGCCGTAAGCCTTTTTAACTCGATCGCAAAATGGGTTGATGCCAACCAATCTGATGTTCGTTGGATTCTCACTGTTGCGGAAGCTTTCGCGACGGCTGGTTCTCAAGGAATGTTAGGCCCTATTTATTCTGAAGCAGATTTTTTGGATTATCCGCAGTACCTTAATACGGGGTATATCCGGAATTATCTGAAGGAACAGAAAATTTCTACAGATCGTCCGAGTATTGACGTTTCTCGTGCGACAATAACCGGCGCGGTATACTCAGCGGGATATGCGCTTGATCCCGTAAATGTTGCCACAGGGAATTTCATTGAGCATGAGTGTGATCTCTCCTTCGAGCATGCTCCTGCGGCATCGCTCATCAAGCTTGAACGTATGTACAACAGCGTTGCCGTTACCTATCCCGAAGAAGCCCCTTCGGGCATCTTTGGTCTCGGTTGGTCTTCTACGCTTGATACTCAACTTACGTTGAGTAACACGGGCGCTGTATGGCACACGCCTGATGGTCGGGCTCTTGCATTCCCTCGTATGGGTGACGGTTTTGGTCGTGTTCCTTCCGAATCGTATTGGCTTAGCAAAACTGTTCCCGGCGACGAGCTTTACAGCTATGTTTCCACAGCGACGACAAAAGCAATCAAGACGGCAGAGAATGCTGGGCGCAAGGTCAGCGCACCTACTACACCCGCATATTATTGGGTTGTTTACAATTCCAAGCATGTTCGATACTTCTACGACCCTTCTGGTGCCTGGACAGGCGTGATGGAGGGGCATTATGCAACCTTAACACTGCCTCTTTACTCATCGGATTCCGCAACGGGTGCGTTAGAGCTAACTGACATCATTCACCCGGCCTCAGGTCGAGGTCTTCAGATACGCTACGGCAGCTCACCCCGTGATAACCGTATTCGCCCTGACTCTGCCAGCACCTACCTTATAGATCATGATGTGCAGATACTTGATACCGTCACCTACATTTACGACGATGATGATCTGCTAGCAGCGGTTAACCGTCCCGACGGTATTCGTCGTTACACCCATAACGCTAAGCGCCTGATTGAAGAAGTCTGGGACGTGAACGGCCACCGTGAAGTCACTAATACCTATGACGGTCAAGGACGCGTGGTCCACCAGCTGACAGAACATTCCCGTGAAGTGTCTTTCGTCTATGCTCCGGGCATTATGACGATTGTTGCTGACGCGATAACCGGCGACAGCTCTAATATTTGGCGCTCGGATGAACGCGGACGTCTTAGCTCTATGACGGCTGCTGATGGCAGCCGCCAAGTCATGCGCTACGATAAATTCGGCAACCGCATCAGCGTCACTGAACGCGATGGCTCTACGATAAGCCGTTCCTACGACTCTTACAGCCGTTTAGCGAAACAGCTTACCCCCGAGGGTGCACTGTCTAAGTACACCTGGGACGAACATAACCGCCTGCTCACGACCTCTGTATGTGATTTCCGTGATCGGCTCAACCCAGGTGATCCCGTGGTAGTGTCATATACCTACGAATCAACAGGCGCAAACCCAAACCCCATCACTATGACTGATGGGAACGGACATACTACAGAATACAGCTGGGATGAGTACGGCAACCTTCTGAGCGTTACTGACCCCACCGGTGTACATACCACATACACCTATAACGCACGTCAAGAGCTGATCAGCATAACAAACGGTGTTGGCGATACAGTCCATCTAGAGTACGACAAACATGGTCGAATAGTGCAGGTTAGGGATGCTCTAGGTCACGTAACCTCTACCCATTGGAACTCCGCCGGGCAAATCGCCTCGGTTACGGATGCTGCCGGTTCACGCTGGTCCCTCACGTACCCTGAACTTGCTCCCGAAGAGCTAGATATTCCTGCTTTTGTTCGCCAAAACCTCACTTCAAGCGACACTCACCGTGTACACAATACATCGCGCCCTATGGGTCAGCTGCCCGTTTCTTTGACAGATCCTTACGGTCATGTCACGCACTTTGAGTACAATAACGGCAACCAGCTCACCGCTGTCACGGATCCACTGGGTCGTACCAACCGCGCAGTATTTGATGCCTGGGGCAACATGGTCAAGACTATTAATGCCCTCGGTGCCGTAACCAACTATGAATACGACGGCCTGTCACAACTTATTGCGGTGACAGATCCTCTGGGTGCCCGGAGTGAGTTTGACTACGACTTGGCTGGCGAAATCAGCCAGATTGCGGATGCTACCGGTGTTGTTACGCACCGCGCTGTAGACCGTAGAACGGGCAAAGAAACTACATCCTCCGGCGGAATACTCGGTTCTTCATTCCGTCACGTCGATTATCTGGGACGGGTGATTATTGAGGGCGAGAACAATACCCAAAATTTCGCTTCTTCGCAGCCGGTTAGACGTGCATCTCAAATCTCAAAGTCACCGAGTGCATCCCCAAGAAGCAGCGAAACTGTTACCGAGTTTACAACCTATGATGCCGCAGGCAATCCTGTTGAAACTCTTGATGCTCATGGCGGGCTCACCCGCCGCACCTACGATGCGGCAAATCGGCTGATACGCGAGGTTTCTGCGGCGGGACGTACCCAAACATTCGACTATGATCAAGCTGGGCGTCTGCGGCGCATGGGCGTGGGGCTAAGCGTGCCCGAGCAGAAGCCGACGGTGGGTGAGAACGTGGAGTGGGAAGAGCCTACCGCTTGGGCGTACACAACGCTAACCTACGACGCCGCATCTCAAATTATTGCCCGAACCTATCCTGACGGCACAACTGAACATACGACGTATGATGCCCTTGGCCGGATTGTACGGGTGCAGCATGGGGCTCGCACTGCAACGTATGCATACGACCGGTGCTCACGCCTGATCCGCATGAGTGACAACAGCGCTGGTAACCGCAGATTCATCTATGATGCAGCCGGTCAGCTAGTGACTGCTGTAGATGCCTTAGGGTACCGCACCCATTTCGAGTATGACGCTGCTGGGCAGATGGTGCGCACCCTAGATGCGACAGGCCAGGTCACCACGTATATTTATGACGCCGCAGGTCAGCTTATCCGCACCGTTAAGGGCGCGGGTTCTACGGCAGAGATAACATCTACGTACACCTACGATGCCGCAGGTCGTCTGCTGTCTGAAAATAATGGTGAGCGGACCCGTGCATACTCCTACGACTATCAGGGTGGCGGTCTGCTCGCGTCTTTGAGCGTCAATGGTGTGTGCGCGGCGGAGTATTCGTACTCCCCCGGAGCATCATCTATTGGTCATCGAACCGTGACGGTGCGTGACTACGCCTCTGCTTCTGCACTCCGGAACCGCGATTCTTCCGCCTTTGCTGGCACCGAAAAGCCGTACCTTGAGCATCGTTTTGTCTATGATTCCTCCGACCGTCTGATCTCTCGCAGCCGTTCAGGATTCCTAAGATCGGACGAGCAAAGCAACGCTCATGCAGACGATGATATACACGAGCGTCTTCACGCTTTGAATACCTTTATCAAAACCGGCGCATATACGCTGACGTACTCGTATGATGCCGATGGTTATCTGATCACGTCAGTAACCCCTTACGCAAAATCTACACGTACCGTAGATGGTGCCGGTCGAACGGTAGCTGTAACAACACACGCCACGGGACAGCCCGCTCATGATGTTATCTCTTCAGTATTCTCCTACGATCCTCTGGGACGTCTCACGCGGATTCGGGTGGGAGATATGGTGTCTTCCTGGACGCACGAGCGCACTACCGGGCTAATCTCAGACTATGTGCGGGAACAGGTACTCGCCGATGTTCGAGGGTTTGAAGAATCAAAGGTTCTTGAACGCACACAAGTGATCCGTGACCATAACGGCCGTGTGATTGGGTTGGATTCAACGGGATCTGATACTTCACCGGATGGTCTTGTTCTGTACTCCTATGACGATGCCGGGCAGCTTGTGGGCGCCCGTTCAGCATCCCACGTGTGGGAGTGGGAGTACACGGCCGGAGTCATGATGCGCGAGCGCGTCTTTACTCTCGATAGTTCTAACGGGTCTGAACGCACGGCTGCAGGTTCTCGTATTCTGGAGGGTGAGCGTATCTTCACCCATAACGAAGCGAACCAGTTAGTCACCGTTGAGGCTCGCGCATACGCAGGTGCACGGGGCGACGCTGGGGAGCTTGCCGCTCATACCATCACGGAATACACCTACAACCTGGCAGGCGAACGTAGTGGTGAAGTCACGACCGATAAGCTCACCGGCACCTCATACTCTCGCAGATATAGCTGGGGTGCCTACGGCGGTCTGACATCGGTAACAGACTCTGTTTCCTCACGTGTAGGTATTTCACGCACTTCACTGATTTCTGATGCGGTGGGTGAGGTATCCGCTGTTTCTGATGGTGAGGGCATTACAGTGCCTCTCATGTGGGATGCCAGGTCGGATATTCCGCATCTTCTGGGTGCTGGGGCAACGAGCGCGCCCAGCTCTGACGGCGGCTTTTCGCAGGCGGGTATACCCGGCGGAATGATGCCTTGGCATACCCTCAACGTCCCCGGATTGACCGGCAGCACCTTCGATTCGGCATTAGGTAGCACACCCGGACTGTCAACGGACTGGGGCGTACCTTCTGCAAGCGCTACCCCGGTGCCCGGGCTGCCCACCGGTTTCGAGTTCACGGGTGCAGGGTCGCTACGCGTAGCCGGTCTAGATATGCTAGGCGCTCGCGTCTATGACAGCCCTTCACGTCGTTTCCTCTCAACAGACCCGAAGGCCGCAATAGCTGGTTCATCCTGGTTTGCTGACGTTTACGCATATGCAGGCAATAATCCGCTGGAGTATGTGGACCCTCGGGGTGAGCGCCCTATGACGGTTGCAGATTACCGTAAGTATCAGAGCCAAGAAGGCGAACGTTTCGTGCAGCAGAGTCTGCGCCTTCTGGCTCTTGTAGGTGTTATTGGTTCCCTGTTCATAGCGCCGACAAGTATCCTCTTGGCCGGCGGTGTTGGTTTTATTTCTGGTGCCGCCAACGGTGCCGCTGATGGCATGGATTTCCACACCCCCGACGGCAATATCGACTGGGATAAAGTGCAGGCTTACGCCCTTCAGGAAGGCGGGAAAGAAGCACTCACAGCCGCACTCATAGGGATGCTCTTCAAAGCCGGGCCGCCCGTAGCACGCGCCACCGGCAACCAGGCGATGAAAGTCCCCGTTATCTCCAGAACGGTTGATCGGGTTAAGACGTCCCCTGTTGTCATTAAAACCCAAAACACCGTTAATGCCGTCAAAACCCGCATCAACGGAATCCAAGACCGCATTGCCACATGGACGCGCACCAGCCTGCTGGGCATCGAGCACGTAGTGCCCAAAGTGCACCCCACGCCGCACAATAGCCCACATCAGATAGACATACCCAACGGGCCCAAACCTACCCATACCGGATCTCTCGATCACAGGACATCAGGAGCAGTAGACGAACCCAATGTGCAGCTGAAACCTGTGGAGGAGCCAAAGGTTGAGAACCTGCCTCCGGCAAGGGGCGCTGGTGCCGCTGAGGAGCAGACGGTTTCGATGCGGGATGTGCAGACTCATCTGGATGAGAGGCTGGAGGGTGTTCGTCGTAAAGAGTGGAGGGGGAAGGATAAGAAAGGACGCCCACGCACTGACTATTACGATTACGAAAAGTTTAAAGAGGCTGAGAAAAATTACTTTGACGACAGGGCTAATTTACAGGAATACGAGGCCCGTAAGAAGCAGGCTGAGTTTGAGGGCAGAGAATTTACTGAGGCGCCTCCGAAAGATCCGGGTCCTCGTCCTCAACCTGCGTTATGGAAAGACGCCGAGGAGCGATTTGCGCCAGATTTGCAGACTGCAATGCAGCTTGATGAGGAGGGTTTGAAGCACCACCGTGTGGTGAAGAGCGAGGATTATCAGGGGCAGATTCCTCAAGATACTGCTGAACATCTTGGACAGGCTGTGCAGAAGATTATGAAGGATGGAGCTCCTCCGCATTACCCTGGCGCTAATGAGGGTCGAGTCTTTAATAATGAACCTTGGAAGGGAGAAGGAAAAGGAAAAATCCTACCCACTACCGATGTTGAGGGGAATCCTATTACGTATACGGAAATGGATTTCATGG
>NZ_KV804814.1:133989-192901 GCF_001811455.1 Rothia sp. HMSC065G12
CGTATACGGAAATGGATTTCATGGCTCCTCAACCGAAGATTGGTGAAAACGGTAAAGTTGAGTTGAAGCCTAACGGGGAGCCTGAGACGACTCGTGGTGATGACAGGTTGATAGTGGGTAGTAATGGCAGTATCTATTACAGTCCGGATCATTATCACACGTTTATCCTACTAGTAGAGTAATTAAGAATAGCGAGAAAGATGAGTTACACGCTTAACGGAACTGTAGAGTTCATTGCCCCTTTGTTTATCCGTGAGGATGGGTACTGGGAGAACCATATGCTGCCCTATCTGGAAGCGGAGGGGTGGAAGGTTATTGTTGTTGACTGTGCCGGGGTAAAAACCACGTTGGATTTTGCGTACCGTCTGGTTGAGAGTATTGAGAGTGTCTATGCTATTCCGGATGATTTTAACCTACGTTGGGCGTCCGAAGATGCCTGCCTGATTAACTGGTTCGATATGCGCCAGGGACTCTTTGTGCTGTACAAGAATTTTGATGACCTCTTCGTGATGGATGACGAGGACGTGAGCCTATGCGTAAATATTATTGAACAGATGGATACGCGTTATACAGTACGTCCGATTCATGGTAGTGGCCTTTACCAAGTTCTTTTTGGGTGGGGATTTGAAATCTCGCAGGAGAGTTTACCGCGTGTAAAAGAGTTTTTCGAAGGCAAGGTTGTGTTCGCCATGGACGGGGTCGAATATCCTTGGTCACGTGTGGAAAGGTTTAAGAAAGTGTTTTTTCCTCAGGGTTTTCCTGACCCGTTGTATGAGGATGGGGAGTGGATTGATGATCCTGATGAGTACCCCGAGAGCACATCCTATACCGGCGGGAACAGCTAACAACGCACTGATAGCCAAGGAGTAAACAATTATGAGCTACTACGACGACGGGTACGGCAACAGCTTCGGAAAATACAAAAGCCTCAGCAAAAACAGGTAGAGCTATATTTTCTGAGCGTCAAGAATCCAGTTTTACGCTTAACGTGGAAAAGCTACTCGGCTCCACTCCCCCTGTACCCGTACAATAGAATTTTGACTAAAAAATCTACGCCCAGGAGTCAAGTCACCATGAGTACGCCCGCGCATCACGCCTCTGGTCAGCAGAGCATCCCAACGCCTTATGAGGATCTGCTACGCGAAATTCTTGATGAGAACCGTGATGCTATTGCCGCCAATGCTCAGCGCAAAGACCGTACGGGCACCGGCACGTTCGGCGTGTTTGGGCGGCAGATGCGCTTCGATCTGCGTGACTCTTTCCCCCTGATTACCACCAAGCGCGTGCACTTCAAATCGGTGGCGGTCGAGCTTCTGTGGTTCCTGCGCGGCTCCTCAAACATACGTTGGTTGCAGGAACGCGGCGTGACTATATGGGATGAATGGGCTGACGAAAATGGTGACCTCGGCCCGGTCTACGGGGTGCAGTGGCGCTCCTGGCCCACCCCCGACGGCGGCACCATCGACCAGATCGCGAAAGTGATCGAATCTCTCAAAACGAACCCGTCGTCACGCCGCCACATTGTCTCGGCATGGAACCCCGCCGAGGTTGATGAGATGGCACTGCCGCCCTGCCACGCCATGTTCCAGTTTTACGTGCACGAGCGCCCTGACGGTGTGAAGGAACTATCGTGCCAGCTGTACCAGCGCAGCGCCGACATGTTCTTGGGTGTACCCTTCAATATCGCCTCCTACGCCCTACTGACCTACCTGATAGCCCACGAGGTCGGTATGGAACCCGGCGAGTTCATATGGACGGGCGGCGACTGTCATATCTACTCCAACCACCTGGAACAGGTGAAAAAGCAGCTCGGTTACGGCAACGACCCCGAGGGTAATCCCTATCCCCCGCGTGAGCCCTACCCGTACCCCAAACTCATTATCAAAACGAAGAAACCTTCTATTTTTGATTACGAGTATGAAGACTTTGAACTCGTCGATTATAAGCATCATTCGGGGATTTCTGCCCCCATCGCGGTTTAGGAGAATCGATGCGTGAAGATGAATCCCCCTCACCCGCACAACCGTGCCTCGGCGCTATTTGGGCGCAGACCGATGCGGGTATTATTGGGCGCGACGGCACCATGCCCTGGCGTGCCCCCGAAGACCTCGCGCATTTCAAAACCGTCACCATGGGTAAGCCCGTCATCATGGGACGGCGCACCTGGGAGTCTTTTCCACCGCGTTTTCGACCGCTGCCCGAGCGCACCAATATCGTCATCAGCCGCAGTATTACGAGCGATTCAGCCGCGCCTCTTAAAGGCGATGGCGCGCTTTGGGTTCCGTCGCTGGATGCGGCGCTCACCCTCGCGGGCAACACGCCTTTAACGCCCAACGATAACCAGCACCCGGATTCACCACATCAGCAAGTTGATGCTTGGATCCTTGGCGGCGGCTCCGTCTATGCGGAGGCGCTTTCCCGCGAGGATTTACCTTCCTTTGGTCGCGTCGAGATTATCGAACGCACCTTCTTCTATTGTCAGGAAGGTAACGAGATTACGGGTGATACCTACGCCCCCGAACTCGCGGTAGAAGGATTTATGGCTGCGGACGAACCGGCGCGATGGCGCATCCTGGGTGAAAGTGCCTGGGAAAAAAGCGAGCGCGGCTACCTGCTGGATGCTTCGGGCGGGAAAAATCCCATGTACTACTCGTTTCAGACCTTAGCCCGCCTCTGATGTACCTGGCACGGAAATTCCGTACAACAACGTTCGCTTATGCGAACGGCAAAGTGTAGTCTCGTTTGTCTGAGGTACATTCGTTCACCTCGCAACATCTTACGCCACAGCTCATCACGCTCCTCGCACTTCACCTGGTCTTTCCCCATACTGACTAGGGGTTATGACGCTGTTCCACGCGATATGTGGCACACGGGGTAGACTAGAAATTATGAATTTTAATCCCGGTGACTCAGTAGGTTTTGTAGGTTGGCGCGGCATGGTTGGTTCCGTGCTGATGAAGCGCATGCTTGAAGAGAACGATTTCAACGATATTTCTCCCGTTTTTTTCACAACCTCCAATGTGGGCGGTGAAGCCCCCACCTTCGACGGCACGCTTGAGCCTTCTACGCTGAAGGATGCGTACGATCTGAATGAGCTTCGCCAGCATAAGATTATTGTGACCGCACAGGGCGGTGACTACACGAAAGAGGTTCACCCGAAGCTGCGCGAATCTGGCTGGGAGGGCCTGTGGATTGATGCCGCTTCTGCCCTGCGCATGAACGATGATGCCATTATCGTGCTCGACCCCATTAACCGTGATGTGATTGACCGCGGTCTCGAATCCGGTGTGAAAGATTTTATTGGCGGCAACTGCACCGTCTCATGCCTGCTCATGGGGCTGGGTGGTCTCTTCAAACAGGGTCTGGTGGAATGGACCACCTCGATGACCTATCAGGCGGCTTCAGGGGGCGGCGCCCGCCATATGCGCGAGGTTCTGGGGCAGTTCCGCGACCTCGGCAATGAGGTGTCTGCCGAGCTTAACGATCCGGCAGCGGCGATCCTGGAGATTGACCGTAAGGTGCTCGCTAAGCAGCGTTCGGGTGACCTTGATACCGCGCAGTTCGGGGTTCCGCTTTCCGGTTCGCTAATCCCGTGGATTGACTCTGACTTGGGCAATGGGCAGTCCCGCGAGGAATGGAAGTCTGATGCCGAGACCAATAAAATTTTGGGTCTTGAGGGCGATAACCGTGTGATTATGGACGGTTTGTGCGTGCGTATCGCGGCCATGCGTTCGCATTCGCAGGCGCTTACGATGAAGCTGACCGAAGACCTGCCGGTTGCCGAGATTGAGCGCATTATCGCTGAAGATAACCAGTGGGCCCAGGTGGTGCCGAATACTAAGGATGCCACGATGGAGGGTCTGACTCCGGTCGCCGCTTCCGGCTCGCTGAATATTCCGGTGGGGCGCATCCGCAAGTTGGCGATGGGTCCGCAGTACATTAGTGCTTTCACGGTGGGTGACCAGCTGCTGTGGGGTGCTGCTGAGCCGGTGCGCCGCATGCTCAAGATCGCGGTTGGAAAGCTCTAAAGTAGCCTTCTCAAAGTATTCGTGGGCGCGGTGCCGTAAGAGCGGTTCTGCGCCCACGTATGTTGAGCCTAGCCCTCAAGCTTTGAACGATATGCGTGGGAATGAGCAAAACGTTGCCTGTACCCGCCTCTTGGTGAATAGGGTTTCTGGTTGCCCCGAACCTAGCGGATAAGCCTGTGCCCCGCATCCTCAATCAGGATGCGGGGCACAAACTCAAAGTAGGCAGGTATATCTTTCAGGCTATGCTTTACGCGCTGCCTTCTGGGCTTTTCGTTTTTCACGCCAGGCTACGTAGCGGTGCCAGAGTGAAATCACTAGCTTTTTGAGTCGCTGATTCAGACGATGCGCCCATGCGAACTCGGTTCCCCAGATTCCCAAACCGATAAAGATAAACAGCCAGCCGGGGCCAGGTGTGACAAGCATAATCAGACCGGCAATGAAACAGAAGCCGCCTACGGCAATCACAAGAGGCTTGTAGAGATGTTTCAGCACCGGGTGAGCGTGCATCCGAGCTTTCTTTTTCTCTAGCCACAGGTGAAACTTGCTGGTTTCACTCTCTGTAACTTCATCCTCTAAGGTTTTCACACATCACCTCTTCTCAGGGCGGCTCTCACCTGTGCGTACACGATACATCAACAGCCTAGCACCCGCGCCTGGGAACTCCCTGATAGCCTAACATCGTAAAAAATATCTTTTATGACACCCTCACTATCGCGGCGCCAAAAGATTATAGTATTGTTATCACAACACCTTAATAGCGGACAAGGTTTATAAATATTTGATAACAATATGGCAATGTCTTCTATTTTTAGACCTTTTACCTCATATTAAGGAAATGCACCTCTACACACGCAGAGAGAATCATGGAAAAACTTTCCTATACAACAGAATTTACACTCTGGCCGGTTCCCCATGCCCGACCCCTGATTGATGGAAAGCCAGAGCCGGGTGCGCATCCAGCAGAATATTTGCATCCCGGCAAACTGCATCTTGAAACGAGCGATGATAATTACGTTGATTTATACATCGTTCCTCCCCTTTTTAAACCCGGATATCCCCCGGGATACCAGTTTTATGCTGATCTTATTTTTAGCAATATTTATATTGCACAAGATTTACAGTTTTATTATCGAGCATTTCATGATGAATTACAGTTTGCAGTATCCTCTGATACTATTTGGCAAAATCGCGACCATCAATATGCTGTAGCAATTGTTGACAAAGATTTGAACCTAAGCTGGACTCTGCGCGATTCCGACCCCTTGCGCATGGAATTTATCGAAACCGTTATCAACACCATTCACGCAAGCATGTTCAAGATGCCCCCCATTCTTGCCGAGGGCGAGTATATGGAGTTTATGAATGAGAGGAATATTCTGGACTCCGCTCACCTATGCTGCGGCGATCGTGTTCTTCGCGCGATTGATGTTAAGGCACACACGAATGATCCCGTGCGAGTTCTCACGGAAACCGATTACAGCGCTGTTATACGCGGTACCGTCTATCCCAGTGCCCGCCTCATCTGGAGCGTCCCTCTAGAAGATGCACGCTACTGGCACAACGCCTACAATGTTTTGACTGTTGATCCGGTCATTGGTGCCAAGATCCCCGCCGATGTGCGCACCATCTTAGAGCATCTGCCCGCCGCGCCCGCCTATACACAGGGACACTCGTAGGTTACTGCGGGTCTTACCCCGCATATCCAATCGGTATTAGATACGTGATGGCCTGCCCGTGGGCCGTGAGGTACTGGCGCACTGTCAGGTTTCGCAGACTGCGGTACCGTATCCTGCCTCCACCCGAGATGCCGATAATACGCCCCCCAAGGCTCCTCTGCTGGCGGGGAATATTGTCGATACGAATCACGGCCGCATGGCGTATATTCGTGCTGTTTTGAGGGTACCGCCAGGTTCTCGCGGCTAGACAGTCCTGTGCTGCCTGCGGGCGAACACTATATTTCCCGGGACTCTCAGAGGGTTTAAGACTTTATATGACATGTTTAGGTCATAGTTACCTTATGTTGATGTAAACTATTAGCCACGGGAACAAAATTCCCCTTTAGGTACCTATTCCTCGTCAATACTTTCGCATTATCTTAGGCTCCTCATGGCAAAGACCTCTCTGACAGCACGATTAGAAACTCTCCCCTTTACTAAGAAACACACCAAGCTCTTGGGCGTCACCGGTATCGGCTGGGCGCTCGACGCCATGGATGTTGGGCTGATCTCCTTCATCATGGCGGCACTGACCAAACAGTGGGCACTCTCCCCCACCGAAACAAGCTGGTTAGGCTCCATCGGATTTTTGGGTATGGCTCTCGGTGCCACCGTCGGCGGGCTTCTCGCCGACCGTTTTGGGCGACGCTACGTTTTCGCCGCAACGCTGCTCATCTACGGTTTGGCGACGGGCGCATCCGCACTCGCCGGTTCACTAGCCGTTTTGATGGTTTTCCGGTTTATCGTGGGGCTGGGGCTCGGGGCTGAGCTGCCGGTCGCATCCACGCTGATGTCGGAATTTTCGCCGCGCGCTATTCGCGGTCGCGTGGTCGTTATTTTAGAGGCGTTTTGGGCGCTCGGATGGATTCTTGCGGCGCTTATCGGTACCTTTGTTGTGCCGAACCCAAACGGCTGGCGGTGGGCGCTTGCTATCGGCGTGGTTCCGGCACTGTATTCGCTGATTATTCGTTGGGGAACGCCCGAATCCGTGCGCTTCTTAGAGTCGAAAGGGCGCACTGACGAAGCAGAACGCGTAGTTGCAGAATTTGAGAGCTCCGCGGCCCTCAGCACACGAACTCACGCGGATGAAACCGCCAGCGACAATGCACCTGAGGCTTCTGCCAACGACGCCCAAGAGGCAACCTCCATCTGGTCGGCTCCGCTGCGTAAACGCACGCTGGCGCTGTGTACCGTGTGGTTCTGTATTAACCTCTCGTATTACGGGGCGTTCATCTGGATACCCTCACTGTTGAGCGCACAGGGGTTCAGTCTGGTAAAGTCCTTCGCATTCACCCTGATTATGACCCTGGCGCAGCTACCCGGCTATGCAGTGGCCGCCTACCTGATTGAGAGGTGGGGGCGCCGCGCCACCCTCGCCGTATTTTTGGCTAGTTCGGCGGGCGCGGCGGTATGCTACGGCCTCTCGCATTCGGATTTCTACATTATCCTCAGCGGGTGCTTCCTCTCGTTCTTCAACCTAGGCGCATGGGGCGCGCTCTACGCCATTAGCCCGGAAGTATTCCCCACCCGGCTGCGCGGCACCGGCACCGGCACGGCGGCCGGGCTGGGGCGCATCGCCTCGATTCTGGCACCGCTTATCGTTCCACCGCTCATCTCTTTCGGCGGCACCGGAGTACTGTTCGCTGTTTTCGCGGCGGCGTTCCTTCTTGCGGCAATAACAACCTTCGCGCTGCCCGAAAAGCGCGGGAAATCGCTCTAACGGCTAAAACCTCCAACGCAGGAATGATATGAAACATAGTGTGCCGAGAAGGTGGGAATCTCTCACCTTCTCGGCTTTTATCGGTCGGTCAGGTTCTCGTGAAGTCGCAGAAGACAAAGGGCGTGTAATCCGTGGCATGCCGCAGGCACACACTATGAGGTGCTGGCGTATTTCCGGGTGCCGGTACGTTATGATGACTAAACATCGCGTGTTGCCGCCTCATGATGGTGTACAGGGTGGGGCTCAGTGCGTATCAGATGAGATAAAACGGTCCAGACATCAACCTCAAGGAGCGCGGCATGGCAGACACACCCGCAGTCACCTATATTCCCTGGCCCATAGCCCACACGCCTGCCCCGCTTGAAAACGGCCAGCCGGTCGCAGGCAGGCACCCGGCAGAATATCTGGGGCCCGGTGTGCTGCACTATATCGGTTCGGAATTTCACCTGATGGCGGAGCTGAACCCCCAACCTTTCGACCCCGAAAATTCACGGCGCTTTCGGGGCGATCTGGTGCATCGGGACACGTATTTCTCAGGCAATATCACGTTCAGTTTCGAAGCTGATGAGGATTATCTTTACTTCACGGCGCACGTTTTTCTGACCTGGCAAGAGCCCTCTGACCGCACCTACGCGCGCGCCCGGGTGGATCGTAATTTCGCTTTTCACTGGGAGCAGTCCGATGATGACCCGCAGCGTTCGGTCTATATTGAGGCGGTCTTCATGGCACTGTACCGCAGCCTCAGCGTACAGCATCTGGAGCTTGGGGATGGGGAATTTTTTGACCTAAACGAAGACAGGCAATACCACTCGTACCACATGCGTCAGGGTGACGATATTATTCGGCTGGCGTACGTTACCAAATGCAGTTCTCGAACATATCTTGACGTGACGACCGACTACCGGGCAACGGTTTTGAGCTACTGCCACCCTCCGGCGCGGCTGGCATGGAGCGTTCCGACCGAGGATGCGCGCTACACTCTCGAACACACCGACCCTCTCATCTATCCCCCGGACACGGGCGAGGATATTCCCGAGTATGTGCGCCGCATACTCCCCCATCTGCCGACAGCACCCTACCGGCAAGCCGCCCGTTCCTACCCGCCCGCCTCAGAGTATGGGGCAGTCTTTACGCACTGGCCTATGACGGTTCAGCAGGGTGAGGATATTCGTGGCACCCAGTATCCGTGGCAGAAGCTCGTTTCCGGGGAGTTTTTAATTCAAAGCCCGCAAAGCGCCCCCTTCAGAATGTATCTGGACGCCTGCGAACCTGATTGGGATTCCATGAAGGGCGACCACGATACCTACGCCGAGCTAATGCCCATCTCGGGGATTATGCCTAACTTGAATCATGCGCGGCCTTGGTTTGGCGTAGATTTTACGCTCGTCATGCGCCGCTGGAATAACCGTTTGGTGTTTGTGGCGGAGCATCTGACCCCGTGGCGTGCCACCGACTGGGAGGTGTGCGCCGTCGCGATCCTAGATGCGGAAGGAAACCTGGTCTGGGAGCTTCGCGATGAGGTCCCCGGGCGCGGCTCCTATATTGAAGCCTTGGTGGGGCATATTGTGGATTCTCTGGGAACCGAGCCGCCCGTACTCGCCCCGGGCGAAGGAAAGGTTCTCCACGACCAGGACGGCCAGGTCTCGTCGGTGCATGTCAATACGGGTGAAGCCATGCTGCGGGCGCTCATCACACGTATCTGGTACGGGGTGGACCCGACAACCGGCCAGCGGGCACCGTACCTGTATGAGGCGCGGGTCAAAGATCAGTTTGATGAGGATTCCAGGGGCGGGTTCAGCACGATCGCGTGGAGCTCACCCGAGAAGTTCTACTACTGGAGCTGGGATCGAGTGCCCGGGTTCGTGCCTGCGGTAACCGACCCCGAGATTCTGCGCCGCGACGAGGTGGATCTGCTGATTCCGCATCTTCCGGTTGCCCCCGGCGTACCCCCACAGGAGAATGAAGATGATGCAGCGGTGCCGTGGTTTTACGGGGCTTCCACTGCTACGAAAGAGTAAGGTCAAATGTGCTAAAGTGCAGCATCATGATGCGGCAGCAGGCAGAGCCCGGCGTGCATGAATTAGTTTCCACGCTAGTACGAAGGTGCGGCTCATAACCTCGCAGAGAGCCATCATGATAAGGGCGCTGGTCCATGCGTCTATGGGAATAGAGCAGTCGAGAGAAAATCGATAAATCTGTTCCGCTCCACCGTGTTCTGCATATAAGCCAAAAACAAGACGTCCGCTCATCCCGACCAGCCAGAAAACGACAGCCCAGCCGCCTGCTCGTGCATATATCTGGTGGTTCTGCGTATACACTGCCGTCGTTATACCGCACGCCACGCCGAGGATTAGCCCGAGCGTTATGCATCCAATGATGAGTATCCACCCGTTGTTGTACAGGGGGAAGCCCGTCATATATTCAATAACAGCCCATCCGACGAGAAGTATTGGCCAGATGAGGCTAAAAATTGTGAGTTTTCGCCCTCGAATTTGCCGTAGCACCAACATCATTAGGGCACAAGAAAACAAAATATCTATCATCGTCATAAATATATCTCCACAGATATATCTTAGCAGATATACTTATGCCTGAATCTCGACCTTTTATACTGGAATCATGACTCTGGGGGAACTGTATCAACTTGCACGCATGCTGCGCGATATTACTATCACGGCTGGGTCACTTACCCACATGTCGGTACATCCAAGTGAAGCTATGGTGTTTGAGGATATTGTGCAGCACCCCAACACGACTATCAACCAGGTAGCAGAGCGCACCCATCTAGCCCAGAGCCGTGTTTCGACAATGGTTAATGCCATGATCACAGAAGGTGCGGTTACGGTCAGTACCGACTCTCAAGATCAGCGCCGCAAGACGCTTCAGGCAAGCCCTCAGCTGCTGCAAGACATCAAGTCTATAAACCCCGATGAAGCCATTCGCCAAGCTATACATCGACTTTATCCGAGCCTATCGGAACATCAGATAGCGGATGTCACACAACACCTCGACCACATTTTTACCCTGCTCAGCGCAGACTCAAGGAGTGAGTCATAGCATATGCAGTACATTCTTTTACTCAGGAGCGTTAACCTGGGGAAGCTGCGCAAGGTGTCGATGCCTGAGCTGAAGAAGCGGCTGGCTGCGCTGGGGTACGAGAACGTCACAAGCTATATCAACTCGGGGAACCTGCTATTTGTGAGTTCGCGGGATAAAACCACCGTGGCACAGGAGATTACCGAGCTGCTGGCGGAGCATTACGATTTTGAGATTCCATTCTCGCTTCTCACCGCTGACGAATACCGCAAGGATGCGCACAACCTGCCCGAGTGGTGGAACGAGGACATGCCGCGCCTGGACGCCATGTTTTTCACCATTGATGCTGATCGCGATGCACTCGCCACCGAGCTCGAAACGCTGGATGTTCCCGACGAGGTGCTTCACATAGGAACCTGCGCCGTCTACTTCGGCAACTACAGCACACCCGATTATAAAAAGGCTCAGTACGGAAAGTTTATGTCGAAGAAAGCCTTCGCAAACCAGCTGACTCTGCGCAACGCCAAAACCTACAACAAGATTCTAGACCTGCTGGATTAACGCCATCCCCGCTAAACCGCGAGCAGATAGGATTTCGATGAGCAGATAACTGAGCGCTATCTTTTCGTCAAAATCCTATCTGCTCGCGAATATAAATAAATACACTGCCAGTAACTATTCTTGGAATGGATTCAGCAGTCTCACGCCTGTGCAGGCAAAATCATCAGTATTACGCGTGACCAACACCAGATTATGTTGAATAGCAGAGGCAGCAATCCACGCATCGTTTTCGGGAGCGTGGTCAGGGATATGAAGTTTAGCGCAAATTCGTGCTGTATTTTCATCCACAACGAAAGTATGCTCCGCAAAAGTAGGCTTTACTACATGCTCAAACCACTGACGCAGAACCTCGCCCTGTTGCGGGTCTTTACGTTCTTTCGCCAAAATGCCTCGTTCTACTTCCATCAGCACCACAGCATTGACATACAGTAAATGCTCAGGTGTGTCAGCGAGCCAATCGATCACACCCTGATTAGCCTTACCCGTTCTTATCTTCCGGGTTTCACTGAGGATATTCGTATCAAGCAAATACACGGTTAATCCTCAAAATCTACGGGACGACGCTGGGCACGGCTGCGCGGCTGTAGTTCTAATTCAATATCGGCGGCGTCGAGTGGCATCAAAGCGTCCAAACCACTCCGAACGGATTTAGATTGCAAAGTCTTCTCATGCTCGGTATAAGTCATGAGCACGTATGCAGGTTCGCCCCGGTCGGTAATAATGACTGGTTCGGTTTGCGCCGCTTTCTGTGCTTGGCTGACGTTCTGCTTGAACTCTTGATTGGTCATCACGGTCATTACGATAGCTCCTTACACAGCGATATATCTGCAAGAATAGGATGCACCCCTGAGAATGGCAAGAAAACTTCTGAACTTACAGACCCAACAAACCGCGAGCAGATAGGATTTCGATGAGCAGATAACTGAGCGCTATCTTTTCGTCAAAATCCTATCTGCTCGCGGGAGTATTCGCGGGAATAAGAGGCTGAAGAGTCCTAAATCTTCCCGTTCACCACAACCGGCTCGGGCACCAGCTCAACCCCGAATTTCTCGGCAACACCGGCGCGCACCGCCCGGGCGATCGCGAAAATATCCTCAGCGCTGGCATCCCCACGGTTCGTAATCGCCAGCGTATGCTTGGTCGAGAGCGAGGCGCGACCGCCCGCAATCTCGCGCGAATCACCTTCGAGCCCGAAGCCTTTCTCGAACCCGGCGTGCTGAATCAGCCAGGCGGCGGAGAGCTTCACATGCTCCTCGCTCTCCTGCTGCTCGGTTCCGAACACTCCGGTGCGCGTTACTACCGGGAAACGCGGCGCATCCTCAGGCAAAGAATCAAGCACAGACACCGGCACAATCGGGTTCGTGAAGAACGAGCCGGTCGAGAAGGTATCGCGGTCGGAGGCATCCAGCACCATCCCCTTGGAGGCACGCAGCGCCAGCACCTTATCCCGCACCAGCGCGGATTCGGCACGCTTCCCCACCTGCACACCCAGGCTCTTCGCCAGCTCGCCGTATTTAATGGGTGAAGACAGGCTGCCGAGCGTGAACTGGAAATCCACGGTCAGCACCACATAGCGCGGCGAGCCGTTCACCATGTTTTGCTTCAGAATTGAATCGCGGTAGCCGAAACGCAGATCGGCGTTTGCAAAAGTCTTGAACTTTCCCGTCTCGCGGTCCCAGGTGCGCACGGACGCAATGAACTCGCTAACCTCCACCCCGTAGGCGCCCACATTCTGCACGGGGGTTGCACCCACGGTCCCGGGAATACCTGACAGTGCCGCCGGGCCGGACCATTCTTTTTCAATGCTCAGCTGCACGAAATCATCCCACACGGTACCCGCCTGCACGCGCACATTCGCGCCGCCACATGCGGGAATAGGCAGCTCCTCAACCCCGGTGGATGCAATATGCACAACAGTACCGTCAAACCCGGCATCAGAAACCAGCAGGTTTGAGCCGCCACCCACGATCAGCACGGGTTCGTTGGCAGCATCGGCGGAGGAAACGGCCTCGACAATCTCGGCTTCAGTCGTGGCGCGAATGTATGTGCGGGCAGGGCCGCCAACTTGGGCGGTGGTGATCTCACTCAGCAGCTTTTCAGTCATGTCTTTAAGAATACCGGTCTGTCACGTTTTATTCCGTTAGGGTCAGTTAAACCTTATGACAGGCCCACCCCGTAGTCAGAGCGGGTCTGCCATAACTCAACGCACAATCACACAGAATATCGGCCGCGAACGCACGGGCTAGGCAAATTTCACCACGGCCTGAGTCTTCATCAGAACCTTCTGCTGCCTGCCTTCACCGTCGTCAGCGGTAACGGTAAGGTCGATGCGAGCCGTGCGCGCATCCTCATCCACGGCGCCTACCTTGCCGGTGATGGTCAGCGTATTCGTGGGGGTGTCCGGGTTGTCACCGCCGGGCGCATCCGGCACCGGTACAGGCTTAGTGAAGCGAGTCTGGTAGTCCACGATTGCACCCGGATCGCCCGCCCAATCGCTCACCAGCTGCACGGCGGTGCCCATCGTGAGCATACCGTGCGCGATCACGCCGGAAAGCCCCACGGACTGGGCAAAACGCTCGTTCCAGTGAATCGGGTTGAAGTCACCGGATGCGCCCGCATACCGCACCAGCGATGCACGCGCAATCTCAACGGTTCGGGAGCCGATCTCCTGCCCTTTTTCGAGTTCTGCAAAGTTTACGGACATTATTCGCCCTCCTCGTCGGTACGTACCAGCAGGGATGAGATACAAGTGGTGACGGGTTTACCGTTAGCATCAGTAATTTCCTCGCGGGTGGTGAGCATGGCGCCCGCACCCATCACACGCACGGAATCCACATGAACTTCGGTGCGCAATTCGTCCCCCGCCACGATGGGGCGGTGATGCGTAAAGCGCTGATCGGCGTGCACCACACGAGAGAAATCAATGCCCGCAGATTTATCACCAATCAGAGCGGCATCGGCTGCTTGGGACAAGATGATAGCGAAGGTGGGCGGGGCAATCAGGTCTGCGTAGCCTGCGGCGCGTGCCGCCTCAACGTCATGATGCAGAGGGTTTTCGGCGTGTACGGCGCGGGCAAATTCCCGGATCTTCTCGCGACCGACGACGTAGGTGCCCTCGGCGGGGTACACGCGACCCACAATGTCAGGGTTAATACTCATACCCACCAGTCTATCGGGTTGGTACCGTAGCTGCCGCCGCTTACCGCGAACATGAAGGTATCCATGAGCATAGGGAGCGTAGACTAAAAGGGTACTTTTTCTCGTTCTGAAAGGAGCCATCATGTCTATCCCGTTCTCGGTTCTTGATCTTATGCCCACGCGCCCCGATGATTCTCACGCGCAGACCATGCGCAAGACGGTTCAGGCGGCGCAGGCGGCTGAGCGTTTTGGGTTCAACCGTTTCTGGGTTGCCGAGCATCATAACGCGGGTTCGCTGCTTTCTTCGGCGACGGTCGTGGTGATGGCAGAGCTCGCCGCCGCAACCGAGCGCATCCGGGTGGGTTCGGGCGGCATTATGCTCCCCAACCACGCCCCCTATGTAGTGGCAGAACAGTTTGGCACCTTAGAGGCGTTCCATCCCGGGCGCATTGATCTGGGTTTGGGCCGCGCACCCGGTACCGACCCTATGACCGCGCAGGCGCTTCGTCGCGATAATTCTGCGGCCATGAATTTCCCCGCCGAGGTAGAAGAGATTCAGCGCTATCTGGGTGAGCCCTCCCCCATGCGCCGCGTACACGCTATCCCCGGGCAAGGGTCCAATGTGCCGCTCTATATTCTGGGGTCATCAACTTTCGGGGCCTCTTTGGCGGCTAAGCTGGGTCTGCCGTTCTCGTTTGCTTCACACTTCGCCCCGGCTGCCCTGCAGGATGCGCTCAATGTCTACCGCAATAACTTCACCCCGTCGCAAACCCTGGATAAACCCTACGTTATTGTGGGTGCAGGGTCGCTGGTTGCCGAAACGGATGAGCAGGCGCAGCATCTTTTCACGACTGCGCAACAGCACGCCCTGGGGATTATTCGCGGGCGTCCGCAGTTCTCTCCGCCAGTCGACGATATGGAAAAGCTGTGGAGTCCTGCCGAGAAACGGCATATCTCCTCAATGCTTCAGGAGGCGGTGGTCGGTTCCCCACAGACGGTTCAGAGCAAGCTCGAAGATTTGGTTGCCCGCACCGGTGCAGACGAAGTGATTATCACGAGCACGCCGTGGGAGTTTGAAGACCGCATTCGAAGCTACGAATTGCTTTCGGAGCTGCCGATTTTCCAGAAAACCAATTAGACTAACGAGGATTTATCTCACCTCTTCTGAGCGATTTACCACATACTTCTGGCATGTCTTGGCATAAGGTTTATGAGGCTTTACCCTAGATATATAAAATAACTTTTATATATTATTGGTAAGCCCCTTCCCCACACCAAGACATGCCAGAACAACAAAAGGTACGCTCATGAGCTCGGAAGACCAGTATTCTTCTGCCCGCACCCGTTCCCAGAACCCAGACCTGCGTCCGCGAATTGCACTCGCCTTTGGGCTTGCTGCAGCGATTGTCGTAATCCAGTTCGTCGGATCTCTTATGACGGGCAGTCTCGCCCTTCTTACCGATACGGCGCACGCGCTCACCGATGCCTCCGGACTGCTAGTCGCTTTGATAGCGGCGACTCTCGCGCTGAAGCCCGCAACGGCACAACGAACCTGGGGATTCCGACGCATCGAAGTTCTTGCAGCACTCGCCCAAGCCACCTTACTGATGGCGGTCGGTCTTTATGCGGCCTTTGAAGGGATTCATCGTCTCTTCGAGCCTCCAGAGGTACCGGCTTCCGAACTTTTGCTCTTCGGCGTCATTGGTTTGGCGGCAAATATTGCCGGAATCATGGTGCTTTCTGGGCGCCGTGATGCGAACTTTAATATGCGCGCTGCGTTCCTTGAAGTCCTCAACGATGCACTTGGTTCCGTGGGCGTCATCGTCTCTTCACTCGTTATAGTCTTCACCGGCTTCATGCAGGCCGATGCCATTGCGGGCTTATTCATTGCGGCGCTAATTGTTCCTCGCGCGGCAAAGCTCATGCGTGAGACCACCGGTGTACTGATGGAGTTCTCTCCCCAAGGGCTGGATCTTGAAGAAGTGCGTCGCCATATATTGACCGTGCCGGGTGTACATGAGGTTCACGATATACATGCCTCAACCATAGCAACGGGTCTGCCCGTACTGACCGCTCATATCGTTATCGCCGATAAATGCTTCACGAATGGTGAGGCCCTGGAAATCTTGCGGCAAGCCCGAACCTGCGTATCCGAGCATTTCGAGGTATCTATTAGCCACTCGACCTTCCAGCTTGAGAATGCGCTTTTCGGGCAGACAGAACCCGAAGAGACCCAACACCCTTAGATACGTGTGACCCATTTAGCCACCCGAAAGGCACAAACAAAAAAGCCTGCCTCATACGAGACAGGCTTAGCTGAGCCCCGACCGGGAATCGATCCCGGGACCTCCATCTTACCAAGATGGCGCTCTACCACTGAGCTATCGGGGCGTAGCGGTGGACGGGCTCGATCCGTCGACCTCACGATTATGAGTCGTGCGCTCTAACCAGCTGAGCTACACCGCCAGAACATCAACCTTGCAGGCCAATGCGAGAGCCCCGACCGGGAATCGATCCCGGGACCTCCATCTTACCAAGATGGCGCTCTACCACTGAGCTATCGGGGCAACAGATAAAAGTTTACAGTATCCTAAACCACCCGCGCAAATAAGGGTTAGGTGTTCTGTGACACTTTGTTTTAGCCCTAAAAATAGGCGTTTTTACACCGTTTATTCGCGGATGCGCCCACCGGTTTTTCCGTCCACAATACCGGCGGGCGCATCCCGCTTTTATGAAATAACGAAACGCCTTATTTTACGGCTAACTTTCACAGACTAGTAGCGTTTACCGTGTGACTTTCCGCGGCGATCATCCCGACCACCACGGTGATCATCGCGACGGGACCGGAACCCGCCATCGCGGCGATCGTTGCGGCGGAAACTGCGGCCACCGCCTCCCTGAGGCCCCCGATCCTTACGGATGTTGATGAACTCACCGGCAATCTTGGTATCACGCAGACGATCGAAGAAACCCTTGGGCAGGTCTTCGGGAAGACCCACGATCGTGAAGTGCTGGCGAATATCGATCGAGCCGATCTGTGAGCCCTTAATACCGCCCTCGTTTGCAAGCGCGCCCACAATGGCAGAGGCTTTAACCCGAGAGGCGCGGCCCACGTTGAGTTTGTAGTTCACCATGCCTTCGTCGCTGTGGTTTCGCCCCTTCTTGGGCCCGCGTTTGCCGCGGTCCTTGGTGTCGTCGGCGAAAGCGCGGGATTTACGGGCAATATCGTCGTTTTCATCGAGGAAGAAGGCGCGACCTTGCTGTGCAATGACGGCGAGCGCGGCGGCAATGTCTTCTGCCGTGGTGTCGTGCTCGTTTTCATAGTCTTCGATGATCTTGCGGAAGAAGTTTAGGTCTTCCGTTTCGATCGTTTCGGTGATCTGCTCGGCGAAGCGCTGTTTACGGCTGCTGTTCACGTCTTGCGCGGTGGGCATATGCATTGGCTCAACCTTTTGACGGGTTGCCTTTTCGATCTGCCGCAGCATGTATTTTTCGCGCGGAGTTACGAAGAGTATCGCTTCGCCGTCACGCCCGGCTCGACCGGTACGCCCGATGCGGTGCACATAGGATTCGGTGTCGTGCGGAATATCGTAGTTCACCACGAGGGAGATGCGTTCAACATCCAGTCCGCGGGCGGCTACGTCGGTTGCTACGAGAATGTCGATGCGCCCGTCGCGCAGCGCATCCACGGTGCGTTCGCGCAGCTGTTGAGGAATGTCGCCGTTAATAGCTGCCGCTTGGAAACCGCGTGCCTTGAGTTTATCGGCTACTTCTTCGGTTTCTTTTTTGGTGCGCACGAAGACGATAATGCCGTCGTAGTTTTCGACTTCGAGCACGCGGGTCATGGCGTCAAGTTTGTGGGAGTGCATGACCTGCATGTAGCGCTGGCGGATGTTCGCCCCGGTGGTGGTCTTGGTTTTGACGCGCACCTCGGTGGGGTCGTTGAGGTATTGCTGGGCGATTTTGCGGATCGAGTTGGGCATGGTGGCTGAGAAGAGTGCCACCTGTTTGGCGTCCGGGGTGCCTTCGAGAATGGTTTCTACGTCTTCAGCGAAGCCCATGCGCAGCATTTCGTCGGCCTCATCGAGTACCAGGTACTGCAGGTTTGAGAGGTCGAGCGAGCCCTTTTCGAGGTGGTCGATCACGCGCCCGGGGGTACCGACGACTACCTGTGCACCGCGGCGCAGTCCGGCAAGCTGGGGTCCGTAGGGTGAACCGCCGTAGATAGGAAGCACGGTGAAGTCTTCCATGTGGGTTGCGTAGGAGGAGAAGGCCTCGGCAACCTGCAGGGCGAGCTCACGGGTGGGGGCGAGTACAAGCACCTGGGTGTCTCGGGAAACGCCGTTGATATCGGCAAGTTCTGCCATGCGGGAGAGCGCGGGCAGCGCGAAGGCTGCGGTTTTGCCGGTACCGGTCTGGGCCAGACCCACCACATCGTTGCCGTCCAGCAGCAGCGGGATGGTCTGTTCCTGGATGGGGGAAGGTTTCTCGTAGCCGACTTCTTCGAGTGCGGAGAGCACTCGGGGGTCTAGTCCCAGGTCGGTGAATCGGGGGCCTTCTTCGTGGCTTTCGTGAGTGTTGTCTTCAGTATTTTTCTTAGTGGCCGCGTTGTCTTCTCTAGACTCTGCTGTCATGCTTTCTGCAGCTTCTGCTTTATTGTTCGCGGGTTTTTCACCGGTTTCTAGGGAAGATTCTTCAACGGTTTTTTCTACAGATAAGGTCTCTTCGGTATTGCCGAGCGTAGCGCCTTGTTCAGCGTTTTCGGCAGGAATATTTTCAGTCACTTTTTCCTCATTTTGCTGGGGTGTTCGGGCGCACGCTTTTCGGCGCCGTTCGGATTCCCCTACACATTCCAGCCACATTCTGCGCGCCTTATTGTCAGGCGGGCGAGCAAGACAACGCAACCCGGGCATCCGGTAAGGCGGAGGCGCTCAGGGATAGTATTTCTCTACGCTGGGGGTTGGTCTTGAATTTCTCGGTGACACGCAAGTCTCGGCACATCTGGAATGAGGTGCGATGTGTATTGACGCCACGAGGCGGCATAGCATACTGAGTTCGGTGATTTTGAGTTCGGCGCCAAGAATGAGGTTAGTAACCGATTCGACCGGTTGGGGCGCACAAGACCTGTATCGGGGGTACCCGTCTTTATAAGTGTACCCTACTTTGGTGCGGCAACGCGCCGGATGCGCGCAAAACCCCGGTTTTTCACCGCGGGTTCTAAGCAAAATAGCCCCTTCAGGTCATGGAAACATGGATGTGCAAGGCTATTTCCCCATACTACTGCGCGCTTGCGGAATGCAGCGCGCAGGGCGGTGGGATGGGTACGCCTAAGATATTTTACGCACGACCTCAAGGGAACCGTAAGTACCCACCTGCGCATAGGGGTGCCCATAACGGTCAGCAGCATACTGTGCGGTGTTTTGCGGCGGGTTACCTCCCCACGCTGAGCCGCGCTTATCGATCACCACGTAGTCGGGCGCCGGTTCCCCCGCATGCCCAATCCAGTAGACGGTTCGACCCGGAATCAGCTGGGTGAGGGTCGAGAGGTCTGCCGCAACGCTTACATCCTGCGGTACCGCCTCAACCGCCTGCATACGGCTCGTTTCGGAGGCCGTCAGCCGGTTGTTGGTGAACGAAGACTTGGTCAAATCGGCAAGCGGCTGGTCGGATGCGGGCGTAACGGTCGGAATCACCGAGACCAGCAGCGCAACCGCCGGGAAGAACCAGAGCGGAACACGGCGGACGGACTGGCGCAGATTCTCTACCCATCCGATGGGTTTATCCCCGGTTTCTGCCGGTTCATCCTCTGATTCTTCGTCTTCCGCAAGCGGCTTAGGATGCGCCAGCACCTTCCCGTACCGCAAGTTGAGGATAACCTCTAGAAGAGCGAGGAACGCCACGGGCATCAGCACGAGCGAGTAGTGCCAGGTGCTCAGCCAGTACGCCTCCGTATTTGAGAGCAAACGCCACAGGAGCGTGGGTAGAATGACGATAGCGAACGGGCTTGCAACCCAGATGATCGCGCCGCAAAAGAGCAGCAGCAGAATCGTCCAGACCTTCTGGTCATAGTTAAAGATGGTGATCGCAGAACCGAGCGGATCGGCGAAAGCGCCGTATACATCAACCTTGTCGCCGTAGTCGAACTGCCCGTTGGCGTTAAAGAGCGGAAGAATGAGCGCAACCGCGGCATAAGACCAGAAGAGACCCCAGAGTATCAGCATGGTTGATTCAGCGGCACCCCGCGTCTTCACCCAGGAATTAAAGGTGTTGCGGATGCGCTCACCCCGCGGCAGCGGTTTACCCTCAGGATTCTGAGGGAAGAGTTCGTCGAGCCCTTTGCGTATCCACCCAGTTCGGATGAATGCGACAATACCGATCATCGCGGCAGTAACGCCCATATCTTCTTTGACGAAGGCGAGCGGTGCCGCCCACAGGCAGGCGCGAATAATATAGCGGGAGCGTTCATCAGCGTTGATGCGACCGGCAAGCACCAGGTTACCCAGCGCCCCACACAAGAACGGCAGAGCGAAGGCAACCTCATGGAATTGCGCAGCCACCGCCTGCTGCACCCCGTAGCTGAGGGCGAAGGCAGCACCCAGAAGAACACCCACAAAAGTTCCTGCGGGTTCGGGTTTGATGTTTGAGAGGGCACACGCCCGCTGTGTAAACCGCACCATCATATAGACGCTGGCGGCAATCATAAAATTCTGAACCACTAGAAGCGTCAGTGGCGAGGGGGAAACCGCATACACAGGCCCTAAAAGCACCAGAATAGGATGAAAATGATCGCCCCACAGATTAAAATCGGTCCCTTTAATCTGCACAATTGGCATGTCAAAATGCGAATATGCCTGCGCCATCTGCGTGAAAATCGCAAGATCCCATGAAGGGGTAATCCAGTGCTTAAGCTGCTGAACGGAGTAATAGCAATAGAGAGCAAAAACCGCTAGGGCAAGCATAATCGCCACCAGTACTCTGCCCGCGGTCACCGAACGATGTGCCCCGGTATGTTGTGATGCAGAATTTTTCGCCGATTTCTCGGTAGGTTCCGAGTCGGGTGCACTCACCTCAGCCGCCATGCGTTTTCCTCGTGTTTGTTGTGTTTGGTGCCCGGTGGCAAGCACACACGTTCTTAAGTCACGCTACGTCGCCGGTGCGCCCGCTCACCTGTGAAATATATAGTTACTACTCAGGGTATCCTATTATTAAACGTTATCCCGAGATCTGCGCCTTTTTTACGCAGTTAACTCAAGATATATCTCACGCGCATATTTTCTCCCCTACACGCTAAGGATGCTGTGCCCACCGAATCCGTGCCTGATGCCGCATACCGCATCGAGCTTTCCCGCTTACCGATGCGCACCTCGGCGCTGACGGCGCGCATCACGGTAGGGATACAGGCGCTTATTTACCCGCACGTTCCGGTGCATGTAGGGCAGACACTCGGTCGTTTACAGCGCGGCCCGACCGATCCGACTTTTCACCGTCTGCGTGCCCCGCGTTCTGAGCGCTCACGCACGGCGGACGACACCCTGTGGATCGGGGCGCGCACGCCGTCCCTGCAGCTGCCCGCGACCCTGTACTTTACCCGTCGTTTCGAGGGCGCAACCTCTGCGCTGAATGCTCCGGTTCAGGTTTGCCTATGGGCGGAGTCCTCCCCCGCTACACCCGACGATGCATTCCCCACCGAACAGGTCTACAGCGAGCTTGAAGACTTTGCCTCCCTTATGCCCGCGTGGCTGGGCCTGCACGATCCCCGAGAAGAATTTGCGAAGCTCCCCGCTTTTGAGCATCTGCCGCTAAAAATTCGGCGTGCTTATCGCGAGAATCCGGGGCTACGGCTGAGTGCATCCGGGCAGCTTACCCGGCATATGTTAGCGGCGATCTTAGAACAGCGGGTGACCCAACCGGAGGCTTTTGACGCACTGCGCTGGATTATCATGCGATACGGCGAGTCCGCACCCTTCAGCGGCAATTCGGCACAGCCTCCTCATCTGCGGGTGTACCCTACCGCTCAGGTTCTAGGCACAATTCCCTCATGGGATTGGCATCGTGCGCGGGTAGATTCCGCCCGATACAGCGCGATTTACCATTTTGCCCAACGTGCCGATGCGCTCGAACGCCTTGGGGCAACCGGTCGTATCGCGCACCTTGCGGCTGCGCTCGACGATATTCCGGGGGTTGGTCCCTGGTCGGTGGCGGAAGCTCTTCAAAGTTTCTGCGGGCATCCGGACGCTGTCAGCGTGGGCGACTACCACTTAGCGCATACAGTGGGGTTTGCTTTTACAGGAGAACGCACCGACGACGCCGGAATGCTTCGCCTGCTTGCCCCTTACGCCGGTCATCGGCAGCGGGTTGTGCGCCTTATTCAGGAGGCGGGCATTCGCAAACCCAGGTATGGTGCGCGTATCAGTATTCCGGATTACCGGGATTTTTAATATGCGTGTGGAGCCGGTACCGTAAAAAGTACCGACTCCACACGCATAAACCACCCTTCACCGGGCGGGTTTATCACCTAACTATCTCTATGATGAAATGGCTAGTTCTGCTCTGCAGTTGCCATTTCTTCACGAACCTTATCCATATCGAGTTCGCGGATCGAAGTAATCACCTGCTCAAACTGGGACTCATTGAGCGCACCGGGCTGGGAGAAGACGAGAATACCGCCGCGGAAACCCATAATGGTGGGAATGGAGGTAATGCCTGCGGCCTGTGCCAGCTGACTCTGATCCTCGGTATCCACCTTGCCGAAGACGATATCGCTGTACTTCTCGGAGGCTGCCTCGTAGACGGGAGCGAACTGCTTGCAGGGACCGCACCAGTCTGCCCAGAAATCGAGGAATACGATATCGTTACCCTCGACAGTCGAGGTAAGGTTCTGCTGGGTGATTTCAATAGTAGCCATGGAGATAACGCTACACCCTGCACGTACATTGCGCTAATTTTTCACTCACAGACTAATAAATAGTTTAAAGCGCGTCATAAACCCTATTTTTTTGCCGTGAGCGGGCATTTTTGTCGGGTGTGTGAGGGTGCCAGATGCAAAGAACCCGGCTACCGAAGTAACCGGGTTCTTTTTAGGGTGGCAGATGAGGGATTCGAACCCCCGTAGGCTGTGCCAGCTGATTTACAGTCAGCCCCCTTTGGCCGCTCGGGTAATCTGCCGAACTAGCTAGGCTAGAAGTTCGCTCAAGCGAACAGAGACTACTGTACAGGTTTTTAATGAACTTGTGAAGCCAGAGCCTAGCTTTGTGACGAATACAACTTTTTGGGCTGTTTTTCGTTTTCGGAGGCTGTTTTTCAGGCGAGTTTACAGGTCGCCGTCCTGCTCCATCAGAAGCGTAATTTCCAAATGCTCAAGATAGCGTAGCGCCTGTTCAACTGTGCACATCTCGCTTCGAATCTCACGAGCAAGATCGCGCCGCACTCCCTCGAAGCGGGCAACGAGTTTGGGATCTGTCAGCGTTGAGCCGATTCCCTCGAAGGCAGGAGGCTCAACAACATCCGAAGAATCTTCGCTCTGAACCGCATCCACTCGCTCTGCCTCAGGGATGTTCTCAGGTTCAGAACCAATCGAACTGTAGAGGTCAAGGAACAGCAGGGCTTCAGCATCGCGAGCTTCTTCGCGATTCACGCTGCCGGTCGTTGACGAGTATTGTGTAGCCATGTTTCCATTCTGGATGTTCAAGGTTAACAACAGCTGAGAAACGCATCAAAGAACCTGAAAATTATCTGTGAGCGCAACAGAAAACAGGTATTCTATGAGGGACAGATACCGTCGTATTCCGCACAAACACAACGAAAGGACATAGTTTTATGGCAAGCGAATCTTCTTTCGATATTGTCTCAAAAGTTGATAAACAAGAGGTCGCCAACGCCCTGCACCAGGCACAAAAAGAGGTTTCGCAGCGTTACGATTTCCGCGGTGTCGGTGCTGAGATCGACTTCTCAGGCGAGAAGATTCTCATTAAGGCAAACGCCCAAGAACGAGCTCTCGCGGTGCTCGACGTTTTCCAATCAAAGCTCGTCAAGCGCGGTATTTCGCTAAAGTCCCTGGACGCAGGCGACCCCTACGCTTCGGGTAAAGAGACCCGCATCGAATGCTCCATCAAGGAAGGTATCGCACAGGATCAGGCTAAGAAGATTTCCAAGCTGATCCGCGATGAAGGACCTAAGGGTGTGAAAGCTACGATTCAGGGCGATGAGCTACGTGTGTCCTCAAAGTCTCGTGATGATCTGCAGAGCGTGATTTCACTGCTTAAAGGTGCAGATCTTGACGTTGATCTGCAGTTCGTGAATTATCGCTAGATACCTCTGCTGTGCACGTAGCATCAGTGCACCATTAAGGCGGGGTGGTTACCAGTTCTGGTAACCACCCCGCCTTTCGCCTATAAGACAAACACGTACGCAGGTTTTATAGCTGACCGTTATCGCGCGCCATCTGCTGCAGGCGGGCGATGCGTTTATCCATCGGTGGGTGAGTAGACATGAGGTTCTTCAGGCCACCGAAGGGGTTCGCAATCATAGAGGCCGAAGTATTCACAACCTGCTGATTCTTGGGATCCATTGGGTAGAGCGAGACACCCTTCTCCAACTTATTCAGGGCGGAGGCAAGTGCAATCGGATCGCCCGTGAGCTTTGCACCGTCTTCATCGGCATCGTATTCGCGGGTACGGCTGATAGCCATCTGAATAACCGCCGTAGCAATGGGAGCCAGAAGCGACATCAGGATTATACTCAAGAAGTTTCCGCCGCCGCGCTCACGGTTCCCGCCCATCATGGAGCCAAAGCCAACAATCTGCGCCGCCGCCGTAATCAGGGTTGCGATACCGGCTGCCACCGAGCTTGTAAGAATATCGCGGTTGTAGACGTGCATGAGCTCGTGCCCTAGCACACCGCGCATTTCGCGTTCGTCAAGAAGCTGCAAGATACCCTCGGTACAGCAGACGGCGGCATTGCGCGGGTTGCGCCCGGTCGCGAAGGCGTTTGGAGTCTGGGTGGGTGCCACATATAGGCGCGGCATAGGCTGACCGGCGCGCGAGGAAAGTTCCTCGACGATGTCATACAGAACCGGAACCTCCTCGCGGGTAACGGCATAGGCGTTCATGGAACGCAGCGCGAGTTTATCGGAGTTCCAGTATGAATATGCAACGGTACCCAAGCTCACAAGGGCGAAACCCCAGATAAAAATTGAGCTGCGGAAGTATGTTGAAAGGCCGCCGCCGATAAGCATCAGCAGACCGACCATGCCGCCCAGCAGAAGGGCGGTCTTAAGCCCGTTATAGTGTTTGTGCATTGCGTGTACCTTTAGAAATCGTGTTGCCGTGAACGTATTAGATTACAGCATACGGGATATATATGAGGCAGACATCCAGATTCGCCACCAGCGTGTATTTCGTATTCTCGCATCCACAGGTTCCTCGAATGCGAGCAAGGTCACATGAAGTCTCGAAGTGTTCTGTTATCCCCCAGAAATTCGCAGTTTTAGCGACATAGTGTCATGGTGAAAGTACCCCGAACACGACTCTTATTATGAATTTATCGTAATTGTAATTGTGAAAAAGTCAGATTAACGGTAGAGTATTGTTCATGACCGAACCCCTAGATACGAACGCACACCCGGAACCCGAGCACCCTCTTCACGGATGCTCCCACACCGGCGTGCTACCGTTGGCAGCAGAATCCGCGACCGAACTTCTCACGGAATCTTGGTCGCAAAACTTGCGCGCTAAGGGGCGCAGGGTCACGAAACAGCGGCTTGCTGTTCTACGTGCGGTTCAGGCTCATCCCCATGCCAATGCCGAGGAAATAGTTACCGCTGTGCGGCAAGAGATTCCTACCATTACCGTGCAGTCGGTGTATGTGATCCTCACGGATCTGACGAATATCGACATGCTGCGTAAGTTTGAGCCGCCGGGAACCCCAGGGCTCTATGAGACTCGCACGGGCGATAACCATCACCACGCATTCTGCATTCGCTGCGGAAAAGTTCAGGATGTAGACTGCGCTATCGGCTCAGCGCCCTGCCTAACTCCCAGCGACTTCCACGGCATGGCGATTATCAGCGCAGATGTACTGTATCGAGGCGTCTGCGCAGACTGTCAAACTGAGGCAGAAGCAGAACTGGCGAAGAGCCAGGTGCAAGCCGCAGCGAGCGTTCAGCACTAACGAACCACATTCCCACACCTTACTCCGGGCGTGAAACAGCGCCTCGGTGTTCGTTAGCTGCACCCTAAAACAGGAAGAATGCTCGTCGAAAACCACCTAGCATCACCAAAAACACAGGGAGAAGCAAATATGTATCAGACCCCGCAGAACCCCATTCATCCCGGTTCTTACACCACCACGAGCACTGGCACGCCGGTGGCTTCAGATGATCATTCGCTCACCGTGGGAGCTGATGGTCCCATCGTTCTGCACGATGCTTACGCTGTTGAAAAGCTCGCTCAGTTCAACCGTGAACGTGTGCCCGAGCGTGTGGTGCACGCAAAGGGAACCGGCGCATACGGCTACTTTGAAACCACCGAAGATGTTTCGCAGTACACCCGTGCGGCGCTCTTTCAGCCGGGCGTTAAAACCGAGCTACTGATTCGTTTCTCGACCGTGGCGGGCGAATCCGGCTCCCCCGATACCTGGCGTGACCCACGCGGTTTCGCGGTGAAATTCTACACCACCGAAGGCAACTACGACCTGGTAGGCAACAACACTCCTATCTTCTTCATTCGCGATGCCATCAAGTTCCCCGACTTCATCCACTCGCAGAAGCGTATGCCCGGTTCGGGTCTGCGCGATCACGATATGCAGTGGGATTTCTGGAGCCTGAACCCCGCAACGGCGCATCAGGTAACCTGGCTGATGGGCGACCGCGGTTTGCCCCGAACCCTGCGCCATATGGACGGCTTCGGATCGCACACCTACCAGTGGATTAACTCCGAAGGTGAGCGCTTCTGGATTAAGTACCACTTCAAGACCGAGCAGGGCAACGAGTTCTTCACCCAGGCTCAGGCCGATGAAATGGCGGGTAAGGATGCTGACTTCCACCGCCGCGACCTGCGCGAGGCTATCGAGCGTGGCAACTACCCCGCCTGGACGCTCTACGTGCAGATCATGCCCTACGAGGACGCGAAGACCTACCGCATTAACCCCTTCGATCTGACGAAGATTTGGCCGCACTCAGATTACCCGCTGATCAAGGTGGGCCGCATGGTGCTGGATCGCAACCCTCAGAACTTCTTCGCCGAAATCGAGCAGGCTGCCTTCTCCCCCTCGAACTTTGTGCCCGGTATCGCGGCTTCACCCGATAAGATGCTGCTCGGTCGTATCTTCTCCTACCCGGATGCGCATCGCTACCGCATCGGCACCAACTTCGCACAGCTGCCCGTGAACGCACCACACGCGGCGCCGGTGAACAACTATTCGCATGACGGCTCGATGCGCTACAACTTCAACGACCCCTCCGTTCCCACTTACGCACCAAACAGCCTGGGCGGTCCGCATGCGGATGCGGAGCGCGCTGGCGAAGGTAGCTGGGAGTCTGACGGCGAGTTGGTACGCACCGCCTACACCCTGCGCCCGGATGATGATGATTTCTCGCAGGCGCGCATCCTCTACGAGGTAACCATGAACGACGAAGAACGCGAACGCCTGATCAGCAACATCTCTGGTCACGTAGGCGCTGTTCGTTCCGACGAGATTCGTGAACGCGCGTTCCAATACTGGGATAGCGTTCACCCTGAGCTCGGTTCTCGCGTTCGCGAGGCCGTGGCAGCCGCCGCATCTGGTTCATAAGATACGGCAGCGTCTGTTCTCCTGTAGATTCGAGAACATGACGCACAGCTGGCTGCTACTATGGGGTCGATGACTTTCAGTGAGGTGGAGTCACCGGCCCCATATTTTAAACCCGTTTGCAGGATTACAACCCTCTCCAAACACAAAAATCGTCCGGAAGAGACAACACCGTATGGGTGCTTCTTCCGGGCGATTTTTGCGTGACGGCTTTTATGAACTATGCGGATGCACTAGCACCAGCGGGAGAAGCGCCGAAGACCGCTTCCTGTTCACGCACAATATCGAGGAGTTCGCGGATCTGCTTGATGTCGAGCACAGCGCTGGGGTTGAAGTAATTGATCTGAATACCCGGGGCGTTGAGCTGCTCCGCGAGGGTCAGTACCTCAATCGCGTGTGCTACGCGCACCTCAATTGCAGGATCAATAGCGGCAACTTCAATCGGCGAGGTGAACGCCAGCATATTCGTGGGGTTGCCTTCATCATCGGGGACGAATGCCGGTCCCTGTACCTTACTCTTGGGGTCAATCGCCACCACCAGAATAGAGTTTGGTGCCACCAACGATCCGAGAAGCTGCTGCATATTGTCGTTGATAAGAGCCATTTTCGCGCCGTCATTGCGGGGCGAGTTCACAACCCACTGCACCTGGGCGCGCTCAATATAGCATTCGTGGTTAGAGCCCGGATCTATCGCAATCAGATCAAGATCGGGGTTGCTTAAGAAATCCATGAAAATCTTGACGGCGGGTTCGCGCAGAATCAGCTCGTCATCGTCGGAGTTTTCACGCATGTAGCTCTTCGAAACGTACTCTGCCGACGAGAATACGCATAGCGCCTGCATCCCGTTTTCAAGACGAATAACCTGGTAGCGCAGCTGCGATTCGGGACCAATATCAAGGTGCCCTGCAGGAACAATAGTTGAGCCGGAAGCATCCACGAGCAAATCGCCGCCGAGCATGGTGCGCACTACGTTAATGAGGGTTCGCTCTTTGACATCCTTCTTGAAAGCTTCGAGTGCAGCGGCGAGGTAGGGATTGGGAATTTCGTAATCGGTTTCTTTATGCAAGCCCGAAACATCGCGGGCGCGACCGTGCATACGTTCGGTCGCCCAAGCGGGAATACGCTCGGAATCGCGCGGGAACATGTGCAGATGCTCGCGTACATCCGAAGCACTCAGGGTTCCTTCAGTACCCCAGTTCTCCGGTTCTTCGTCGCGGTTATAAGATGCCCCCACACTGAACTTCGGTTCGGGCCAGTTATTGGCCGCCACCACCACAGATGCGGTAAACCAGGTGCCGCGGTTGCCGTCGTAGGCGGCGCGCTGGAGCTTGCGAAGATCGGGCAGTACGGGCGAATCTTCCTTGAGGGGGCCCACCGAACCGATGTACTCTTCGCCGTCACGGAATTCACGCACGCGAATATAGACCTGCCCGGCGAGGGGTTTTACGTCGAGGATCATCTCGCTCCACCCGGGCTCAGCCTTGACGACATCAAGAAGCCAGCTACCGATACGGTTGAGCGCATCCTGGGTGCGGGCGGCTCTACTCGTCGGTTCAGAACGTCGGGTATCCGTCATGGTTTTCCATTCCTTTATCGTCAGCTTGCATCTTAGGTCCCGGCGGGAAGCTACCCGCTACTCTATTGATTTTAGCGAAGCATCCGCCGTCACGCCGATTTATAACGTCATGATAGGTTAGGGAACACACTTTTGCGTGTGTGCTCTAGCATCGGTTACCGAGTTGTCTTTTGTTCAATTTTTTCTCCATCCGACCTATAAAATTGGTGCAGTTTGTGGGTACTCACACCAAAAAGGTTGTTACCCTTAACCTATGACGAATTCTTTGCAGGATCTTATTGACGCATCAATCTTTATCTCGACCGAATACCAGGCGCGGTTGGCTGAACTTATTGGGTCTGCTGACTACGATGTAAACTTCGCCGAGCAGTCCCTCACGTTCAAGGCCGCCGATCCGGTGTCTTTTCAACCCTACCTGCTCGGTACCGAATCTGAAAACCGTGGAACCTGGATTTGGTCGTGGCAGCAATTGGGATATTTTCCAAATGCGGTAGTCTCAGCGGCGCTGCAGGCGCGAGATACCGGTGAACGCGACTCAGTGCTGGAGCTGAGTACCGACGAAATTCCGCTCTCAGAGGGATTGGCGCGTCGTCTGACTTTGGCGACTAAGACAGTGACCGGTTTATACGCTCACTATCCCCTGCCGTCGGGGTCCGTGCGGGCGTGGTGCCTGATTGACAGCCCCGAACTGACCCTGGATGCGCCCACGTACAAAGGTGTAGGGCGCGTGATTGCGAAGGCTCTGCAAAGCGAAGATATTCACGATCATCCACTCGCCGTTAATTCTTATGCACGTCAGCGCGGGTTCCATACCGCCTGGGATACCGAGGCCACCGTGGTGCTCACCATGACCGACGGCGCCCTGCGGCTGTGGTTCGATGAGGGGCGCATTAGCGGTATCGAGCGCGCGAAGCCCGAGGTTACCGCCCAAGAACTTGCGCAGCTTGCCGCAGAGGCTGAGCAGTACCGTGCGGAATTGGCGGCTGAACGCGCCGAAGTTGAGCAGGCTGCCGCTGCCGAGGCTGCAGAGCAGGTGGCTCTGCGCGAACAGCAATCGGCAGAGCGTGCAGCGGCACGTGCCGAAGCCGAGCAGGCACCCACCGTTCAGGAACCCGAGGAAGCCCAGACGCTTAAGGACGCACAGGCAGCAAAGAGCGCCCCCGCACAGGAAAATGCACAGCCGGAAGAAGCAGCACCGGCTCAGCCTCAGGCTCCCGCGGCGGCCGCAGAGCGCGCTGTACCCGCTGGCGCAGCGCAGAAACCGGTGGCGGGTGTGCGCACGACCGAGAACCTGTACCCGGATACCGAGGCTCCTTTCGATCAGGATCCGCGCGAGGATTCCGAGCACGGTCGCGTAACGGTCAATACCCTACCCGGCGATGTTGTTCCGAACGCTGCCGCGGCACAGACCGGCGCACCTGCGGGTCAGGCTAAGGCGGCGAAGCCCGGTGCCTCCGATGCCTCGAAGTCCCGCACATCGATCACCCCGCGCGCAGCTGGCAAACCCGGCGCGAGTGCAGGTCAGGGACAGGCAGCTCCTCAGCCCGGCGCACAGAAGCCCGCTGCGGCAGGTGCCCAGCAGCAGCCGAAGCAGGCGCCCAAACCTGCCGCTTCAGGTACCGACGCATCCGCACCGCAGACCGAGAGCACCCCGGCAACTGCAATTCCGGTGATCAAGCCCGCCGAGCAGAAGGCCGATCAGCACGAGGAACAGGAGCAGACTCAGGAAACCGGCAAGAAGAAGGGCTTCTTCTCGCGGTTCTTCGGTCTGTAGACAACGCGATATCAGCAGGCATACAGGGTCTTTAATCCGTACCTGCGGCATATTATCCTGACCTAGAAATTTCATCATTCCGGTGGGGCGCAACGCTGTATTATGTTGCGCCCCATCGGCGTTTAATAGGCAACTCCCCTCCGCCAGCCGATACCTCGCACTCGTGCAAGAGTGCGGTGAAGAGTAGAGTTGTTAGAAGTTCACATCTCATCTTTCGTTCACAGGTAGGGAGGAGCCCTCACACTATGGCGCAGAACGCTCACAGCGCTACAGCACCCGCATCAGGCACGGCGGCACACGCTGCACAGACCCGCAATGGTTTTATCTGCCTTTTTACCACCTACGCGATCTGGGGTATGCTGCCGCTGTATTTCTATCTCATGGCGTCTTCGTCTGCGCTGGAGATTGTGCTCTCGCGTGTGATTTTTTCACTGGCATTCTGCGCGGTTCTGCTCCCTATTTTCCGGTTGACCAAGCCGTTTAACCAGGCGGTGCGTACTCCGCGCACTATGGGTATTTTGACGGTGGCGTCTTTGCTGATTGGCGCGAACTGGATGATCTATGTGTACTCCACCACGCACGGGCATACGATCGACATGTCGCTGGGGTATTTTATTAACCCGCTGGTCTCCGTGGCGTTGGGGGTCGTGTTCCTGCACGAGCGGCTGCGAAAAGTTCAGTGGATCGCTATTGGGATTTCGACCGTGGCGGTGCTGATTATGAGCGTGGTGTACGGACAGATTCCGTGGCTGGGTTTGGGTGTTGCCTTCACCTTCGGAACGTATGGGCTGCTCAAGGCGCGGGTGGGGTCGAGTGTGCATCCGGTGGTGTCGCTATCGCTTGAGACTTTTATTTTGCTTCCGGTGGCGCTCGTGGTGCTGTGGTGGATGAATACGCAGGGACAACTCACATTGTTTTCGCAAGGCCCCGGGCATTTCTGGCTGCTCGCTTCCACCGGCATTGTCACGGTAACTCCGCTGGTTCTTTTCTCGGCGGCGGCGCGGGCGCTGCCTCTGTCGGTGATCGGCATGGTGCAGTATATGGGCCCGACCATTCAGTTCTTCCTGGCGCTCTTCGTGCTGCACGATAGGATTACCCCGGATAAGTGGATTGGCTTATCTCTGATTTGGGTGGCTATCGTAATTTTCACGGTGGATGCGGTGCGCGCCTCACGCACCTCGCGCCCGTCGAAACTCACGGCGGTCGAGACCGGCATGATCCCTATTGTGCAGATTTCTCAGTCCTCTGAGGGTGGCGAAGACCGCGAGCAGAACTATCTTCTGGATGCGGTGCAGCTCTCGCCCGAAGACACCGAGGATTCTGCGGCGAACGCCCGCGATAAATCCTGAATTCTTGCCGTACATGCATAAAAGTGTTGGCATGAGGACCGATCAGAGTCCTCATGCCAACACTTTTTATTCGCGCCGAATGCGCGAGTATTCTATGTTTTTACGTGCCGGGCACGGTCCGCAGACCTGCCCGCGCGACGGTATTATTCGGTGGCTGCCTGCTCGACAGCATCATCCTCAGGTTCTTCGGGGTGCCTGCTCAGGTTTACGAGGGCAAACACCAGGCCTCCCCAGATAATGAGGATTGCCACGATCATCATAGCGATAGCTGCACCGCTCATTATGCCTCCTCACCCTGTGCTTTTGCGTGTGCTTTCAGCGCGGCATCGTCCACATGCGTGTGGGCGAGTTTACCGCCGATAACGGGCGGTGCCGGGGGTTCCTCGGCGGCGCGTGACTTATGCGACCACGGCAGGAATGAAATCACGATGGAGCCAACGATCAGGAGTACGACCATGCCCCAGCCGAAGATACCAAGCAAATCTGCAGGGTACCCTCCATGGGGTTCGGCAATTGTCTTCACGAGCGTGGAGATCAGGCTGTACCCCAGGATCAGCGGGGTAACGCCCGCCAAGAGAATCATCCAGATCCAACCCACTTTGAAGGAGGAAACAGAGTTTAGGTGCTCCCGCAGGGTCGGCAGAGCCCGCACGCCATAGGTGATCACGACAATAGAGGTGAGGCCAGCGGCAAGAATGCCAAAGTTATTCACGAAGGTATCGAGTATATCCAGCATGTACAGGCCGGATGCGGTGGGCATCAGCAGTGTCGAGATAATCGCCAGCGGGATAATCACGATCATAGTCGAGGTCAGGCGTGAGGTGCCTGCTTTATCCTGTACACCGGCGATAATGACCTCAAGAATTGAGATGAGCGAGGTGAACCCTGCGAAGAGGAGCGAACCGAAGAACAGGAACCCGATGAGCGCCCCCGCTGGCGCCTGGGAAATAATGGTGGGAAAGGCAATGAAAGCCAAACCTATTCCTTCTTCGACAACTTTATCCACGGCGATGCCCTGTGCCTGCGCCATGAAGCCCAGCGCCGCGAACACGCCGATACCCGCCAGCAGCTCAAATCCGGAGTTGGCGAAGCCCACGACGGCACCCGAGCCGGTCAGGTCGGTCTTGGGCTTCAGGTAGGATGCGTAAGTCACCATAATGCCAAAGCCAATGGAGAGCGAGAAGAAGATCTGTCCGTAGGCGGCGACCCACACCTCGCCATTGGTTAGCGCACCCCAGTTGGGAGTGAACAGGGTGTTCAGGCCGTTCATTGCGCCGGGCAGGGTGAGCGAGTACGCGACCAGACCCACGAACATAAAGATCAGCAGGGGCATAAACACCACATTGGCGGCACCCACGCCTTTTTGTACGCCCAGCGCCATGATGACGATCAGGGAAATCCACACCAGCACGAGCGGAATGAGAATGCCGGGGTTAAAGTCGAAGGAAAGTTGTGGATCCCCCACTTTCAGGAAGTCCTTCATGAAGAAAGTTTTCGCGTCGTTGCCCCATTCCTGGTTGAATGAGAAAATCATGTACCGCACTGCCCAGGCGATAACTGCGGCATAGTAGATGGCGATAACCGCGCTAATGCCCATATGCCACCAACCGATGAACTCGGTTTTGCGGTTGAGGCGGCGGAATGCCAATGGGGACGATGCGCGCCCGCGGTGGCCAATCGCGTAGTCGAAGAAGAGGAAGGTGAGGCCTGCGGTCAGCAACGCCACGATGTACGGGATCATGAAGGCGCCGCCACCGTTCTTGTAAGCAACAGCGGGGAAACGCCAAATATTTCCCAGACCAACAGCTGAGCCGATGGCGGCAAAAAGGAAGACCCTGCGGCTGGAGAAGCCTTCACGCTTCGCCGGGGTCTTGGCGGGTTTTGTACCCATGATAGTGGTTACCTCGGTCTAGATGTTCATGTATGCACGTCACGCAACGATGCGCCTTGAGGGTAGATGGGGCATGTCGTCGTGAACGGAGGCACGCTAGGGTTTGGGCGCGACTCTCCGGGTGCTCTGTGCTCTCAATGGTGTGTGGGCACAGACGTTCTTTAGGTTTACCTGATGTAGGCTATTTGGTCAATGATAGCCCATCATGTGGGATTCTGTGGGGTTCATACGAGGAACGTAACAGGTAAACGCAAGCATTTTTAAACTAATACTTCTCGATCTTCAGCCCTCACGGCCTCTCATGCCGAGTGGCAGGTGCATCCTGGAAGAGGCCGGATTTATCGGTACTTTTACGGGTCTCTGCTTTTGAGCCCCTCAAAATTCCCACCAGAATTACCGTGAATCCGCACAGCGGAGCAGCCCCGAGGGCGAGCTCGGTACGGCTCACCACATCCAGCGGCATGTGCAGCAGGAGCAAGGCCAACGTAGCCGCACAAACCCAACCGCTCACATATAAACGGTGCATATTCAAGGCAATAGCCAGATTTCCGGCGAGCACAAGCAAGGCGATAATCGCGGATTCAAGGGTCAAAATAGCAAGCATCATTCCGGGTGCAAGACCGGCATATTTAGAGTAGAAAATGTCAAAGAGAAAATGTCCAATAAGATAGGCAAGCAGTGCACCGAAACCGCCGATTCCCAGAACCCACAGACACGGGCGTGCTAAAGCGCGCAGTGGGTGATCTTGGTGCTTTAAGAAAGCCGATATGGCGACCCCTTGAAAGGCCTGAAGCGGCATCATAATCGGCGAACGTGTAACGCCAATAGCAGCGACCAGGGCATTGAACTGTGCGCTTTGTTCCTGCGTTGTGAACTGTAAGAAAAAGGGGAACGCCGTCATAAGAATCGATGCACCGGCGGATGAAAGCATGAGCATCACAATATTTCGTGCATACCGCCGCGAACTAACATCAATGCTCGCGTGCCAGACGCGCCGCCCGGTACGTGAAAATACGACGCACGGAAGCCAGATCAGCGAGGCAACAACCACGGCGGTCTCAAATCCGAGCAGGTGCCACGACAACGCTACCGCCGCCAGTGTTGCCGCCAAACGTATCAGTGCCTCACCACTGCCTAAAGCGGCGTAAAAATACCAGGAATCCCGCCCTGCGGATGCGCCACTAACCGCAGCATAGACGGCGTACATCACGACGCCGAACGCTATCAGTACAACACTCATCTGCGGGTAGGTGGGGAAAGCGGAGGACCACAGCGGTGAAGTCATGACGACGATCACGGCAATACCCAGACCTAACAGGGCTGCCACGGCGGAATATGAAAGTCTATTGGTGTGTGTTCGTGATTCCGGATTCTGCAGAAGGGACTCCCCGACTGCCCGCGTTGTCTCCTGCTGAATAGCGCCGGTTATGCCGTAAATTCCGAACACGAGAGGCCAGAATGCGGACTGAAACTGCCTAAACTCACTGTGCGATAAAAAGTACGCAGCAATAACCGATATAGCAAACGTTGCCGCAGCCGCTATAACCGAGCTGAGGAATATTGCGGCAGATTGATATGCGGTAACGGTTTTGTGGGCCATAGTTTCCCTTAAAGAACTCTATCGAGTTCAGCTCCACCTGGGCGTTCTTCACACACTACGCTGCATCGATATACACATTCTCGTGAAGAAGTCTTCCTGAAGCAACCGTATCACGCGGTTTAGCCCTCGCGATGCACCACGGCATGCGCGAAGGATTCCAGCGCCGCCTTCGCGGTGGAATCCGGCAGCGGCGCAATGGCCGCGATCGCACGATCCGCCCAATCATAGGCTATCTGCCACGCTTCTTGCGTGACCGGATGCGCGGCGAGCGCGGATACAGCGGCAGCAAGCGCATCGTCGCTCGATAGGTCTGCCTCAATGAGCGTTTGAACCTGACGGGCTGATTCGTCCCCGGCCTCTGCGGCACGGTTGAGCAGAATAGTCGGCAGGGTCGGCACACCCTCACGCAGATCGGTGCCCTGGGTTTTCCCGGAGGATGCACCATCGCTGACAATATCGATCACGTCATCGGCGAGTTGGAATGCCACGCCCACGAGTTCGCCGTAGGTGGCGAGCATCTGAATAACCTCTTCGGAGGCGCCCGCCAAGAGTGAGCCGTACTCCCCCGCCGCCGCGATCAGCGAACCGGTTTTCCCTTCAATCACGGAGATATAGTGATCGAGAATATCCTGGTTTTCGCGTACACCGGTTGTTTCGTAGAGCTGCCCCAGCACCAGGCGCTCGAAGGTTTGCGCCTGAATTTTCATGGGTCGCGTGCCCAGATCGGAGACCAGCAGCGAGGCACGGGAGAAAATGAGGTCGCCCGTCAGGATGGCGACGGAATTTCCCCAAATGGTCTGGGCGGTATCGACGCCGCGGCGTTTGGGCGCGTCGTCCATCACGTCGTCGTGGTAGAGGGTCGCCAGATGGGTGAGCTCAACGACCACCGCAGCCTCAATCACCTCGTCGTTAATCTGTCCGTCCACGGCGGCGGCAAGCAGGGTCAGAAGGGGACGCACACGCTTTCCACCGGCGAGCAGTAAGTGTCGGGCGGCAACATCGGCGAGCTTATCGGTGTAGCTGATAGCCTCGGCAAGCCGCTCTTCAATCCGCGCCAGCGAGGTAAGAATCTGGGGGCCAAGCTGCGGGTCGGACGCAATGAGCTCAAACCCTGCGGGCAGGTTGAAATCGAGTCCTGCCATCAGGTCGGTGGCTGCAATGGATTGCTCTGAGGTGCTCACGATGCCTTCTTCGGTGTGTTGGTGTGTAGCTGTATGCTGTGTGTTGCTCAATGATGATGTGCTGAGTGTTAGTTTTGGGGTTTGAAGCCACGGTGAATGGCAACAATTCCGCCGCTGAGATTACGATATTTGACGTCCTGCCAGCCCGCCTGTGCGAACTTTTGGGCAAGGGTTCTCTGATCCGGCCAATCGATAATCGACTCCGCCAAATATACATAGGATTCCGGGTTTGAGGAGATAGCGCGCGCTACGGGCGGTATCGCCTTCATAATGTATTTCTTATACACCTTACCGAAAGGGGCGAAGGTTGGGGTTGAGAATTCCAGTACCACGATGCGCCCGCCGGGCTTAGTAACCCGGTACAGTTCGCTTAGCGCACGGGGGTAATCCGCAACGTTACGCAAACCGTAAGACATGGTGACGGCATCGAAGCTGTCGTCCTCGAAAGGAAGGTCGGTAACATCCGCCCGCACGAAGGTCATATCGGGGCGGCGTTTGCGCCCGACCTCCAGCATCCCTTCGGAAAGGTCCGCGGCGATAACATCAATCCCGGCATCGGCGAAAGGCTCGGATGAGGTTCCGGTACCGGCGGCAACGTCGAGGACCTTCTGCCCGGGATGCGCATCCACAGCGGCGACGGTCTGCTTGCGCCAGTAGATATGCCGTCCCAGCGACAAGATGCCGTTCATCAGGTCGTAGCGTTTCGCGACGGTGTCAAACATGGCGGCGATATCGCCGGTCTTCTTGTCAAGGGTTGCGCGGGTACCCTGAACATTTTTCTCTACGTTGCTCACGCCTTCAATTGTGGCATGTTCTGCCGCCCGTGGGGTAGTTGAGCGCCCCTTGATACGTCATCTGAGGTGGCGAACACTTTAACTCACGAAAATATGCACTCTTGTTCCCGGTGTTGCGCACGTGCAGCACGTTTCTCCCGCCGTCCGCTGCAGCGCGCCAGCATTCCTGGTTTTATACATAATATGCATACATAATTCGTCATTTCCTCAGAAAAATAATGAATATTTATAGGTATACTTGCATTCTTTATCGCACAGGTGCACAATGGAAAACATCAAAATTTTCTACACACGGAGCACACCATGTCGATTTTCACCGCAAAACCCAACCTCAAAAAGTCCCTCGCGCTCCTCGCGCTCGCACCCCTCGTCCTCACCGGATGCGTCTCGACCGCATCCGACGGCGAAAACGGAGAGGTAAACCTTATCAACAACGGCGTCCTCACCGTCTGCACCAACACCCCCTACATGCCCTTCGAATACGAAGAAAACGGAAAAATCGTAGGTATCGATGCAGATATCGCAAACGCTATCGCCAAAGACCTGGGCGCAGAAGCACAACTCACCTCCATCAGCTTTGAGGGCCTCGATTCGGGCACCGGACTCACTAGCGGACAATGCGATATTGCGCTCGCGGGTATCAGCGTGACCGACGAGCGGAAATCTAAGATGGAATTCACCGATGTCTATTTCGAAGACAACCAGGCAATTCTGGTTCCCAAAAACTCTAAGATCTCCTCCGTCGAAGATCTTAAGAACGCCAAAGTCGGCGCTCAGCAGGCAACCAGCGGCGAATCCTATGCCAAAGAAAAAGGCGCGGATGTTGTGCAGTACGAGGACAACGAGCTCATGTTCTCGGCATTGAAGACCGGTCAGGTGCAGGCCGTCTCGGCAAACCTCTCAGTTATTTCTGAGGCGCTAACCAAAGACCCCGACTCTTTCAAGATCGCCTATCAGACCTCGGAAAACGCCGACCAGATTGCCGGTGCGGTAGCCCCCGAAAAGAAAGCCCTGCTGGATAAAGCAAATAAGACAATTCAGCAGCTCAAGTCCAGCGGCGAACTCGATAAGATCAAGGAAAAGTGGACCAAGACTAAGTCTTCGCCCTCATCCGCATCTTCATCCAGCGCAAACTAACCGCGACTAGCGCGGTGCGCGTTCGTTCTCTCACGTGCACCGCGCATCCTGAATATCACGATAAACACAGACTACGTTAGTGTAACGATGGCACAGAATAAACTATCTCCCCGCAAAAAACAGGCGATGTTCCGGTACTCCCAGTACGCTCTGCTGGCGGTTATCGCGGTTCTTATTATTGCCCTTGCCGACTGGAAAACGCTTTCCAGCCAGGTATTCAACCTTGAGGTTGCGCAAAAGCAGTTCCCAAACGTTATTACGGTAGCGCTCAAGAATACCCTGATCTACACGGCCCTGGGTTTCGCCGTAGGTCTAAGTCTTGGTCTTATCCTGGCGCTCATGCGTATCTCATCAATCGCACCCTATCGGTGGCTGGCAACAATCTATGTCGAAATTTTCCGTGGCATTCCGGCGCTCTTGGTGTTCTTTGCCTTCGGTTACGGCATTCCCCTCGCCTTCAAAATCCGGTTTGTCGATAACCTCATTCCGGTAACACTCTCCCTTGGACTGGTGTCCTCTGCCTATATCAGCGAGGTGCTGCGTGCTGGACTACAGGCGGTTCCGAAAGGTCAGTATGAGGCGGCACGGTCGCTGGGCATGTCGCACACCCGGGCGATGCTCTCGGTAATTATTCCGCAGGCATTCCGCATCGTGCTCCCCCCGCTGACTAACGAAGTTATTCTGCTGACTAAGGATTCCTCGCTCGTGTACCTGCTGGGTGTACAAATCGCGCAGTACGAGCTGGCGAAATTCGGGCGTGAAGGTATTACCGCATCCGGCGCAGGGCTCACTCCCCTGGTGGTCGCGGGCCTGTGCTACCTGATTATTACCGTGCCGCTGGGGCAGCTATCCGCATATTTTGAGAAGCGCACGGGCGCATCACGCAAGTAACCACGACAAAGACTTTGGGAGATTGTCATGACTGACACAGTAACATCGGCGGCATCGGTGAGCATCACGGGGCTACACAAGTCTTATGGCAAAAACGAGGTGCTGCGCGGTATTGATATTCAGGTTGAACCGGGCGAGGTCGTCTGTCTGATCGGCCCTTCGGGATCGGGTAAATCAACGCTTCTGCGATGTGTAAACCTGCTCGAAGAGCCCAATGCGGGAACCATTACCGTGGGCGGTGTCGAGGTAACCGATCCGGATGCCGATATTAACGCCTTGCGCACCCGCATGGGCATGGTGTTTCAGCAGTTTAACCTGTTCGGACATCTGAGCGTGCTTGATAACTGCACGATTGCCCAGATCAAGGTCTTGGGTCGTGATCGTGCAACGGCAGAAAAGATTGCCCGCGAACAGCTGGCGAAAGTGGGGCTGGCAGATAAGGAAAATGCCTACCCGAGTAAACTTTCGGGCGGCCAGCAGCAGCGTGTGGCGATCGCTAGGGCGCTGTCGATGAATCCCGAACTCATGCTCTTCGACGAGCCGACAAGCGCGCTCGACCCCGAAATGGTGGGCGATGTTCTTACGATTATGCGTGATCTCGCCGACGAAGGCATGACGATGATCGTGGTGACTCACGAGATGAGCTTCGCCCGCGATGTCGCCGATAAGGTCGTCTTCATGGCGGATGGCGTGGTCGTCGAAGAGGGGCCCGCCGAGCGGGTGATCGGAAGCCCGCAGCATGAACGTACCAAGACATTCTTAGCGCGTGTGCTTGATCCCACCCACGTGGATGAAACCCCCGCAGATCAGGATGCGGCAGCAAACGCCTAGTCCGTTTGCCCTGTTCAGACCAACCCCGCAGATACGTTTTCCTCCAAGTGCTCCGTGAGGAAGGTATCTGCGGGGTTTTTACCGTTTCACAGAAAACCTGCTCATAACAGCTTTGCCTGTTGGGGAGAATATACGACAATGTCCCGTATCCGTCGCTGAATACGGGACATTACCGTGCTTAAAGGGATTTATTTATTTCTAAGGCGTTGTGCCCTAGACCTGTTCAACCTCAATAGTGATATTAGGCTCCGGATGTGATTCTCCGGTCAGCATAATGACCATCAGGGTCGAGTCTTCGAGTGCCGTGACCGAGTGCAACAGCTTTGCCGTGGTGTGGATGATTTTACCGGGTTCCAGAATAATACTCTGCCCCTTGGCGCTGTAATCAACCTTGCCTTTAAGCACCTGCACAATCACCGGATGTACACTGTGGTGTTCGTGCCAAGATTGACCGCCTGCCAGCTCCATTAGGGTGATGCTGCCACCATCGGCATCAAGAAGTTTCTTTGCCTGCGGCTTAGTCTCAAAGGGGGTAAGAACTTCGGTGAGCTGTGGGAAAACAATCACACGCCCTTCGTGAGTACCCGCCATGAGTTCTAACCTTTCGCCGATGATGGTTGTTCTTTTAGGATACGAACGTCCTAAAATCTGCATGAACTGTACTAAATTCTATGCCTGTGTTAGGGGCTAGGCAAAAAGTGAGGCATATATTTCATAACGTGATACGAATACGTCCTTAGTATTCCCACACGCGCGTATAGGGAGAAGATACCTGGTTACGCGGGCGCAGAAGCCGCACCAGTATCGCCGTGGTTCCCGTGCTGACCGCCAGAATCATGCAGGTTGAGGCAACGAACACTCCCCCGGGCATGGTGGAAAACATGGTGACCGCATACATCGCGGCCGCGCAGAACGAGAGGAACAGGCTTGCAATCGTCAGCAGAGGCACCGCGATGGCTCCCACCACGCGAGGGGTCGGTGCGTTAAATTCTGCACGGCGCAGGTACCGAAGAACGCCCAAGCCGAGAACGGTCCAGAGAGCAACTACCAAAATCGCGCTAATAACATCCGCTGGGCGGTGCCAGCCGTTAATAATGGTGGATGCGCCCGTAGCGCAGGTCGCCATCGCCGCCAGGACCGCAATCGTGGGTCGAAGCGCGCGAGGCGCTGCGATAAACAGAGCGGCGCCCGCAGAAGCGGCGAATGCCGTGTGCCCGCTTGGTGCGGAGTTCAAGAGGGCTTCCTGAATACCGAAATTAGGTTTGGTGACCACATAATTCTTGAGGACGTGGACGCTCAAACACGCGCCCGTGCCCGCAAGAATACCCACGATAGCGGGCAGGATGCGGTGCTTCCAGATCAGCCCAATAATAATGCCGATCACCGCGATTACGCCGGTAATTGTCGGCAGGTTATCGAGAGCCGCCAGGGTGGGACGCTGGTATTCCGCGAACTGGCTGGCATATTCGGTAAACGCATTTTCGTCGAGCTGCTGCCCGGTACGGCTGTAGATGAAGAACTGGAGCGTGGCGTAGAGCAGGGCACCGAACAGCACCATGACACCCAAATGCTGCGCCACAACCTTGGTACTTGGCGGATCATTAGGAATGGGCGCTTCTGCGGGAACACCTGCCCCGGGGGCCGCAGGGTTCGGGCGAGCGCCGTATCCGGCATAGTTCGCGGCGCTCATCGTCGGGTTAGCGGCGTGGGGATGCGCGGCGGCATTGTACTGCGGCGTGCCCGGGGGCGTGGTCTGCATACCGGGAGCACCCGTTGGCATGGCGACCGTGGCAGGATAATCAGCCGAAGGGGCTATATCCGGCTGCACACGGGTTTGCGGCTGGGCGGCACGCGTGTGTTGAACGTAGTGAGCACGCGGATCCTGCGATGCGCTGATGGCTTCGGTTGGAGAATCGTCAAGAGCGTCGAGGGCTACTGTGTCAGAGCTTTCACGGGGTTTAGGCGCCTCGTGCGGGTTCGGGATGGCGCGGGTTGCGTCCGTGTCTGGTGAGGAAGATGGCAGATCCTGAAGCTCCAGAAATTCGGTCGCGTCATCATCGGTTTCATAGGAAGATTGGATGCTCGATAACGGAACCGTCGCATCGACATCGGCACTGTCGTTATCGGCTAGAGTCTGAGGAGATAGAATACGCGTAGCATCATCCGTGTCATTCGAGGTACTGGTATGGCGAGGAACATGACCACGCGATGTGTGAGGACCCTGTGACATACTTTTTCCCTCCAAAATGTCTGTGATGCGGTGTCTGTAAACACGACATAGAAAACACTATCTCAGGTTAAGCTATGAAAAATACGTGTTTTCTAAATTCCAAGCTGGGAGTTTACCGAGAATACCTTAAGGAGAAACGCCATGTCATCCGTGCCGCCGCTAGGATACGGGTTCATCACTGAGGGCTTAGCTTTGCCGCCGTTAGAGCAGGTTTTACGCGCCGTTCGAGTGGTTGATATTCCCATGCGGGTGACCTTCCGCTCAGTCAATCGGCGCCAGAGTGCGCTGATACAGGGTCCCGCCGGATGGGGCGAGTTCGCGCCGTTTTTAGAGTATGACGATCATGAGGCGGCGGCGTGGTTAGCTTGTGCGTTAGAGTCTGCCTGGCTGGGGGCGCCGCCCGTTCGACGAACCACTATTCCGGTGAACGCGACCCTTCCCGCGGTGAGCGCCGAGCAGGTTCCCGAAGTGCTGAACAACTATCGTGGAACCATCCACGAGCTTAAAATCAAGGTTGCTGAGAAGGGGCAGACTCTCGACGATGATATTGCCCGCGTTGCGGCGGCGCGGTGTGCCCTCCCGAACGCGCGGTTAAAGGTGGACGCTAATGCGGGGTGGAGCGTCCCCGAAGCTCTCGAAGCCCTTGCGGCGCTGAACGAGTACGATCTACTTTATGCCGAGCAGCCCGTCGCCACGGTTGATGAGCTTGCGCAGGTGCGTGCCCTGGTGCGCGAGCACGGCCTTTCGATGCTCATCGCCGCCGACGAATCCGTGCGTAAAGCTAGTGACCCTCTCAAGGTGGCGCAGGCGCACGCCGCCGATGTGCTGATCGTCAAGGCGGCGCCTTTAGGCGGGGTTCGGCGCGCGCTAAAGATCGTTGAACAGGCAGGTTTACCCTCGGTGGTGTCTTCGGCGCTGGAGTCTTCCGTAGGTATCGCGACCGGTGTGTCTCTGGCGGCGGCTCTGCCGGATCTTCCCTATGCGTGCGGGCTGAGTACGGTCTCGCTGATGAGCACCGATGTGACCGAAAATTCGCTACTTGCTCGCGATAGCGAGCTCGAAGTGCGGCGGGTTGTGCCTACGGAGTCGGCGCTGAGGCGCGTTGAAGCAGAGAGCGAAGTGCGGGATGCCTGGATGGAGCGCATCCGACGGTGCTACCTGGTGCTTCAAGAAGCCTTGCCCACGAGTCTTTAGCCAGGTATGTTCTGAACGTTCTGGTCAGTGTTCTGGGGGGCTAACTGTCCGTTTAGGGAACCCATATTCTCCACACGCTCAAGCACCAGTCTAGAATAGACGGGTGACTGAAAACCCCGACTGTGCCGACACCGTTCAATCTCCCCCCGCTCCAGACTCCATGCTCTCCGCCGTCGCCGTGCTCGATTCCCTCATTCGCGCGGGCATGCGGCATGTGGTGGTCTCCCCAGGTTCTCGAAGCGCTCCCCTGGCGTATGCGGTTGCGGCGGCCGAAGAGGCAGGTGCGTTGGTTGCCCACGTGCGCGTTGATGAACGCGTGGCAGCGTTTACGGCGCTGGGTATCGCGAAAGCTTCGCAGCTGCCCGTGGGGTTAGTGTGTACCTCGGGAACGGCTCTGGGTGAGTATCTGCCCGCCGTGATGGAGGCTTACCATGCCGGGGTTCCGCTGGCGATCATGAGCGCGGACCGTCCCGTAAGGCTGCGTGGAACCGGTGCTAATCAGACGACGGTTCAAACCGATTTTTTCTCTCCCTTTGTGCGCGCAAGTGCTGATTTGACCTCGTACCCCGAACATAATCCTGGGCAGCAGACCGCCGATTTTATGGCATGTTTAGCGGCGCTGACCGGCAGCGATGCGCAGGATTGGTCGCGCGCAAGCGATGAGCCCGTGGGGCCGGCGCATATTAACGTGTGTTTCGATACCCCGCTCACACCTTCGGCTCGGACAGCCGAGATTCTTCCCACCTGGGCCGCATCGCTTGCCAAGCATATTGCCCCGGGGGCCGCATCGTACCCCGTTGAGCTTGAGCCTGCGCGGCTGAGCCCTGTCGAGAAGTTTTGGCTGATGCAGCATGAACAGGCGGCTCAGGCCTCGCCACTTAAACCCGAAGGCGCACCAGACTGCCCGAAAACGGTGGTGATCGCGGGAGACGGTGCCGAGCCGTTCGCTGCCGAGTTTGCCCGCGCGTTGAATCTGCCGCTGCTGGCAGAGCCTTCTTCGCAGGCGCGGCACGGCGCTACCTCGATTCCCCAGTACACGACGGTGCTCGGGGAACATGCGGCTTCCGAGCTGGGGCAGAGCATCGAGCGAACTATTTTATGCGGGCATCCTACGCTTTCGCGCGCTATTTCTGCGCTTTTAGCGCGTACCGATGTGCAGCATGCCTACTATGCGCCTCGGCGCGCCAGCTGGTACGAACCCGGCACCCGTGCCGTTCGCGAGATTGATTCGCCCGCCGAACTTGAAGCCTTTGCGCTTATGGGATCGGGCGTGCGGGCCGATGATACCTGGCTTGATGCTTGGGTCACTGCCGGTCAGCGAGCTCAGGAGGCATCGCTCACGTCGATCGAAGCCTATCGTTATGCCGAGTCTGAAACAGTGCAGCCGCAGACCTCTGCTCCATCCGAGGAATGTCACCAAGACGGTGCACATACTTCTCAGCCTGCTAGAATTCCCGCTCAGGCGCTTGCACTCCAAACCTGGAATACATGCGCACAGCAAAGTCGAGCCCTTGTCGTCGGCTCGTCGAGTATTGTGCGCGATCTAGATATTATCGCCCCCGCTCTTGGTGCCGATGCGCCCGCACGGGTTCTCGCAAACCGCGGGCTTTCCGGCATTGACGGGCTTATCGCAACGGCTGTCGGTGTTTCTTTAGCGGGCTACTACCCCACCGGCAACGCACGCACGGCTGTCGATGCTTCCGCCCATGTGGCGGGCGCGCCGATTCCGGTTACCCTCATATGCGGCGATTTGACCTTTCAATACGACATTTCTGCACTGAACCTGCCCATGACTGAGCTTCTGCCCGATCTTGACGTCGTCGTCTATGACGATGCTGGAGGCAGTATTTTTACCGCACTGGAACACGGAACTCTCGCCCAGAATCCACAATTTACCCGCGCCATCGAGCGGTTCTTCACGGTTCAGGCGGCACCGAATACGGATTTGGAACGCATGGCGGCGGGCTTCGGTGAGGAGTCGGGTATTCGGGTGCGCATTCACCGCCCGAACGATATTTTCGATACCCAAGCTTAGGCTGCGCCTTACCCCTTCTAAGATTCGCAGAATAAGACCTCCGCACAGGGACGCACCATAACCTCGAAATGGTACGTACCCTATGCAGAGGTTTTCAGAAATTCTTATGAATATGACAATATATGTCATATCCAGTCGTCATATGTCTGCGCTTATGCTAGTGCAGGCTGCCAATCGTGATAGGACCGGTGTATCCGGTGGTTTCAGAGCTGTCGGTAGGCACTTCGGTACCGTCAAGCTGTGCCATACGATCTAGCAAGAACCGGGTAGGTCCGGGTGCGTACGGCAGGTGGTACATGGCGGCGGTGGTACTCGCATCATTCGGGTCAATAGTCGAATGGCGAATAGCGTAAATAGCCTTCTTCATGGTTTCCTGAAAACGTTCCACAAAGTCACGCTCTACGGGGTCGCCACAGCCGGGCACATAGACGCGGTAACGATCAAGCTCAAGAAGCGCGCCTAGGGTCTCTACCCAACGATCGGGGAAAGAGTCTTCAAAGGATGGGTCGGTCCCCTGCTCCAGCAGACCGCCCGTAAAGAGCACGTCGTCGATGCCCACCAAGATATCGCCCTCGGTATGGCCGGGACCCAAGTAGATGAGGGTTGCCGAGCGTTCCCCCAGATCAACCGGGGTAAAGGTAATGCCTTCCCCGCTTTGGGCAACCAGATGATTTGGCACCACGATATCAGTTGCCGCTCCCTGGTGGTGTGCCATCTCAGGTTCTAGGGTCTCCACATACAGGCGCTGCCTATCTCCGTACTTCTTGATAGCGCGTGCCGCCCGTGGGTGCGACCAAAACTCTTCGGTGCCCATAGCCGCAAAAACGTCGTTCCCGAAGTAACGCTCGGGGTGTGCGTGCGTATTGACGACGACGAGGGGCATACGGGTAATACGACGAACCTCATCATAAATTTCGGTTGCCTGTCGAGGTCCTGCACCGGTATCGATCACGAGTGCTTTCTCAAGACCGAGGATGAGTCCGGTATTTAGACAGTAGTTATCGGTTGCAATACGATAAACACCGTCCGCTAGTTCAATCGTGGTTGCCATACTTCTAACGGTACTCGACTTTAGCGTCAGATACGGAATATTTTTATAAAGGTTTAATAACACACTTGCGAATGTTTATCACGAAGTTCCCCGTGAGGTTGTTATTATTTTGTTATTTTTTGCCGCGTCCTATGGCGTGAGGCACTTTTAGAGGTACCGCTAGGATTAAAACCATGAGCTTACACAGCACCACCACCCAGGATTCTTTCACAATGCACGATCCTGCTTCAGTAGGCGCAGGCAGGTACGCACCGTCCCCCTCTGGAGACCTGCATCTGGGCAATCTGCGCACCGCAATTCTCGCATGGCTTCTCGCGCGACAAGAGGGGCTACGCTTTGTGATGCGCATCGAAGACCTCGATCGCGTGCGCCCCGGTGCCGCCGAACAGCAGCTCGCCGACTTAAAATCTTTGGGGCTCGATTGGGATGCAACGCCCGGCGAAGACCCAAGGCGCCACGACCATGTTTTACGCCAGAGCACACGGCTTGCTGCCTACGATGCCGCCGTGCAGAAGCTCCAGGATGCGGGGCTGCTCTACGAATGCTATTGCACGCGCCGTGAGATTTTGGAGGCAACCTCGGCACCGCACGGCATCCCCGGCTCTTATCCAGGGACATGTCGCAATCTGAGTGATACCGAGCGTGAATCTCGCCGTGAGATACGCCCTCCCGCCCTGCGTTTACGCGCCGAAATCAGTGAATTTACGGTACAGGATATGTTTGCCGGTGAGTACACGGGCGCCGTCGATGACGTGGTGGTTCGCCGCAACGACGGCACCTACGCCTACAACCTAGCCGTCGTGGTCGATGACCATTATCAGGGTGTAACCCAGGTGGTGCGCGGAGACGATTTATTATCTTCCGCTCCGCGCCAGGCGTACTTGGCAGCACTCCTGGGGTATGAACCGCCCCACTATGCCCACGTCCCCCTAGCCCTCAACACGGAAGGTAAGCGTCTAGCGAAACGCGACGGCGCGGTAACGCTGAGACAGCTTCGGGATGCAGGGTTTGCAGAGTCCGATATTTTGGAGTGGATTCGCGCCTCCATTCCCATTCCTGATGCCCCACAGTTCCCGAAATCGGCGCAGGATTTTCTGGAATACTTCGATCCTAAAGCCATGAGTCCCAAGCCGTGGATCATTACAAATCCTTTAGATTTATAAGAAGCAAAAGCATCACCACACGCCACCCGTTCACGTTGTGGCCAAAGCAACCTCAAGAGCCGCGAATTTTCGGGGTCGTTTCGTCAAAATTTCCCACATAAAACCACGCTTTACCACGGCATACCTCGTTTGATGTGAATATATATTCAGTAGTATGCAAACACGCTGAATGCATTACGAGTTGGTAAATCCATTCCGAGAGGTTAGACTGTATCCCAAGCCACTCATAAAGTCATAGAGTTGCGCATAATTACACAGATAGTTACGTGACGGAATCCCAACCACTAGATAGGAATGAGAGATGACCGACGGTACGTTCCAAGTCATCGCACTGGCGATTTACTTTATCGCCATGATTGTGATTGGTCTGTGGGCAAACAGTAAAAATAACGACCTTGACGACTATGTGCTTGGAGGACGACAGCTCTCCCCCACCGTCGCGGCTCTCTCGGCAGGCGCCGCAGATATGTCCGGCTGGCTCCTGATGGGTTTGCCCGGCGCTGTTTATTTAGCCGGTCTTTCCAAATCATGGATTGCTATCGGTCTGACAATCGGCGCATGGGTCAACTGGAAATATATTGCACCCCGTCTGCGTACCTACACCGAAGTCGCTGGCGATGCCGTTACCGTCCCTGTGTTCCTCAGCAACCGACTGCACGATAAGTACAATATTCTGCGTATTTTTGCAGGCATCATTATCCTCGTCTTCTTCACCTTCTACGTCTCCTCCGGCATGGTTGCTGGCGGTAAATTCTTCGAGTCTTCCTTCCACCAGAACTACCTCACCGGTATGCTTCTCGTCGCCGGTATCACCATGTTCTACACCTTCTTCGGCGGGTTCATGGGTGCCTCCTACACCGATATGGTGCAGGGTCTTCTGATGCTCGCCGCGTTGATTGCTGTGCCGATCGTGGCTATTACCAATATGGGCGGACTCGACCACGTCACGGATGCCGTCGCCAACGTTCGCCCCGACGCCCTGGGACTTTTCGCGGGAACTACGTTTATCGGCATCGCTTCGGCGCTCGCCTGGGGCCTAGGCTATTTCGGACAGCCGCATATTATCGTGCGTTTCATGGCCCTGCGCACTCCCGAAGATGCGAAAGCCGGGCGTCGCATCGGCATGAGCTGGATGGTACTGACCGTGGTAGGCTCCATCAGCACGGCGTTCGTGGGCGTAGCCTACTTTGCAACCCACCCCGAAGTTTCTCTCACCGATAAGGAAAGTGCGGAGACAGTCTTCCTGGATCTCGCGCAGATTCTCTTCCACCCCTTTATCGCCGGCATGATTCTGGCTGCCGTTCTCGCGGCTATTATGTCCACGCTATCCTCGCAGCTAGTGGTCTGCTCCTCGGCTCTCGTGGAAGATCTTTACGGTGTCTTTGTGAAGAAGAAGCTCAGCTCAAACCAGTCACTCTGGCTTGGACGTGCGGGCGTAGCGATTGTGGCGGTCATCGCGACTCTCATGGCGCTCGATAAGAACAACTCGATTCTCTCGCTCGTGGAGTTCGCATGGGCAGGCTTTGGTTCGGCCTTCGGCCCAATCGTGATCCTCTCGCTGTACTGGCGCAAGCTCACCCTACCGGGCGCAGTCTCGGGCATGGTCGTGGGTGCTGTCGTCACCTTCTTCTGGCGCCAGGTCTTCAACCTCACCGAAACGATCGATGTTTACGAGATGATCCCCGGGTTCTTCCTAGCCTTCCTGGTGACCGTCGTGGTCTCGCTTGCAACCTACGAGAAGAACGAGGAAATTGAACAAGAGTTCGATAAGGCTGCAGAGCTCGCTAAGGCTGGCTAAGGTCTGAACTTCTGCTCACAGATTTGCCCCGATCCGCGCATTACGGATCGGGGCAAATTTTTAATATTTTCAACTCTAACCTCTGTCTAGGGACTAATTCACACGGCTTTTAGAGCGTGCCCGCCATCAGTTCCTGGCACCATTTCTGGATCGGATGGCTAGCCTCCAGCAAGGCTCTGCGCAAGATGCGGTACGTTTTCGCATCCGTAGCATCATCAACGTTAAAGAGTTCTTGCTCAATCTCGTAGCGTGGCTCTCGCAGCTGGTCAAGGTGCTGCAATTCGTCCAGCGTCAGCACGCGCACCACCCCATAGTTGTACCCCGTGTGCTCGTTATTCTCGGGAACATACACGCTCCGGGCGAAAGAGGGGCTGTCCTCCTCAAAAATCGTGTTCTGAAAGTTCGTGGTGTCGAGATACGCCGAATCCTCAAGATTGACGGGGCCGGCAAAATGCGAATCGGAGAAATCGACGGAATCGTTATAGATAGAATCCCCGAACGTGGCCTCCTGCAAATAGGTCGAATGCCAGAACCATGCCCGACCGTAATAGACGCTCTTGCTCAGGTTCGCCCGCCCGCCATAGGTGCACCGGTCAAGATCGGCGAAGGTCGCGTAGGTGCTCAAGAATAGGTCTGCGCCGCGCCTGTAATCGCAGTTCCCCAGGCTTGCGTGACCCACGTAGGTGCAGCAGGCAAGATCAGCGTGCCCCTCATAAATACTGTCGTTCAGGGCAGCCTCACCCCAGTACACGTTGTAACTCAGGCTGGCGTTGGCACGGTACACGGACTCGCTGAAATCGACGTTCCCGCGGTAGTTGCAGAAGCTCGCGTTAACCCCTCCGTTGTAAGTCGAAGCGCTGAAATCGGCCTCTGTGTAGTAAGCGGAATTGCTGCAATCTAAATACCAGGTGTAGGTGGAACCCGAAAAATCTGCTTCCGCATAGTAGGTACACCCGCGCAGGTTCAGACGCCCCTCCCATTGCGAGCGCCCAAAGCTAACCGGATAGAAGAACACGCTGCCCGAAAAATCGAAGGAGAGGCGGCTCCACGGTCCCGATGCCTCGTAGCGGGGCATAACCCGCAGGTGAATGGTATCGAGAACGGTTTGGCGGAACCGCGCCTCAGCACGAAATTCGGCTTGTTCGGCGCGGAATCGTGCTTTTTTCTGGGAGTCCCAGCGTTTCTTTGGTTCTCGGTCCAGCCGCATGTAGTCTTTATGCCTGGAGGCGGGCAGGAATGGGGCATAGATGCACGCGCAAAATGTATCGATAATAACCTGTGCCTCGGCAAGGCGCTGTTCTTCGGGGGTGCGCTCATCCGCAAGCCACTCATCGGCAAGACGCACCAGAGCGTTAAACCCTCCCACGCGCGTGGCAAATCCGCTCTCCCCTAAAAGCGCGGTCGCCGCAGCATACCGTTCATGCCGCATTGCATGAAGGTGGATGAGGGAATCATCGGGTGTTGCAGAAGTTCGCGACGTGTACTCTGACATATTCTTCTGTCCTTGGTGGCTGGGCGGGCATAAATAGGCTCTTCCAGCATCTTATAGCAGGAGTGGATGCGCAAGGAATATGAACGTGACATGTTTCGTCGTGTTTGCCACGATATCGCTTAAACACACGACAAAACCCTTGAATATGGTGCCCAGGCCTGCAATATTTCTTCAAGGAATCAACGGGTTTTATCGGAAAAGTGTGTGTACGCTTTACATCTGCTTCGCGGCTTATCGCTCAAGGGTAACGGAAGTATCCTCTTGGGTCCGGAGCATGGGCGGGTTCATACTGCGTAAAATAGGGGGCATGACTGTTACGTTCCCTCCCCAGGTTTCCGATATTTTCAACCCGCAGCACTGGCGCATCGTTGAAGGGTTTGAGGATTTTACCGACATCACCTACCACCGCCAGGTGCAGCGCGACGAGACGGGCGAAATCCTGCGCGACTTGCCGACCGTACGCATTGCTTTTAACCGGCCCGAGGTGCGTAACGCCTTCCGCCCGCATACTGTGGACGAACTCTACCGGGCGCTCGATCATGCCCGCATGACCTCGGATGTAGGCACTGTACTTCTAACAGGGAACGGCCCCTCCCCCAAAGATGGCGGGTGGGCGTTCTGCTCGGGCGGCGACCAGCGCATCCGCGGGCGCGACGGCTACCACTACGCCAGCGGCGACACCGCCGAATCTATTGACCCTGCACGTGCTGGGCGGTTGCATATTCTGGAGGTGCAGCGCCTGATTCGTACCATGCCCAAGGTCGTGATCGCTCTGGTCTCCGGGTGGGCTGCGGGCGGCGGGCATTCCCTGCACGTGGTCGCGGACTTGACCATTGCTTCCGAAGAGTACGGCAAGTTTAAGCAGACCGATGCGACTGTCGGCTCTTTCGACGCGGGCTACGGTTCGGCGCTTTTGGCGCGGCAGGTTGGGCAGAAGTTTGCGCGCGAAATATTCTTCCTCGCCAAAGAGTACGATGCACAGCGCATGTACGAGATGGGTGCCGTTAATGATGTGGTGCCCCACGCAGAACTGGAAAATAAGGGCCTGGAATATGCGGCTCATATTGCCCGGCAGTCTCCGCAGGCTATTCGCATGCTCAAGTACGCCTTCAATCTGCCCGATGACGGTATGCTCGGGCAGCAGGTTTTCGCAGGCGAAGCAACCCGCATGGCGTATATGACCGACGAGGCTGTGGAGGGGCGCGATGCGTTCCTGCAGAAGCGTGACCCCGACTGGTCGAACTATCCCTACTACTTCTAGGGTTTTACGCGTTGCAGAATAACCGTTCTGTTGTGCCGGAAGGCCCCCGCAATCCCCGTAAGTCCCGGGCGGATAGCGGCGAGGTAGACACCGCGATAAGCACATTCCCCGGTTCACTCACGCCGCTTCCTGCCCCGCACAAGGATGCGCTGCATCCGCACGCGGTCATCCTCAGCGCCGATGCGCCCGCCGAACCGCAGGAGATTCTGCGCGCCTTCGAGCGCTCTCTCACCGGGGACTTACTGAACAATGCTCGCGATCATCAAGACCCGCGCGGGCAAACACAAGACCCGGAGTCTATTGCGCTCGTGGTGGGCACCTCCGGGTCCACGGGTGCACCCAAACAGACGACGTTAAGCGTGCGGGCGCTGAGGGCATCCGCTCGGGCGACCGAGAGGTTTTTTGCGGATTACCCTTCGACCGGTTCAGCTAAGCCGCAGAGGGCTGCTTCTGAGGTTCCTGCGCAATGGCTTCTCGCCCTGCCCGCGCACTATGTGGCGGGAGCCCAGGTTCTCGCCCGGGCGGTGCTCGCCGGAACGACGCCGGTAGTTGCCGCATCGATCACCGACGGGGTTAGTTTTACACCCGAGGTCTTTCTGAACGCCGCCGAGCGGCTCAGCTGCGCCCGCCGGTTCGTCTCCCTCGTGCCCACACAAGTGCATAAGCTCCTAGAAGCCACCGAAGCCAACCCCACACTGGGGTCAGAGATTTACGATGCGCTTGGTCAGTTCACCGGCATCCTGCTTGGCGGTGCCCCGGCGAGCGCATCCCTGTTGGCGGCAGCACGAGAGCTTGGACTGAACGTAGTCACCACCTATGGAAGTGCAGAAACCGCTGGTGGGTGTGTCTATTCGGGGGTAGCGCTGCCCGGAGTGCGGCTGCGTGTAGTTCCCGAGGACGCGGGTTTATTAGACAATTTTGTGGCGGGTGACGCTGCGGCTGCCGGTCGGGGCGGCACTTCGGCAGAGGGCGCCCCTAACATCGGGCGCGTTTGGCTTGGCGGCGAGCACCTTGCCAGCGGGTATATGGGCGATAGCGCACGCACCGCATCCCATTTCTTCGTTGATGCCGACGGGTGCCGGTGGTACCGCACCGACGATTACGGTTCGCTCACCCCCTCTGCCCCGAATGCGCCAGAGAACGAGGGCGCCCCGATGCTGAACATTGTGGGGCGCTCCGATGATGTAATTATTACCGGAGGGGTCAAGGTTTCCGCTCGGGCAGTTGCCGCCGTTCTTGAAAGCCATCCGGCGGTGCGTGAAGCTGCGGTCATGGGCATTCCCGATGCGCGCTGGGGCTCGGCGGTGGCTGCCGCGATCACGCTGCGGGGCGCATCCGGGGCGCAGAGTGCACCCGATGCCTCTCAGGCTACATGCGATATGCTGCGTGAGTTCTGCACCGACAAGCTAGGTGCGGCGGGTGCCCCCAAATTTCTGAGGATATTCGCCGATTTTCCGACCGCAAGCACAGGCAAACCCGACCTGCGGGCTATATACAGTATGCTGTACAGAGAATACACAAATACGAGGGGCTAAAGACCCCGCCAAGAATCAGTTTTCGCACGCTCGCTACCGGAGGGATCACCGTGGCAACACCCGCAGAGTGGATTGAAGGCGCACGCCTGCGTACCCTACCGCTTGCCCTCGCCCCTATCATCGCCGGATCAGCCGCAGCGTACGAGATTGATGCTTTCAAGCCCTGGTATGCGTTTTTAGCGTTTTTGGTGGCGTTTTTTCTACAGGTTGGGGTGAATTACGCAAACGATTATTCTGACGGTATCAAAGGCACCGATGAGGGCAGGGTTGGCCCGATGCGCCTCGTCGGTTCCGGCGCGGCAAGCGCGAAATCTGTCAAATACGCCGCGTTTTTGTGCTTTGGTCTAGCTATGTGTTCCGGTTTGATTCTGGTGGCGTTGGCAAATCAGTGGTGGTTCTTGGCGATTGGCGCCTCCGCAGTCTTCGCCGCTTGGGGGTATACCGGTGGTAAGCACCCCTACGGTTATATGGGTTTGGGCGATATTTTCGTGTTTGTCTATTTCGGACTGGTCGCCACCTTAGGTACCCTCTACACGCAGTCTCATGAGCTGACGGTGACCGGGTGGGTGTCCGCGATAGCTATCGGACTTATTTCCTGCGCCCTGCTTATGGCAAATAATGTGCGTGATATCCCGACCGACCGTGAATCCGGTAAGCTCACGCTGGCAGTGCGGCTTGGGGATTGGCGAGCGCGCATCGCCTATTGTGCTGAAATGCTGATAGCACTTCTTTTAGGGGCTTTTGTGGTTCCGCATAATCCTTGGTTTTTGGTAACTTTTATTCTTCTGGGACCGACTGTTCATTCTTGCGTAACGGTTTTGTTTAAACAGGGACCGGCGCTTATACCCGTACTCAAACAAGCGGGAATTGTGGCACTAATCTATAGTATTTTAGTTGCTATTTCAGTATGGCTACATGGATTAAATCTATTGAGTAATACCGTTGAGGTTTTCACAGGGTATTAAGAATACGCACCACTTTGCCGAAAACCCCCTGAACTCTGTTTTTACCACGTATTCCCGGCATCCTACCAGCATCTCCCCCATACCAAAAAGGCTCTTTATGTGAATAAAGCAAGTTCTCTAAAACTTTATTCACATAAAGATCCTTTTTATACCCACAGGGAATGTGGGATGCTGCGGACGGATCTCATATGTTCTCACATCGTGAGTTTTGATGACATAATTCACCTTTTTCTGCATGTCATATTGACATTTGAAAAAATCTTTATTTACATTAATAATAATTTCAAGTGTTGACATATCATTCACTCAATTACATAGCGACTCTTGAATCACCACTCTACCCACCTGAAAGGACACCTTCGTGCGCCATTCACTTCAGGGTGCCGTGCAGCGTGCACCCTTTTTTCTTGCAGCATCTTTGCTTGTATCGACAAGTTTTATCCCCGCGAATGCGGTCTCTACCCCTAACGAATCCGCATCGTACACCCACACCGTCTCTGAGAGAAGCGACGATTCCGCTTCCGCAGTAGCACCTCTCAGCGACGACGTTCTTAACGCCGATCCCCAGGCATCGGTTGTGGCAGGTCAGGAAGGCGAGAACCCGGGGGCTATTCCCGAGGGAGACCCGCGAGTCATTACCTATTGGACGACCGAGCGTATGGAAAACGCTATTCCTGCAGATAACGTAGAGGATCCCCAGCAGGAGATCAACAATGCCGTCTCTCAGATGGAGACTGAAGAGCAGAATCCCGAGGTCGTTTCTCAGGAGGAAACCAACGAGTCCGGTGAGGAATACACCCCGCAGACTCTCACTCAGGAAGCTGACGAGCCTGAAACCACCGCTGAGTCTGTAGACCCCGTTCTGCCCGAACAGAAGAACGCACGCAATGGTGTGCAGCTTCAGGGTGCATCCAAGGTAACGAACTTCTCGCACACCAACGGCAAGATTTTCTACACCGATGCCAGTGACGGTAAAAACTATGTATGCTCCGGTGCGGCGATCAACACTCCCACCAAGCGTACCGTGGTAACCGCCGGTCACTGCGTGCACGGTGGTAAGAATAAGACCTGGCACCGCAACATCGTGTTTGTTCCCGGCTACAACCGGGGTGTGCGCCCACACGGCACCTTTAGCGCACAGTACCTGCGTGTTGCCAACGACTGGGTTCAGTACGGTCAGCCCACAGGCGGTACCGGCGACAGCTACAAGCACGACGTTGCTTTCATCAAGACCAACACCAACGAGAAGGGTCAGCTCCTCGTGAATATGGTAGGTGGGCACGGTTTGAACGTGGATCGCAGCCCCATCTTCGAGAGCACCGTCTTCGCATACCCCGGCAACAAAGAGTCTGGTAGGGTTATGCACGCCTGCTGGGGGAACACCCACACGATCCGCATTACCCCCTACTACTTCCCCACGCTTTCGGGATGCGAATTCGCGGGCGGATCCTCAGGTGGCCCGTGGCTTGCCGACTACAATAATGCGACCGGCCTGGGTAAGGTCCAGAGCGTAACCTCGTTCGCAACCAATAACAATACGTCCGTCTCGGGTGCGATCTTCGACCGCCCCGTCTGGGACATCTATCAGAAGGCAGCTCAAGACTAAGAGTTGCCGCGAGCAGGTAGTTTTTGGTCGAGTAGGTAGGAAAATATTACCTGCTCGGATCGAAAACGACCTGCTCGCCACCTGATACACATAAGATGCGGCATCCCGCGCCCCTGCCACCGCCGGGTGGTTTGGGGCTGGGGTGCCGCATCTTTGTTCTATGGAGGCAGATTTAGCGCTGATGGGAGAATATCTTAGAAGTCTTCGCCCGAAACCTTCTTATGCTCATCGACGAGCTGATCTTCGAGCGTGCGGTTCTCTGCTTCATCTTTGTTTTTAATGGCGGGGGCGCGTTTGAAAATTTTACGCATATCCGCGCTGGCAGCCGCGTGAAGTTTGGGGAAGAAAATATACGCCAGGGCGAAGGCGCATAGAATAGCGGCGGGACCAGCAATAAAAATACCCGCATCTATCAGCATAAAAAGGTAAAAGAGTACTACGACGAGGCCGAGCCGCAGCAGTGTGTACTTGAACAAGTTCATAACATCCAGTGTATCGGGGTTGCAATAAGCCCCCAAGCAAACGAGATGCGGCACGCCGGGAACGTCACAGATTATTTGACAGTTTTCATTGTTGGTTATGCTCAGAGTGTGTAACACTAGAGACTATGATTCGAGCCATGATGATTATTGGTGCTTTCGCCCTGGTGGTGGGGCTAACTCTATATACTCTCTTGGATGCGCTGCGCACGCATCAGGACCAGATGCGTACCTTCCCCAAATGGCTATGGATTATTGCGGTGATCTTCTTCCCCGTCGTGGGACCTCTCCTGTGGCTTCTGCTGGGTCGCCCGCGCGCCGTGCGAGCCCCTAAAACGCAGCAGGGCAGCGGGTTCACGGGTTCTCGGCGTGGAACACCGCCACCGGCAACATCTTCACCCGACGACGATGAAGAGTACCTGCGCTGGCTCAAGACGAAAGCCGACCGTCAGCGCCGATCCCGCGAAAAGGATGCGGGCACCGGTTCTGCGGACGACGGCACAAGTGAACGTTCTGACGGCGAAAATGACGAGTCCGGTGAGAAAGGTAGTTCAAAATAGGTTCTAGGACTCATTAGATATCTTGCGACTTGCGGGAGTTTTCTCCCCTGCGCGACGCTACCAAAGTCGCTCCATCAGATACAGCCACCGAACCAGCATTCACCGTAGAATTCAAAGCCAACGGCTTCCAACTAGGCGAAGGATGAACAACGCCAGGGTGCCCCAACCCCATCTGCCGATAAGACCCCAAACTATCTGAAACTATAAACTGCTAAAATCCTACCTACTGTGCAGCCTCTGTGCACGAGCCATACCACGACGCATAACATCCTCAACCTCAGACACCCACGGTGCACCCACAACATAACCAGCCCACCACGGAGCCACCAACAACACCACCGGATAACCCCACACCCACAACACACCCACCACACTCACCACCAACAACACAACATACACCCACCCCGAAACCTTCCACCCCAACACACGCTTCACCAACACCGACACCGCCACCCCGGTTATCGTCACCACCACCACAGGAAAAATCATCGGAGACGGATCATACCCCTTCCAATGCATCGCCGGAATACCCACCG
>NZ_KV804814.1:193001-247469 GCF_001811455.1 Rothia sp. HMSC065G12
GCATCGCCGGAATACCCACCGCAAAAAAACCAACCATGAATAGCATCACCATAAAGGCAAAGGACATAAACGTACTCTCAGTTCTCAGCTCCCGTTCTTGTGCCTCTACCTCCCGAACCTCAAGCTCCGCAAGAAACACCTCCAACTCATCCGGCGACATCCGACTACGACGCCGCAACTCCAACAACTGATACAGCAAAACCCCCGGATACAACCCCGTCACCACAGCAACAAACCCAAACATAGACGGAAGATTCCACGGATACGGCAAAATCCCCACCACCAACATCCCCACATGAGGAGACGCCAACCAAATCAGCTGCGACACAGTACTAGCATTCAGACAATAAAAAAGACACCCAGTATAAACCGTCCCAAACACAGGAAACAACAGCACATACCCATAAAACAACACATTCTCACCCACCGGAAGAGAACGCGACGTCTGAAGAATAAACCCCAGCAAAGGCCACCCAATCAAAAACTGAGAAATCCCAATAAAAATCCCAGAACTCCACCAATCAATCGTAGCCAACCACTCTTTCCGAACACCCAAAAACATCTCACCTTCCCCCACCATGTTTTCACCATCTTTCTGCGGATAAGACCCCAACTACACCAACAGCAAACCTTACAAGTAAATTATCCGAACATACATTTCCCCCAGAACCGCATAATCATACCAATTGCTAAAAGCAAGAAACATCAACCTACTAAAAATCAAACTAGAATTTAATCAGAATAAATATGCTCTAGAAAAAATAAACCAACTATTCATACCATTTTCTGTAAAAATTAGATATTACATTTTTATTCCATTAAAAATATGCGTCAGATGTTCAACTCTAGACTTATCTTGTGATATTACCCAATTTACGACGTATAGTATCCTTAACCAGCCCTAGCCAACCCTCTCCCATCCAAAAAGCAACCCACCATGGAGCCACCAACAACACCACCGGATAACCCCACACCCACAACACACCCACCACGCTCACCACCAGCAACACAGCATACACCCACCCCGGAACCTTCCACTCCAACACACGCTTCACCAATACCGACACCGCCATACCGGCTACTGTCACTATCACCGCAGGAAAAATCATTGGGGACGGATCGTACCCCTTCCAATGCATCGCCGGAATACCCACCGCAAAAAAACCAACGATTACAAAAAACATTAAAAATAATAATGATACATAAACATCAGCCGTCTTTTCTTCGTGTTGCTCCTCGCGAGCTTCCCGAGCTTCATGCTCACGCTGATACTCCTCCACCTCTTCCAGAGACATCTTCGCCAGACGATACAATTCATAATAATTGTTCATTAAAATACCCGGATACAACCCACACACTACAGATCCAAAACCAAGCATCGACATACCGCGAAAAGGCATCGGGAAAAGACCAAACAAAAACATAAAACCAAACGCAACAGGCACCATCCACCCTAACGCCCGCCGCGGATGCAAAAACCGAAACAAACAAAAATTAACCGCAATACCTACAAACGGCAAAGAAAACAACACCACATAAAACGGCAAATGAGGACCCATCATAGGATGCGACGGCGCAACCCGCACCACCAACCCCACAATAGGCCACCAAATCAACACCTGCACCACCAAAGCCCAAAACGGACCCCAACCCCAATACACACAATCCCGAACACGCACCCGCACGCCTACTCACCACCCTTCTGTGGATAAGAGCCCAACTACACCAGCAGCAAACCTTACAAACAAGTTATCCAAGCATGCATTTCTCACAGCACCACACAATCATACCAATCACTAAAAGCAGAAAACATCACCCTAACAAAACTCAAGACACAATAAAAATAAATATAAAACAGCAACCAGGCCGAATACCCTAAAACAATATTGAACAAAACCAACAATAGTCACAATCATGAAAAATAAATTATTTACTAAACTACATTTCAGCATATGAATGATAAAAACACATAAAGATAACTCAATCAATACCAGAATTACTTTCGTCTAAAATAATTAGTAATAAATCACATACTCGTCGAATTATTATAGTCGGCCCCATAATAAATTACTAAATTGATTCTTCAGCACTAAAACCACTCTGAAAACACAGGCCGATAGAAGTAAGCAAAGATATATAATCATCGTCTAAGAATATTCAAATCTTATTACCCTCCGTAATGCGAACTCAACAGCATCGACTAAAGCATCACCAACCCAATACGCAATCCACCATGGAGCAACAACAAGTACAATCGGATAACCCCACCCCCACAATACACCTACCACGCTTACTACCAGCAATACGGCATATACCCGCCATGAGCCATTCCACTTCAATATACGCTTCACCACAACAGATAACCACAACCCCACCGTTGCCACTATAACTGTTGGCAAAAGCATCGGAGAGGCGTCATACCCTTTCCAATGCACCGCAGGAATAGCCAACGAAAAGAATCCCGTCATAAAAACAGCAGTAATACAAAAAATTGCCACATAAATGCTTCCTACCGTATCACTATTTTCTTCGTATTTTGCGTTTTTTTGCTCAAGCTCAATTTTATAAGCTTCCACTTCCTCAGGGGACATCTTCGCCACACGATACAACTCATAATAATTATTCAACAAAATACCCGGATACAACCCACACACCACAGAACCAAACATATACATACCCAACGCACGAAAAGGCATCGGGAAAAGAACAAACAAAAAAGCTGACAGAAAACTACACAGCCAAAAAAGACCTACAGCTATATCTGCACGAAAAAACCGAAACAAACAAAAATTAACCGCAATACCTACAAACGGCAAAGAAAACAACACCACATAAAACGGCAAATGAGGACCCATCATAGGATGCGACGGCGCAACCCGCACCACCAACCCCACAATAGGCCACCAAATCAACACCTGCACCACCAAAGCCCAAAACGGACCCCAACCCCAATACACACAATCCCGAACACGCACCCGCACACCTACTCACCACCCACAAAATCAACATCAGAACCCTCTACAGGGTCAACATCCTCATCCCAAGAAACTCCATCGGCACCAGAGAATTTTTCCTCACCCGAAACAATACCCTCAGAATCTCGCACACCAACAGGACCCTGAATACCCTCAGGCCCTTGCACATTCTCAGGCTCTTGCACGTTCTCTGGCTTACGAACATTTTTAGGAGCCTGAACATCCTCCAACTCTTGTATGTTTTCCGGCTCCTGAATATTCTCAGACTCCAGAACTCCAACTTTGCCACCGGGACCAAAACCATCAGAATCAACACTCAAAGGAACCGGAGAAGGACCAGGAGACGGCACAGGATACGCAGGAGCACCCTCAAAATTCAAAAGCCTATCCACCCAATACTTCTTCGCCGCATCAGACAACGCCACCAAACTAGCATTCGTCGTAGAATTCAACGATAACGGACCAAAATCACGATACTGACGAGGCACCGGCATCGGATGTTCCAGCCCCATCTGCCGATAAGACCCCAAATACCCAGGAGCCTTCAACGGCTGCCCCAAAGAACCGACCTTCACATCCTCCAACTTATGATTCTTCGGACCGAAATTACCCACTTGGCTCAATGTACCTCCGGACAAGAAGTTATATACCTTATCTCCACCCGATGTAGGATTACCCGACATACCAGCCCACAGCTCACCATTAGCCACACTCATACCACCAGCAAAACCAGCTTCCAAACTCTTCTGCCCAATACCGTTGGGTTTAAAACCTAAGTATTTCGCCACAGAACCAGCAGCAGGACTCGCCGAGCCGCCCAGTATATTACCTGTAGCACCAGTCCCCGCATACACTAAAGCCTCGCCCAAATCCCAATCCTTCGTCGGGTCCAAAGCAGTCTGCGCACTATACGCAGTAAGGTTCGTAGTGCCACCAGTTAGTCCATTCACCGCAGCATTAGCACCAACAGCCTTTAACCGTTGACCTACAGTAGGTTTCGCTGTTCCTGATGAGGACTTACCCACATTCACAGGACCGACAGCACGCAACTCACCTGAGGCACTCTTAGAGCCGATCTGAGTGCCTTTTGAGGCAACCGCAGCCGCAGGAGCACCAGGAACCTTACCTACCTGAGCAGGACCAGCAGCTTTCAAACTTGAAGCCCCCTTCGATCCGGTAGCGATAACAGGAATAGCCTTCCCCTGACTCGACGACACAGTCACCGCCTGTACCGGAGTACCTGAACGTACACCTGTAGAAGCGCCTTTTGTGCCAGCGGCAACCACTGGCACATTCTCCCACTTCACAGCAGTTGGAGATGCCGAAGTAACTTTCGACTCCACGTTTGCAACACGCGCTGCATTACTCGAAGAGTTCACAAGGTTAGAGCCCTGTGGAACAAACCTGGTCTCTGCCGCAATCGCACGCTCACTTGTTTGAATCGCCGACGATGTAGAAGGAGAAAAGGTGCTACGCACTTTAGAAAAACCCTCCACAGCCTTAGGAGCAACCCATTTCTGAACACTGTAAGCGGCACCATAACCGGCAGCCGCTGTAAGACCTCCAGTAATACCACCCACGGTGGCTGCAAAGGCCACATCGCCAGTATCAACATACCCGCCGCTCTTCAAAGAAGCATTGGAGTTCAACGTTATACTGGCTGCCATACTGCTGCCTGACACAGTCCCGGCTGCAATCGCCACACTTAAACCGGGAATAGGTATGGAAACAATGGAAACAACTATGCCAACTGCGATAAGAGCACGCGAGACTTCTTGACGGTTCCTGCTTAACCAGCCTTCAAAGCTTGTATCTTGTGCGAGCGCAACAGAGACCTCAGTTGTACCCCATGGATCCACCATATTCATGGGGCTAGAGCCCACGAAAGAATAGGGGTCTGCGAACCATGGCGAACCGGCCACTGGCGCTAGTGGATCAGTCGACAGGAAACGCTTCGAAACACCGTCAAACGTGCGGGCACCCATGACATCCAGCCCGGCGATACGCACGCTGCCGGCGCCTGTAAAGGATACTCCCTCAGGTAATACTTGGCTGAACGGGTCGAAGCTCCTTATCCCAGGAATATGAGCTATACCCGCTGGATCAGGCACACCCCACGGATTTAATCCTTGCGGAACACCTACCTGAGAGAACCCGCCGTCGCAATCCGGTGCACTCACAGCTCCCACGCCCAAAACCTGTGGGGTATCAGCTAGTGAATCCCACAGTACAGGCATTGAGATGCTGTCTACACCAGTAACCTGAGCCAGTTCACCCGTGGCATCCGTGACAAGACGTACCCGGGACGCCACGCCGCGTACACCCAGAGCCTCCGTATGGAAGGCATCAGAATTTGACGTAGTCGTAACCGCGGAAAGACCACCCCAAACGCCCCACTCGTACTCGCGAGCTATACGAGTACCCTGATTTGAAGCGGTATATTCACGCACGCGGTACCCTGCCGCATCATAGGCATAAGTTGTGGTTACGCGGTTAATAACTTCATGGTGAAGCCCCACAAACTCTGGGGCTATAGCAGCTGCGTACTCCAAGGTCTCGATCTGAACCAGTTGATTGAGGACGTTATATTCAAAGGAACGTTCACTCAGAACGGTACGTTTGTGTTGCTCTGCATCATCCACACGGTAGAGTTTTTCGCTCACCATCAGACCGTTCTCAAAGACCCATTCATATTCAAGATCGCCCTCACGAGCACCGATCAATTGACCGGCGGCATCATAGGAGTACATCACTAGTGAGTTGTTTGTCTGCACACCAGCTACACGCCCCTGGGCGTCACGGGTTATCTGGGTCTTCTTATTTATTCCCTGATTTTCAGCTTCTATGCCGCCTGCAAATTCGGAGGCTTCTTCAGCAACAAGATTTTTGCCGTATTCCGAGACTCGACCTGAAGCGTCAAACCGCCAGGTAGAAACAATATCCCCTACCTGGGCACGAACAAGCTGCCCCATCACATCATATGAATATGTGGAAACAATAGACTTATCTTCACCGGTACTGCAGGTTTCGCGGCGAACCACATGACCCGCGCCGTCATACACCGCATGCGATGTACCGTATGGAGTTACTGTGGCAGTGCGGTTACCGTCGGCATCGTAGGAATATGTGAGAGTATATGCACCTGTAGAAACAAACGTATTGAGCGCCTGAACCTGGTTCTCGACGTCCGTAGATTTGGACATCTTGTGCTCTGAATCTGGTGAGTGAGGGTCAATAACAGCGCTTCGGGAACGCTTAACGAGCTGCCCGGCGGAATCATACTCGTAGCGGTGCTCAACATAAGCTTCCTCCGGCGCACGACCGTCAAGAGCCTGAGCAGTGGCGTAATCACGTACCCACACATTACGTCCCTTATTTTCACTGCCGTACTGTGCAATACGCACACCATCGCAGAAAGCATACCGAAGCTCGCCGCCGCGTTTATAGTCGTACTCGTAGGTGCGCTCATGTACACCGTCGAAAGCGCGGGTTAGACGGCCAGCCGCATCATACCCATACTCAAAGACGATACCCGCCGCGTTAATGATGCGGGTCAGACGGTTCAAAGCATCGTATTCGTAGCGAGTGATCTGCCCAGTAGAATCCATAACCTGCGCAATATTACCCGCAGCGTCATACTTCATGTGGGTGCGGTTGCCCAGCCCATCAATGGTCCGAATCAGCTGACCAGCGGCATCGTAGGAAAAACGACGATAGCCATACGTGTTATCGCGCAGCCCCACCAGACGACCGCCCTGATCGTATTCATAGCTTGCACTGCGAGCACCCTTAGTCACCTTGATAACACGACCGGCGGCATCATAATCGATATATTCTGCGGAGCCATCCGGAAGGATACGCTCCACGACTTGGGAAGCGGCATCATAGACCAGACGCGTGACAGCCCATTGAGTAGGTTCAGAATCTTGTGTTATCTCAGCAGCTGGTACCGGCTCATCAAGGCTCACCGCGTACCGCTCTAGACGACCTGCTGCATCATATTCATAAGTTTGCACGCGTCCAGCAGGTGAAACTACCCGTAACGGGCGACCTGCAAGATCCCGAATAATGCGAGTTAACCCACCCTGCGCATCCACAATTTCAACAGGATTACCGGCATGATCGTAGGTGATAAATTCCTCAGAATCAGGCTTTTCGGAAGACCCTACTTTAACTCCCGTTTTCTGGGCGACCACACGACCGAAAACATCGATCTGTTTGAAGGAATTACCGTAAGCATCCGTGGTCCTTTCCAGACCACGCTTGCGGTCGACGTTCTGCTTGACCTTCACCCCTGTGGGGTCAGTTTCAGAAGTTCGGTTCCCCACGGGGTCATAGGTGTACCGAGTCACGCCGCCTAGAGGGTCAATGGCGGCAATAAGTTGACGGATTCCGTCATACTCATAAGTCCATGTTGCCCCTGAAGCCTCAATAACTTGGGTCAGGTTACCCGACTGGTTATAAATATTCTGGGTGGTGCGGCCTAACGGGTCAGTCACAGAGGTAATTTCCCGGGCTCGATTATAGGTCAGAGTAGTAACGTTTCCGTATGGATCTGTCACCGCATGAGGCAGATTTCCCTGCTCTTTGTCATCAGCAATCTCACCCTCTAAACCAGCAAAACGCTGCGCAGTGCGCAAAGTCGCAGGGACCCGCGGTGCCTCTCGGGCTTCTTGATATAAGAAACTCCAGCGAGCACCGGTAGCTTCTTCGAAGCTGGAAATCATGCCGGAAGCGTTGTATCGAATACGAAGAGTTCGCCCTAATGGGTCAATGACCTGTGTTACGCGCCCAGCACCATCACGTACCAGAGTAGTTGTGTTTCCCACACCATCCGTCATGGTCTTCAGATCCCCATGAATGTCATAGGTCATGACGGTGCACACCCCGGTGGGGTCTATGGTCTCCACAAGCCGACCGTGCTCATCCCAGACCAACTGGGTTTTCGCACCGTTGCTCTCAATAACGGCTGAAGGATTGGGGTTAACTGAATCTGCGTATTCATAAAAAGTAGTTACAGGAGTACCCAAATTCCGTACATCCCTGGCATCACAGACCGAAACCCCGGTGACACGGTTATACTCATCCCAACTGTAGGTATAGTCGGTTCCCTCCGGGGTACGTTCGCGGACTAGCCGGTCATGCTGGTCGAAGGAACGGCTGGTAATAGAGCCATCACGATCAGTAATACTGACTCGATTATCGCCAGTTCCGTACCGAATGCTGTAGCGTTTCCCGTTCCCATCTGTAACCCCCGTAAGACGCCCTTTAGGGTCGCTATAAAAAATGTTAACCCTTAGTCCGGTCTCAGCCTGAGCAACAGTTGTTACGCCTGCATCCGTATAACTATAAGAAATATCGTCATCATATTCAGTGTGCTGATGTATTACACGCCCGTTGTCATCGTAGGTATTCGTGACCTCAACGTGTCCATTAACATCGGTCACCTCATGGATCAAATGCTCCGGGGTGTGGGTATACGTGCGGGTACCATTCATCTTCTCCACGGCGCAGAGGTGACCTGAGGCATTCTCCCCTTCAGGCACGTAACTGTAGCCGACGGCAGTTTGGGGAGCACCCGCACTTATACCCGCAGTATTGTACGTATATGCTTGCGCGGGGCGTAATCCACCAGTGGAATCAAGCTCGTAATCTATGTGAATAGCCCGATGCGCCACAGGATGCACGAGGTCTGTGACAATACGTTGAGGTACGCTCTCAAACTCAAACGTTGCGGTAGCGTACACAGGAACCATTGCATCGCTCAAATGCCCGACCGCAGTACCCACCCAAATGCCTGCCGAGTTATATATATGGCGCGTATGTTTGTTGTCTTCAATGACCCAGTAATGTGATGTGAAGGTCAGCTCTCCACGTTTTTGCGAGAAATCTACCTCTTCATGCGAGTTTTGGGCAAGTTCTTTCTCGCAGTTATGCGCCTGCTCGAATGCCTGCTGCATTGCCTGCGTGATCCACTCATACAGTTCATCGCTAGGCAGTACTTTGGTGAGCCACCAGGGTTCCTGCGGGGTGCGGTCATACCCATCACCCGAACGACTAAAGTGCAGAATACGCCCGTCTTTGGTATACCACTGAGCATTTTCTGAGGTAAAGTCAATCCAAGTATCCAAAGTGGAGCACCACCCGAGCCCAAAAATTCCTGAAGGAATTTCCTCTGGATGTACCACCGCAAAACTGTTATACATACGCTCCAGAGATAATGCAGTAGCGGCAGTATTATCAAAAGCTAAATCAAGCTCATACTCAATAAAGTTACCTGTTGCAATATTAACTGGATCATTCAAATAACCTGAGCTAGGATAAGCTCCCGAAATACCTGCCGAAGGTACATAAGGAAGCATATGTTTTGTTGGGAGTTTTTAAGGTCTTGATCGTTTACAAATACACTGCTCTCAACAGAATGCAGAACTCGGGGGTCCGAAAGATTGGGATTTGTTTCGCTAATCTCCCCCTGGCTACCAGCTTTCCAGAGCTCTTCCCCAATCTTTCCAGCACGATACGCCTCCACAAGGTTATCTTGGGACCAGACATAAACAGCGGCGATGAGGCTTTCTGCATTAAATTCTCCCCAATCGGTACCATGCCTAAAAGCTTCATAAGAGGACTTCATCGCGTTATAGTCTTGCTCTACACGAGGATTCATACTCTTAATCATGTTGTAATACTTAATAAGATGCTCAGGAATACCCGAAACTTTTCCTTGAGCTAACTCATTCATATTTATATCGTCTTCATTTATCTGCTGAGAAATATATTTCTCAGTTGCAGGACCTTCTCCACCACAGGTAGGAAAACTTGTCCCAACTTTTAAGTTAGCTCGCGTATAGTCAACTTTTTCATTGAACTTCTTTATAGAATTTGAATTATAGATTTCATAATGAGGACGAGGCTGTGGTTCAGGCTTAGGAGGCATAGGATCTGTAGGATTTAAGTGGCGATGTTCCGGCTTTACAGGTTTAAGAGCCCCATGATTCGCCCTGAGATTGTGTTTCATATTGTCAAGGGACTCTTTCATGGACTCCCATTCAGTAACTTCTTTACGAATACGAACTTCCTCGTGGGCGGCAGCAATATATTTTTTCATATTATCTTCGGCGTTCCGAAGGGATTCGATGAGTTCTGCTCCCATCTCAATGAGACTGTCAGCATTACGAGAGAAGAGACGCCCATAACCACCCTCAAGCTGCGACTTTGCATATTCTGTGACTTCATTTCGGTCACGTGCCTGGTTTTCAAGGGTTGTCTTGCAGGTTCGGAGAGCTGCATGAAACTTCTCAGCTTCCTCAAAATCAAACTTAATCGAGTTGGTATTTGCATGCATGGGTTTATCCCTCTTCTCTCTATCATCGGTCAACGAAAACCGGGCACATGACATCTTTGACAGCATTCCAGCGGTTGACCGGGTAGATATCTCAGGGTAGCTTGAGGATGGCTCACAGTGGTTGGTTGTCCTCAAACGTATGCCATACACCGTTCGGTATCACCATTATACGAAGGCCTCTAATAAGAACCCAGAATATTCGTCAAATATTTTAATGACCCACAATTACTTTCTTTGTAATCTTTTTGGATCTTTGGGTGAAGCTGCTTCTCATAAAACGTGTGGACGGGGTTACACGACCCCGTCCACACGTTTTATGAACTTAAATTTCCAAAACTACTGCAGTATTCCGTTATCCACTGTTATCCCGATTACAACCCCGAATATGAATGCAAACCCGAGAAGAAAATATTCACGACCGTGAAATTAAAGATAATGCATGCATAGCCGATAATAGACAGCCATGCCGAGCGGGGGCCTGCCCAGCCGCGAGTCGCGCGTGCATGCAGATACGCCGCATACACCACCCAGATCACGAAGGTCCACACCTCTTTGGTGTCCCAGCCCCAGTAACGTCCCCACGCGTGATTCGCCCAAATCGCACCTGCGGCAAGCGTAAACGTCCACATCACAAACGCCAGCGCGTTCATGCGGAACGCAAAATTCTCTAGAGCCTGGGCGCTCGGAACCAAGCGCATAAACGCCCATCCGCCCGACTTCCCGTTCAGGATGCGCTGCTCGCGCCTGGTCTGCACCAGCTGCAGTACAGCCATCGCGAAGGTAATCGTGAACACCCCGGAAGCTAACACTGCAATCGATACGTGAATTACCAGCCAATAGCTTTGCAGCGCAGGCTTCAAATGCCCCACCGGCGTGGGGAAACCAATTGTGGCGGCGCACAGCATAATGAGCACAAGCCCAGACACCAGCGTGCCCACGAAGCGCACATCGCGGAATATGAGGGTTATCAGAAACACCGCAGACACCATGAGCGCGCCTGTGGTGCAGAACTCGTACATGTTCCCCCAAGGCACGCGCTGAGCCGCGATACCGCGCATTATCACGGCGGCGGTGTGCACGAGCGCGGCAAGCACCATCACAACCACGGCGATGCGCGCGGCGGGGCGGCGAACGCCCGTGTACAGCATCGCGGAATCGGCAACCTCACCTTCGAGAGCCTGTGCGGCAGCACCCTTATACCCCATGCCGCGTTCGCCGGTGCCCTGTTCGGTACCGCCCGTGCGAACTGTATCCGCAGCGGTATTCGCCGTCGCGGATGCGCCAGAAACAGCGCCTGCACCAACCTTTATCTTCGCCTTGACGGTGGGTTTCTGTGCGGTACCCTCAGACCGCCCTTCCAGGCGCCGTGTCACGCGCGAGTTTGCCACCACATCGGAGGTGAACGCAATAAAAACGACGGTGTAAATCAGCGCCGCAATGTACATAAATAGTTCGCTGGAGCGCGCTAATGAGTCGTTCAGCATCGGCTACTTACCCTCGTTTTCATCATGGTTATCATCATCAAATTCTAGCCCCCAAGCGGCGGCGAAAGCATCGGTGAGGCGTTCGGCCTCGTTCGCAAGGCGCGGATCTTCCCCGCGTGCCAGCAAACCGTATTCGACCACGAGCACGCCATCGGCGGTGTGGGTACGCACCCATACACGGCGGCGCGCCACGAAAAGCGAGACGATAAGCCCGGCGAACGCGACCACAAAGGAGTACAGAACAATATTCTGCCCGGGGTCGTGGCGCACATCCAGACCGACATAGCGCTTATACCCCAAAAACTCGATCTTTCCCTTGTTATCGGGCAGCACAGCTTCGGGATTCTGCGCGCTCAGTACAATGCCGTTGCCCTGTGCCATGGAGTTCAACTCTTGCAACTTAGAGGTATCGAGCACGTACACATTCTGCGGCTGCCCCGAGTTGAGCCCCAGATCGCCCGAATAGGACTGGAAAATCAGCATGGGGTTTGCGGGGGCGGAATCTACCGAGTGGGGTACGGTGGTGCCGCGCGCATAGTCACCGGTAGGCAGGAACATGCCCACAAAACCAAGCTGGCTAGGTTTGGCGTCCGGAACCTTGAGCACCACCGATGAGGTGTATTTACCGTCCGTGGTAATGCCCACCACGGTGCCCTCATAGGCGACTTTACCTTCGCCATCCGTCACTCGCACCACGGGCGCATACCCATTACCCGAGAGGAAAATACTGGTACCGCCAATATCGACCGGTTCGTTCACCTTGAGGGTCTTCTGCTCGGTGCCGCCCTGCGGATCATGCACCGTCAGCTCCGCCTTATAGTCAAGGTCTTGCCCGTAGGTGTGGCTGTCTTGCTGGCGGTCGTAGCGCACCTGAAAATTATTGAGCGTAACCGCATACGGGGTAAGCCAGTCGGGGTTGTAATTCGTGCCGGGGGTAAACGAATCGTAGCCAATCAGCGAATTGACGAAAGTTTCGTCCTGAACCAGAATTTTTTGTCCGCGGTACCCATAGAGCGACCCGAAGGCGACCCCTACCAGAATGCCAATCATCGCCACGTGAAAGAGAATATTGCCTATTTCGCGCAGATACCCGCGTTCGGCACCGACCGAGTAGTGGTCGTTCTCTTCGTCCCGAATTTCAACTCGGTAGTGGCTCTTTTTCAGGATGCGCGCCGCATCCTCAATCGCGCCCTTGGCACTCAGGTTCAGCCCGGCATCCGCCACGGGAATCTCAAGCTGACGGTGCACCGGCATACGGGAAAGGTTTCTGGGGGTGCGTGCCGGGGGCTTACGCCAGTCTTTCGCGTGTTTGATGGCTCGCGGGGTTACGCATCCGATCAGCGAAATAAACAGCAGCAGATAGATGGCAGAGAACCACGCCGAGGAGAACACGTCGAAAAGCTGAATTTTATCGGCAAATTCGCCCCAGCCGGGATGGTTCTTAATGTAATCGGTAACCTTGGTAGGGTCTTGCACGCGCTGGGGGAAAATCGAGCCAGGCACCGCTGCAACCGCCAGCAAAAGCAGAAGCATGAGCGCCGTGTTCATTTTGGTCAGCTGAGTCCAGCACCAGCGAAGCATGCCCACGAACCCGAGGGCTGGCGCATTTTTGCGCGCTGGTTTACCGGTTTTCTCGGTCTTCTCGGATGCGTTCACGGCACGCCCGGCATCTGCGGTTTTGCCCGCCTTGCGGTTTGCGGTGTTTGTATCCTTTGCCTCTGTTGAAGTATTTTCATCGTCACTGTGTTCGGAAACCATGACAGCCCTCCTTTCTTAGATCGGTAGTTCGTAGGCGGGTAATGCCGCCTGTATCCATGACATCAGCTCGGTCCACAGCCCCGTCATGAGCAGTACTCCGATCAGGATGAGTACGGCACCGCCCACCCGCTGTATGCCTAGGCGATGTTTTCGCGCCCACGCCAGGGTGCTCACTCCCCTGCCCATGCCCCATGCCACGAGCAGAAAGGGAACGCCCAGACCCAGACAGTATGCGAGAGTCAGAACGACTGCCTTGCCGGTGCCGGAACCGCCCGTATATACGAGGGTCTGCACGGCCGCGAAGGTCGGCCCGATGCAGGGTGCCCATCCCAACCCGAAGGTTATGCCCAGAATCGGTGCACCCCACAGCCCGGTGATCGAGCGGCGATGCAGGCGCTTATCGGTCTGAAAGATTGAAAGCCCGCCCAGAAATACGATTCCCATAAGCACAACCAACGCGCCCAGAATCATCGTGACCCAGGACTGCCCCTTGAGCCAGGGTGCGGCGCCGAGCTGGGCGAGGACAACCGAGAGAAGCACGAAAATAGCGGAGAATCCCGCGATAAACAGGGCAACTCCGGCGAGTAACCGCCAGGTGGCTTTGCGGCGAGTTACAGCATACTCATTCGGTGTCTGAGCTTTACTCTCTGTTGTTATGGGCGCAGAAGCGCTGTGATTGTCTATTACATCCTGTGTTTGAGGTGCCGTTGGCGCTAAACGCCGCGCCGCCGCCGGGTTCACGAGGGCGAAAGTTTTCGCATCCACGGGCTCCTCCGCATGCCCTTCAGCTTGTGATGCGCCCGTTGCCGGTATATTCGCCCCGGTCAGCCCCGCAACATATCCTAAATACCCCGGAACCAGCGGCAGCACGCACGGGGAAGCAAAAGAAATAAACCCCGCAAGCGCGGCAAGCGGTATCGACAGCCACAGCGAGCCGTCTAGCACGGTTGAGCTGATGCTCGCCACGGGAAACACCACTGCCCCGGCAATAGCGATGAGCGGCTGAACGGGCGTGTGCGGCACGCTAGGCACCCTTCATCACGGTCTCGACGAGGGTTTTCAGGATGGACGGGTTAGCCTGCCCCAGCACGCGGGATGCCACGCGCCCCTTCTCGTCCAGGATCACGGTGGTGGGCACCGCCTGCGCGGGTACGTATTTGCTGAGCGAGAGAAGAACCTTGCCTGTAACGTCTTTGAAGGAGGGGTAGGTGACGTTGAAGCTGCGCTCGAAGGCTTCCGCGGTGTTCTTCTCGTCGCGCACATTCACGCCGTAAAAAGCGATTTTATCTTTGAATTCTTCGGAGAGTTTCTGCAGGTCGGGTGCTTCGGCGCGGCAGGGGGCGCATCCTGCGTACCAGAAGTTCAGCAGTACCGGTTTACCGCGCAGGGATTCGGCGGTCACGGTTTTTCCGTCGAAGAGTTCGCCGGTGAAGGCGACAGGGTCACCGCGTTCGGCTTCCTGGTATTCGGTGACGGAACCATCGCCCGCGATATAGCCTTTGTTATCACCCGAATTTGCCTGTTTTGCTAGGGAATCATCGCTGGATGAGCACGCCGAGAGGAGCACGGCACCTGCGGCGGTGGCGCAAATACCCGCGCCCGTATGCAGAAGCGCGCGGCGATTGAGTGGGGTATTTGGCGTCGTGGGTTTTGGCATAGGGTTCATGCTTTCCTTCCGTGCCAGCTGGCGGCGGCATCGGTGTGTGCGAAGGCCTGCGTTCTTAAACTATAGGAGACTAGCTTCCGGGAAGCTGAATCACGCCGCCGTATAGGGGCGAGGCGGGTTCGGAGTATCCGCTCACCTGCGGCATTTCATGGTCAAAATCCGTGCTCTTAAAGTCGAGGGAGGTGATCGAAGCAAGGTTGCACTGGCGTGTGCGCGGGTCGTGCTGCAGCAAGCGGCCTTCTAACCCCAGGCGGGTGACCCAGATGGGCAGCTGATGCGAGACAATAATCGCTTGTGCGCCTTCGCCGCCTTTGTCGTAGGCGGTGCGTGCCGCATCCTGAATAGCGGATGCCATGCGTTTTACCTGGTCAAGGTACGGTTCCCCCCAGGATGGGCGCAGCGGGTTGTAGAGTTTGTCCCAGTGCCCACGGTTGCGCAGAAGACCCCGTTTGGTAACGTGCTCGCCCTCAAAATAGTTATCGGCTTCGATAACCCGCTGATCCGCATGTGCCTCCAGACCCAGCAACTCGGTGATTGGCGCGGCAGATTCGCGGGTGCGCAGCAGGGGTGAGCATACCAGATGCACAATCTTGGCACCGTCCTGCGCGCGCTGAGCAAACTCTTGGGCGCTCATGCGCACCATCTGCTGGCCCTTCTCGGAGAGAGCGTAGTGCGGCAGACGGCCGTAGACAATGCGTTCGGGGTTGTGAACTTCGCCGTGGCGCATCAGGTGAACCGTAACCGTGGGCTGAGTAGTCATTCTCTCAGTTTCTCAGACTTTCGGCGCTACCCCAAAATATATTGCGAAGTGTCCGGTTAGCGGGCAAGTTTCTTGTCGAGAATCTTGCGCATGCGTTTGGGGTTAATACGCCAAAAATCCTTCGCTTCGCCGTCGATGCGCAGCACCGGAATTTCGGTCTCGTGGCGTTTGAGCAGATCCGGGTTATTGGTAATATCGAGCTCGGTATAGTCCAGACCGTACTCGGCGCAGATTTCGCTCACGGTTAGGCGCGCATCCTCGCAGAGATGGCATCCAGGACGGGTCAGAAGTTCAATGACAGGTTCAGGCATAGTTCCCAGTGTATACCCGTGCAGCTTCTTGAGGTTCTGCCGCGCGATCTTGTGTGCCCACGCCTGCCCGCGATATATGTCTGATAGTTATGTTCCCCTGTGCTCTATATTCTTGTTCGCACATATGCTCGGTCGGGAATATATACAGGTCACAGCGCCACATGCACTGGTGCGCCAGAGGCAAAACACCCCGCATCCTTGCGGTTGAACCTGCTAGATGCGGGGCGCAGAAGCCTTAATTACTTCTTATTGCGGCGCTGGTGGCGAGTCTTGCGAAGCAGTTTACGGTGCTTCTTCTTGGACATACGCTTGCGGCGCTTCTTAATAACGGAACCCATAGGATTTCCTCACTTTTCTAGACCCGGCCAAACCAAACCGGTTTGGTAGCTACCCGGGTATGTTTATACCGGTATAAACGCTCTAAAAGGCATTTTAGGCACAGCAGTGCCCAAGCGTTTTGAGAACGCTACCTTCCTAGGGTACAAGGTAATGGCCTATTTTCACCATTTGAAGGGCAGAAAACCTTCGATTTTGCGAGCTTTCTCTCGCCCCCGATGTCTTTTCCACCGCAGCGGATATACATGAGGCGGCGAGAACCACGGGTTGCATACTCCCGAGTTCCCGCCGCCCCAGATGGTGGCGTGATAGCGCTAGTGGCGCCTCTTGCGGTTCTTCTTCCCCTTCGAGAGGGCACTGGCGCCCTTAGAAGTACCGTTCTGGGCCGGTTTTTTAGCCTCGTTTGCGGATCCCTGCGTCTTAGCCTGCTTCTTCTGAGCAGCAGCCGCTTCCGCCGCATGCGCACGCTCGACAGCTCCCAGGACATCGAAGCCCTCAAAAGGATTCGGAGCACCGTTAGCGTCTACCGCAGTCAGAGCTTTCTTGTTAGCAGATGCAGATTTTGAGGCGCTACCTGCTACGGGCGCAGGCTTTTTCGTCTCGGGTTTCTTCGAAGCCGGTTTTGCCGATGCCTGGGCAATTTCCGAAGGGGACGGGGCGGGTTTTACCGGTGTTTTCTCGGTATCTGCCTGAGCCTTCTGCTTGGGTTGAGATTCCACAGGCTTATTCTTAGTTTCGTTCACCGCAGGAGCAACCGGAGTCGAATCGACACCGCTCAGATTAGCCGTTTCCGGGCGGGCAACTGCTGGAACGGGCTGCGGTATTGCTGCAGCCGCAACCGAAACATTCTTTGCCGGAGCCTGAGAATCTGAATCCTTGCGATTGGGGCGTTTAACCGCCACGGGCTCAGCGGTCGGGGTCGGCACCGAATCGGGTGAAGGCTCGTCCAGAGTAATCGCGCTCTGCAACTCAGAACGTATCTCTTCCGGAGTTTCCTCCAACTCGACATTCGCCGCCGCCCTCTGAACGGGCGCATCCGAAGGTTCTGCCTTCACAGAGTCAGAAGAATCCGTCTGAGGGGTCTCTGTGGCGGGTTTCTCGTGCTTCGCCGAATCTACGCTCTGTGCAGGGGCGGATGCGGGTTTTTCCGCAGGCTTAGAAATCTTCGAATCCGTCTTATCCGAAGGTGCTGCCTCCGGCGCGGGCTCGGCGCTCTTAGAAGTTGCATCGCTCGATGGCTTCGAGGGTTTCGGCGCCTCAGCAGGCTTGGGAGCCTCTGCCGACTTTGCGGGTGATGGCTGAGCCGCTGGTTTCTTCGGTTCTGTGGAGGCTTCCCGCTCCTGCTCAGCCACCGAAGACTTGGAGGTCTCGGCGGAGGCAGCGGCAGGGGTATCCTCAGATGATGAAGCAGAAGCGGACTTAGGCTCTACCTTAGGAGGTTCTGCCGCAAATTTCGCATTGTCTGCGGCTTTCTGCTCGGCCGCCTCCTGCGCCTCAACCAGCTTGACCGCCTGGGTATGCGGCAGATCAAGACCGAAGTAATGGCGGACGCGGCGAATCAGGCTGATGCGCTCGCTCGCGGGCTTCTCCGCTTTCTCTGGCTTTTCGGACTTGCGCGGTGAGAATTGCGAGGGTCGCACGGGCGGCACGTTTCGGCGCAGGGGTGCACGAATAACATCGTCCTCCCCCTCAGCTTCGGTCTGGGGTGAGGTTCCGTTCTCGGCCTGCTGTCCCATGGTGCGCCACGGAATAAGGCCGGTCGCCACAAGTTCTTCGGCGGAGATTTTACCCACCGGAGCCTTCTCGACATAGACTTCCCGAATGTGTTCTTGTTCGTCGGGTGTCTCTTCAGCGTCTTTATCCTCGGTGCTTTCGGTCGAGTCTTCGTGAGAGGCAGAGTCGTCCTGCGCTTTGCCCTGTGTCTCTTCCGAAGACTTGGATTTTTCGGATCCATCAGCAGACTTGTCCGTAGCTTTTTCTGCCGTTATCTTTTCAGCAGATTCTTTGTCCTGTGCCTCGTCAGATACAGACTTGCCGGGTTTTTCAACCGGCAGGACGTCATCCTCAAATTCGGGCTGCACACTCTCAAGCTGGCGTTCGTGCGCTGCGGTTTCCTCAGGGGGATCGATCGGAGACTCGTGGGTGCTCTCGACGGTTTCCTGCTGCTCGGGAATGTCAGTCGTGGGAGTATCACCTGTGTTCTCGGCGGAGGCGGTTTCCTCTGCTTCGTCTTCCTCGAAACCCACAGCCACCGGAGTCGGCACGCGCATACGCCCCTGACGACGGCGTGAAACGGTGGTTCCTTCACGAATAATTTTTGGAAGCTGCGCGGCCGGAGATTTCTCATGCTCAGCCTTATATTCTGATTCGGGAATATTCTCGTCGGTATCCTGCTTTGGTTCCGCTTCCTCGTGTTCTTCCATGTCAGCGTCGGCTTCGGGCTCTTCGGAAGAATCAGTGCTTTCCTCGGAGTATTCCTCCTCCTGGAATTCCTCGTAGTCCTCAGAGGGGTCACCAGGCATACCGTTCGGGGTATTTGCTGCCTGATCCAGTTCTATGCCAGCTTCGGAGTATAGCTCTTGCAGCTGGTGGGCAATTAGCTCGCGCGCGGTGCGGGCATCGCCGTCTTTGACAGCGTCTACAATGGCACGGTTTTCCACCCGGATGCGCGTCATCGTGCTGCTCCACAGCGGCAAACGTCCCATAAGCGACAACAGGGAATCGAAGGAAGACTGGCGGATCGCAACCAGCAAGCCCACGACCAGTTCGTTACCCGCCAAACGCACCAGCCGGTGGTGGAAGGTCAAAAGCTGGTCAAGAAACTCGCCAATACTCAGAGTATCGTCTTGGAGCGTCTCAAGGGCCTCATCAACCTCATCGAATGAGACCTTGTCAGGGTCAATATTAGACACCGCCCAGCTCTCAAGCAGGATGCGGGTCTGCAGCATATCGCGGGTTGGGTAACGCGATGTAGACATGTGCAGACGAATGGGCCCCGCAGCCGCAGCCGCCGGTTCCTCATAGAGATAAGGAATGATCTCTTTACCGCGCCCAGAGTACAGGCGCATCAATTCCATATCTTCAAGGGTTTTGAGTGCATCTCGGGTTCGGGAACGTCCCACACCGATGGCGTGGGCAATCCGCTGATCGTCAGGAAGGCTTTGACCGAGCTGAATATTGCCTTCAAAGAGCTCGGTCTCAAGCCAGCGCAGAATCTTGCGATGAATAGCCAATGAGAACTCCGTTTATACGAGTTAGAAGTGGGATGCTATGAGAACCATCGTGCACGCGTGCGGTCTATACCGCACAACGCCACAAGACGTATGCTGTGAAATATCCATGTTACCGGCGCCTTCCGAAAACGCGTGAAAGCAGCCCGCGCGGGGGTTCTTTCGGGGTATCTGCAGTGCCGAATGCTGAGGTGTATTCCGTCTGTGTCTGGTACGGAAGTTCCTCGTTCTTACCGGATTTTTCGGATGCCGCACTCTTCGTCTTGTCAGAGGCATCGGCTGCCTCTTCGTCCTCTTGAGGACGGGCACCCTGCACGGAACTCATTTCCGGGGTAACGACGGGCAGCACCGCCGTGAAGGTCACGGAATCTGATTTGACCGGCGCATTCTCGGCGAGCTTAGCTTCCACTGCCTTAGCCTCTTCGGATTGTGCCTGCGTCATATTCTGTGCGGCGGCAGGGGCGGCTTCTGCTGGGGTTTCAGCACCCGATTTTTGCGCTTCCTGAGCGGTTGACGATGACTCTTCCACCTGAGCCGCCGGTTTTTTCTCGGGCTCCTGAGTTTTTGCTGCGGCACCTGTGGAGGCGGTACCTTTAGCAGACCTAACCGTTGCGGGTTTTGCCGGTTCCTTGGTATCGGGCGAGCCAGCGTTCCCCTGACCTTTCTCGGTCTGCTTTTTCTGCGCAGTACCCTGTACCGCACGTTCCCCATTTTCCGTGCTCTTTTCGGCAGTGTCGATGCCGTAGCTCACGGTAGAAGATGTGCCGGGCTGGGCGGCGGTTTGTGCGTTGGTCGCCGTGGTTTCGGCGGGCTTATCCTCGGGTTTCTTCTCGGATGCAGCCGCCTGTATCGGGGATTCGGCGGGCTTCGCAGCCTGGGCTGGGGTTTCTTGAGAACCAGTGTGCGCTTCGGTTTTCGCACCGGGTTTTCCGGTATGCGCCTGCGCCGCCCGTTCCGAACCCGGCTTCGGGGCAGAAACCTCTTCACGGACCGATTGTGCCTGAGCCGATTCTGTTTTCGCGGCGGTTTGAGCCTGCGGCGAAGGTGATTCGGGTTTCTGAGGCTTTGCCTGAGAGCTCTTGTGAGCATCCTTCACGGGCTTCTGCGCTTCGGCCTTCGCGGCGTGAGAGGTCTGTTTAGACTCGGCGGAGCTCGGCTTCGCGGGCTTAGCACCCTCGGATTGCTGGGCAGGCTGCTGAGCGCCTGAGACGTGCGTGCGCTCTTGAGTCTGTGCTTCAACGTGAGGCTGCTTCGTATCGTGCGAACGCGCGGGAGCCTTAGTCTGCTCGGTGCCCTTCACAGACGGTTCAGCGCCTTTCTGATCTGACACGCTCTTGTCGGTCTTCTCGCTCTTTACTGCTTCAGGCTTTGCCTGTGCGGTCTTATCCTGCGACTTTGACCGGGGAACAAAACCGCGAGCCTCGGGCGAGAACCCCTGCTGACCGTCATCAATTCCGTCGTCATACCCATAGGACTGCTGCGGTTTCTCCTGATAGGAAGACCCCGAAGGCGTGAAAGGACGCATGGGAATAAATTCGTTTTCCTCAACGGTTCCGGCGGTTTCTGTGCCCTCTTCCGATGCGGCGGGTGCCGCCTGCTGAGCGGGTTTTGACACGATGCGCGCGGCGGATTTAGTCGAGGTCTTCGGCCCCAGACCGGAGGTCACCGAACTCTCGGCAGAACGTGCCTCATCATCAAAAATGGCGGGTTTTGCAATCGCGGCGGTCGTCGTCTTCTTCTTAGCAGACGATTCGCCCTCAGTGTGCGAATCATGAGCGCCAGTCTCGTGGGAAGCGCCCTGCCCATCGCGATCTTTCTGCCCGGAAGCCTTCTCGGCATCCCGCTCGCCCGAAAGGCTCGCTCCGGGCTTCACACCAGCGTTCGCGGAACCGGTAGAACCGGGGAAAGCCTCGAAACGCTTACGCTGCGGAAGGGTCTTGGATACACGTTCCTGAGGCGTCGGCTCAGGCTGCTCAACGACGGAGGAGGATTCAACGGGCTGGGCGGGCGCATCCGAATCCGAGGTCTTATCTTGATCTTGTACATCTTGAGCATGGGCAGTGGCAGCTTCACCAGCGGTTTCCTCGGTGGTTTTACCGGTAGCTTTAGGGCGCTGCTCTGTATCTTGCTGTTTTTGCTTGTCGGTCTCAGACTCGCCAGCGTGCGCAGTTTTCTCAGTCTTGGCCTCGGCGCTGGGCTTTTCAGTCTTTTCGGTTTTTGCGGTGTCATCGTCTGAGGACTCGACAACATCGACAACCTCAATCACGGAAGCCTGTTTAATCTGCGACTCCCGCTGTTCCTTCGTGCTGTGTGCAATCGCCTGTATATCGGCAACCCAGGCGGTGATCTCGTCAAATACTTCAGGGTTCAGCGAATAGAGGCGGCGCTGCCCCTCGACCAGCACGGTGACTGCCCGTGCCTCACGTAGAACCTTAAGGTGCTTTGAGATAGTGGGTTGGCTCATGTTCAAGTGCTCAACAACGGCACCAACAGTACGTGTTTGTTCAGCCAGAAGATGAACGATATTGCGGCGGGTGGGGGCCGCGATCACTGAAAAAACGTCTGATTGCATATAGCGATTATGACATATTTCGGCGTATGCTCGATACCTGTTTTATGGGTTCTAGCCCGAAACTACGCGGTTTTTCGCTAAGCTTTCCGCGTATATTACCAAATGCTCATAATATTCCGTTCTAGCTATATACCGTTTAGGGCATATACACGCCCGTACAGTGCATGCACCACAACAACCGTTCCAACATTATCCCTAGAAATACCTATGATGTTCCGCTCAGCTGCATGCCTGGGCGATACACTAGAGAAAGCTAAACATCCCCACCAAGACCGTACCCCGCCCAAACTCTGCGCACGATCGGAAAGGAGGCACCCGTGGGACGCTATCTACGTCGCCTGCGCGCACATCAGCGCAAACGGGTGCGCGATTTTTCTGAGGGTCGCATCTCCACCGCTATCGGCAAAGTTCCGTCTACATCGCCGATGATGTATGAACAGGAAGAGGTTACTCGCCGCTTCAACCCCTTCGATATCCGAAGCTACGAGAAGCTGCGCAACCTTATTGATACGACTGTCTTCTCCTCACCTTCGCGAACCGCTATCGCATCCTTCTTTCTGGTGATCATTTTCTTCACCGTAACGTTGAGCCTGCCAATTTCTTCGGTCACGGGCGAACCTGCGCCATTTCACCATGCATTCTTCACCGCCACCAGTGCAGTGACCGTGACCGGTTTGACGACCGTTTCAACAGCAGCCCAGTGGTCAGTATTCGGGCAGGTTATGATTCTGCTCGCCTGTCAGATTGGTGGTTTAGGGGCGCTGACCATGACCTCGCTTCTTGCCCTGGCGATCGGGCGGAAAATGGGTTTGCGCTCTAAACTTATCGCGCAGGAAGAGCTCAGTATCGGGCGACTCGGTGAGGTCGGCAGCGTGCTTCGTACCGTCGCTTATACCTCAATCGGGATCGAATCGACGATCGCCCTCGTTCTTACCCCGCGTTTTCTGCTTCTTGGCGAGAATCTGCCCACCAGCCTGTGGCACGGTATTTTCTACGCCATTTCGTCCTTTAATAACGCCGGGTTCACCCCGCATTCCGATGGCTTAGTACCCTATGGACACGATTTTTTCGTGCTCGCACCCGTCAGCATCGCGGTGTTCTTGGGGGCACTCGGGTTCCCCGTGCTGATGACGATTCAGCAGAAACCCTTTCGGCCCCGCGACTGGACTCTAACGACCAAACTCACGGTGACGACCACGAGCATCCTGTTCGTGCTGGGTGCCCTGCTCTGGGGCATAGCCGAATGGGCAAATCCGCGTACTATCGGCAATTACGGTGCGGGTGAGAAAGTTCTCAGCTCGATTTTCGCTTCCATCATGACGCGCTCGGGCGGGTTCAACCTGGTCGACATGAACGATATCCGCCCGGTCACCGGCCTCATAACCGATGTGCTCATGTTTATCGGCGGCGGCTCAGCATCTACCGCAGGCGGCGTGAAAGTCACCACGATTGCCGTGATTATGCTTGCAATTATTGCGGAGGCACGCGGTGACCAATTCGTGATGACTTTCGGGCGCACTATCCCGGTGTCGGCGCTACGCATCGCCATTTCGGTGACGATGATGAGTACCGGAATTGTGCTTGTGGGCACCGGAGTTCTGCTGGCGATAACGGACCAGCCGCTCGTGCGCGTGCTCTTTGAAGTCATTTCCGCGTACGCAACCTGTGGACTGTCAAATGGGCTCTCCACGGAACTGCCGCCCTCGGGCATCTATGTGCTCTCCCTGCTCATGTTTATTGGGCGAATCGGCACCATTACCGCCGCCACCGGTTTGGCGCTGAGGTCTCGCCGCCGCCTGTATAAGTACCCCGAAGAAAGGCCCGTCATTGGCTAGTAACCACAACGCCCCCGTACTGATTATTGGGTTAGGACGGTTCGGTTCGGCGACCGCAGCCCAGCTTCATGCCCAGAATAAAGAGGTTCTCGCCATTGAGAAAGACCCCGAGATTGCGCAGAAATGGACGGGCGTGCTCACCCATGTGGTCTCGGCAGATGCTCGCGATATTGACGCGCTCAGGCAGCTGGGCGCGAGCGATTTCGGGTCTGCGGTTGTGGGTGTGGGTACCTCGATTGAGGCTTCCGTGCTGATTACCGCGAACCTGGTCGATCTGGGGGTTGAGCGGATTTGGGCGAAGGCGATCACCCCCTCACACGGCAAGATTCTAGAGCGTATTGGCGCGCATCATGTGGTCTACCCGGAGGCGGATGCGGGCCGCCGCGCCGCACACCTGGTGTCGGGGCGCATGCTGGACTATATCGAGTTCGACGACGATTTTGCGATTGCCAAGATGCGCCCGCCGAAGGAGACTCACGGGTTCACCCTGGCGGAGTCGGATATTCGTGCGAAATACGGGGTGTCTGTGGTGGGTATTAAGTCTCCTGGCGAGGAGTTTACCTATGCGGATGCGGCAACGCGCATCCATTCCCGGGATATTCTGATTGTCTCGGGGCAGGTGGATCTGATCGAGCGTTTCGCGGCCCGCCCTTAGATTCTGTCTTCCCCTTCTTCGTCATAAAAAGAGCCTTTATTGAATAAAGGCTCTTTTTATGTAGGGAGAGGTAGGCAGGAGGCGGGGGCTAGTCAGCCGTGTACTGTTCGCTCAGCTCTGCGGAGCGGGCGGCGCAGGCGCGCATAGCATCCTCGGTGAGATCGAAAAGTCCCTTGTCAATAAAGGTATTGATGGCGCGCTCAGTGGTTCCGTTCGGGCTGGTAACAGCCTTACGCAGGGCGGCGGCATCCGGGTTACTATCCAGCAGGTACCCTGCTCCCGCAATCGTTGCGGATGCGAGCCTCTGTGCGGTCTCTTCATCCAGGCCGAGCTTCACACCGGCACTCGCCATAGTCTCTGCCAGCAGGAACCCGTAGGCGGGGCCGGATCCCGAAACGGCGGTGACCGCATCCATCTGGTCTTCTCGAACCTGCACTACTAGGCCTACGGTCTCTAGGATCTTCTCGGCGAGCGCAAGCTGCTTCTCAGTCACTGCCTCACTCACCGAGATCGCCAGCACGCCTTTACCCACGCTTGAGGGTGTATTGGGCATGCAGCGGATCACCGGCTGACCCGCAGGAAGAGCCTTCTGCAGCGTATCGAGGGTGACTCCTGCCGCCACCGAAATGACGAGTGCATCCGGGGCGAGGTCGGGCGAAATTTCGCGTGCCAGCTCGACGATTCCATAGGGTTTAACCCCCAGAAGCACTACGGATGCGCCGCTGACCGCCTCACGGTTGGCTTCGGGCTTGAGCTCGCACCCGATCACGACGGCGTCTCGCCCGTTAGGCCCTAACTGATGGCGCAGGCGGTCTATGGAGTTTTTACTGCGCACGGTGGCGCGGATAGCTTCTGCGGGGTACCCGCCCGCGATGAGCCCGGCAGCGATGGAACCGTTCATGGAGCCGGTGCCGAGGAATGCTATATGTTCGGTCATCTTCGATCCTTACTGTCTGCTTCGTTCGTGTCGCGGGGTGTATGCCACCCGCACCACGGGGTATGTTATCTAGCATACAATCCAACACCGGATCCGGCGGCTCCCCGCATGTACTCTGGTACAAAAAAGAGCTGTGGTTCGCGGCTAGAATGTAAAACGATGAAAACACGTCTGATTCGCTGTGCCCACCTTCTGCTGTGCACCGTGCTGGTTGGCGCGGCTACCGGTGGCGGGGCGATTATTCTGCACTACCTCCTGGATATCATGCAGGAGCTCACGTTCGGGCATACGGAGGCGGAGCATCCGATCGTGACGGATCACAGCGATACTGTTCGACGTGTACTGGTGCTGATCGCGGTGGGCGTGGTGGTCTCTATCATCTGGTTTTTGCTTCAGCGGCGCACTAAGCTGGTGTCCGTTAAGGCGCAGATTCGCGGCGAAATTCCGCAGGAGCGCCGCCCGGGATTTCTACGGCAAACCCTGCACAGCCTCACTCAGATTGTGGCCGTGGGTGCGGGTGCACCGGTGGGTAAAGAGGTTGCCCCGCGCGAGCTGGGCGCACTGTTTGCTGGGCGTCTGGCGAATCTGATGCGCATCCCGCAGACCGTGCGCCCGGTGCTGGTAGCCTCGGCTGCGGCGGCGGGTTTAGCGGCTGTGTACCAGGTTCCGGTGGGCGGTTTTGTTTTCCTGTTTGAGACTCTCGGTTTAGCGCTGTCGCTGCGCAATATTTTCACCGGTGCGATCCTGATTTTTGTGGCAACCTGCACCGCGAATCTGGTGATTTCGGATGCGCCCACCTACCCCGTCCCGCAGCTGCAGACCACCGGTGAATCGCTGCTGCTCGCGGTTGTTCTTGGTCTGGCTATCACTCCCCTGGCGCTGTGGTTCCGGGCGGCATCTCAGCGCGCAGAGAGCCGCAAGACCACGAATTGGAACGTGCTCTGGCGGCTTCCTCTGGTACTTGCGCTGGTGGCGGTGACCTCGATTTTCCTGCCGGAGATTCTGGGGAACGGCCGCCCGCTGACCCAGCATATTTTCGATGCCGCATCCGGTTTATCTTCGGGCTCCAGCAGGCTTGACGCGACAGCCTTAGGCCAGGCTCTTCTCTATGCTCTCGCGCTGCTGGCAGCCAAAGCGATCCTGGTGGTGGCGAGCCTGCGTAACGGTGCCTACGGAGGCACGCTCACACCAGGGTTAGCCTTGGGCTCCGCCTGTGGTTTCGTGCTTACGGGCGCTCTAATCCTCGTGTTCCCGACGCTGACTCAGCTTCAACCGGGCGCGGGAGCGCTTCATGCATCAGAACTTCTCGGGACCGCCGGGCTGCTGGGCGCCGTCACTTTCCTGAGCCTGTCGATGAACGCCCCGCTAAGTGCCTGCGCCCTGATTCTCGGGTTCGCCGGGCAAGACTGGCAGGCGTATGCACCTTTCGCGGTAGCGGTCGGGGTGGCATGGGGTGTCAAATACCTGTGGATGCGCTTGGGCAACAAAACACAACCATCCCGCAGGCCGTAACGTCTGGCCAGCGTTAAGTAGCGTTAAGTATCGGCTGGCTGAGCACATGTAAGGGAATTTCGCGTGCTTCACGCGTGTCGCACAGGTGGCATGCACAGGTTTCTTGCGTGGATGCAGCTATAATAATTTACTTTACAGTGCATCTATTTTAGGTGTGTTCAGATTCTTCTACCCGCCGTCGGTTTCATAACTACGGTACCGCGGGCAAAGATTCACCGGGCTTTCCGGGCGATGCACACACCCGAAAGAGGGTGCCTGCCGCGCATCCGACTGCAGGCTCAAGCTCGACTATACATATGGTGTTGTGCAAGGTAACTTCGTGTTGTACGCTGACTTGGAGATATCTCTCGCTATCCTTAAAGAGCCCAATATTTCCGGGGTGTTTAGGCAACTCGTGCCCGTTTTGGGTACTATTGCAGAGGTTATCCCGCGAAATTCCAGTTCGCAGCCTAGCCATACCGCCGACCGCGCCTTAGCTGAGCTCTTACCGGTGCCTAGCACCCGCTGGATTTTCTAGGCGGAAAACCACCCCGCCCGCACCAGCTCGACACCTGCCCACAGACTTTAACACCAGCCACAGCATCCGAGGGAGACACGATGAGCGATAAGAATCCTCATACCTCTGAGCGCATACAGGATTCGCACCATCAGGGAGGTGCGCCTTTCAGCAATCCTCGACGCTCTCAGACTTCGACGACTGTGCAGCACGCGCAGGAAGAATCACCTGCCCAAAACTCGCTGCCCCCTCAGGATGCCAGGCCGGATGCGCGTGGCCAGGCTCAGCAGACAGCGCAGGATCCGCAAAGTGCGAAGACTCAAGAGTCCGCTCAGAAACCTGCCGAGGATTCCCCGGCCGAGAGCGCTCACGCCACCCAGTCCACGCCATGGGGCTCACAGACCTCAAATCCCCAGCCTGCCGAGGTCGAGAACGTTCAACCCGCCGCCGTTGAGATCGATACGAACACCCCTGCGGAGGCGCTTCCCCAGAGCATTTCACGCCCGGATGCTGACGAGGCTGTGCACCACGAAAATACGCAGACCCGTCAGCTGCCGGTGCAGAGCCGACCTGAGCAGGGCCCGCTAAGCTCGTATCTTTCGGAGAAACCACAGGATGCTGAGGCTCCTGAACCCGCCGCCGCACACGCGGAGGCACCGGAGGCTGAACCTGCCGATAACATTCCGCAGTCCATCTCGCGCCCGGATGCTGACGAGGCTGGCGACGCGGAAGACGTGAGGACCCGCCAGCTTCCCGCCCAGGCCCAGGAACAGGGCGCATTCCCGTCCATCGCCGATACGATGTCTGCCGCTCGGGCAGAGCGCGGGTCTAGTGCCCCTGCCGACTCCACCGCATCCGAGGCACAGGCTCCCGCAGAGAAAACCGGGGCTAAGAAGGTCTATGAAGATACCATGCCCGCATCCGCAATTCCGATCATTACGGCGAACACCCCGGCGGTATCGGTCGGGGCACCGGCAAGCGGTCAGATAGCCGCGGCCACGGGTTCGGTGCCTGCGGATGCCGAGAAAACCCCCGAGCAGAAACGTTCGCGCGAGCTCAAGACCATTGTTACGGTAACCGCGATTCGTACTGTTCTGCTTGCCGCGTGCCTGGTGATGTATGGTTTCGGCTTTGGCGGCGGCGGAACCTTCAACATGATGCTTGGCTACGGCGGCGCTGTATATATGCTCGTGCAGATTGCGGCGTGTATTTTCGCGGTGCGCTCGAAGTCTACGAAGGGCATGCGCATCCTGAATGGAATTAGCGCCGGATTGGGTATTATTCTGCTGATCGTCACGGCGATCGTCTATGCTGGCTGGTCGGGTGAGGATTCTTCAGCCGGGGCCTATATCTTCATCATGGCGGATATTATTCTGAGCGTGATTATTGCTTCGGCTCGGTCGATTATCGAGCAGCCGAAGGAGGACGTTGAACCCGAGAGGTTAGCGCGCGAATAGGCGGTCGCTTTCTCGCAGTCTAAGGTCGGATGCGTCGGGTACGATCCTGGCGCATCCGACCTTTATGCGCGCTCTTGTGAAAAACACCAGACTCTACGGCAGAAAACTACCGGCTGGCACGGTTTGGGACTAAATGCCTGTGTACCCCGTCAAAGGGCTACAGACACTTCTAGTCTTAGAGAAGCCTGCCTAATCGGCCGATTTGTTACAGACTGTGACGTCATGCCTTGTTTACTAGACACTCGTGCTTCTTCCCCGGTATAACGCCTTCAAACCCTCGGTTGAACATGTGTATATCTGAGCTGTATTTAGCTTACGAACATTAAGTTTTGATAAATCATCCCTGAGTATGAGGGTTTTTAATGCCGCAAAGGCATAGTATAGAAACTCAACCTATACACCAGACATGCTTGCGAACCATATTTTGGGGGAATCATGAGCACACGAGCAGCATCTGCGGGAGCGTACACCGCCCTAGGCGGCGTTGAGCGTGCGCACGGCATCCCGCAGCGTGGCTCGGGTGAGGTTACCTTCAGGCATACGTTGGCATCCGTGGGGTACACGGTACGCGTTCTGTTTATGGTACTCCCGTATGTGATGACGTTCTTCGCGCTTCTGGTGAGTGGCGATTTGACTAGCGACTGGAGCCACATACTGTTCCACCCGATGGGGCAGTTCATTCTGGTATACGCGCTGGGGCATATTGTTGCGAACGTGTGCTTCAATTTTCGGATGGGCACCGGGCTGGTGCGGTCCGTCAATGCTTTGGGCGCGGTACTGTGTGTGGCGGTTTCTCCGCTGTGGTTCCGACTGCTTACGAGCGGTAACCTGGCGCTGGATGCGCTGTGGACGCTCACGATCGTGCCCCTTGAGTTTGTGGCGTGCTTGACGTTTTACATGCACGCGGTACGGAGGGATGGGTAGACCCCTCCAGACCCTCGCACAGTGTCAGTGAGAGCACCTCCTAGTGAGCACCCGACGTTCGTTCTTCCGTCGGGTGCTCACTCTCTGTCCGAAACTTTTTGCAGGGGCGCCAAAGCGGGAGCGAAAAATTTCATGGGGAACACGGTCTTCGCTTCTGGATTTTAGACACCCAGCATATTCTCGCGCGTAACAGCGCATAAGAGCGGGTAAAAGCTCCACCTGTTAAGTGCAGTGTTACCAAAATAACGCCTTGTCACGGAATATTGGAACACTGTTTATATGGCGTGGGGTGTCTCAGATTCAACTTAAAGGTGTAAAATTCCTGCTGAAGACTAGCTCTACGACAAGTACGGCATTAGACACCCACTCGCCACAAGGAGCCCCGTCATGGACGACCACCGCCTCAACGCAGAGTCACGCATACAAAGCATTACAGAACCGCCGCTTTTAGAACCTTCTAAGCCGCGGATTGCCAGACCTATCGCCTGGTCGATTCTTATATGCGCGATTCTCTGCGTAATAGCCGCAATTATTATTCCATTCCTCACCAAACAAACCACTCTCTCACTTGTGCTGTATGCGATCGGCGGTGTGCTCACAGTTCTCGCACTCATCATATTCACCCGCCGGAACCGGCCAAGCGTGGCGACGGTCGCCCACAAAAGCGTTGATATTTTTGGCGTTACACGTGCAGAACGCGAGTCTATTTACCAGCAAGCTACCGCTCAGCTTGAGGATCAGAATGCGAAAACGCGGCAGAAAAGTCTCTATACCTTTCTTGCGCTTGTCGATAAATGCCTTGAGGACGAAACTTTAAGCTACGAAGACCGCAATAAGGAGGGGCAGCGCATCGTCAATAAGATCAGCGGGTACATTCAGTCTCCGCCGATTTTTGACCCGCACGCCCTGGAGCTTACGCACGGCGCATTTCACGCGAAGAGCGCCCTTCTGCGTGAAGAAGCTGAGCTGCGTTTCGGTCTGATGCAGCAGATTCGTGACCGTCTGCGCGCCCCCTCGGATGCGGGCGGCTACCAGGACGGCCCGTGGACGAACTTTGAATACGATTTTTCGGGAAGCACCTTCTTCTACCCTATCGAGTTCAGCCGAGTCTTCTTCAATAAGACCGCCGATTTCAGTGGGTGCACCTACATGCACGAAGCCGATTTTAGCGGCACGATCTACCGTAACTGGGCGGATTTCCGCGGCTCTACCTATCTGGCGCACGCGAACTTTAGCGGGTCTTCGTACCACGGTGCGGCATCGTTGAACGATTCCGTATACCGCAGCACCGCAGACTTTAGCGGTAACCTGTACCTGGATCAGGCGAACTTTAGCGGATCTACGTACCATGAGGCGGCAACTTTCGTGAATTCCACGTACCGCAACTGGGCGGTTTTCCGTAACTCAACGTACCTTGGCGCGGCGGATTTCAGCGGCTCTGTCTATCATAATCAGGCGAACTTCCATAACTCCGTCTACACCGGCGCGGTAACCTTCAACAACTCCGTCTATCATAATCAGGCGAACTTCCATAACTCCGTCTACACACGGGTGGCGAGTTTTAGCGACTGCACCTATCATCGAGCGGATTTCAGCGGGTCTGTCTACACGGACGACGTGCATTTTAATAACTGCCGTTACGGTGGCGATGTGTATTTCCGCCGGTCTGTTTATAACGGTTGGGCTGATTTTCAGGGTTCGGTGTACAGCAAATGGGCGAATTACACGAGCTCGCTGTACTACGGCCTGGCGGGGTTCCAGAACTCGACGTATGCCGACAAGGCGCTCTTTAGGGGTTCCGTATATGACAATGCGGTGACCTTCCAGGGTTCTGTCTTTACCGGCGCAGCGCCCGCTTTCATGAATGTTGAGGCATGGGCGCAGTACATTTCGTTCTTCGCACCGACGGAGAATGTCTTCTCTCTGGGGCAGGGTCAGGGCTACGCTATTGATACCGGCGCATCTGGGCTGCCGAGCGAGTGCCCGCCGCTGGCTGTGGAGCATCGGCAGTATTTGGCGCATAAAAACGACGAGTTGCAGGAGATCACCCAGCATATTCACGGCGACGATGCGCGCAGCACCGATAGGCTAGAGCTGACCAGGGAGCTTTCGGGCAGGCTGAAGTCTACCGTTGAGGAACTGCACGCCTGGCGCGAGAAAATCACGACAATCCCGTTGCAGGAGCAAGACCGCCAGCAGGTAGGGGTTTAGGGGGTCCTCTCCCCTGTCTCTTGCGCGTCTTGCGTAAAAAGGCTCTTTATTCGAATAAAGCGTACTTTTCGCCTCTTTATTCGGATAAAGAGCCTTTTTAGCGGCTGACCGGTTGATATGAAGGATTCTTGGTACCAGAATTCCGTTGATTTCAGCGGGTGCACGTACTATGCCAGTGCCGAATTCAGCGGTTCCACCTATGAACGAAACGCCTATTTTTGCGATTCTACGTACTACGATTGGGTTTTCTTCAACAACTCAACCTATTTTGGTGATGCCCAGTGGAGCGGATCTACGTACCATGATTCAGTGCGTTTTAGCTGGTCTGTTTACTATGGTGAGGTTTCCTGCCACGATTCTGTTTACGGTGGTTCGGTCTTCTTCGATCAGTCTCTCTACTACGATGAGGCTTTATTCTATAGCTCTACCTATCGGGGCGAGACCGGGTTCGACGGTTCGCTGTACCGAGGCTCAGTTTTTGTGAGTGATTCGGTCTTTGCTGGCGAGGTTTCCCTGTACGGGTCTATTTTCTGCGATGCCCTGAATTTTGGTACCGACTTTTTCGGGGAACCGTATCCTTCGCGGTTTGTTCAGAGCGCACCCTGTTTTGTTGCTGAGAGGGATGCGCGGGCAACGTTATTTGGCTCATCCAGCAATGATTTTGCGGTTGAGGATAGCGGTTACCCTGTATCCCTCGGCACTAACGGCCTCCCTTTAGGATGCGGCTTTTTGTCTACAGAACAGGCAGACTATCTTGCGGCAAAGTTCCGGGAGGTGTACGAGGCGCGAACTTCTCTTCGTGACTCGCAGGTGCCGCAGGAGCGGCAAGAATTTCTTGAGAGGTTGGAGGGTTTCAACGAAGAGCTACGAACCTGCCGGAAGGACGTTACTACCCTGCCGCTTAGCAACTAAATTTCCCGCATGGATGGGCTTATCTACTGTAGGGTAGAAAAAGGAACACACCGCTCACTCATGAGGAATAGATAGTCGATGCCTAAAGAACGCGAAGATGTAGAGGCTACGTTAGAACAGGTCACTACGCCAGATGCTTCACAGCAGAAGAAGAAATGGCGTGCTATTGATTGTATCGCTGGTAGCACTCTTGTAATAGAAGTCTTGCTAAGCATTATCTGGGTTATTGCGTGGGTATGTGGTTATCGTTTCGAGCACCAGCTGCAAGTGTATTTAGCATTGGTTTTGATTATTCTAACCGGTGGTTATCTTGCTCTAATATTTTGCCCAATCTTCAAGAAAGATGATGATCCTCGCTGGTTCCATGCACGCATTCTTTCTAGTGGCATAGTGGGTGGCTCATATGCGTTCCTACTACCTGTCGTTATGAGCCTACCTGAAGGCAACGTTAATTCTGGTGGAGCGGCAGCACTCCGGCAAGCAATTCTTCTAGCGACAGGTGGGCTTATTGCTCTTATTGCGCTCGGTGAGACTCGCCGAAAAAATGATAACGACCGTGAAGCAGCTGAGAACCTTCGGGCGCATCAAGAAAATATGCTTATTCAACAAAAGGAACAGTTTGAAGCGAATTCTTTTAAGGAACGTAAAGCAGAACGTCGGGAGCGGTATACCAAAGCGGTAGAGCAGCTGGGCGATGAGAAAGCGCCTGTTCGTATGGGTGGCGTATATACATTTGTTGGGCTCGTGGATGAATGGCTTGAAGAAGAATCTATAGAAAAATATGAAGACAGACTCAAAGAAGGACAGGTTATTATCAATAACCTGTGTGCCTATATCCGTTCTCCATTTACCCTTGCCTCTCGTTATGATGAGCTATCTAAAGATAATCCTATATCTGAGGGAATTTATAAAGATAACCAACAGAAATTCTATTCAGATAAAGCAGAGCTTAAAGCTGAAGCAGATGTTCGTCTCGGCATTATTCAAGAAATTCACGACCGCATACAGGTCCCAGACAAAAACACGCCGGGGGCATGGTCAGACTTTGAATACGATTTCTCGGGAAGCACCTTCTTCTACCCAATAGACCTTACGAACTCTTACTACGCAAAACCTATTAATTTCAGTGGCTCCACCTACGAGGGCGGGGCTAACTTCAGCGACTCCACCTACCAGGGTTGGGCTGACTTCAGCGACTCTAGTTACAAAGGCGGGGCTTACTTCAGCGCTTCCAGCTACAAGGGTTGGGCTGACTTCACCCGCTCCACCTACCAGGGTTGGGCTGACTTCAGCGACTCCACCTACCAGGGCGAGGCTAACTTCAACGACTCTAGTTACAAAGGCGGGGCTTACTTCAGCGACTCCACCTACCAGGACGAGGCTTACTTCAGCGACTCCACCTACCAGGGCTGGGCTAACTTCAGCGACTCCACCTACCAGGACTGGGCTAACTTCAGCGACTCCACCTACCAGGACGAGGTCTACTTCCACAGCTCCACCTACAAGGCCTTGGCTTACTTCCGCCGCTCCACCTACCAGGCCTTGGCTGACTTCCGCCGCTCCACCTACCAGGATGTAGCTGACTTTAGCGGATCTATCTTCTATCAGAAAGTTTATTTTGGAGTAGACGGAGACAACAGCAGCTTTTCTCGCTTCACAGACTGTGCCCCTCAGTTCTATGATGAGACAAACCATAAAAACACACTTTTTGGCTCACCTAATAATGATTTCACAGTCGAAAACGGCAGGGGCTACCCCATTTACCGCAACCTTGAAGGCTTACCCCTTGGCTGTAAATTCCTTACTTCAGAACAGAAAGAATATCTTGAATATAAATTCCAAGAAATAGACGAAACAAAGAATAAACTTCGTGAGATAAAAGACCCCAAAGAGAAAGCAGAACTCTTGAAAAAGCTGCAAGCTCTTAACGAAAAGCTCCATGAATGGCGGGAGGAAGCCACCACGGTAAATGTGGAGGGCACAGCACCGGAAGAAAAGAATAACTAGCCGCCCGAAGGATTCACGGTCTCCACTTCCTGCCGTATGAGAACATCAAGATTCTACGGTGCCGTTTACCCCTATGAGTTTGACCCTGCTCTGACGTGGCTAGGTGTTTCTGCTACAGGGTTCAACCCGCAACGACCTCTGAATATGCACAGGACTATGCCGCTACCTGCCTGTTCAGCAAAGATTTGCAGGTAAACCTTGGGCCAAAATTCAGGAAAATCTGAAAGGTGAGCTGAAGATGCGGTAGGGTGAAAAAGGAACACACACTATCCACCTTGAGGAGCAGATCGCCAATGCCAGAAGAACGCGAAGATGTAGAGACTAAATCGTCTGATAGTCCAGAGGTATATCAGCAACCCAAGTTTATGGCGTGGTTTGAGAAGGCTTTTCCATGGCTTCTGGTTAGTGGAGCGGCGTTAGGCCTAGTTCTCATGATTTTTCTACCAGTTATTTTTTTCCAAGAGAAAACGGCTGAACAGCTTCTTGCACAAAGTAACCTACGTTTAGCGCTCCTGTATACGACCGGCGGTGTGATCGCCGCACTCGGTCTACTTGAAACCTACCGCAAGAATACTAATGACCGCACCAAAGCAAATGCAGATATTAATGCAGCTCTCAAAAACCAAGAGCACCAGGCGGAAGTTCTCAAAGAACAAATCCGACAATTCGATGAAAATGCTTTCAAAGAACGTAAAGCAGAACGCCGAGAACGGTACACCAAAGCGGTGGAACAGCTGGGCGATGAGAAGGCCCCTATCCGCATGGGCGGCGTATACACACTTGTTGGGCTCGTAGATGAGTGGCTTGAAGAAAAGAGCCTATCCGATGATGAAAGATTTAAAGAGGGGCAGGTTATTATTAATAACCTCTGCGCCTACATACGTTCCCCATTTACTCTTGCTTCTCATTATGATGAGTTATCTCAGGACAGCCCTACACCTGAAGGGATATATAAAGATAAAAAAGAAGAATTCTACATAGACAAAGCCATATTAGATTCCGAAGCAGACGTTCGCCTCAGTATTATTAATCAAATACATAAAAATATACAGTGGATCCCCAAAAACAGTACAGAGAAATTTTCTATTGATAATAAATTCAATGAAAATAAAATATACAAAGGCTCGTGGTCTATTTTTGAATATAATTTCTCGGGGAGTGTATTTTTTTACGACATAAACTTTAGTAAATCATATTGGGAAAATAAATTAGATGTATCAAATTCAAAATTCTTACTTAATCCAAAAGAAAAAGAAAACTCAAAAATATCATATTTTAGTGAATCCATATACAATCAAGCAGCGTATTTTAGAAACTGCCTACACAAACGTGGCGTAGAGTTCAACAACTCAGTTTACAAAGGCGAAGTAGATTTCGGAGAATCTTCTTACGATGGGTACGCAGCTTTCAATGATTCAACATACTATAAACCTGCTAATCTAGACTTCTCAGTTTACAATCATGGATTTTTAGCAAATCATTCAACATATTACAATAGTGTATATTTTCATGATTCAATATATAAAAATATAACAGCTTTCAATAATTCAAAATATTATAAAGAGGCAAATTTTAGTAATTCTATATATCTCAAAACCTCTAGCTTTACTCATTCCACCTATGAAGCAAAATCTGAATTCCATGATTCTATATACTATGAACCGGTTACATTCGGCGAACATACTACATATAATGGTAAAGTTGACTTCAGCAATTCTATTTATCATAGTGAAGTTTTAATCGGGGCCTCACTCTACAAAGCACTAGCAGATTTTCGAAACTCTATGTATATAGATAAAGCTGATTTTAGTTATTCCGCATTCCATGGATCCCATTATTTTGATGGTTCTGTATTCTATAAGGCATTGGATTTACATGGCTCCGTCTCTTATAAAGAAGAGCCAATATTTACTCATGATTACCCCACGTATACAGACCCTCGTCCAGAGTACGATAAAATAAATCGACATATAACTTTATTTCCTACTGTTGGAAATAATTTTAGTATTACCTTACAAGGAAACCAAGACCCTCTAGATATGTCTAATTTACTAAAATATTGTAATTCCCTAGATTCATTAATGCCTGAAAAACTAGAAGAATACAACCAAATAATTAATAAAATATACATCACAAAAGATAATTTTAAATCTGCCCAAAATATTCATGAAAAGGATAAGTATACTAAACTTTTCAAAGAAAATAATAAAGAGCTTTATAAATGGTGCAAAGAAGTAACAACGATAGTTTTTCAAAATGGTATTAAAATATCCAATCAAGAAAATATGGGAGAAAACTAAATACTCAACTACCTATTATGACGCATATAAAAAATTATTGCTCAATGCACGAATCCCCCCCCAAATCCAACGACGTACTAGTACTTTTACTAAGGTGCTCCAGTCGCATCAACATCTGGTCTTTGAGCAGACTCTGATAGTTTTCCCACGGCATATACTATTCGCCTTCTTCGTAGACATAATCCTTGAAATAGTCAGGGTCGCCGTCACTATCCAGCCAGAGCTCAAACCAGCCCAGGAAGTCCTGGCGTTCACAGCAGGGGCTAACGCCCACATCCGAGAAGCTCCACACCTCACCGGCGCACGGCCCGGCGGTAATCAGCTCATAGGTCATGCCGCACCCTTCATCCATGAGCTCAACACCCTGGTTCCCCAGCTTACGTTCAAAGGACTCGTCGCTAAGCTGCTCTTCGTCCTCCTCATCCTCCCAAACCCAGCCGTCCGTGAGCGTCATGGGGAGGGAAAGGTCTTTGTGCTCAATCTCTGCGAGCCGGTGAATGGGGCTGGCGCTGATGCTCTCCGTCTCCGGGTCGTTCCAGCCGTCACCAACCTCCAGCAGAAACAGCCGGTACGCCTGCGGCAGGCGGGTGTTGCAGGCACGCTCAAAAGCAATAATGTCTGCCTCCGAAATGGTAGGCCCCATGCTGATATTCTTCTGAGCAATTTTAGTCTTAATACGCTCGATCACGCTCGGGTATTCTTCAGGCTTATAGATAGGCACAAAAACTCCTCAATATAGATATAGTCCAGTTCACAAGTCAGCACAGGGCCTTTTTACATGCTACTGCACGCTGTTTCTCTCCCAGTGGTCCTAAAATTTATGGGTGGGCTATGCCCAATTAATTCCGGCTGAATTCATGCCATAATGGAAACACATATCCACCGTAACTCTTGTCACATGAACGAAATTAATAACTCCATCATTATCTACCAGCCGCATGCCGATCAACCCGCCGTCGATGTTCGTCTAGAAGGCGAGACGGTGTGGTTGAGCCAACGGCAGATGGCCGAGCTATTCGATGTAGATGTGCGTACCATCAGCGAGCACCTGTCCAACGTATTTTCTAGCGGTGAGCTGGAGAAAGAGGCAACTATCCGGAAATTCCGGATAGTTCGACACGAAGGTACGCGCAATGTAACGCGAAGTGTTGAGCACTACAACCTTGATGCCATTATCTCCGTGGGCTACCGCGTCAAGTCAGCGACGGCCACACAGTTCCGTATCTGGGCCACCAAACGCCTGCGCGAATACTTGGTGCAGGGGTACAGCATCAACCGGCAGCGGCTTGAGCAGCTTGGGCAGATTGTAGAGGTCATGGCGCGGGCAGATAACCACCTCGTGGCCGGTACTGGTGAAGTACTCGCAGCCTATCTACCGAGCCTGCAAGCCCTGCGCGACTACGACGAAGGCACGCTTTCTGACAGCGAGCCCACCGGGAACGCGCCAGTGTGGCAGCTCACTCATACCGAAGCGCAGGCGATCATTGCCCGCGCCCGCAGCGAATTCCCGCAAGATAGGCTTTTCGGGATCGAAAACGGGGATAAACTCAAATCGGTTGTCGCCACCATCTACCAGAGCTTCGCGGGTCAGGATCTCTACCAAACTACCGAACAAAAGGCAGCGAATTTACTGTACCTTATGGTTAAAGACCACCCACTGGTTGACGGTAATAAGCGCAGCGCAGCAGTCTTGTTCATTGAGTTTTTATCCCGGAATAACCTGCTATTTTCGGCGGATGGCACACCTCTTGTCTCGAACAACGCCCTAGCGGCAATGACCCTAATGGTCGCCATGAGCAACCCGAAAGAAAAGGACCTTATGGTAGCCCTCGTGGAGCGGCTCATTAGCCCGGTCGCTCATTAGCCTCTGCTTCCCTAACCCGCTAAGTGCGTCTCTACTCCCCCACCAGGGTCTTCGGGTCCAGCGGGGTGCTGGTGCCCTCCGCCAGGTGCTCCAGGCGCCTCAAAATAAGGCCCTCACGCAGCGCCCAGGGGCAAACACGCATCGTTTCCACACCGAACATCTCCATCGCGGCCTCAGCCGCCATTGCACCCGCGAGAACCTGGTCGGCGCGCATCCGGGAAACACCGGGCAGGTCAGCGCGCTCGGCGGGAGCCATAGCCTCCATGCGGCGAGTCCACAAGCGCAAATCCGTCACATGCATCTCACGCTTTACATGCGGCCCCGCAGAATACGGTGCCGCCCCGCAAATACGAGCCAGCGAACGGAATGTTTTCGAGGTGCCCACCACCATATTCGGCTCACCAAACGCCAGCAGCTGCTGCGCCACCGGCTCAATCTGCTCACGCACATACCTGCGCAGCCGCTTCGTCTGCTTCGGCGAAGGGGGCTGCTCATCAAAGAACTCGCGGGTCAGGCGACCGGCACCCAGCGGCACCGACATTGCCGCATCCGGTAGGGTATCCGTGCCCGTGGAGAACTCGAAAGACCCTCCCCCAATATCAAAATTCAGGATGCGCCCCGCACCCCACCCCTGCCAGCGGCGCACCGCGAAATAGGTGATAGCGGCCTCTTGATCGCCTGAAATCCCGCTCAGGCTCACCCCGGTTTTCCGCCGCACATGCTGCAGAACCTCGGCACCGTTACCGGCCTCACGAATAGCGGAGGTCGCAAAGGCGAGCAGGTCTTCGGCATTATTCTCAATGGCGAAATCGCGCGCAGACTTCACGAACTCGGTCAGCGCGGCGCGGCCTTCATCAGAAATATCACCCGACGGTGTCAAATACTGCACCAGCTGCAGCGGAATCTTATGCGAAGCGTACGGCTCGGGGCGGGCGCCCGGGTGGCCGTCAAGCAACAGCAGGTGAACAGTATTTGAGCCAACATCAAGAACACCGAGGCGCACGGCGCGCTCCTATCCCCCAGCCACCGCCGGGATAACGTACAACTTCATTAAGTGTGGCATAAGTCGCCGCATGATGCGCGCAATCCACCGCCGGGTCTGCGCGGGTTCGCCCGCCGCACCTGGATGCACACACAGGCCAGAGAGTGCGACTAGCAGCGAGCGCCTAAGGCTGTCGCGCACGGCAAAGCGAAGCGGAGCCGTCGTGACTGGTCGCCTTGTAAAGCGAGCGCAAGTCGCGCATCCATGTAAATCTTGCCAAGCGCAACAATACGGATACGTAGCCCACGCTTTCGTGAGTAGCGCATCCGTATTGTTGGGAAGAAGAAAGGACTAGGCCTTCTTCGCCGCAGTCTTCTTTGCAGTAGTGGACTTTTTAGCGGTCGTTTTCTTCGCGGTACTCTTCTTGGCGGTCGTCTTCTTCGCCGCAGTCTTACGCTTCGCAGGCCCCTTAGCGCGCTTTTCGGCAAGCAGTTCGACGGCGCGCTCATGGGTGAGCGATTCGATGGTTTCCGAGCGCGGCACCGTAATGTTGGTAACGCCGTCGGTAATGTACGGCCCGAATCGTCCGTCTTTGACCACGATATTCTTCTCGCTGTTCGGGTCTACACCGAGCTCGGCGAGCGGGGGCTTAGCGGCGGCGCGTCCGCGCTGTTTAGGCTGCGCATAAATATCGAGCGCCTGTTCAAGGGTGATCGTGAAGATTTCTTCCTCAGATCCAATCGACCGCGAGTCGGTGCCCTTCTTCAGGTACGGGCCGAATCGCCCGTTCTGCACGGTGATTTCGTTGCCTTCCGCATCGGTACCGAGCACACGCGGCAGGCTCATGAGCTTGAGCGCATCCTCTAGGGTTACGGTCGCCAAATCCATAGATTTGAAAAGCGATGCGGTGCGCGGCTTAGCGGGCTTGGGCTTCTTCTTCGGCTTGGGTTTGCCGTTCTTGTAGTATTCGGTAGGCTGCGCATCCAGGTAGGCCTGAATCTGCTCCTCCGTCATCTCTTCGATAACTTCGGTAACGTACGGGCCGTAGCGCCCGTCGCGGGCGATAATCTGGTTCCCAGAGGCGGGATCGGTGCCGAGCACGCGCCCATCGGATTTGCCCTGCTCAAGCAGCTCTTTCGCCTTCTCAGCGGTCAGCTCGTCGGGCGCCAAATCGGTGGGAACGTTGGCGCGCACGGGGTCAGAAACCTCACCGGTTTCGGTATTGACGGTGCCTTCAGCCTCAAGGTAGGGACCGAATTTACCTACACGCAGCACAATGCCGTCAGCAATGCGGATCGAGTTAATATCGCGGGCATCAATATCGCCCAGATTATCCACGATCGGCTTGAGCCCGCGTTTCTTCTGCACCCCGCCGCCGAAGTAGAAGTCGCCCAGCCACTCCACGCGCGATTCTTCGCCGCGGGCAATGCGGTCAAGGTCTTCTTCCATCTGCGCGGTGAACTCGTAGTTCACGTAGGGGCCAAAACTGGTTTCGAGCAGGCGCACCACCGAGAACGCGGTCCACGAAGGCACGAGCGAGCCGGAACGCACCTGCACATAGCCGCGATCCATAATCGTTGAAATCACGGCGGCGTAGGTGGAAGGGCGCCCGATGCCCAGCTCGTCAAGAGTTTTCACGAGCGAAGCCTCAGTGTAGCGGGGCGGGGGCAGGGTCTCATGCCCGGCGGCTTCGAGTTTTTCGGCGGTGAGCGAGTCGCCCTGCGCGAGCGCAGGCAGGCGTTTCTCAGCGTTCTTGGCGTCGCGTTCTGCCAGGCGGGTTGCGTCTACACCTTCCTCATAGGCGGCGAGGAAGCCGCGGAAGGTGATAACGGTGCCGGATGCTGCGAACTCGGCGTCGCGCCCGTTGGAGGCAGTTGCCCCTAACCGCACGGATGCGGTCGAACCGGTGGCGTCTGCCATCTGTGAGGCGATGGTACGCTTCCAGATCAACTCGTACAGTCGGTATTCGTCGTTGGAGAGCGTGCCGCGCACGGCGTCGGGAGTGCGGAAAGCGTCACCCGCGGGGCGGATTGCTTCGTGCGCCTCCTGCGCGTTTTTGCTCTTGGAGGCGTAGGTGCGCGGCGCGGAGGGCACGTATTCGGTGCCGTAGAGTTCGGATGCTTGGCGGCGTGCCGCCTTCACGGCCTGGTCTGAGAGTGCCACCGAGTCGGTACGCATATAGGTGATGTAGCCGCTCTCGTAGAGGCGCTGGGCAACCTGCATGGTCACGCGCGATGAGAAGCGCAGCTTGCGTGCCGCCTCCTGCTGCAGGGTTGAGGTGGTGAACGGCGCGGCGGGGCGGCGTTTATAGGGTTTGGTTTCGACCGAGCGCACCGAGAAGGGAGCGGCGGTGAGGGCTTCGGCGAGGGTGCGCGCATCCGCTTCTGAGAGGTGGGTGACCTTAGTGGAGGTGAGGGTGCCGTCATCGGCGAAGTCTTTACCGGTGGCAACTCGGGTGCCGTCGACCGCCACGAGTTTGGCGTCAAAGCCCTCGTTGCTGGTGGTGATGAAATGCCCGGTCAGATCCCAGTAGTTGGCGGCGACGAAGGCCATGCGTTCGCGTTCACGCTCAACAACGAGGCGTGTTGCCACGGACTGCACGCGACCCGCGGATAGGCCGCGGCCGACCTTGCGCCACAGTACGGGTGAGATTTCGTAACCGTAGATACGGTCAAGAATACGGCGGGTCTCTTGAGCATCGACCAGGTGCAGGTCAACATCGCGCAGTTCCCCGAAGGCGCGTTCAATGGCTTCGCGGGTGATTTCGGGGAAGGTCATGCGGTAGACGGGAACCTTGGGTTTCAGAACCTCTTTGAGGTGCCAGGCGATCGCTTCACCTTCGCGGTCACCATCGGTTGCGAGGTAGAGGGCATCAACGTCTTTGAGTTTGCGTTTGAGTTCGGCGACTTTTTTCTTTTTGTCGGGGTTAACCACATAGTAGGGGTCAAAATCGTCGTCGATATTGACCGCGAACTTGCCGACCGGGCCCTTTTTCAGGTTTTCGGGCAGTTCGGAAGGCTGCGGCAGGTCACGAATATGTCCCATGGACGAATCCACCAGAAATTCGTTGCCTAAATAACCGCTGATAGTCTTCACCTTCGATGGTGACTCAACGATCAGCAGCGCTTTTCCGTTCTTTGCCTTGGTGGGCACGGCTCTCCTCATATTTGTATGGTGTAGATGCGATACAACAATAGCGCACATTCTGGCGGTTACGCCTATTAGGTGCGCTTATCACGCATGTGTCTTATCACGTTTTACAGCTTGTGTTTGGATTAAGGGTGTGGATGCAACGATACCAGTTATTATGCACGTCTGTATCGAGTTGGCAACCGTAGATATGGGCCTTAGGCGAGCTGGCGGGCGAAATTAGTTGTATGGAAAATATCCTTCGCCCTGGGCGGGAAGAAGCGGGTATTCGCGGCCGTACACTTTGCGCGGCACAATGCGCACCCACTGCATGAGGTGCCCGCTTTCGTAGTGGCGCAGACCGAAAGTGTGCACGAGCGGCGGGGTCATTTCGGGCGGCAGCCAGTGCGCCACGCCCTGCACGATCACGGAGCGGATGCCGTTCTCTAGTTCCTCGTCGATTTCAAAGGAGACGCGGCGGCTCATGACCACGGCGGAGAAACGGTCGCCGCGGGTGGTGCGCAGGTAGATTTCGTGGTCGGCTACCCCGTAGAGGACCGGCAGCACGTCTACGAAGTTGCCGTCGGTGAGCACGAGTCGCCCTAGGTTGTTGGCCTGCAGGCGCGCCCAGCAGTCTTCGGCGCTCATTTTCTTGGTGGTGTCTGGGGTGTCTTGCATAGTCATTCTTTTAGTGTAGGGGTTTCTTCGTGCCGAAATTTGTGATGTTCGGCGCGGCAAAGGCGTGTTTTACGGGTCCGCCGCTGGGGTGCCGGGGGTCAGCTGTTTTCATCCGCGAAGTGCAGAAAACTTTTTTCGATAAGTTCTCGAACAGCGACCAGCAGGGTGTCGCGCGGATGCTCGTTCTCGGTGCCGAAGGCGGCGCGCGCATCCGGCGTGTAGTCTTCCCAGCCGAGAAGCACGGCGAGCGCACCTAAAATCTGCCCGATGCTCAGCTCGCCGTCGCATGCGGAGACGAACCCGGCGGTTTCGGTTGAGAGCAGAATTGTGCGGCACAGCCCGGATCCGGCACGCAGCAGAATTACGTTCGGATGCTCGGCGCCGGGGCGACCGTGACGTTCTTCGGTCACGTCTTCGGCGACCACCAGGTGGGCTTCGGCGAGCGCCTGATCGGTCAGGGCGGTGAGGCGGTCGAAGCGTGTCACGGCCTCGGTGATGCTTTGCGCGATGGGCTGGGCTATGGGGTAGGTGATGTCTTCAAACCGGTTCAGGGGTGCGGTTTCGGTGGTGTGCGCCGGGCGGCGGAGCCAGAGCATCCCGAACCCAATAGAATGAACGTTCCGGTTTTTAAAGTCGTCGAGATAGGCTCGGTAGGTGCTCTCGTAGTGGTCGCGGTCACGGTTTTCGCTCGCGTCTTTGAGCCAGGTTTCCGCATAGGATTCGGGGGTGAGCACTTCGCGCTGAATTACCCACGCTTCGCTCGGGGTGCCGGTGGCTGATTCGGCGAACCAGGTGCGCAGGCGCGCATCCCAGGGCTGCGCTTCGCCTGTGTTGTCGCGGTGAATTTCCCAGTTGCCGAGCATCTGGGCGCGCCCGCCGGGCACCAGCACCTCGGGGATGCGCCGAATAAGCGTGCTGACAATATCGTCGCCGGGCAGCCCGCCGTCACGGTATGTAAACTGGTCGTCGCTGCTTTCGTCTGCGCGGCGCGGGGTAATGACGAACGGCGGGTTCGAGACCACAAGGTCAAACTGCTCCCCCGCCACGGGTTCCAGCAAAGAGCCTTGTCGAAGGCTGACGCGGGCTTCAAGGTTCTGCGGGTCGAGTTTCAGGGCCGGAGCGTTCAACAGCAGGTTAAATCGGGCGAAAGCGAGGGCACGCGGCGAAATATCGGTGGCCGTTACGTGGTCTGCGTGGGCGAGCAGGTGGAAGGTCTGAATACCACAGCCGGTTCCCACGTCAAGGGCGCGCGCCACGGGGGTGCGCTCGGTAATCTGCGCCAGGGTTAGGGATGCCTGCCCGATACCCAGCACGTGATCTTTGCGCAGCACCCCGGGTCGCTGATGCGCCCCCAAATCAGAGGCCACCCACAGCTCGGTGCCGTCATCAGCCGAATGCGGTCGCAGGTCAAACACGGCGTGGTACTGCGGTTCTTCGCCGGGGTTCTCTGGGGTGTGGGTATTTTCTGACTCCGCCGGTTCCACGAGGTTTGCCGCAATAAGGTCATTCAGCGCGGGTTCGCCGCCGAGCGCATCGGCAAGTTCCGCGCGGGTTAGGGTGCGTGCGAACAGGAAAAACCCGATCATGCGCGCCAGGCGGCGGTCGGGGTCGGTGGTGTGTGCATCATCAAGGATGTTCTGTACCCGCCAGGTGCCGGGCACAACCTGGTCGCGCGCCATTGCCTCAAAAGCGCGCTCCCCCAGCAGGTCACGCACCCCGTCGTAGCTGTAGTTAAGCCTCTCAAGGGCACCCCGGATTCGCTCAAGCCGGGCGGTATCGTCGCTTATGGGGGTGTCGGGGATGCGGGAGTACAGTTCATCAGCCATACTCCCCATTCTAAGCGCCCCGTTTCTTAACGCCGCGAGCAGGTGTTCCCACCCGATTTTGCGGGAACGGAACTCCGCTATGCCTTTACCGTCAGCGCGGGTTTGATGTCCTTCACAATGGATTCGAGCATGCGCAAGTTAAAGTCCACACCCAACTGGTTCGGCACGGTCAGCAGCACGGTATCTGCCGCCTGAACGGCAGCATCACGGGCGAGTTCTTCGGCAATCAGATCGGGTTCGCCAATATAGCTGCGCCCAAACCGCGAGAAGGTGTTGTCGATAATACCGGTGTAATCCTGCGAATCTTCCTGCGCGCGGCGGCCAAAATAACGCGCCGAATCGGCATCAATAATGGGGATAACCGAACGCGAGACCGAAACACGCGGCACGCGGGTATACCCTGCCTTGGCCCATTCCTCGCGGTAGAGGCGAATCTGCTCCGCCTGCTGCTGATCGAAAGGCACACCTTTATCTTCGAGCATCAGCGTTGAAGACATGAGATTTAGCCCCTGCTGTGCGGTCCATACGGCGGTGCTGTCAGTTCCCGCGCCCCACCAGATGCGCTCGCTCAGGCCGGGCGACTGCGGCTGCACGGGGGCGTACTTGCCCTGCACCCGCGCGGAGGGTGCCATGCCTTCGCCTTGGATTGCCTTCATGAAGATGTCGAGGTGACGACGTGCCATCGCACTCTCATCTTCACCCTCGGCGGGGAAATAACCGAAGCTCTCGAAACCGCGGATAACGGATTCGGGCGAGCCGCGTGAGACACCCAGCTGCAGGCGCCCGGCAGAAATCAGGTCGGCCATCGCGGCGAGTTCGGCCATATACAGCGGGTTCTCGTAGCGCATGTCTGAGTTATGGCGTTGGACGGAACACCTATTGCTTGCGGGCACGCGCAGCCCGCAGTCCGTTGGCGATGACGACGACTTCGGCGACCTCGTGCACGAGGACGACCGCTGCCAGGCCGAGCACGCCGGTGATCGCCAGCGGCAGCAGCACAGTGATGATCGCCAAGGACAGCACGATGTTCTGGTTGATGATCCTGCCGCCGCGGCGGGCGTGGCGCAGAGCCTGCGGGATAAGGCCGAGGTCGTGGCCGGTGAAGGCGACGTCGGCGGACTCGATCGCGGCGTCGGAGCCGGTCGCGCCCATCGCGATGCCCACGGTCGCCCCGGCCAGGGCGGGCGCGTCGTTGATGCCATCGCCGATCATCGCGGTCGGCGACGTCTCCGAGAACCCGGCGACGATGCGAGCCTTGTCCTCGGGACGCAGCTCGGCGTGCACGTCGCCGATCCCGGCCAGCTTCGCCAGCGCAGCAGCGGTGCGGGAGTTGTCGCCGGTGAGCATGCTCACCTCGACGCCCTGGTCGCGCAGGGTCCGCACGACCTCGGGGACCTCGGGGCGCAGCTCGTCGCGGACACCGATCGCCCCGGCCAGGAAGCCGTCGACGGTGACGAGCACGCAGGTCTGCCCCTCGGCCTCCAGGTCCTCGACCCGGGCCTTGAGCGGACCGGCGTCAATCCAGCGCGGACTGCCCACCGCCACCCTGCGGCCGTCGACCAAGCCACCGATGCCGTGCCCGGCCTCCTCGGCCACGTCCTGCGCGGCGGGGGTTCCCCGGCCCGCGGCGGCGATGGCGGCGGCGAGTGGGTGCGTCGAGTGCTGCTCCACGGCGGCAGCCCAAGCAAGCACCTGCGCATCGTCGAACCCATGGGCGGCGACGATGGCGGTTACCTCGGGCCGGTTGCGGGTCAGAGTGCCGGTCTTGTCCACGGCCAGGTGCCGGATGCCGCCGAGGCGCTCGAAGGCGGCCCCGCTCTTGATGACGACGCCGAACTTGGTCGCCGCGCCGATCGCGGAGACCACGGTGACGGGCACCGCGATCGCCAGCGCGCAGGGGCTGGCCGCGACGAGGACGACCAGGGCGCGGGTGATCCAGGTCTCCGGGTCGCCGAGCAGGGACCCGAGCACGCCGACGAGGACGGCGAGGACCATCACGCCGGGCACCAGCGGGCGGGCGATCCGGTCAGCGATCCGGGCTCGGTCGCCCTTCTCGGCCTGGGCCTGCTCTACCAGCTCCACGATCGTGGTCAGCGAGTTGTCGGTGCCCGCGGCGGTCGCCTCGACCTCCAGCACGCCGGCGCTGTTGATCGCGCCCGCCGACACCGCTTCTCCGGGCGCGACCTCGACCGGGATCGATTCACCGGTGATCGCCGAAGTGTCCAGGCTCGACCGACCCGAGCGGACCAGCCCATCGGTCGCGACCCGCTCGCCAGGGCGGACCAGCAGCACGTCGCCGACGGCGATCTCCCTAGCCGGGACCGAGGCGGAGGTCCCGTCGCGCAGCACGGTCGCGGTCTCCGGCACGAGCTTCAGCAGCGCGCGCAGCCCGCCGCGGGCGCGGTCCATCGCCTTGTCCTCCAGGGCCTCGGCGATCGAGAAGAGGAACGCCAGCGCGGCCGCCTCCTCGACGTAGCCGAGGATCACCGCGCCCACGGCGCTGATCGTCATCAGCAGCGCGATCCCGAGCTTGCGCTTCACAACGAGATTCCGGATCGCACCGGGCACGAACGTGTACGCGCCCAGCAGCAGGCCCGCCCAGAACGCGACCAGCGCCGCGATGTGCAGCCCCGACCACTCCAGCGCCAGGCCAGTGCCGAACGCGACGCCGGAGAGGATCGGCACGACCAGGCCGGGATCACGCCACCACGGGCGCTCTGCCTCCTCTGCCTCGTCCGCGGGGCTGGTCGTCGGCTCGTCGCAGCCGCAGGCGGCGCTCACGAGGCGTCCCCCGAACTGCTCGCGGCGCAGCAGCCCGGCACCGAGCAGGCCGGGTCGATGCACGGCGCGCTCTCGTCCACGGCGAGGGTCACATCGACCAGTGCCGTCAGCGCCGCGGCCAGGTGCGGGTCGGCGATCTCGTAGCGAGTCTGGCGGCCCTCGGGCTCGGCGACCACGATCCCACAGTCGCGCAAGCAGGTCAGGTGGTTGGACACGTTCGATCGGGTCAGCCCCAGCTCGCGCGAGAGCACCGCAGGGTGGCTCGGGCCGTCAAGCAGGGACATCAGGATGCGGGAGCGCGTCGGGTCGGCCATGGCCCGGCCGAGCCGGTTCATGACGTCAAGACGCGAAGCAATGGTCAGCATGCACTGAACTATACAGCAGCCGCTGACCTAATGTCCAGTTGTCGCGGCTGCCGCACGTGCTCCGCGCGCTTGCGGCGCTCGGCTTGGCCGGGCCGTCACCAAACGGGGGAAATGGCGTCATTAGAGGTACGACACGCCGGCAACACGCCGCCAACCAGCTTCTAATGCTGCAAAACCCCCACCGCAGCCAGCCTCGTGCGCCACATCGCCTACAAGACCTGGGCGCAGGGCCGATTGGCGCGAAAGAACTCGCCCAACACAGCCCCCTCAGCGGCATTTCCGCGAAAAGTTCGCCCAGCAAGCGTAAAAACGCCAATTTTGAGCCATTGTGAGCGCGCAGGGCGAACTTTTTCGCGCTCACGCACACATCAGGCCACGCCGGGCGAACTTTTTCGCGCAAGAGGAGCGACAACGTGGCGACTTTGAGACCGACAACACCACTGCGCGCCCCTGAACAGCAACCATTGAAACCGGCATCACCTCTGCACCCGAAAACTGCACCAAAAACACCCATTTCGCACCCACAAAGGCGATGACGGTTTCAATCCCACACGAGCACGAGCGAGCAAAGGCGATGGCGGTTTCAGACAACCGGCCAACCTGGCTCGCGGGTTCCAGCTGCGCGACCAGAAGGTATCAATGTGCCCGCTACCCCAAAAACTCGCATGCAATTCCCCCGCGCACACTTCATGCTTTGAAATATAATCGTTGAAATTCCGGGCTTTTCACTAAGTGACGAACTGCAGATGTCAGGGAATTGCATGCGAAACTGAGGATAGGGAACACGTCGAGGCACGGGACCGGCTACTCGGCCACGACCTCGTCAATGTCGTAACCCGTCGGGAGGACGCCCGGACGCGCCGGCTCCCACCCGAGCGCGGGGGCCACATACTCCGCGAAGTTACGGATAATCGACCAGTTTTCCTCGAATCCGAGCTGGTTGGGGATCGTCAGGAGGAGGGTGTCGGCCTCCGCAAGGGCGCGGTCCTGGCTCAGCTGCTGAATGAGCGTCGAGGGGTCTGCCGCGTACGTGCGCCCGAAGGTCGCAATGCCCGAGTCGAGGTGTCCGACCTGGTCTCCCGAGGCGCTCAGGCCATACAGGCCGCGGTCACGCTCGGACAGGAGCGGGAAGATCGAGCGCGACACGGACACGCGCGGCACCCAGTCATGGCCGGCCTCTACCCACGCCTGACGGTAGGCGCGCAGCTGCTCGGCCTGGATATCACCGAAAGGCTTATCCCCATGCTCGAAGACCAGGGTCGAGCTCATGAGGTTGACACCGTCGCGGGCCGCCTGGATCGCCGAGGCGTTGGATCCCGCGCCGTACCAGATCCGGGACCGCAGGCCGGGCGAGTGCGGGAGCACCGGCATGGGCGTGCCCGGGTTCATCTGCGTCGGGTACTGCTCGTGAAGCGGCGCAGCCTCGGCCATGGGGTGGCCGTCGATGGCGTCGAGGAATCGCTCGTAGTGGGCGCGGGCGAGGTCAGCACCGTTTCGCTCTTCGGAGCAGTAGCCGAAGGATTCCCATCCCTTGTTGGCGATCTCGGGCGCGCCGCGGGAGACGCCGAGGGCGGTGCGGCCGTCCGCGATCAGGTCCAGGGCGGCGGCCTCCTCTGCGAGGTAGAGGGGGTTCTCGTAGCGCATGTCGATGACGCCGGTTCCGACCTCGATGGCCTTCGTGCGCGAGGCAATGGCGGAGAGGAGCGGCATGGGCGCGGCCGCCTGCGGGGCGAAGTGGTGGACGCGGAAGAAGGCGCCATTGACGCCGAGCTCGTCGGCGGCGACGGACAGGTCGATCGCCTGGTGAAGGGACTCGGCGGCGGTGATGCCGTGGCGGCCGCCGTTCGAGTAGTGGCCGAAGCTCAGGAATCCGAAGTATTTCATGGGTTCAGCCTATGGGGTTGCGGTTGAATCTTCAACTATATGGGGTGTGGGATGCGAGATAGGCGGGCTGCCAGGGTCCGGCAGTGGGCACCGAGCCGACATGAAGGACCTTTCACACGCACGTGGGCCCGATCGGCACATATTCGCATGCAATTCCCCCGCGCACACTTCATGCTTTGAAATGTAATCGTTGAAATTCCAGGCTTTTCGCTAAGTGACGAACTGCAGGTGTCAGGGAATTGCATGCGAAACTGAGGACAGGGAACGCTTCGAGGCACGGGGCCTGGCTGTGGTGCCCACGGGAGCAAGAACATCACCGCCACCCACATTTCGCACGTAATTTATCGTGGTCATTTTTCGAGACACCCCAAAAACGTTGCAATTCCAACGACGCAAATTCAATGTTTGAACAAGCCGTAGGGGAATTACGTGCGAAATTGATGGGCGGTGGCGGGGCCTGGCCGGGCTTCGAGACGACGCGCCGAGCGCAGCTCGCGTGTGGCGATCTCGCGGGCGGGCCGCCGCCCACCGGCACACACAGCGGCCCGGCCCTCCGGCGCCCGGAACACCCGTGGGACCACAAGCCAGGGTTAAGGGTCAAAATGTGTGTCCGGAATCGCGGATTTTCACGGATTGACCTGTAGGTTTCCGGAAAGTATATGCTCCGGAAGCATATATCTAGCCCCCGACGGGAAATCCTCGGTGTGGCAGCCGTGATGTGCTATGCGCGGCGTGGTGTGGTGTCGCAATGTCGAAGAACCAACCACGCTGCCACTGCGGCGGTGAAATGAAACGCAACGGCACCACCAGCAAAGGCACCACCAGATGGCGCTGCAAACAATGCGGCGCCTCCAGCGTCAAACGTCGAAACGACATCACCAACGCGGCAGTGTTCACCCAGTTCATCGAGCATTGCACCACCGCAATATCACTCGACGACCTAGCCAAACGAAACGGTGTTAGCCGCGCCACCATGAAGCGGCGCTTCAAGTGGTGCTGGCTCGTTGATGTGCCTGACCCCACCGCCGGCCACCACAAGCGGATCTACGACCAGGTATTTCTCGATGGCACCTACACCGCCGGTGGCTGCCTGATCGTCGCGGCGACCATCGACCACGTGATCGCCTGGCACTGGTGCAAACACGAAACCACCCGCGACTACCAACTGCTGCTTGAACGCATCGAAGCCCCACTCATCGCCGTCATCGACGGCGGCCAAGGCGCATACAGCGCAATCAAAAAGTGCTGGCCGACTACGAAAATTCAACGCTGCCTCGTCCACGCCCAACGCGTGGTCCGCCGCTACACCACCACCAACCCACGCACCGATGCCGGGCGCACCATCTACCGACTTGCGCTGAAACTGACCCGGATCACCACACTGGATGAAGCCGCCGCGTGGGGTGTGCAACTGCACGAGTTTTCAACGATCTACCGGGAATGGATGAACGAGAAAACCATGATCAAAGACCCCAAAACAGGTGCATGGACCCGCGTGTGGACCCACCACAACGTGCGCAAGGCCTACAACAGCCTCAACCATCTTTGGCGGTCCGAGATGCTGTTTGTCTACCTCAACCCGCCAGCAGGAGTCCTTGCGCCCGAGCGGATCAAATCCACCACCAACAGCTTAGAAGGCGGCATCAACGCCCAGCTCAAACTGCTCGCCAGAACCCACCGCGGCAGATCAGGCGAACGACAACGCCGCATGCTGGATTGGTGGCTCTACTTAAAAACGGAACTGCCTGACGATCCAGTACGAATCGCCAGGCAGTCCGACTGGGGCCAGGGCCAACTCGCCAAAGTATCCACCCTGACCCAAACCGAGAACCAAGCCGACCACGAAACAGGACGCCCAGCCCTCTACGACAACGCTATCGACACCGACTACACCCACTCAATCGGCATTCAAAAAGGCCAAATCTAACCCCCGCGACACGCCGAGCCAGACACACATTTTGACCCTTAACCCTTTAATGGATATAATTAGACCCATGTTGATTTCAGGTACCGCTTTCTTGCGGTTGCGCACCAACCGCTAAGGCGGTTTCCTACCCCGTAGGTTAAAAACCGCTCCGGTCCTTTAGCCGGGCGGCTATTTGTCATGCCCGGCTCCCTTTCAAATCCAAGGAGCACACCTGATGTCTGCATACGGACACGGCCGTCACGAGCATGGCCAAAATTTTCTCACCAACCACAAGATCATCAACTCCATCATCGACCTTGTGAAACAAACCTCCGGCCCCATCATTGAGATCGGACCAGGAAGCGGTGCCCTCACTCACCCGATGGCCCACTTGGGGAGGGCGATAACGGCAGTTGAAGTGGACGCAAAACTAGCTGCCAAAATCACACAAGAAACCTCCTCGGCGGCGGTCGAAGTGGTCCATGATGATTTCCTTAACTTCCGGTTACCCGCCACTCCCTGCGTCATTGTGGGAAACATTCCCTTTCACCTCACCACTGCCATTCTTCGAAAGTTGCTGCATGCGCCAGCATGGACTGACGCTGTACTCCTCATGCAGTGGGAAGTCGCTCGCCGCCGGGCCGGGGTAGGCGCAAGCACGATGATGACGGCTCAGTGGTCCCCATGGTTCACATTTCACCTGGGTTCTCGGGTACCAAGGCCTGCTTTCCGGCCACAGCCAAACGTTGACGGGGGGATCTTAGTGATCCGCCGGGTGGGTGACCCGAAGATTCCGATAGAGCAGCGCAAAGCCTTTCAGGCGATGGTGCACACCGTTTTCACTGCCCGGGGACGCGGGATAGGGGAAATTCTCCGAAGGGCAGGGTTGTTTTCATCACGTTCAGAAACACAATCATGGTTGCGCTCGCGAGGAATCGACCCCGCGACCCTACCTCCCAGATTGCACACCAACGACTGGATCGATCTCTTCCAGGTGACTGGTTCCTCTCTACCTCACCATCGACCCATTTCACCATCGGGAAGTAGTCAACGACCTCCTCAACGGAAAAACCGAAGCCGGCGGCGTTAATCCCCACCAAAACCGAAATCCACCAGTAGTACTAAAAGGGCTCTTCCGGTTTTAGAGTGCATTGATTAGTTCGCCGGGGGTTCGGGCGTGGCACAAGATATTGGGGTCCTTGGCTTTGTAGGAAAAAGGTATCTAATCCATCCGTACAAAACTAAGGACCTACTGTGCAGCCTAACGGAAATGTCATCGTCGATACCATCTGCCGCACCGCAAAACTAGGAACTACTATCACCGGTGCCACAGAAAACGGGCTCTTCATAATTGGGGGTGTAGTTGGGGTCTG